>NZ_JACBZR010000001.1:0-676500 GCF_013408335.1 Nocardioides panzhihuensis | reverse complement strand
TCGACGTGGTCGTCCTCGACGACGACCAGCGCATCCGGGACGTACGCGGCTTCCTCGACAAGGTGCCCGCCTGACACACGACCGGACCCGGCCGACGGCTGGACCTAGCCGTCGGCCGGGCCTGCTCACCCTCGGACGCGCGACGCCCTCCAAGGACTGATCGACGCCTCACCGAGAGGATGACCGGACGCCGATATCCGTCTCGGGCCAGAGCGATCCCGCAGCGTGCCCCATCAGCAGCTTGGGGTAGTAGGACCAGGCGAACCATGGCGCGACCGTCGAGCTTCCCAGCGCGCGGTCGAGGACGAGACCGCCGGCGGTCAGAGCCAGCCCCAGGCTGCGCCGATGGGTCGGAGAACGTCGGATGACGGCGGTCGACAGCATCATGTAGCCGTACTGGGCCAGGGCCCAGGAGGCGCCGTTGTCGCGGGCACCCACGCGGTGATCAGCCCAGGCGACCACGACAGGATGTCCGTGCAGCGCTGCGAACCTGAGGTGGTCGGCATCGTCCTGGCCGGCACGCTCGTACCACCGGACGGACGCTCGTGTGTTGTTCACGTACGCGCCACCAATCAGGTCCAAGGCCAACCCGGCCATGATCGTCGTCGACCCGGCGCCCGCCCCGCTGCGCCTCGCCCACATCGCTGCCCCGACCATTCCGACGACTGCGGACCCGAGGGCGATCGTGGTGTTCGTACGAGTGGCCTCCGGGCCCACCAGGTTCGCCCAGCCGCTCTTGACGGATTCTGCCCAGACGCTCATCGGTCGCCTCCCAGCTCGGTTGAAACTGCTGGCTGGCTCTCGGCGAGGTCCTGCGCGGCGGCGATCACCTCGGCTGAGTTGGTGATCATGGGCAGGTGCGCGCTGGCGATCTCGGTCACGCCGCGTGCGCCGAGCTGCCCTGCGTAGCCTCGCTGCATGGTGGCGGTCAGCTCGGCATCATCCGTGGTGACGACGTACTCCTTGAGCGGCACGGCATGCATTGCCTCGTGCCCCGTCGTGCGGGTGGTGAAGTACTTCAGCGGTTCGGGTTCGAGGTCGGCGATCAGCCGCTGCACGGTCTCTTCGTCGAGCCCCGCGGCGAGGCCTTTGCGGATAACTGACTCGGGTGGTCGGGTGCCCGCGACGCGGAGGATCAGCGGGAGCAGGATCTTGTTGGGGAACGGCAGCGAAGAGGCGAAAGAGGCGCCGGAAGCGGGGATCACCGCGGCGACTCCGAGCACTGCGGCCACTCGACCCGCGGCGAGGCGTGCCAGCTCGGTGGCGACCACGCCTCCAGCAGAGTGCGCGACGACACCGAAGGGTCCCTCCGGGGCGGCGTCGAGAGCCGCTCGCGCGTACTCAGCGACGGTGCCTGAACCTGGCACAGGGCGAGGAGCAACCGCCGACGGGGCCGCGATCCCGGAGCGAACCTCGTCCCAGACCCAAGCGGGAAGCCCGGCACCGGACAGGAAAAGAAGAGGAAGTGTCATACGTTTCAAACTACGGCTAGAGGCCGACAGGCGGATGTCGGCATTAGGGTCGCGTTGTGGCGTTCTCCAGATCGGCCGATCCGCATCTGACTCTGCGTCGGATCGAGCGGCAGCACGCCCTCATCGAGCAGCTGCGATGGCAGCGCGGCGTACCGAAGTCGGCACTCGCACTGGCTCATGCTCTCGAGGTGACCGCTCGGACCGTCGAGCGCGATATCGCCCAGATGCGTGAGAGCGGGATCCCCATCCGGGTTCAGCGAGGCCCGGGAGGCGGCTATCTCCTGGATGTGCGGGCGAAGCTGGACCCCATCTCGCTCGAACCGGACGAGGTCGCGGCGCTGATCGTTGCGCTGGTTGCGCTCGGCCCCACAGCGACCGACTCGGCGCGGACGAGCATGCACAAGCTCACCAAAGCGCTGCTGCCCCAGGGGTGACGGGGGCTCCTTCGCACGTGCTGACGATCACGTCGGCAGGACTGCCTGCGCGTACGATCGAGGCAGGAGCTGCCCCTGGTTCCCCAATGACGGGAGTCCGGATGTCCGGCACCGATTCACCCCTGTCCATCGTCCCCAGCTCGTCGAGCAGCACGCTGCTCACCCTCGGGATGCTCGCCGCCTCCTCGATGGAGAACGAGCGGCGGCTGCCGATCCACCCTCACCACCTCGATCGGATCGACCCCGACATCCGCGCGCGGATGATCGTCGAGCGTGGCTACGGCGCTGACTTCCAGCTGGAGCCTGGGTACGTCGAGTCGCGGGTCGGCAGGGTCGCGGATCGCTCCGCGGTGATCGAGGCGGCGGACGTGCTGCTGCTGCCGAAGCCGCAGGCTGCCGACGTGGAGGTGATCCCCGAGGGCCGTGTGCTGTGGGGATGGCCGCACTGCGTGCAGGACACCGGGCTGACGCAGACGGCGATCGACCGCCGGCTCACGCTCATCGCGTTCGAGGTGATGAACCACTGGAGCCACCGCGGTGACTTCAGCCTGCACGTGTTCCACAAGAACAACGAGCTGGCCGGCTATTGCTCGGTGCTCCATGCCCTTCGCCTCATCGGATCGACGGGCATGTACGGGCCTCGTCGGAGCGCGGTCGTCATCGGCTTCGGTGCGACGGCACGGGGCGCGGTGACCGCGCTCACGGCGCAGGGCATCCACGACATCCAGGTCCTCACCCAGCGCGGCGTCGCGGCGGTCGGCTCCCCGATCCACGGCGCACACATCGCCCAGCTCAACACCGGCGACGGCGAGATCCACCTCAGCGAGGTGCTCACGAGGGATGGCGACGTGCTGCTCCCCGAGTTCCTGGCATCGCACGACATCGTCGTCAACTGCACGCTCCAGGACGTCGCAGCACCGTTGACCTATCTGCGTACCGAGGATCTGGCGGGGTTCGCCCCGGGCAGCCTGATCGTCGACGTCTCGTGCGACGAGGGCATGGGGTTCGAGTGGGCGAAGCCCACGACGTTCGACGACCCGATGTTCACGGTCGGCGACGGCGTCAACTACTACGCGGTCGACCACACCCCGTCGTACCTGTGGAACTCGGCCACCTGGGAGATCAGCGAGGCTCTGCTGCCGTTCCTGCGTACGGTCATGGAAGGACCGGCCGCCTGGGAGACCGACCTGACCGTCACCCGGGCGATCGAGATCCAGGACGGCGTGATCCGCAACCCGAGCATCCTGAGCTTCCAGGATCGCGACCCGGCTTATCCGCACGTTCGCGCGGGATCGGTGCTCAACGGATCAGTCAGTTCGAACTGACTTCAATGACGGCCAGTCGGTGAGTGGGCGTGGCTCATGGAGCCGCCCCTTGCCGGACCGGTCGCCCGCGGTGTGGACCAGCAGATACTGATCGCCGGAGAAGACCCAGAACCTCCCCCTCTCCCCCGGAACCGGCATCACCCATCCACAGGCGAGCCTGCAGAGACACCGGCGGCCGTCTGCGCGGTCTGGTTCTTCGACCCAGGATCAGGATCGTCCCCGACGACGTACGCGGTCACGACCGCTCCGGCTAGGAACACCACGGCGGCGATCGCCCCCATGAGCGCCGTGCGGCGCCGGTTCGCGCGCGCGGGGTGCCCGGGCTGTGCCGGTAGCCCCGGTTGCCGCAGTGTCGCCTGCAGCGCCCGGGGAGCTCCGTCGACGATCGACCGCAGCGCCTCAGCCAGTCGGGCGCCGGGCGGGCGCTTCGCCGGCTCCTTGTCCAGCAACTGCTCGATGACATCGCCGAGCGGCCCCGGGACGTGGACGGAGGGCGGCTCGTAAGCGACGGCGAACGTTGTCGCCGCGAGGTCCCCGCGGGCGAAGGGGGGTCTGACCGGTCGCCAGGAAACACAGCGTGACACCGAGGGAGAACAGATCGCTGGCCGGACCGACAGGCGATCGCGCAGACGTTCCGGGGCCATGTACTCGGCCGAGCCGATCACGCTCCCCGTGCCCGTGAGACCGGTGTGCCCGGACAGGGCGGCGATACCGAAGTCGGTGAGCACGCTGCTGCCGTCCGCGCGCAGAAGAACGTTGGCCGGTTTCACGTCGCGATGCAGCGCGCCCGCGGCGTGGACCGCCTCCAACGCGGACAGGATCTCCAGGCCGACGCGGGCCGTCTCCGCCGGCGACAGGAGACCTCTCGATCCCACTCGGTCGCTCAGCGAGCCACCGGGGACCAGCTCCATGACGATCCAGAGACCGCCGTCGAACTCCACCAGGTCGTAGATGTCGATGACATGCGGATGAGTCACCCGGGCGATCGCCCGCGCCTCCGACAGCACCCGCCGCGTCGACACCTGCTGCTCGTGCCCACCGCCGACGGCATGGAGCTCCTTGACGGCAACCGTCCGCTGCAGCAACTGGTCCCAGGCACTCCACACCGTGCCCATGCCGCCGCTGCCCAGCCGGTCGGCGAGCACGTACCTGTCAGCGACGACTCGCCCGCCCACGCCTTCGATCACGACGCGACAATGTACAGGCCGACCTTCAGCGCGAACCGAGTGATCCTTCTCCATGTTCGGTGACTACGTGTGCCTCTGCGCCAGGGTCCATATGCTCGTGTCCATGCCAACGCCGCTCTCGACTGCTGCCCAGGTCGCCGAGGCCCTGCACGACGTCGCCGACCCGATCGAGGAGGCGAAGATCCGCAACCGCGTCGCCGACGATGAGCTCGTGGTCGGGGTGCGGATGGGCACGCTGTTCGACATCGCGAAGTCTGCTGTCGATCTACCAGGAACGGAGCTCGACGCTCTCTTCGAGCATCCGGCGTACGAGATGCGTTTGTCAGCGTTCTGCGTCCTCGACTTCCGCGCCCGACGGAACCTCACGAGCGACGAGCGCGCGGCTCTCGCCCGCATCTACCTTGATCGACATGACGCCATCAGCACGTGGGACATGGTGGATCGGGCGGCCCCGCGGGTGCTCGGCTGGCCGATCCTCATCGAAGCCGTCGATGGCGCCGTGCTCGACGAGCTCGCGTGCGCTGAAGATCCGCTCCGACGCAGATCAGCGATCACGGCACCACTCTGGTTCATCAAGAAGGGAACGTCCGCGGACGTCGAACGCGGGCTCGCGATCGCCTCGGCTCTCGACGGCGACGAGCATCCTCGCGTCCGATCCGCAGTCGAGATCTATCGAAAGCACGCACGCCAGCGGAACGCGTCCCGAGACTGAAAGAAAATGGCTCCGTGAAATACACCAACTCGATCGAGATCGCCTTGCCCAGGGAACAGGTGGCCAGCCTGCTCGCTGACCCCGGTCAGCTACCGAAGTGGTTGCGCGGAGTGGTGGTGCACGAACCGGTGAACGGAGTGCACGGCGAGCTCGGCACACAATCGCGGGTCGTGATGCAGTCAGGCCAGCAGACGATGGAGCTGACCGAGACGATCACGCGGCGAGATCCGGAGGATCTGCACAGCATCCCGAAGGAGGTCGTCGTTCACTTCGCCCGGGAGATCGCCGGCCCTGGCATGTGGAGCGTGGCGCGCGATCGGCTGACTGAGACCAGCCCAGAGACAACTCTGTGGGAGCAGGAGAGCGAATACCGGTTCACCAGCCTGCAGATGCGACTGGTGGGGCTCCTCATGCCACGCACCTTCCACAAGCAGTCGCAACAGCACATGCGGGACTTCAAGGAGTTCGCAGAGGACGGGAAAGACGTCCGCGAAGGCGAGAGCTGACCTCCCGAACTAGCAAAGCGCCAGGAATCTACTCGGCGCTCAGCGGCAGCTTCGCGCCTTCCTTATTATCGATATTGCGGACCTTTGATGTCGATGATAGCGTCAAAGAGACCCATTCATGACATCGACCGAGGCTCTACCGAAAGGTCGCCATGCCTGCACGAATGAAGAATGTGTACAAGCTCTCTGCCGATGGTTATCGAGGGCTCAATGCAGTCGAGGAGTACGTGAACAGCAGCGGGATCCCCCGGGGTCTCCTCGAGCTCGTGCGGATCCGAGCCAGTCAGATCAATGGGTGCGCGGTCTGTATCGACATGCACTCACGTAAGGCGCGGTCGGTGGGCGAGAGCGATGAGCGCCTCTGGTCGGTCGCGGCATGGCGGGATACACCGTTCTTCACCGACGCTGAGCGCGCGGCGCTGGCACTGACCGAGGCGATCACCCGCATCGCCGACAACTCCGAGGGAGTTCCCGACGACAGCTGGGACGAGGCCGCCGATCATTTCGAAGATGCGGAACTGGCGGCGCTGGTGACCGCAATCGCATCGGTCAACGCGTGGAACCGAATAAACGTGGCTACGCGACTGAATGCCGGTAGCTTCCGCTGACCGTTTGAGTGCTCCGCCATGAACACATTCGACGTGTTGCAGAGCTTCGACGGCGAGCTCGCGGTAGCAGCTTGTCCGCCCTTGCGGGGGATCCGACTCCCTCGCAAGGGTGATCACCCGCGACGCCGGGATCGCCAGAGTCGGAGACATGACGATCAAGAAGCTTCTCCACACGTTCCACCCCACCGCTCCGGCCGTCGGCGACACCGAGCGGCCGGTGCCGCGATGGATCATGCGGCTGGCCTACGCGATGCCATTGCTGCTGCTGCCCTCATGCCTGTGGCGGCTGCCCTTCGCGTTCCACTTCGAAATGGGGCAGCAGCAGGACGGGTACATGCCGGCCTTGTGGCTGAGCATCCCGTACGTGTTCGGGCTCAGCGTGCTGTCGGAGCTGGTCGCGTTCCTGTGCATCGGGCTGGTCCGCGGTTGGGGCGAGGTCGCCCCCGCACGGCTCCCGTTCATCGGCGGCAAGCACATTCGGCCGATGGCGGCGGTGATCCCTGCCCTGCTCGGTGGTCTGGCCCTCACCGCGTTGTTCGGATCCATCCCGCTCGGCGGCGGTCAATCACTGACCGCGTTCGGCATCGCTGACCACGTCACCTACGACAATGGGTGGTGGGAAGCGCTCGCGATGATCTGCACCGCTCCGCTCCCCTTCTGGGGACCGGTCGTCGTCGTGCTCGCCGTCGCCTACTACGTGCGCCGCCGTCCCGGCGCCGGCGATCAGGCGCCTGCGCCCGGCACCGACCAGCGCATGTCGGCGGACGTGTGACCGGGCTGCATAGCTCGGCTCCGATCAGGCCTGCACACCGGCACCGAAAGTATGATCGGATCGTCGCATGGAGATCGAGCGCATCACCCCCATCCTGACCGTCGACGATCTCGCGACCGCCATCACCGAGCACACCGGCGTGCTCGGCATGCGTGTGGTCATGAACATGGGGTGGATCGCCTTCCTTGCTGACGGCGCCGGCCACCAGCTCGGACTGATGACCGCTGACGCGACTGCCTCGGTCAACCCGGACGTCTCGATCTTCGTCAATGATGTCGAAGCCGCCTACGCCGCGGCCGTGACCGCGGACGTCGAGATCGTCCACCCTCTGTCCACGGAAGAGTGGGGCGTGCGCCGATTCTTCTACCGCGACTCGTCCGGACGAGTGGTCAACGTCGGTTCCCACACCTGACCATCGCGCGATGCCGCCCGCGCACGGAGCGCTTCGCGAAGCTGTTTCGAGCTCGACCTCGGAGTAGCGCCCGCCTGCCAGATGGCCAGCAACAGATCCGCCCGCGGCCGCCCCCGCTCGGTCCACTCCGGCCCGAGTCCTGCTTGGTGGAGCATGTCGATCAGGACATCGTCGCCGGCTGTACGCGCTTCGGCCCAGGCCCGCGCGTACGCCTCATCGACCCGATTCAGGGTCGCCTCGCTCTCCTCGATCACGGGACTCGAACCGACCAAGGCCCGCGCCTCCCGTCGGCTACGGAGGAAGGCGATGAGGAAGTAGACGAGAGCACCGGCCCAGCAGAAGACCGACACCATCGCGACATCGAGGACGTCCAGCCCGGTGATCCGTCCCCGGACAACAGCACCACGGACGATCAGGATCAGCGCGACGATCGTCGGCAGGTACGTCAGCAGCAGGAATGCGCTCCACATCGCCGCACCCTGACCATCCATCACATCTCCACTCCGTCAGCCGAGACTCCGGCAGAGCCTAGCCGGACGCCCGGGGCGACCATCCGGCGCAGCGTCGTCAAGCCTCAGGAGCCGAGAGTGTGTCCGTCAACCATGCGTTCCGCTGCCGCAACAGCCTCGTCATGTATCGATTGAGCAGGACGACGTTCCCCAACCGTCCGATCACCCCCGCCGGCGACTCGAACTCCACGACATCCGTCATCAACGTGCCCCCGGCGGTCGGCTCGAAACGGTGCTCGTGCCGCCACCTCCGAAACGGGCCTGACCTCTGCTCGTCCACGAACCGGTGCGGAGCGTCGTACTGGCTGATCATCGACGTCATCGTGATCGGGATCCCGAAGTGGCGGGCCCTCCACGTCACCGAGTCCCCGTGACCCATCACGCCGGAGGTGACACCCGCGATGGCACGTTCACCGGAGGCGGACATCGAAGATCGGTGTGCGTCCACGGACAGGCTGAGCTCGAAGCACCGCTCCGGCGACGCCGGGATCTCAGTGGTGAGCTCGATTCGTGGCACCCGAGGATTCTAGGTCGATCCGAACGTCACACACTCGACCGATCGACGACACTCGGGTCATACGCCGAAGCGAACCCACCGATTCCGTCACGGAACAACCTCACGTCGGAAATCGCAAAGGCGGCACATCGCTGACAGTCGCCATCGCGCCTACTCTCCGACCAGCGTCGGCACCTCAGGGACGGAGGTCTGCCCGCATTGCTGGGTGTCCAGTCTCCTTGAACCCTGCCCGCTCGTACATTGCGCGTCCATCCACGGTGGCCAGAAGCTCAGCTCGCTCAACCCCACTGGTCTGCGCCCACTCCATCACCGCATCGAACGCGGCCCGTCCATGACCGCGCCCGCGAGCACCGGGAGCGGTGCTGACATTGCTCACCAGTACGTCGCCACCACGAGGTGCCGACGGGGAGGGAGCCGCATCGCGGATCGTGCCCAGCGCACACGAGACCACCACTCGGTCCACTTCCACGACGACGATCCGACAGCGTGGATCATCGAGCCTGTCAGCAAACCACTCACGGGCGTTGCGCCGCCACTCACCTGCCCCGACCGGAACACCCATGGCGGAGAACATCTCAGCCCGTAGCGCGACGACGGCGTCCAGATCGCGCTCTTTCGCCGTTCGAACGACTCGATCCTGGTTCACGAGGCCTCACGGATCGGCTCGATCGCGTCGAGCTGGGCCTGCAGTGCTCGTCGCTCGATCCGGAGTTCGTAGTGGGCCTGCAGGTTCATCCAGAACTCTGCGGAGTTCCCGAAGTACCGGGAAAGTCGTACCGCCGTGTCCGCGGTGATACCGCGCTTGCCGTGAACGATCTCATTGATCCGACGCGGCGACACACCGATCGCAACCGCCAACTTGTTCTGGGTGATCCCAAAGCCCTCGATGAAGTCCTCCATCAGAATCTCTCCCGGGTGGATCGGCTCGATCAACTCGTCATCCGTCATCACAACGCCTCCTCGCTAGTGGTAGTCGACCAGCTCGACATGCTCTGCACCGCCGTTCCCCCACACGAAGCAGATCCGCCACTGGTCATTGACCCGGATGCTGTGCTGCCCTTTGCGGCCACCCTTGAGCTGCTCGAGACGGTTGCCCGGCGGGATCCGGAGATCCTCGACGTCCATCGCAGCGTGCAGCAACTCCAGCTTTCGGAGCGCCTGGCGTTGAAGGACCTTGTCGAAGGCCTTGACGTACTGCTCGCGCCAGATGCACTCGGTGTTCTTGTCTCCGAACGACCTGATCACAAGTCAAAGAGTATAACGGAGAGCGTCAATAACGCTAGACGTTAAACCTGAACGACACCGAGTTCAAGAACAGACCTAGCTTTGATCAATGCGCGCTGGTCGCGAACACCTCTGCTAGCACACCCTCGTCACCGTCAAGGGCGCCCATCGCCAGCGCCTGGTCGATGGTGATGCCGCCGGCAGCGAGGCCGATGACAACATCTGAGGCGGCGGTAAAGACAGTGCGTGGCCGCTGATCGGTTCGGGCGAATGCGGTCGGGCCATCCTCGTCGACGCGCAGCACCATCAGGAACCCATCAACTTCTATCCCGATCTCCACGGGAGACGAGGCGGTCACACCTCGAAGCATTGCGGGCAGCGCGAGGATCAGCCAGCGCGGCTGGAACGCGTCGTCACCAGGTCCGCTCGCGAGCAGCGGTGCTCCCCAGCGGCCGAGCGCTTCCATCGGTTCCCGCAGCTCCATGCCCCAGGGCGTGAGCGCGTAAGCGACACCTGCACCTTCCAGGCGGCGATCGATGATCCCGTTCGCCTCCATGGTCTTGAGCCGCGCAGACAAGAGGTTCGTCGCGACGCCCTCGAGCGATGTCTTCAGTTCGGTGTACCGCATCGGGCCGGCCAGCAGCTCGCGCACGATGAGCAGCGTCCATCGATCGCCGACCACGTCCAGTGAGCGCGCGAGCGCACAGAACTGTCCGTAGGAGCGCGGCCCCTTGGTCTGGTTGACTTTTTCCATCATGATTGATTATATCAACTCCGTCGAAGTCGAGAGGACGGTCTGCCGTGGAGTTGAACGTCAGTTGGCTGGCCGTCGTGGTCGCGATCGCAGTCGGGATGGCGATCGCGTGGGTCTGGTACAGCGATTGGGGCCTGGTTGGCGGCACCTGGCGGAAGCTGACCGGGGTGACCAAGAAGGACTCGGCGAAGGCTGGCAAGCGTCCGTTCGCGATCTTGGTGGCATCGATCATCGTGACGGCGACAGCCCTTGCCGCCGCTTCCTCCATCGCGTCCGGATTCTTTGGCAGCGGTTCGGTCTGGCTCGCCCTGGCAGTCGGCCTGACCGCGTGGCTCGGCTTCTCACTCTCCACGCTGGCGCAACACAACGGCTTCGAGCAGAAACCGGCTCAACTCACCATGATCAACAGCGCGTACCAGCTTGCGCTGTTCCTGGGTATGTCACTTGCGGTGGGGCTGCTCCAATAGGTACCGCCTTCACCCCGAGATCGCCGACGGGGTTCGTGCAGGCCTCAGATCGGCGAGGGGTCAGCGGAGACATTTCATCGGCTGCGCCTGAAGGTCGGCTTGGGTGTTCAGTCCTGCCGCTCGATGAGGCGCAGAGCAGCGTTGGACACCAACAGGATGACGTACATGATCGTCATCGCGATCAGCGCGACGAACGCTGCGACCCGCGGCACCACCGCATAGCCCGGATCCGGGTCGATGTGTTCCCCGACGATCCCGACGACGATCAGACCAGCGACCAGGATCCCAGCCGCGACGCCGAACCAGAACGACGTGTGTAGTGGGCGCTCGAGGTTTGCCCACGCGTACCGGTTTCGCTCCGGGGTCCGGTCAGGCACCGGATCAGGTACCGGATGATGAGTCTCCGGCCCTCTTTTCCGCTTCCGCGGACGAGACCCTGCACGCCCCCATGACCGCAGGTCAGACGCTGAAGCGGGAATCGATGGCGTCCTCAGCAGCAACCAGGGACCCCGTTCGGTCAGGACTGCTAAGCACCATCGAATACACCATCGGGCCATCGTCAACTCTCGTAGTGGCACACACGGAGAACCCGGCGCGTTCGTAGAGCCGAACGTTTCTCTCGTCCGAGGTCTCCAACGCAACGCCATGGTGAGCGGATGTCGACACCGCGCCCAATCCTGCGTGAATGAGCGCCTGGCCGAGGCCCTCTCCTTGACGCTCGGGATGAACTCCCAGCGTCTCCAGACTCCAGTGACCTTCAGGCGCAGCTGGAAGGCTGGTCGAGGCGACCGCAGTGAAGCGCGCACCGTGGAGCTCTACGACTCGTTGTTGAAACTCCTCCGAGGGACGAGCTGCTGTCGGCGGCAAGAGTGCGATGACTCCGCCGAGCTGCTCGTCCACCAGGACCACGCCCTCGTCGAGCGCGTATCGAAGATAGAGATCCTGCAGTTCGGTCAACCGTCGAGAATAGTCCTCTGCCGGGATCGCCCACGTGGTCCAGGGATAATGGGCGAACGCCTCAGCGAGGACCGCCGCCAATTTCGCTGTCTCGTTCCGAGTCGCCGACCTGATCGAAGGCGCAGTCGAGGCGGTCACTTCGTCCCCGAACTAGACGTTGAAGCGGAACTCGACAACGTCGCCGTCGGCCATGACGTAGTCCTTGCCCTCCATGCGCACCTTGCCGAGGTCACGTGCCTTGGCGACGGAGCCGCACGCGATGAGGTCGTCGTAGGAGACGATCTCGGCCTTGATGAAGCCCTTCTGGAAGTCGGTGTGGATGACACCGGCGGCCTCGGGAGCGGTGGCGCCCTGGGGGATCTCCCAGGCGCGGACCTCCTTGGGCCCGGCCGTCAGGTAGGTCTGCAGGCCGAGGGTGTCGAAGCCGACGCGGGCCAGGATGTCCAGGCCAGGCTCCTCGACGCCGGCGTCGGCCAGGAACTCGCGGGCCTCGTCCTCGTCGAGCTCGACGAGCTCGGACTCGAACTTCGCGTCCAGGAAGATCGCCTCGGCGGGAGCGACCAGCTCGCGCATCGAGTCCTTCAGGGCCTCGTCGGCGAGCTCGTCGGAGTCGCAGTTGAAGACGAAGATGTAGGGCTTGGCGGTCAGCAGCATCAGGTCGCGGATCAGAGCCCGGTCGATCTTGGTGGCGATGATCGGGGTGCCGGCCTCGAGGGCCTCCTTGGCCTCGATCACAGCGGCTAGGTTGGCCTTGAGGTCGGGGGCCTTGCGCGACTCCTTCTCCAGCCGCGGGATCGCCTTCTCGACCGTCTCCAGGTCGGCCAGGATCAGCTCGGTCTGGATCGTGGAGATGTCGTTGGCGGGCTCGACCTTGCCGTCGACGTGGGTGACGTCGTCGTCGCGGAACACCCGGGTGACCTGGCAGATCGCGTCGGACTCACGGATGTGGGAGAGGAACTTGTTGCCCAGACCCTCACCCTGCGAGGCGCCGCGCACGATCCCGGCGATGTCGACGAACTGCACCGTGGCCGGCAGCAGCTTCTGGGACCCGTAGATCTTCGCCAGCTCCGGCAGCCGCTCGTCGGGCACCCCGACGACGCCGACGTTGGGCTCGATGGTGGCGAAGGGGTAGTTCGCCGCGAGTACGTCGTTCTTGGTCAGAGCGTTGAAGAGGGTCGACTTGCCCGCGTTGGGAAGTCCCACGATGCCGATGGTGAGTGCCACGATCGACAATCCTAGGGTCGTACGCCGAGCACAGCCGAAACGCGGACAGAGCCGGGGTCGGGCGGGCAAACTCGACGGCGTGAGCGAGCTTCCCGGCAGCACCCTCCCGACCGGCTTCCGCTTCGGCGCCAGCACCGCTTCCTACCAGATCGAAGGAGCGGCCGACGAGGACGGCCGAGGTCCTTCGGTGTGGGACACCTTCTGCGCCGAACCCGGGCGGATCGTCGACGGCTCCAGCGGAGCGGTGGCGTGCGACCACTACCACCGGCTCGACGAGGACCTCGCGCTGATGGCGAGGCTCGGGCTCGATGCGTACCGCTTCTCGATCTCGTGGTCCCGGGTGCTGCCGACCGGCGCGGGCGGAGTCAACCAGGCGGGCCTGGACTTCTACGACCGGCTCGTCGACGGGCTCCTCGAGCACGGCATCGCGCCGATGGCGACCCTGTTCCACTGGGACACCCCGCAGGTCCTGCAGGACGCCCATGGCGGCTGGCTGAGCCGGAAGACGGCGCAGAGATTCGGAGAGTACGCCGCGGTCCTGGGCGAGCGGCTCGCCGACCGGGTCGCCCACTGGTGCCCGGTGAACGAACCGAACGTGGTGACCGTCTTCGGCCACGCGCTCGGCATCCACGCCCCCGGTCAGGCCCTGGCCTTCGACGCACTGCCGGTCGGTCACCACCTGCTGCTCGGCCATGGCCTGGCGGTCCAGGCGCTGCGCGCCGCGGGCGCGGCCAGCATCGGCACCGCGACCAACCACATGCCGGTCTGGCCGGCGACCTCTTCGGAGGCGGATCAGGCCACCGCCAAGCTCCTGGACACGCTGTGGAACCACTCGTTCGCCGACCCGGTGCTGCTCGGCAGCTATCCCGAGGACCTCGCCGCGCTCTTCCCGGTCCAGGAAGGAGACCTGGAGGTGATCAGCGAGCCGCTCGACTTCTACGGCCTCAACTACTACAACCCGACCGCCGCTGCCGCCGCGCCGGAGGGCGCGGCGAACCCGATCGAGCAGCCGCCGATCACCGGCTATCCGACCACCGACTTCGGCTGGCCGGTCGTCCCAGACGGCCTCCACGACCTGCTGACCGCGTTGCACGAGCGCTATCCGGAGCATCCGCCGTTCGTGATCACTGAGAACGGCGCCTCCTACAACACCTCCCCCGGCGAAGGCGACGCCGACCGCATCGCCTACCTGGACCTCCACCTGCGCCAGGTCGAGCGCGCCGCGGCAGAAGGCATCGACGTCACGGGCTACTACTGCTGGTCGCTGATGGACAACTTCGAGTGGGCCGAGGGCTACACACAGCGGTTCGGACTGGTCCACATCGACTACGACACCCTCGTCCGCACCCCGCGCGACTCCTTCGACTGGTACTCATCCGTAATCGCCGCGCACAAATTGCGACGGTAAAGACCGGCCACCCCATAGGCTCGCCTCCTGTGAACGCCCCCGACGCACCACGACGACTTCGCGAACCTGCTCATCAGGTCTCCGAACGAGCACCGGCCTACTGGCGTATGACCTCGGCCATCGGTGCCGTGTTCTGGCTGGCCTTCGCGATCGGCGCGGCGGTCACGGCGGTCCTGACGCCCTCCGGTTGGTGGACGTGGCTGATCTGGCTGGCCGTTGCGCTGATGGTCTTGGCGCCGATCCCGGGAGTGACCTTCGTGCCGTCGGTCCGGTTCCGGATCCACCGGTGGGAGGTGACCGAGATCGCCGTCCACGTACGCCACGGCTGGCTCACCGTCGTCGACGAGATCGTGCCGCTCTCCCGGGTGCAGACGGTCGACTCGACCCAGGGGCCGCTGATGCGGCACTTCGGGCTGCGTACGGTCAAGGTCTCGACCGCCTCGTCCGCAGGCATCGTCGAGATCTCGTGCCTCGATGACGCGCTCGCGCTCGAGGTCGTCGCGAAGTTGGTCGCGATCACCGCGGCGACGCCTGAGGACGCGACGTGAGCACTCCGGAGACGCCCCCGACGCCCCCGACTCCCCCGCAGCCCCCGGTCCCGGAGGACGAGTGGCAGCGTCTGGCCGGATGGACGGCCGTGGTCAGCCCGATCTCGACGCTGCGCCAGGCCGTCATCCCGGTCGCCGTCGGTGCCTTCGGTGCCGGGCAGGCCAACCCGCTCATCGGCCTGCTGGTCGCTGTCGGCATCGCCGTGGTCGCCGCGGTCATCGGTCTGATCCCCTGGCTGACCACGACATATCGGGTGACCCCGACCCATCTGGAGGTCCGCAAGGGGCTGCTCAACCGCACCACCCTGACCGCCCGCCTCGACCGGGTGCGCAGCGTCGATCTCAACTCGACCCTCGTCCACCGTGCGCTCGGCGTCACCAAGGTCAGCGTCGGCACCGGGGTCGACGAGGGCCAGATCAACCTCGACTCCCTGACCAAGGAATCCGCCGCCCGGCTGCGACGCGAACTGTTGCACGCCACACCTTCGCCATCGGCGGCCGAGGCGGTCGAGCCCGGCGGCGAAGCCTCCGGCGACGAGGGCTCGACGGAGTCGACCGCCACCGGTGGCAGCGAGGTCTCGCCAGCGTCCGTCGCAGACGACGGCGAGGTGATCGCCAAGCTCGACTGGTCCTGGATCAAGTACGCCCCGCTCAACCTCAAGAACCTCGCGATCGCGCTTGGTGGCCTGGCCGCGTTCTTCGGCGCCTTCTCCGAGCTCATCCCCTGGGAGCAGACGCTCGGGCTCCGGGTCGACGACGGCGAGATCAACGGCCGGCCGATCGAGTCGTTCCTCGACATGCTGCTGATCGCGATCCCGATCGCGGTCGTCGTCGCCGTGCTGGTCTGGGCGGCCGGCTCGTGCGTCGGCTACGTCGTACGTTGGTGGGACCTCCAGGTGGTGCGCGAGCAGGGCCGCGAGGGCACCACGCTGCGGCGCAGCTTCGGCCTGACCAGCACTCGCGCGACGACGGTGGAAGAGGCGAAGGTACGCGGCGCCACCTCGACCGTCGGCCCGCTGATCGGCCTGGCCGGCGGGGCCGACCTCAACCTGCTCACGACCGGTCTCGACGACAACTTCCCCGCGGTCCTGCCGACGGCGCCGGAGTCCGTGGTGTCGACCGTGGGCAGGGACATCCTCGGCGAGGACGCGTTCTCGGCCGAGCTCACCGGCCACGGACCTCGGCCACGGCGCCGCTACTGGTTCCGGGCGCTGATCGGCACGGCGATAGTGACGTCGCTCGCGCTGGTGCCGACGGTGCTGATCGGGGTCTACGGCGACCTCTGGCTCTGGTGGCTACCGGTCGCGGTGCTGGTGATCGGGTTCGTCCTCGAGCTGCTCGGCGCCGAGCTCGCCCACCGCCACCTCGGCCACGCGCTCACCGAGCGCTATCTGGTCGTCCGATCCGGCTCCTTCACGACCGTCCGCACCGCTCTGCAGACCGAGGGCATCATCGGCTGGCGGGTCAAGCAGACCTACTTCGACCGTCGCCTCGGGCTCGCCCAGGTCACCGCCATGACAGCGGCCGGCCGGGAGTACGTGGAGGTCCCGGACGTGCCGGTCGAGACGGCCGTCGCGCTCGCGACGGCGGCCACGCCGCGTACGGTCTCGGAGTTCGTCGAATAACCCGTTTCTCCTCCGAGCGGCATCGTGGATGATCCGGCCATGACGATCCAGATCCGCCATCTCACCTTCGACTGCACCGACGCCCGCAAGCTCGGAGGGTTCTGGTCGGCGATCACCGGCTGGCACCTCTTCTACGACGAGGACCCCGAGGTGATCGTCGCCAAGAGCTTCCCCTCGACGGAGATGATGCTCCTCTTCGTCCCGGTGCCCGAGGCGAAGTCGGCGAAGAACCGCGTCCACATCGACATCAAGCCGGAGGACAGCACCCGTGACGAGCTGGTCGAGCGGGCGCTCGAGCTCGGAGCCACCGTCTTCGGCGACCACCGCAAGGAGGACGGGACCGGCTTCGTCGCGCTCCGTGACCCCGAGGGCAACGAGTTCTGCGTCGAGCGTGGCGAGCACGAGATGGCGTCGCGCGGCCCGATGACGATCGGGCTCAAGATCTGACCCAGCAGATCTGGCCTCAGCGGGTGAGCACTCCGACCCGCCCACCCGCACCGGCGGCCCAGCAGGTGCCGCCGACGCAGTCGACGGTGTGGAAGCGGGTCTGCTCGGCGCCGAACGGCTTCCAGGAGCGGCCGTTGTCGTGGGTGAGGTCGCTGCCGTTCGGGCCGACCGCGATCGCGGTGCTGCCGCCGATCCAGGCGACCGCCTCGCGGTATCCGCCCAGGTCGGAGGCTGAGTTCGTCCAGGTGCGACCACCGTCGGTGGAGTAGGCAGCACGGTCGACGCCGTCGTCCTCGAGCCCGAAGTCGCCACCCACCGCGATCCCCTGGCGGGGATTGCGGAAGCCGAGACCGAAGACTCCGGCGGCCTCGCCAGTCGCGATCGTGGAGTCGGCCGACGACCAGGTGCGGCCACCGTCGTGGGTGGCGTGGACCCTCGCGGCCGAGCCGCCACCACCGATCCAGGCGTCTCGACCGCCCGCGGTGACCAGGCAGGTCCCGCTGGCGGAGTAGCCGAGCTCACCGGGAGCCTCCAGACCACGCGTGTCCGCGATCGTCCAGGTGTCGCCGCCGTCGGCGGTGGTGATGATCCGCCACTCGCCGTCCACCGGGTCGCTCATCGCGATCCCGCGCTTGCCACCAGGCCAGAAGTCGAGACAGTTGTAGAACGCGGTCGGCTCCGCGGAGCGGAACGTCTCGGTCCAGGTCGCGCCACCGTCGACGGTCTTGTAGATCCGGCTGGCCTCGCCCTCGCCGATCGAGAGCACCACCGCCTCGCTCGCCGAGCGCGCCTCGATGTCACGGAAGAGCAGCTCGTCGGCTCCCGGTGGGGACACCTCGTCCCAGGTCCGGCCGCCATCCGTCGTACGGAAGACTCCCCCGCCGTCGCCGCCGAGCCACGCGGTGTCCGCGTCGACGGCGTCGAGCGCCCGGAACCCCTGCTTCGTATCGACGTTCACAGACGTCCAGTCGTACGCACCTCCTGGCTGCCCAGACGGCACAGACTGCACAGCCTGCGCCGCCGGCGCGAAGGTGAGGGTGGTGAGAGCGAGAGTGGCCGCCGCTGCGGCTCCGACAACGATGCGCACGGAGTTCACCCTGTCCCTGCCGGCCCATTCTGTCCACCGAACTGACAAAATTCGTCCGCCGAGACGGCACCGCGAACAGGCGAATCTGTAGTTGTGGGTGACGAATGTCGAGTTTCGTCCTCTGCAACTACAGATTCAGTCGCCAGAACCCCCGATTGGACGTGCCAATTCCACAGTCTCCGCAATTTTCTTCCATGGCCGGTTGATAGCCCCTAAAGTGAATCGCCGTGCCGCGTATCAGCGGTGCAGATGGAGAGGTTGTCATGAGCAGAACGACACTGACTAGGTGCGGGAGACTCGCGGCCGCGGGTCTTGCTGCCGCGGTGGCGGTTTCGATGCCGTACGCAGCAACCCATGCCGCAGGGCCGGAGCAGGCCACGGCCGCCAGCGGCAAGACGCCGACACAGCACGGCAAGATCGTCTCCCTGATGCAGCACATGTCGCTTCAGCAGAAGATCGGCCAGCTCTTCGTGATCGAGGTCTACGGACGCGACGCCAACACCGTCAGCGACGCGGCGAAGGCCGGGAACCAGAAGCTCTACGGGGTGGACACCCCGGCGCAGGCGATCGCGAAGTATCAGCCCGGCGGCGTCATCTACTTCACCACCCGCGGCCCCGACAACATCGGCGACCCGGCCCAGGTGGCGACCCTCTCCAACGGCCTCCAGCAGGCCGCGCTGCAGCAGCGGCCCAAGATCCCCTTGAACATCGCCGTCGACCAGGAGGGCGGCGCGCTCGTGGCGCGCTTCGGTCCTGCCAGCGGCGCGACCCAGATGCCCGGACAGATGGCGCTGGGCGCCAACGGCTCGACCGACGACGCCGCCCGTTCGGCTGAGGTGATCGGCACCGAGCTGGCCGCCGTCGGCGTCACTCAGGACTACGCCCCGGTCGCCGACGTCAACCTCAACCCCAACAACCCGGTGATCGGGATCCGCTCGCCCGGCGCCGACCCGGCCGCGGTCTCCGACATCGTCGTCGCCGAGGTCGAAGGCTTCGACGACGGCAACCTGTCCTCGATCGCCAAGCACTTCCCCGGCCACGGCGACACCGGAGTCGACAGCCACTACGGCCTGCCCGAGGTGACTCACACCCGCGAGCAGCTCGAGGAGATCGACCTGCCGCCCTTCAAGGCCGCGATCGACGCCGGGATCGACGCGATCATGACGGCGCACGTGACCGTGCCCGCGATCGACCCCACCGGTGAGCCGGCGACCATGTCCGAGCCGATCCTCACCGGCCTGCTCCGCGAGGAGATGGGCTTCGACGGCCTGATCGTCACCGACGCCCTCGACATGCAGGGCGCGGCCGCGACCTACCCGGCCGACGTCGCCCCGGTCGAGGCCTTCCTGGCCGGTGCCGACCAGCTGCTCATCCCGCCGAAGATGGACATCGCCTACGCCGCGGTCACCGACGCCGTCAAGGACGGCACCATCTCGCGCAAGCGGCTCGACCAGTCGGTCTACCGGATCCTGAAGCACAAGCTCGACAACGAGATCTTCCAGGACCCCTACGTCGACGCGGCAGCCGCTCCGGCGGTCTTCAGCAACCCGCTGCACAAGGCCGACGCCCAGTCCATCTCCGACCGCACCACCACCTTGGTGAAGAACGACGACGACCTGCTGCCGCTGGCGGCCGGGCCGAAGAACGTTCTGGTCGCGGGCTGGGGTGTCGACACGACCGCGGGCATCGCGGCCGGCCTCCAGAAGCGCGGCGCGACCACCCAGGTGCTGCAGTCGGGCACCACACCGACCGACGCGAACATCGCCGCTGCGGTCAAGGCCGCCGAGGGCAAGGACCTGGTCGTGGTGCCGACCAACAACGCCTGGCAGATCAACCCGGCGACCGGTCAGCCGACGCCCGCCGCGGTGGCCCAGACCAAGCTGGTCAAGGCCCTGCTCGACACCGACACCCCGGTGGTCGTGACCGCGATGCGCAACCCGTACGACGTCACGTCCTTCCCGGAGGCCGCGACCATCCTCAACACCTACGGCTACACCTCTCACCAGCTCGAGTCGCTGGTGCGGGTGCTCTACGGCGAGGTCGACCCGAGCGGCAAGCTGCCGGTCGAGATCCCCGACCTCTACCCGCTGGGCCACGGGCTCTCCTACTAGCCCCGAACAGGTTCCATAGAACGACGATGGCGGCCCTCCCGGAACCGGGAGGGCCGCCATCTTTCTGCTACCGGCTCAGGAGCCGTACAGCGCCCGGAGCCCGGCCGCGTCGGAGGTCTGGAACTCCAGGTCCTCCGAGCCGCCGTTGCACTGCGGGTAGTGCATGATCGAGGAGGAGTCGTACGGGGTCAGCGCACGCCAGTTGTTGTCCTCGAAGCAGGTCGCCGCCTCCGGTCGGGTGTGCTCGTGCCGGAACCCGAGGGCGTGCCCGAGCTCGTGAGCGAGGATGTCGACCGGCTCCCAGTTGCCCGACGAGAATATCGAGTCGTCGATGAGGACGTTGCGCGAGCGCTTCGAGGTCGACGGGAAGAACGCCCGCGCGATGTACTGCGTGGTGCTCACGGGCTCGACCGAGAAGAGCACGTTCGAGTTGCGAGTGTTGCAGGAGGCGTCCTGGGTCGGGTTGTAGGTGAACTCGACGGCCGTGCTCGCCGCCTCCCAGAGGCCGGCACCCTGCTCCATCGCGGTGACGATGGCGGCCTTGTCGGTGCCGAACTTGTTCGAGACGCAGTAGGTCAGGTTGAGCGCCTGCGAGGCCGACCACTTGTCGTCCTTGCCGCTGACGGTGTTGACGATGAGGCCGTCTTTCGGGACGTGCTTCGGCGTCGAGACCATCGACTCGTAGAACTTGTGCAGGTCGCCCTGGTTGGAGACGACCTCGTCGCCGTTGACGACGTACTGACCGTCGACGTCCACGTACGTGGACTCCTCGAACTCCTGGTAGCTCGGCGCCTCTCCGGCGGATGCGGGAACCATCGACGCAGTCAGCGCCGCGGCACCCGCAGCCGCGGCGATCATCATGGGAATACGAACTCGCATAGCTCTTCCTCCTGGATTCATGAACGACCACCGGCGATCGACGCCGGCGGCCACAGGAGATTCAAACGTTGACCCAGGGGAACGGCTATAGAAACTATGGTCAAATCCGTGTTGAACAGGCAAAAGTTTCAACGCGAACGCGTGGGTTTGTCGTCGGTCACGTCACGGGGCGGGCCAGATCACCTTGTCCGTATCGTCGACGACGGCCTCGGCGAAGGACGTGTCGAACCAGGAGGCGGCGTCCTCGGGCGTGACCTTCTGCCCGGCGTACGTCGTCACGACCCCGGCCAGCGCGGCGACGTTGTCGGGGTCGACCGAGCCGAACCTGCCCGGCAGCGGGTTGTCGGCAGCCACCTCGACCTCGGTGCGCCAGATCGCCGTCTCGTGCTTCTCGTCGGACTCGGCGCCGGCGAGGTCGTGCTGATAGCCGATGCACTCCTCGACGTGCTCGTCGGCAGCGCAGTAGGCGTAGGCCTTGAAGATGGCGCGGAGGAAGTCCTGGACCGCGGTGGGGTGCTTCTTCGCCCAAGCGGGGTTGACGGAGTAGGCGCCCAGGGAGCCGGGCACGTCGAAGTCGGTCGGCTCCCAGACGGTGACCTCCTCGCCGGCTTCCTTCAGCTGGTTGGGCTCGTTGGAGACGAACCCGACCAGCGCGTCGACCTGCCCACGGGTCAGGATGCCGGGGTCGTAGCCGACCTTGACCTGCTTCACCTTCGACATGTCGACCCCCGCCTGGGCGAGCATCGCCTGCACACCGACCGGCACCCAGCCCTTGTGGCCGAGGGTCTTGCCCTCGAGCTGGGCGAGATCGGTGATGTCGGAGCGGGTCATCAGCACATCGAGACCGGCGTTGGAGTAGGACGAGACACCGAGCACCTTCAGGCCGCTCGCGTTGGAGGTCATGATGTCCTGCTCGGAGAGCGGCCCGACCTGGACCTTCCCGGCGGCGATCAGCTTGGCGTTCTGGGAGACGTCGCCCGAGCCCGGCTGGAGCTCGACGTCGAGGCAGAGGTCGTTGAAGTAGCCCAACCGGTCCGCGGCGATCGCTTCCATGATCGAGGCCGACGCCTGCCAGTAGTAGCCCGACATATAGGTGATCTTCCCGGCCTCCTCGTTCTGCTCGCAGCGCTCGGCCGAGACCGCGCTCCCCTGCTCACCCGCAGCCTCCTGCGAGGACCCGCAGGCGGTCAGCGCAGCCAGCAGGACGAGCACCGAGGCGAGGGCAGGGGCTATCGGACGTACGCGGGACATCAAGGGCTCCTTAGGAGGATCAGGGCTGGTGCCAGCGGAGCACTCGCCGCTCGGCGAGCGTCACGAACCAGAACAGCAGCGATCCGAGCGCCGCGAGGACGAAGATCGCTGCCCACACGGTAGCCAGTCTGTTCTGTGAGCTGGCCACCTGTATCACGCTGCCGAGCCCGTCCGCCGAGCCCGCGGCGGCGAGCTCGGCCACCACGGCGCCGATCATCGAGAGCGGGAAGACGATCCTCAGAGACGCGAAGACGTAGGGCAGCGACGCCGGGACCCGCAGGTGCCGCAGCACCTCCAGCCGGCTCGCGGCCACGGTGCGGTAGACCTCCAGCACCGGGCCCGGCACCGTGCGCAGCCCGGTCGCCACGTTGATCAGGATCGGAAAGAAGCAGACCAGGGCGGTCAGGACGACCTTCGGCGCCATCCCGAAGCCGAGCGCGACCACCAGCAGCGGCGCGATCGCCACGAGCGGTGTCACCGAGAGCACCACCGCCAGCGGCATCACCGCTCGCCGCACCACCGCGACCTCGCTCACCACCACGGCGAGCGCGAAGGCCGCGACGAACCCGATCCCGAGCCCCACCATCGCCTCGCCGAGCGTGATCAGGGTGTTCTCCAGGAAGTAGGCCGGATCCTCGCTCAGCACCCCCGCGATCTCGCCGAGCGGCACGAACAGGTAGGGCATCTGCCGTGCCCCGATGCCCCACGCGACCGCGAGCACCACGACGAGGAGGACGAACGGGAGCCAGTACGCCGGTCGGAGCAGCCGAGTCCGGCGACGTAGGCGGCGAGCGGCGAGCTGCTCGGGGGTGGGGACGAGCAGATGCGGCCGTCTCGGTGGGCTCGGCTGCGTGCCTGTCTGTGCGCCTGGCTGGAGGCTCATCAGACCACCTCGCCGTGGCTGAAGGCATCCCTCAGGCTGTCGCGGAGGGCCAGCTCGTAGGCGTGGAACTGCGGCGAGGTGATGATCTCCTGGTGGCGCGGGCGGGGCAGGTCGATGTCGATGACGTCGGTGATCCGGCCAGGCCTCGGCGCCATCACCACCACTCGGTCCGACAGTCTGACGGCCTCGGAGATCGAATGGGTGACGAAGACGACCGTCGCGCGGGTCTGCTCCCACAGCTCCAGCAGCTGCTCCTGGAGAGCCTCCCGGGTGAACTCGTCGAGAGCGCCGAACGGCTCGTCGAGAAGGAGTACGTCGGGACGCAGCCCGAAGGCACGTACGATCGCGGTCCGCTGCTTCATGCCGCCCGACAGCTCGGCCGGCAGCTTGTGGAGCGACTCCCCCAGACCGACATCGCGCAGCATCGCCTCCAGGTCGGGGCGGCCGCGATCACTCCGACGGTTGACCTTGTGGGGCAACGTCACGTTGCCGAGCACGCTCAGCCAGGGCAGCAGCGCAGGAGACTGCGGCACGAACCCGAAGGCCTTCGCCTCGGCCGCCTCCTTCGGCGTCAGGTCGCAGACGGTGATCTTCCCCGCGTCGGCCGACTCCTGCCCGCTGATCAGGCGCAACAAGGTCGACTTCCCACAACCTGAGGGGCCGATGATGCTCACGAACGTGCCCGGCTCGATGGTCAGGTCGACGTCGTCCAGGGCGATCAGATCGACGAGGTCGGCCTGCTCGTAGAGACGACGAACCCCGTGCATCTCGATCGTCGCGCTGCCCACGCCTCAAACGGTAGTCCACCGGGCCTCCCCGATAGTCTGACGGGCGTGCGTATCGCCACCTGGAACATCAACTCCATCCGCTCCCGCATCGACCGCGTCGAGGCCTTCCTCGAACGACACTCGATCGACGTGCTCGCCCTGCAGGAGACCAAGGCCAAGCCCGACCAGATCCCGACGATGGGGCTGGAGGCGCGCGGCTACGAGGTGGCCTCGGTGGGCTATGACCAGTGGAACGGCGTCGCGCTGGTCTCCCGAGTGGGACTGGACGACGTCCAGGTCGGGTTCGAGGGGATGCCCTCGTTCAAGGACGTGGCCGAGGCCCGCGCCCTCACAGCGACGTGCGGCGGCGTACGTGTGACCTCGGTCTATGTCCCCAACGGCCGCAAGCCCGACGACCCGCACTACGCCTACAAGCTGGAGTGGCTCACCGCCCTGCAGAAGGCGGCGACCGCCTGGCACGACGGGCCGTCGGCCATGGTCGGCGACTGGAACGTCTGCCCCTACGACGAGGACTGCTTCGACCCCAAGCAGTTCGTCGGCAAGACCCACCTCACCCCCGCCGAGCGCGACGCCTTCTTCGCCATCGAGAAGGACTTCAAGGACGTCGTACGCCCCTTCGTGCCCGGCCCGGAGGCCTACACCTACTTCGACTACTACCGGCAGCGCTTCGAGCGCAACCGCGGCCTGCGCATCGACTTCGTCCTCGGCTCGCCGACGTTCGCCTCGCGGGTCACCGGCGCCTTCGTCGACCTCGACGAGCGCAACCCTGCCATCGGCACCGGCTCCCCCTCCGACCATGCTCCGGTGATCGTCGACATCGCCGACTGAGGCCGGCTCCCTCGGCTACTTCGGCTCTCTCGGCTACTTCGGTGGCTTCGGCGGCAGCGACTCTGCCGTCGTCACGCCGCGGCCGACCCAGTCGGCGAGCGCGTCGCCGCGGACCAGGTCGGCGGCGACGTTGACGTAGCCGGACATCGTCCGGGCGCCCATGATCGTCGGTTCCGCACCTGCCGCGATGGCGGCCTCGTAGGCCGACTTGCCGGTGCGCACGAGCAGGTCGTCGAGGCCGACTGCGCACGCCATGTTGCCGTTCACCATGAACGCCAGCCCACCGAACATCTTCATCTCGGTGGCACCGGCAGGCATCAGGTCGCGCACTCGTTCGGCCAGTTCAGTGTCGTAGGCCATGTGTCTATGGAATCACGACTCGGCGCAACTGTCGCCGATCGAACACCTGTGCCTGACCCAAACTGTCGGTGGTCCCTGCGAGGATCAGTGGCATGGAGATCTGGATCCTTGTGCTCGGCCTGGTGATCGGTCTTGTCCTGGGTGCGCTCCTCGGGGTGCTGTGGGTGCGCGCGCGGAGCGTGGGCACGGTCGCGGCGGGGATGGTGGACCAGGCAGAGGTGATGCAGGGCCTCGACCGGCTCAGCGACCAGATGCAGCATCTCGACCGGGAGCGGGCTCGCTGGCAGGGACAGTTCGAGACCGAGGTCGGCCGGCTGCAGACCGAGACCCGGACGCTGTCGACCGCGCTGCGCAAGCCCCAGGTCAGGGGCCGTTGGGGCGAGATGCACCTACGGCGTGCGGTGGAGCTCGCCGGTCTGGTGGACAAGTGCGACTTCTCCGAGCAGGTCCATCTCGAGGATGGCCGGCTGCGTCCCGACCTGGTGGTGCACCTGTCCGGCAACAAGGAGCTGGTCGTCGACTCCAAGGTCCCGCTGGATGCCTACCTCGATGCAGCCGCCGCGGACAACGAGGACGACTACCGGACTCATCTGCGCAGACACACCGCCCAGCTGCGTACGCATGTGGACCAGCTGGCCTCGAAGGCCTACTGGCGCTTCCTGGAGGAGTCGCCCGAGTTCGTCGTGCTGTTCGTGCCCGCGGAGTCGTTCCTCTCGGCTGCGCTTGAGACCGAGCCCGGCCTGATCGAGTACGCCGCGGAGCGCCGCGTCGTGCTCGCCTCACCGACGACGCTGATCGCCCTGCTGCGCACGGTCGCGCACGGATGGTCCCACGAAGCCCTCGCCGAGCAGGCCCGCGAGATCCACCGCCTCGGCCGCGACCTGCACCAGCGCCTCGGCACGATGTCCACCCATCTGGACGGCATCGGGCGTTCGCTCAACACCGCGGTGACTCGCTACAACCAGGCGATCGGATCGTTCGACAACCGGGTCCTGGTGGCCGCCCGTCGTTTCAATGAACTATCGGTAACCGACGACGATCTCGGGACGCCGCGACCCGTCGAGATTCGAGCCGTGGAGCGGCTGAGCAGCGTAAGGGAGGATGATCGGCGCGCCGCCGAGAATGACGGTGTGCCGGGCCCTACCGTGGGTTCTGATACACAGGCTGCATACGAGAGATCGTGACCCCATGAGCGAGCGCACCATCTGGGAGGAAGGACGCGAGTCCGGCCGCCATGTTGTCGCGCTCGGATCCGCCACGTCGCTGACGGTGACCTTCGTCGATCTGCTCATGGACGATCAGATCGGTCTCTTCTTCGACCTCACCTTCGTGGCGATCGCGCTGACTCTCGCGCTCATCGTCAGACCCAGTGACTTCTTCGTGGTCGGCGTGCTTCCGCCGCTGATCATGCTCGGCATCTTCACCCTGCTGGCCGCGACCCAGCCCGGGTCGATCGCCGATCCCGAGGACGGGTTCGTCCAAGCCGTGGTCAGCGGCCTCGGGCATCACGCGATCAGCCTCTTCATCGGCTACGGGCTGTGCCTGGGCTGCCTGGTGATGCGCCGCCGGGTGCTGCGTCAGCGCAGCGACACCCGCGAAGACGTCGAGCGCGAGCGCGCGCTGGCCTCCTGACTCGACCCGTTCGAGCCGTCAGTCCATGGCCAGGAATCCGGAGACGTCCCCGGCGCCCTCACGGATGATCTCGGGCTGACCTTCGGACCAGTCGATGACCGTGGTCGGCTCGGCCGGGGTCTCACCGGCCTCGATGACGATGTCGACCTGGTGGTCGAGCGCCTCCTTGACGTTCCAGCCGAAGACCTCCGGCTCGGTCTGCCCCGGCAGGATCAGCGTCGAGGACAGCAACGGCTCGCCGAGCTCCTCGAGGAGCGCCTGCACCACGGCGTGCTCAGGGATGCGTACGCCGACGGTCTTCTTCTTCGGGTGCATCAGCCGACGCGGGACCTCCGGGGTCGCCGGGAGGATGAAGGTGTAGGGCCCCGGGGTCGCGTGCTTGATCGCCCGGAAGGCGCTGTTGTCGACGTGGACCATCGTGCCGAGCTGGGCGAAGTCCTTGCAGATCAGCGTGAAGTGGTGGCGGTCGTCGAGGCCACGGATCCGCAGGATCCGGTCGCGACCGTCCTTGTTGCCGATCCGCGAGCCGAGCGCGTAGCCGGAGTCGGTCGGGTACGCGATCAGCTGGTCGTCGCGCAGGGCGTCGACGACCTGGCTGATCAGACGGGACTGCGGGTTGTCTGGGTGTACGTCGAGAAATCGGGACACCCCTCGACCCTAACGCCCAGGGGCAGGGGTGGATCAAGAGGCGACCGGATACCAGCCCTAGCGGGCGGCGGCAGCCTTGAGGTCCTTGCGGAGCTCGGTGGGCAGCGCGAAGATCAGCGACTCCTCGGCGCTCTTGTGGGCCGTGGCGTCCGGGAAGCCCCGGGCTTTGAGGAACTCGATGACGCCCTCGACCAGGTTCTCGGGCACGCTGGCTCCGGACGTGACCGAGACGTTGCGCACGCCGTCGAGCCAGGACTCGTCGATCTCACTGGCGTCGTCGACGCGGTAGGCGGACTTCGCGCCGGCCTCGAGGGCGACCTCGACCAGGCGGACCGAGTTGGAGGAGTTGCCGGAGCCGACGACGATGACCAGGTCGCTGGCCGCGCCGATCTCCTTGACCGCCTGCTGACGGTTCTGGGTGGCGTAGCAGATGTCGTCGCTGGGCGGGTCGAGCAGCTCGGGGAACTTCACCCGGAGCTCGGCGACGGTCTCCATGGTCTCGTCGACCGAGAGGGTCGTCTGGGAGAGCCAGACGACCTTGGAGGGGTCGGGAACCTCGATGTTCGGCACGTCGCCGGGGCCCTCGACGAGCGTGGTCGCCTCCGGCGCCTCGCCCATGGTGCCCTCGACCTCCTCGTGGCCGGCGTGACCGATCAGCAGGATGCTGTAGCCCTCGCGCGCGAACCGCTTGGCCTCGAGGTGGACCTTCGTGACCAGGGGGCAGGTCGCGTCGATCGTCTTCAGCTCACGCACGGCGGCGTCGGAGTGGACCGCCGGCGAGACGCCGTGGGCGGAGAAGACGACGGTCGCGCCCGAGGGGACCTCGTCGAGCTCGTTGACGAAGACCGCGCCGCGGTTGCGGAGGTCGTCGACGACATGCTTGTTGTGCACGATCTCCTTGCGCACATAGACCGGCGCACCGTAGAGGTCCAGGGCCTGCTCTACGGTGATCACGGCCCGATCCACTCCGGCGCAGTAGCCGCGCGGCTCCGCGAGGAGGACAGCCTTCTCGTCGTCGGAGATCAGGCGTGGGGTGCCGAGGTCGATGCTCATGTCTCCAGTCTAGAGACCCGGCCCGAGAACGCCGACTCGGCTCGTCCTGACCGCCGCCCGCGCCGAGTCGGCTCGTCATGACGCGCCGACTCGGCCGGGATCTGGGTCAGGACGAGCCGACTCGGCGGCACTAGGGTTGACGCCATGGCGTTGGACACCTCCCCCGAGTCGCCCGCTCCGGTGCGGCAGATCGCGAACGCGATCGGTGGCTGGATCGACAGGCTCGGTGCGGTCTGGGTGGAGGGGCAGGTGGCCCAGATGAGCCGGCGGCCGGGGATGCAGACGGTGTTCTTGACCCTTCGCGACTCGGTGGCCGACATCTCGGTGCCGGTGACGTGCACCCGGTTCCTGCTCGACAGCCTCAACCCGCCGCTCGTCGAGGGCGCGTCGGTGATCATCCACGCGAAGCCGTCCTACTACGCCAACCGCGGCACCCTGTCGCTGCAGGCCCGCGACATCCGTCCGGTCGGGCTCGGCGAGCTGCTCGCCCGGCTCGAGCAGCGCCGGCAGCTGCTGGCCGCCGAGGGGCTCTTCGCGGCCGAGCTCAAGCGGCCGCTCCCCTTCCTCCCGACCACGGTCGGCCTGGTCACCGCTGCCAACTCGGCAGCCGAACGCGATGTGCTCGAGAACGCGCGGCGACGCTGGCCGCAGGTGCGGTTCGAGGTGGCGTACGCCGCGATGCAGGGGACCCGCAGCGCAGCCGACGTCGTCGAGAAGCTGCAGCGGCTCGACCGCGACGTGGAGGTCGACGTCATCGTCATCGCCCGCGGCGGCGGCTCCGTGGAGGACCTGCTGCCGTTCTCCGACGAGCACCTGATCCGCGCGGTCCACGCCGCCCGCACCCCGATCGTCTCCGCGATCGGCCACGAGCCCGACTCGCCGCTGCTGGACCTCGCCGCCGACGTACGCGCTTCGACGCCGACCGATGCCGCCAAGCTCGTCGTGCCCGACGTGGTGGAGGAGCAGCGGATCGTCGCGACCGGACGCGACCGGCTCCGCGGCGGGATAGCCGCGCTGATCCATCGCGAGCAGACCCTGCTGGACGCGCTGCGCTCGCGCCCGGTGCTGGCCGACCCCCGCTCGCTGATCGACGCCCGGTTCGACGAGGTCGTCTCGCTGCGAGACCGTGCCCGCCGCACCGTCGGCCACGCTCTCGACCGGGCCGCCGACGACATCGGCCACCACCGAGCTCGTGCCCGGGCGCTTTCTCCGTTGGAGACACTGAGGCGGGGCTACGCCGTCGCCCAGGACGCCGACGGCCACGTGCTCACCAGCGTCGCCGACGCCGCCGAAGGCGCCACCGTCAGCATCCGCGTCGCGGACGGACGCCTGGCCGCAACCATCACCTCGACCGAGAAGACCGAGCCCACCAAGGATGGCGCCGATGACTGACGACAGCACCGACAAGAACCTCTCCTACGAGCAGGCCCGCGAAGAGCTGATCGACGTCGTGCGCAAGCTCGAGGCCGGCGGCATCACCCTCGAGGAGTCCTTGGCCCTGTGGGAGCGCGGCGAGAAGCTGGCCACCCTGTGCCAGGAGTGGCTCGACGGCGCCCGGAAGAAGATCGACGCCGCCGTCCAGGACTGACGAGACGTCGCTCCCGTCGCCCGAGACGTCACTCAGGTCGGCCGAGAGGTCACAGCGCTGCCACTTCGGCCGACGTAGGTGACGCCTCGGCCGACGTGGGTGACGCCTCGCTACTTCAGGGGCTCGGTGGTGAGGAGCGCGAGGTAGTCGCGGACGTCGCCGTCCTTGGGGCCCCACAGCATCAGCGTCTGGCCGTCGACCTCGGTGGAGTAGCCGTTGTCGCCGTCGGAGTCGGACCATTCGGTCCAGGTGGTGGCGACGTCGGTCTCGATGGTGACCTCGTCACCCTTCGTGGCCTGGGTGTCGACGTTCTTCTGGGCCAGCGCCTGCGCCGAGCGGGCGGAGAGCTCCAGGCCGACGTAGGAGGTCTCGCCCTTGACGAACGACATGGTCCACGACGACTCCTCGCCGCCCTGGTAGGACGGCTCGGTGTTGGCGTACCAGCCCGCGGGCAGCTCACGGGGGTAGACGACGTCGATGTCGGCGGCCTGGGCGCTCTGCACGGCGTCGGCCCAGTCTGCCTGGTAGGTCTCGTTGGCGCCGCTGATGTCGCGCTCGACGTTGCCGCGCCACTGCACGATCAGCACGATCGGGACGACCAGGGCGAGCAGGAAGATCATCGACCCGATGAGCGCGCCGAACGTACGCGGGTAGCTGCGTGCCGGGGTCTCCGGCTGCTCGCTCGTCGGCTGGTTCGACGGCTGGGCCGGCTGCTGCTGATCGGTGTCGCTCACGCCGCCACCTCCGTGGCGCAAGCGCCATTATACGGACGCGGCGGCGTGTTGATTGTCTGGTTCCCTCGCTGGCGCTCGCTCACGCCCTCCATGGTCCCACTCGGCCGATGTTCCCTCGAATCGTGGTCACGACCGGCATGGGCGGCGCGTCGAGAATCTCCGCAGATGCGGGATTTTTGCCCATACTTCCCCCGCAGATGCGATACTCGTACGGTGCCCACTTACCGCATCGCCGAAGCCGCCGAGCTCCTCGGTGTCAGCGACGACACCGTGCGGCGCTGGATCGACGCGGGACGGATCGAGGCGGCCACGGAGAACGGTCGCGCGGTCATCGAGGGCACAGTCCTGGCCGGGCTCGCCTCGGAGCTGGCCGATGCCCCCGCCCCTGATCGGGCGAAGGCGGTCAGCGCCCGCAACCGGATGCTCGGGATCGTCACCAGGACCACCATGGACACGGTGATGGCCCAGGTGGAGATGGTCTGCGGGCCCTACCGGATCGTCTCGCTGATGAGTGCTGAGGCCGCGACCGAGCTCGGCCTGGAGCCCGGCGTCAGCGCGGTCGCGTCCATCAAGTCGACCAACGTCATCGTGGAGCGCCCATGACCAGCAAGCCCGGGATCGGAGCCGTCGTCACAGCGGCCGTCCTCGTCCTCGCCGGCTGCGGGAGCGCGACCGGGCAGGCCGACGAGCGGGACCTGACCGTCTTCGCTGCGGCCTCGCTGACCGACACGTTCACCGAGCTGGCCGAGAAGTTCGAGAAGGAGCATCCCGGCGTGAAGGTGACCACGAGCTTCGGCGGCTCCTCGGACTTGGTGGCCCAGATCGAGGACGGCGCCCCGGCGGACGTCTTCGCCTCTGCCGACACCAAGAACATGGGCAAGCTCGGCGACCTCGCCACCGACCCACGGGACTTCGCCGCCAACACGCTGGCGATCGCCACGCCCCCGGGCAACCCGGCGAAGATCTCCGGCTTCCAGGATCTGGCCGAACCGGGAGCCAAGGTCGTGGTCTGCACGATCGAGGTCCCGTGCGGCAACGCGGCCGCCGAGATGGAGAAGCGGACTGGCGTCGACATCGATCCGGTCAGCGAGGAGCAGTCGGTCAGCGACGTACTCGCCAAGGTCACCTCCGGTGACGCCGACGCCGGCCTGGTCTACGTCACCGACGTGACCGCCGCCGGCGACTCCGTGACGGGCGTCGAGTTCGAGGAGTCCGGCCGGGTCGTGAACACCTATCCGATCAGCGTCCTCGACGGCGCTGATGACGCCGAGCTCGCCCAGGCGTTCGTCGACCTGGTGCTGAGCGAGACCGGGCAGAAGGTATTGACCGATGCCGGCTTCAGCCAGCCCTGATCTTCTCGGGGCCGCAAGGCGGACGGACCGGCAGAGGGGGGCCGGTCCGTCCGTCGGGATGCCACGCTGGCTGTGGTTCCCGGCGGCTATCGCCGCGGCGTTCATCATCCTCCCGCTCGCCGCGATCGTCCTCCGTGTCGACCCGACGAGCCTCCCCTCGCTCGTCACCTCGCCGTCCGCGCTGGAGGCGCTCTGGCTGAGCCTGCGCACCGCCACCGCCGGCACCGTGCTGTGCATCCTCCTCGGCGTACCTCTCGCCACGGTGCTCGCCCGCACCAGCTTCCGGGGCCAGGGCCTGATCCGCTCGCTGGCGCTCCTGCCGCTCGTGCTGCCGCCGGTGGTCAGCGGGCTGGCGCTGCTCTACACCTTCGGCCGCCGCGGGCTGCTCGGCCAGTCCCTGGACCTGGTCGGCATCCAGATCCCGTTCACCACCCTCGCCGTCGTGATCGCGCAGACCTTCGTCGCTCTGCCGTTCCTAGTGATCAGCCTCGAGGGGGCCCTGCGCACCAGCGGCACCCGGTACGAAGCGGTCGCGGCCACGCTCGGAGCCCGCCCGACCACCGTCTTCCGGCGCGTCACCCTTCCGCTGGTCGCGCCCGGACTGCTCTCCGGGTCGGTCCTCGCCTTCGCCCGCTGCCTGGGCGAGTTCGGCGCCACGATCACCTTCGCCGGCAACCTTCCCGGGGTCACCAGCACGATGCCTCTCCAGGTCTACCTGCTCCGTGTCGACGACCCCGACGCTGCGGTCGCGCTCTCGCTGGTGCTGGTCGTCGTCGCCATCGCCGTGATCGGCTTCGCCCGCCACGGAAGAGCGCTATGAGTGCCCTTTACCTCCGGGCAGTGATCGCCCGGCGCGGCATCGACGTCACCCTCGACGTGGCCGCCGGGGAGACGGTCGCGATCACCGGGCCCAACGGTGCCGGCAAGTCGAGCCTCCTCGGCGTGATCGCCGGACTTCTGCGCCCCGACGACGGAGAGGTACGCCTCGGTGACCGCGTCCTCGACGCCACTCCCCCGCACGCTCGCGGGGTGGCGCTGCTGGCCCAGGACCCGCTGCTCTTCCCGCACATGTCGGTGCTGGCCAACGTCGCCTTCGCTCCGCGAGCCCGGGGCGTACGCCGCCGCCGGGCCGACGAGCTCGCCATCCGCCACCTCACCGAGGTCGGCGCGGAGACGCTCTCCGGGCGCAGACCCACAGAGATCTCCGGCGGGCAGGCCCAGCGGGTGGCGGTGGCCCGGGCCCTCGCGGCCGACCCCGAGCTCCTCCTGCTCGACGAGCCGATGGCGTCTCTGGACGTCGACGTACGTCCCGCACTGCGACAGACGCTGCGCACCGCCCTAGCGGACCGGACCGCCATCATCGTCACCCACGACGCCGCCGACGCCCGCGCGCTCGCCGACCGGGTGGTGGTGATCGAGGATGGCCACGTCGTCGAGGACGGCCCCACCGAGCAGGTTCTGAACGACCCGCAGTCGGGATTCGCTGTGAGGCTTGTCTCTGGATCGATCAAGTGACACCAGGGCCAGCCTGACGCGCCCGGCCGATAGATTGGCCTCATGAACGACACCCAGCCGCTCGGCGTCGCCCCCACCGCCCCTGACCGCAACCTGGCCTTGGAGCTGGTGCGCGTCACCGAGGCGGCGGCGATGGCCGCATCCCGCTGGGTCGGCCGCGGCGACAAGAACGGTGCCGACGGGGTCGCGGTCAACGCGATGCGCACGATGATCTCCACGGTCGCCATGGACGGCACGGTCGTGATCGGCGAGGGCGAGAAGGACAACGCCCCGATGCTCTACAACGGCGAGCGCGTCGGCGACGGCACCGGCCCCGAGTGCGACGTCGCGGTCGACCCGATCGACGGCACCACGCTGACTGCCAAGGGCATGAGCAACGCGGTCGCGGTGATGGCGGTCGCCCCGCGCGGCAGCATGTACGACCCGAGCGCCGTCTTCTACATGGAGAAGCTGGTCACCGGCCCCGAGGCGGCCGACGTCGTCGACATCCGTCTGCCGGTCGCGGAGAACATCGCCGCGGTGGCGAAGGCGAAGGACACCACGACCTCCGACATCACCGTGATCGTGCTCGACCGGCCGCGCCACGAGAAGATGGTCGAAGAGATCCGCGAGACCGGCGCCCGGATCAAGTTCATCGTCGACGGCGACGTCGCAGGTGCGATCTCCGCTGCCCGCGCGGGCAGCGGCGCCGACCTGCTGATGGGCATCGGCGGCACTCCCGAGGGCATCGTCGCCGCCTGCGCGATGAAGGCTCTCGGCGGCACCATCCAGGGCCGGCTGTGGCCGAAGGACGACGAGGAGCGCCAGCGCGCCCTCGACGCCGGCCACAACCTCGACCCCGACTTCGTGCTCCACACCGACGACCTGGTCACGGGTGACGACTGCTTCTTCGTTGCCACCGGCATCACCGACGGCGACCTGATGCGCGGCGTGCAGTACCTCCCCCACGGCGCCGTCGTCACCGATTCCCTGGTGATGCGCAGCCGCTCCGGCACCATCCGCAAGGTCACCTCCGAGCACCAGCTCGCCAAGCTCAAGGCCTACAGCGCGATCGACTTTTGAGCTCGCACGGCGCTTGCGCCGGGCGAACGCGAAAAGATCGAGCGAGCCCCGCTCGGGCGAGCTTGCGAGCCCGGGCGACGGGCGGGTCGAGATCTACGCTTCCCGGGACGCTGGGCCGAGCCCGGTAAAGTCGGCACATGACCACCCCCGCCGAGCCGACCGAGTCCAGAGCCTTCCTCCCCGGAGGGATCGAGCTGGCGTACGACACGTTCGGCAGCCCCAGCGCTGACCCGCTGCTGCTGATCATGGGGCTCGGTGGCCCGATGACCTGGTGGGACGTCCAGCTGTGCGAGCAGCTGGCCGAGGCCGGGTTCTACGTGGTCCGCTACGACAACCGCGACGTCGGCCACTCCGCGCCGCACCCGTCAGACGAGCGGATCACGCTCGCCCGGCTGGCACGGGCGTTCGCGGGGCTGCCGACCCCGGTGCCGTACACCCTGGACGACCTCGCCGACGACGCGGCCGCGCTGCTGACCCATCTCGACATCGACTCCGCGCACGTCTGGGGCGTGTCCATGGGCGGGATGATCGCCCAGACCCTCGCCATCCGCCACCCTGACAGGGTGCGCTCGGTCTGTTCGACGATGTCCACGACCGGCCACCGTGCGGTCGGCTTCCAGCACCCGACCCTGCTGCCGGCGCTGGTCATCAAGAAGCCCGGGCTGGAGGGCTACATCGAGCGTCAGATCAAGGGCGGCGTCCAGATCGGCTCGCCGGCCTTCCCCGAGCCCGAGGACGACGTACGCCGCCGGGCGATCGAGACCTGGAACCGCGGCGTGAGCTCGGCAGCCGTCGCGCGGCAGATGCTCACCGTCCTCGCCCAGCCCGACCGCACCAAGGATCTCGGGCGCCTCCAAGTCCCGTTCAGCGTCATCCACGGCCTGAACGACAAGATGGTCCACGTCTCCGGTGGCCGGGCGACCGCTGCTGCCGTCCCTGGCGCCGAGCTCACCCTGTTCAAGGGCATGGGCCACGACCTGCCCCGCCCGCTGTGGCCGGCCTTCATCAGGGTCGTCCGTCGCACCGCCGACCGGGCCGCCGGCGACCGCACCATCACGGCCTAGCCCTGATGGACACCCTCCCGGAGGACGAGCCCGGGTCGCTGCTCGCCAGGGCCCTCGCCGACGTCGCCGAGCCCATCGAGGACGAGGCGGTGACCGCCAGGCTCCTCGACGCGGCCGCGGAGCAGTTCCGTCAGATCGGGATCAAGCGCACCACCATGGAGGAGGTCGCCAAGCGGGCCGGGGTCGCCCGGATCACCGTCTACCGGCGCTTCACCAACAAGGACGCCCTGGTCGAGCAGGTCGTACGCCGCGAGTTCCAGCGCTACTTCGACCAGTTCGTGCTCGACATCGCCGATGCCGCCGACGCCGCCGAGCGCGTCGAGATCGGCTTCGCCAGCGCGATGCGGGCGATCCGCGGCAACCCGCTGATCGGCGGCCTGCTCACCGTCGAGACCGACTCACTGGTGCACTCGATCGCCGGCGACGGCGGCCGCACGGTGGCCACCATCGCACGCTTCGTGGCAGGCCAGCTGCGGCGCGAGCAGCGCGCCGGAAACGTACCGGCCGAGGTAGAGGTCGAGCTCGTCGCCGAGCTGATGGTCCGCACCTCGACGTCGTTCCTGGTCACCCCGAGCGAGGTCGTCGACATCGACGACGACGCGCAGCTCCGCGCCCTGGCCCGGCTGTTCCTGGTACCACTGATCGACCCCGGCAGCCGCCCGAAATAACTTCCGGTCGGGACCCGGAGATACCGTGAGACCATGCACGACCACGGCTCCCTGCCCGCGCTCGGCTGGTCCGAGTTCTTCACCACCTGGAGTCTCCAGCCCGGCTGGTTGCTCGCCGCGGTGATCCTCGCGGCGAGCTACCTCACCCTTCGCAACGCCGCCGGAGCGGCTTCGACGGTCAAGGGCTGGCGGGTGGCGTCGTTCCTGACCGGCCTCGCTCTGATGTACGTCGTCATCGCCTCGGCGATCAACGGCTATGCGATGTCGCTGGCCTGGATGCACATGGTGCTCCACCTGACCCTGATCATGGTCGTGCCCACGCTGCTCGTGCTGGGCCATCCGCTCACGGTCATCGCCGAGACCGGACCGCGCGCCGAGCGGGTGATGCGATCGCTCCCGGTCACCATCCTGGTCCACCCGGTCACCGGCACCCTGCTCTACTCGGTGGTGATCATCGGCACCCACCTGTCCGGGTTCATGGACGCGATGGCGCAGAGCACCACGCTGATGGTCGGCGAGCAGATCCTCTACGTCGTCTCCGGATTCCTCTTCCTCACCGGCACGATCGGTGAGGAGAAGGTGCGCTCCGACCTGCCCTACCTGGGCCGGATCGCCCTTCTCGTGGTCGGCATGGTGCCCGACACGATCGTCGGGATCGTGATGCTGCAGACGGAGCGCGACCTCTATCCGGTCTACTCCGAGGCCCGGCCCGAGTGGGCGCTCGACGCGGTCAAGGACATCCAGACCGCCGGCGGCCTGATGTGGGCCGGCGGCGACGGCGGCATGATGTTCCTCGCCATCGGTCTGGTCATCGCCGTGGTCACCTCACCGGAGCGACGGGTCAAGATGACCGGCCGCTTCCTCGATGGCGTACGCACCACCCATCTCGCCCAGGAGAGCGCACGTGGCTCTGCTGTTCATGGGGCCGACGAAGGCCCCGCCGAGCCGGGATCCGTGGATCCCGACAGCGACGAGGCCCTCGATGCCTACAACGCGATGCTGGCTCGGATGAACCAGCAGCACTGAGTCTCGACAAGCTCGACCACCGGGGGCGGTGGTCAGTCGCTGACGCGCAGACCGGACTCCGTGTCGAAGACGTGGACGTCCTCGGGGTCTGTGGTGACGTAGAGCGTGTCGCCCTTGGAGACGTGGTCCTTGGAGGAGACACGCACGATCAGCGTCGACGGGACGCCCTCGACGTCGCTGGTGCCGTAGATGAAGGAGTCCGAGCCGAGCTCCTCGACCACGGTCACCTTCACGGGCAGACCACCGTCGTTCTCGCCGATGATGCGGAACCCCTCGGGACGCACACCGACGGTGATCTCCTTGGGCAGGTTGGCGGTGGCACCGACCGGCACGACGTACTCGCCGATCTTGGCGCCGCCGTCGGCGGCGGTCGCCTTGATGAGGTTCATCTGCGGCGAGCCGATGAAGCCGGCCACGAAGAGGTTGACCGGCCTGCGGTAGAGGTTGAGCGGGGTGTCGACCTGCTGCAGCTCACCGGCGTTCATCACCGCGACGCGGTCGCCCATCGTCATCGCCTCGACCTGGTCGTGGGTGACGTAGACGGTGGTGATGCCGAGGTCGGCCTGCAGCTTGGCGATGTCGGTGCGGGTCTGCACGCGCATCTTGGCGTCGAGGTTCGACAGCGGCTCGTCCATGCAGAAGACCTGCGGCTGGCGGACGATCGCGCGACCCATCGCGACGCGCTGACGCTGACCACCGGAGAGCGCCTTGGGCTTGCGGTCGAGGTAGTCGGTCAGGCCCAGGGTCTTGGCGGCCTCGGCGACGAGCTTGTCACGCTCGGCCTTCGGGACCTTGGCCATCTTCAGCGAGAACGCCATGTTCTCGGCGACGCTCATGTGCGGGTAGAGCGCGTAGTTCTGGAAGACCATCGCGATGTCGCGGTCCTTGGGCGCCACGTTGGTGACGTCGCGGTCACCGATCTTGATGGCACCGGAGTTGACCTCCTCCAGCCCGGCGAGCATGCGCAGGGTGGTGGTCTTACCGCATCCGGAGGGCCCGACGAGCACCATGAACTCGCCGTCCTGGATCTCGAGGTCGATGCCCTTGACCGCGGGCTCGTTCGCGCCCGCGTACCAACGCTGGGCCTTCTCGAAGCTGACTGTTGCCATGATTCCGTTGTCTCCTTCACCGGCAGGTACGTGCCGGACGATCCGTTGTGAAGTGACCGAGGCCACATCGGCCCCGGCGGAGACACCATAGCCCAGATCCGGAATCAGCGGGTCAGAGCCCGGCAGACTGCCGGCGCACAGCCCTCGTAGGCATTCAGCCGGCGCATCAGATCCCGGGCGTACGGCTTCGCATGGTCCTCGGCGAAGACGTTGCGGTCCTCCCACGGCCGGTCGTAGCGGTAGAGCTCGTAGGCGTAGTCGGTGCCTCTCCAGGACTTGTCCAGGTCGAACCGGACCAGCAGGCCCTGCGAGCCGCGCACCGCGATGTAGGACGGGATGATGTCGATGGTCCCACCCGACCCCTTGTCGAGATCGACCTCACCGGGATGGGACTTGGCGTAGGTGTGCTCGAAGAAGGCGTACCTCCCACCAGGCAGCCTCGGCCGGCTCAGTGTGTCGGCGAACGAGCTCCCCGAGACGTACGCCGGTGTCCGGGCGTCCGCGATGTCGAGGAAGGTCGGCGCGAGGTCGATGTTGTTGACGAACTGGCTGCGCGTGCCGGGCACCACGTCGGGGCCGACGACGACCAGAGGGACGCGGGTGTCGGAGTCGTAGGGGGCGCCCTTGCCGCCGTTGAGCTGGTGCTGACCGAGGTGGAAGCCGTTGTCGGAGGTCAGCACGATGTAGGCGTCCTCCCCGGCGGCTTCGCGCACCTCGGTGATCATCCGATCGATCGACTGCACCATCCGGGCGCGGTCGCGGTACTGGCTCAGCGCGGTCTCGTCGCTCAGCGAGACCTTGTTGGTGCGCCAGGCGGGGGCCTGCGACGTACGCCCCCCGCGGCCGAGGTAGGTGGGCGCGTTGTCCCAGCGGTCGTCGCCGTAGCCGACGAGGTCCTTCAACGTCAGGTCGGCGCACTCGAACCGGCCGCAGTTGCCGCCCGCGGGGTTGCCGGCGGGCGCTTGGTCGGCGAACGCGGGCGGGAACCAGGTGTCCAGGCCCGGGTAGTGGTGGCCGAGACGCGAGTGAGGCCCGTAGGCGGCGATCTCGAGGAAGTAGGGCTTTCTGTCCTCGCGCTGCTCGGTGACTCTGTGCTTCTTGATGAAGGCGAGGGCGTAGTCGCGGGTGACGTTGGTGGCGTACCCGGCGTCCTTCACGGCTGGGCCGGCAGAGGTCGGCGGTCGCGGGTGGTTGCGCAGCTGCACCGCGCCGTTGCCGTCGAGGAAGGTGCTCTGGTAGCCCCAGCCGCCGTAGGCGCCACCGAGGAGCGCGTTCCACGAGTCCCAGCCGGGCACCTTGGGCGGAGGGACACGCTTGCCGTCGGAGCCGAGGGTGGCCTCGTAGGCGTTGATGTACTTCCCCACGAACCCGGTCGTGTAGCCGGCCTCCTGGAGGCCGATGCTGAACTGCTTCTCGACGTTGCCGTAGCGCTGGAACGCCGACCACCCGCCGACCGGGTGCTCCGGGTCGTTCTGGGTGTTGGTGAGGACCTTGGTGTGGTGCGGGGTCTGCCCGGTCAGCAGCGCCGCGCGGGACGGGCAGCACAGCGAGTCGATGACGAAGGAGTTCTGGTACGTCGCACCCTCGGCCGCCATCTTGGTCGCCTCCGGCATCGTCCGGAGCAGCTCCAGGGAGAAGTCGTCCATCAGGATCAGGATCATGTCGGGGCGCTCGTCGGTCGTGGCGGCCAGCTCGGCCGCGGGCTCCGCGACCGGCGCGGCCGACGGGCCCGCCGCCGCGGGGCCGGCCACGACGGTCCTCGGACCGGCGACCAGGAGCCCGACGACCAGCGCCGCGACCGCCAGGAGTGCGACGCCCAGCAGTGCGCTCCACCTCGGCTTCATCCTGAGGCTCCTTTGTTGATTAAGTAACTAGACAATAACTTGTTGAGGTGAGGTTAGCGCCCCGCCTCCAGGCGCGGCAAGACCGGTCCGCGGAGCGGACCCGAGCGGCGGCCTCAGCCGCGGGTGTCGCTAGTGCAGCCCGTGCGGCGGGAGCTCGTGCGGCGGCGGCATCCGCAGCTGCTTGCCCTTGGCCGCCTTCAACGGCTTACGGATGACGGTGACGCCACCCATCAGCGCCAGCCCCTTCACCCGCAGCACCGGGCCACCGCTCGGCTCGATCCCGCTCGGACCGACGTAGCCGCCCATGATCCCGACGCCCTGCATCACGACCTGGACCTCGGGGCCGACGGTGATGTTGACGCCACCCATGATCGCGTTGGCGTAGATCACGGTCTCCTGGGCGGAGAACTGCGCCTGGCGCATGTCGAGCTCGGCACCACCCATCAGCGCGATCACGTTTCCGGTCGCCGGGACCGTCCAGACCCCGCGCCGGTCGACACCGCTCATGATCGCGACGTAGAGCTGGCTCTCGATCGGGCTGTCGGCGAAGACCGCCACCCTCTTGCCGGTGACGGGCGAGCTCTGCGGGACCGGCAGCGATGGGGTCCCCGCGGCCGGCAGGTCGACGGTGATCGGGATCAGGTCGGCGTACGTCTTGGCCTTGAAGGTCGCGTCGAGGCGGTCGTCGAGCTCGTCGATCTCCAGACGTCCCTCGCCGGCGGCCTCGCGCAGGATGTCGGCCACCTTGTGGCGGTCGGCATCGCTGATCCGAAGATTCGGATCAGGATTCTGGCCACGGAATGGCTCGGGGGTCGTTCCCATGAGGCGAATGCTAGTGGGGGCTTCGGAGGTGCGCCTCAACAATCCCCCGGATGCCCATCGGTATGGGCCCATTCACTCCAGACCGAGATGCTGCTTCAGCGTGCGCTTCGGAGGGCGCGGACCCCGGCGTTTGACGGTCACGTCGCCCAGCACCGCGATACCGCGTACACGCACCACCGGCGAGTCGGCGGTGAGCTCTTCGGGCACCTTGCCGGACGGCTCCTTGAAGTCACCCAGGACGCCGTTGCCCTCGACGATCACGTGCACGTTCGGCGGCACGGTGACCTTCACGCTGCCCAGGACCGAGGTCGCGCTGATGACCACCTCGCGCGCGGAGTAGTGCGCCTCGCGCAGGTCGATGTTGGCATCACCCAGCACCGCGTTGACCGACAGCTGCTGCGGAACCATCCATACGCCCTTGCGCTCGACATTGCTCAGGAACGCGCTGGCACTGTCGTTCTCCTCGCCCGCACCGTAGACGACCGGCAGAGCGCCGGACCCCGCGGGAGGTGCCACCGGCGGCCGCCCCGCGACCGGGAGGTCCTGCGTGATCGGCTCCAGGTCGGCGTACGTCTTGGCCTTGTAGGCCTCCTCGATCCGCTCCTCGAGCTCGTCGATGTCCAGCCGGCCCTCGCCGGCGGCCTCGCGCAGGATGTCGGCCACCTCATGGCGGTCGGCGTCGCTGATTCGCAGGTCGGCTCGTCGAGGCTGGCCGGGATGCGGTTCGGGGAGTCCCATGATCATGAATGCTATCGGCGATCGTGGCTGCCGTCTGTCAGGATCATCCCTGATCCTTTTACCTCGGCGCCGGTTTCTCGCTCGGGGTCCTGCGCTTACCTGATGGTAAGTACCCCAGTAAATAGTGGGTACTCCCGCCGATCGACGATCTCCGCCAGCATGGATGTCGTGTCAGAAACCGATCGAAACCCGACCCACCCGACCCACCCGACCGACGTCAGCGTGCTCGGCCTCGGCGCGATGGGCAGCGCGCTGGCGTCTGCCCTGCTCGACGCCGGCCGCTCCGTGACCGTCTGGAACCGCACCCCTGGCCGCGCCACCGACCTGGTGGGCCGAGGCGCCGATGCCGCGCACTCGGCCCAGGAGGCAGTGCTGGCCAGCCCCGTGATCATCGCCTGCCTGCTCAAGCGCTCCTCGGTCGAGGAGACCCTCGACCCGGTCGCCGGCGAGCTGCGCGGACGCACCCTGGTCAACGTGACCACCACGACTCCGAACGAGTCCCGCGAGCTCGCCGCCTGGGCGGCCGAGCACGGCATCGACTACCTCGACGGCGCCATCATGGCCGTGCCGTCGATGATCGGATCCCGTTCGGGGCAGATCTTCTACAGCGGCTCACGAGCGGCGTACGAAGCCCTCCTGCCGATGCTCGAGGTCTGGGCCACCAGCGAGTTCCACGGCGAGGACGCCGGCCGGGCGTCGCTGGTGGACCTGGCCATGCTGTCGGGGATGTACCAGATGTTCACGGGCTTCTTCCACGGCGCCGCGATGGTCGCCGCCATGGGGATGAGCGCGTCCGAGTTCGCCACCCGGCAGGCGCCGTTCCTGGCGGCGATGACCGAGGAGCTCGGCTCCTACGCGAAGGTCATCGACGGCGGCGACTACACCGTCGCGAGCCAGCAGAGCCTGGACTTCTCCGACCTCACGCACATCGTGCGAGCCAGCGAGGAGGAGGGCGTCGACCCCGCCCCGATCGCCGGGGTCCAGGCGCTGATCAGCGGCCAGATCGCCGCGGGGCATGGTGCGGAGGGGTTCGCCAGGCTCTACGAGAGCCTGGCGAACCGGTAGCACCGTCGGTTCGTCGGGGCGGCGGGTCAGTCGGGTCAGTCGGCGAGCGGGAGATACACCCGGCTTCCCGCCGCCGCGAACTCCTTCGACTTCTCCAGCATCCCCGCCTGGACCTCCTCGGGGGATGCGCCCTCTGTGCTGCCGAAGCGGTCACGTACGTCCTGGCTGATCTTCATCGAGCAGAACTTCGGGCCGCACATGGAGCAGAAGTGAGCGGTCTTGGCGTTCTCCGCCGGGAGGGTCTCGTCGTGGAAGCTCTCCGCGGTGACCGGATCCAGGGACAGGGCGAACTGGTCGCGCCAACGGAACTCGAAGCGTGCCCGGGAGAGGGCGTCATCGTGGTCTCGGGCGCCGGGGTGTCCCTTGGCGATGTCGGCGGCGTGGGCGGCGAGCTTGTAGGTGATCACGCCGGTCTTCACGTCGTCCCGGTCCGGCAGGCCGAGGTGCTCCTTGGGGGTGACGTAGCAGAGCATCGCGGTGCCGTGCATCGCGATCGTGGCCGCGCCGATGGCGCTGGTGATGTGGTCGTAGCCCGGCGCGATGTCGGTCGCGAGCGGGCCGAGCGTGTAGAACGGCGCGCCGTGGCACCACTCCTGCTGGAGGTCGACGTTCTCCTTCACGAGATTGAGCGGGACGTGGCCGGGGCCCTCGACCATGACCTGTACGTCGTGCCGCCAGGCTCGCTCCGTCAGCTCGGCGAGGGTCCGCAGCTCGGAGAGCTGGGCCTCGTCGTTGGCGTCGGCAGTGCAGCCCGGACGGAGGCCGTCACCGAGGGAGAAGGCGACGTCGTACTGCTTGAAGATCTCGCAGAGCTCGTCGAAGTGGGTGTAGAGGAAGCTCTCCTGGTGGTGCGCCAGGCACCAGCCGGCCATGATCGAGCCGCCTCGGCTGACGATGCCGGTGACGCGGTTGGCGGTGAGCGGGACGTATCTCAGCAGGACGCCGGCGTGGATCGTCATGTAGTCGACGCCCTGCTCGGCCTGCTCGATGACGGTGTCGCGGAAGACCTCCCAGGTCAGCTTGTCGGCCTCGCCGTTGACCTTCTCCAGGGCCTGGTAGATGGGGACGGTGCCGATCGGGACCGGGCTGTTGCGCAGGATCCACTCGCGGGTGGCGTGGATGTCGTCGCCGGTGCTGAGGTCCATCACCGTGTCCGCGCCCCAGGTGATCGCGTGGGTGAGCTTGTCGACCTCCTCCGCGATGCTGCTGGTGACCGCGGAGTTGCCGATGTTGGCGTTGATCTTCACCAGGAAGCGCTTGCCGATGATCATCGGCTCGGACTCGGGGTGGTTGACGTTGTTCGGGATGATCGCCCGCCCCGCCGCGACCTCCTCGCGAACCAGCTCGGGGTCGCAGCTCTCCCGCACGGCCACGTAGGCCATCTCCTTGGTGATGATGCCCTGGCGCGCGTAGTGCATCTGCGAGATGTTCTCGCCCTTCCGGGGCTGTCGGCGCTCGCCCTGCCACTCCTGGCTGGCTTCGCCCCGGCGTACGGCGGTCTTGCCGTTGTCCCGGAGGTCTGTCGGACGGCCTTCGTACTGCTCGGTGTCGCCGCGCTTCTCGATCCATTCGAGGCGGCGCGGTGGGAGGCCCTGCTCCGGTCGGGATCCGGGGCCCTCGGTGCAGTAGCGGTCGAAGGTCTCGCCGTTGGTGAGCTCGACCCGGGTCACCGGAACCTTGAGGTCGCCGAGCTCGAGGCGGGTGTGGGCGGGGTGGACGGTCATCGTGTCTCCTTGGTGTGGGCGATCGGTCCCCGGCCTCTTCCGAGGCTCCAGGTCTTGCTGGTTCGAAGCTGTCGGGTGACGTACGCAGCCGCCTGCTCCGCTGCTTCGCGCAGCGACGCGCCGTGGGCGAGGTGAGCGGCCAGGGCCGAGCTGTAGGTGCAGCCGGTGCCGTGGTCGTTCTTCGTGGGGACCGCGGGGTGCGTGAGCGGGATCGGTGGCTTCCCGGGCTCGGCGAGCCAGTCGGTGCAGCTCCCGGTCGCCGCCGGGTCGCCGCCGGTGACGATCACGGTCGCCCCGCTGGTCGAGCCGCCGGTCGCCCCGCTGGTCGAGCCGCCCGTCGAGCCGCCCGTCGAGCCGCCCGTCGCCCCGCTGGTCGAGCCGCCGGTCGCCCCGCTGGTCGAGCCGCCGGTCGCCCCGCTGGTCGAGCCGCGAGCACCAGCGAGCGTGTCGAGACCAACACGGTCCGCTATGCCGCTAGATGGGACTGTGTTGGTCTCGACACGCCTCCGCCTAGCGGCTCCGGCGGCTCGACCAGCGAGGGCGGTGGCGAGCTCCTCGGCCACCTGCCGGGGCGAACCGTCGTGGCCGAGCAACGCCCGCGCCTCGTCGAGGTTGGGGGTGACGACGGTGGCGACGGGGAGCAGGTGGTCGAGGTAGGCGCGGCGTACGTCCTCCCCGCCGAGGACCGCGCCGGAGGTGGCGACGAGGACGGGATCGACGACGAGCAGGCGATCGGCGCACAGGCGGGCGACGAGCTCGACCACCTCGGCGCTGCCGAGCATGCCGGTCTTGACCGCCGCGACCGGGAGGTCGTCGAAGACGGCGCGGAGCTGGGCCTCGACGGTGGCGAGCGGAACGGCGTGGATGTCGCTCACCCCGGTCGTGTCCTGGGCGGTGACCGCGGTGATCACGCAGGCTCCGTGGACCCCGAGCGCGGCGAACGTCGCCAGATCGGCGGCGGTGCCCGCCGCTCCCCCGGAGTCGGTGCCCGCGATGGTGAGCGCGACCGGCGGGTTCATGCGGTCACCTCCGGCTTCGTGGCGGCGAGGACGGCCAGCAGGTCGCGTACGACCTCGGCCGGATCTTCGGCACGCATCACGGCCCCCATCACGGCGACACCGTGGGCGCCGGCCGCCACGGCCTCGGCGGCGTTGTCCGGGGTGATTCCCCCGAGGGCGTACGTCGGGAGCGGCAGGTCACCGAACGCGGCCGGCCCGAGCGGCGGCCCGTAACCGGGCTTGGAGTCGGTCAGCGCGTAAGGACTGAGCATCGCGTAGTCGAACCCGTCCCCGGCGGCGGTGGCGACCTCGGCGGGGCTGTGGCAGCTCCGGCCGAGGGGTAACACGCTGTTCGTAGGTCTATCCGGTCGTTCCGAACGGGCGAGTAGTCCTACGAACGACGTGTTACTGCTCGCGGCGGCGGAGGCAGGCAGGTGCAGGCCGGACGCGGCGGGCAGAGGGGTATGGGCGGCGATCACGTTCAGGCCGAGGTCGGCGACCAGCTCGGCCAGCTTTGCGCGATGCTCTGCGGGCTCGTCGAGTTCGCGGAGTACGACGTGGGTCAGGCCGGCCTCGGCGCATGCGGCCATCGTCGCGAGCAGGCTGCGGCCGAGCGGCAGCTGGGAGCGGTCGGTGAGGACGAGCAGTCGAGGAAGCGCGGTCATGGGGTTCGGGGTCCCCGCGGTGCCCGGAGCGAAGCGAGGACGTCGTGGGGTGATCATGCGATCCGGCCCGCCATCGGCGACGAGGCTCGGGCGACCGCCTGGCGCGGGATCCGGCCGGCGCCACGGGCGGCGCTCCCGGCCTCGACCGCCAGTCGCAGCGCACGGGCCATCCCGACCGGGTCGTCGGCGCGGGTGACCGCGGTGGCGGCCAGGACGGCGGAGCAGCCGAGCTCCATCGCCAACGCCGCGTCCGAGGCGGTCCCGACCCCGGCGTCGAGCACGACCGGCACGTCGACAGCGGCCACTACGGCCTCGATGGCGTAGGGGTTGAGGATGCCCAGCCCCGACCCGATCGGCGAGCCGAGCGGCATCACCGCCGCGCAGCCGGCGTCTGCGAGCCGGCGGGCGAGGACAGGGTCGTCGGTGGCGTACGGAAGGACCGTGAATCCCTTGCGCACCAGCTGTTCGGCGGCCTCGACGAGCTCGACTGCGTCGGGCATCAGCGAGGTCTCGTCGCCGATCACCTCCAGCTTCACCCAGTCGGTCTCCAGCGCCTCGCGGGCGAGCTCGGCGGTCAGCACCGCCTCGCGTGCCGAGAGGCAGCCTGCGGTGTTTGGCAGGATCGGCACCTTCGCGGCGCGCAGCGTCTCGAGCAGCCCGCCGGTCGCCGTCGAGGACGTACGCCGCATCGACACCGTCACCAGACCCGGCTCGGCCGCCTCGATGACGGCCGGGAGCAGGGCCAGGTTGGGCAGGCCGCCGGTGCCGAGGAAGAGGCGCGAGGAGAGCTCGCGCCCGGCGATCTTCAGACTCTGCGTGGGTGAGATGGTCATCCGCCCTGCACCGCCGTCACGATCTCGACGACGTGACCGTCCTGGAGCTGCCATCGCGCCCAATCGTCGCGCGGCACGATCTCCTCGTCCACTGCGACGGCGATGCCACTCGGCCGCCGATCGCCGGTCCGGGCCTCGAGCAGGTCGGCAACGGTGCCGCTGACCTCCGTCGGCTCGCTGTTCACGGTGATCTTCATCCGTCCTCCTTCATCCGGAACCGGCGCGGATCGACCGCGGGTTCCACTGACCCTGTCTCGACGTGATCGGCCACCAGTTGGGCGATGAGGGGCGCCAGCAGGACCCCATTGCGGTAGGCGCCGGCGGCGAGCACGACCCCCGGCTCTTGAGTCGGGCCGACCAGGGGGAGGTTGTCGGCGGTCCCGGGCCTGTCGCGCGACGTCACCTCCACCACGCTGGCTCGGTCGAGCGCCGGGACCACCCGGCGCGCGGAGTCGAGGAGACGCCACACGCCCTCGACCGTCGGCAGGAGCGGGCCGTCCCGCTCCTCGGAGGTCGCTCCGATGACCACCTCGTCGCTGCCGGTCCTCGGCACCACGTAGACCTGCTCGCCGTGGACCCAGGCCCTCACGGTCCGCTCCACCCGCTCCTGCGTCCGTAGGCGCACCACGTCGCCGCGCACGGGCCGGATGAGGGATGAGTACGGATCAGGGAGCTGCGCGCCGGTCGCGATGACGGTCACGTCCGACGCTGATGTGTTGGTCTCGACACGCCTCCGCCTTGCGGCTCCGAGGTCTGAACGAAGTGGCCTTCGACCGGCGGTTGCGTCGGTCGTGTCGAGACCAACACGGTCGCCAACCCGATCGAGCAGGGCCGCGACGACCGCACGCGGGTCGACGGAATGGTCCTCGGCGAGGAAGGCCCCACCGGCGACGCGGCCGAGTCCGGGCTCGCGGGCGAGCAGCTCGCGGCGTACGAGTCTCTCGTAGGGGACTCCGGCGAGGTCGAGCACCGCGAGCTGCCGCTCGACCTGCTGGACGTCCCCGGCATCGACGCCGGCCAGCACCGTCCCGCGGGTGTGGACCGGAACTCCGAGCCGGGCGGCGAAATCGGGCCAGAGCGCCAGCGACGACAGGCACAGCCGGGTCAGGTCCTCCTCACCGTGCCACGCCTCACCGGCGGGGCTGAGCATCCCGGCCGCGGCGTAGGACGCCCCCGATCCCGGAGCGGGATCGACGACCGTGACGTCATGGCCGCGGCGGATCAGCTCGTCGGCCACGGACAGCCCGACGATCCCGGCACCGAGGACCTGCACCCGCATCAGCCGACCGCTTCCACGAGCTCCTTCGCGGCTTGGAGTGGATCGGGTTGTCGCCAGAGCCCACCGATCACGGCGACCCCGTGGGCACCGGCGGCGCGCACCGCGCCGGCCGACGTCGTCGAGATCCCGCCGATCGCGATCAGCGGGAGCACCCCGGCTGCGTCAGCGACGGCAGAGACGCCGAGCGGGTCGGGAAGCCCGGCCTTGGACGAGGTCGCGAAGACCGGCCCGAAGCCGGCGTAGTCAGCACCTGCGGCGGCCGCCGCCTCGACCGCGGCACGGTCGCGGCAGGTCGCGCCGACCAGAAGACCCGGAGCGACCGCGTCGGCCATCCGCCGAGCCTCGGCCAGCGGCAGGTCGGAGGCACCGAGGTGGACGCCGTGCGCACCGGCCGCGAGCGCCACGTCGAGCCGGTCGTCGACGACCACACAGGCGTCGTACGTCCCGACCCGCTCGATGACGGCCGCGGTCAGAGCGAGCAGCTCGCGGGTCGTCGCTGCCTTGTCGCGCACCTGGAAGCCGGCGACGCCGAGCTCCGCGAAGGCGGGCAGCAGCGCGAGATCCTCGCTCGAGGAGACCAGGCAGAAAATACGTGGAAGAGGCACAACCAATCACTTCCTTCGCCGGCATGATCCGGATCAGGTGTAACGGTCGGAGCGGCCTTAGCTCCCTCTCAGCCCGCTGCCGCGGACTCCCGTGTGGACGTCTCCGACCATAGCGCGCACCACCGAGAACCCCCAGCCCTAGGCCCATCCAGCGGGATACCTCTGGTAGGTCGAGATCCGCGGCGCCGTCGCCCCTGACCCCCGCGACGAGCCGATCGTGTCGATCGACGATCGTGGCGCGCGAGGGTCTGGCGCCGCGATGTGACGTGCCCTACAGTCTTCCTGAGCGATTGATTCTGCCGATACAAGCATTGATTCGATCATAAACGATCATTCAGGCCGCGTCGGCCCGACCTCGACCTCGGAGCGAAAACATGCAGACGACGTCCATCACCACGCCCGACACCAAGCTCGCTACCGGATTCTCCCGGCGCAGCGTCCTGGGCTCCGCCGCCGCAGTGGGCGGGGCCGCCCTGGGCATCGGCGCCCTCACCGCCGGCGCCACCCCGGCGCGGGCCGCCGGCCAGCGCACCATGGTCAACCAGCCCTTCGAGGCGCACGAGATCGTCCGGATCGGGCTGATCGGCCTCGGCAACCGCGGCTTCGGCATGGCCCGTGGCTGGGCCGACATCCCCGGCGCGCAGGTGGTCGCGGTATGCGACATCCGCGCCGACCGCGCCACGCGAGTGGCCGACGACCTCGTCGCGCGCGGCAAGACCCGCCCCAAGGAGTACGGCGGCAAGCGTGACTCCTTCAAGCAGATGCTCAACCGCGAGGAGCTCGACCTCGTCTACATCGCCACCCCCTGGGAGTTCCACTACGACCAGGCGCGGACCTCGATGCTGGCCGGCGCGCACGTCGCCGTCGAGCTGCCGATCGCCACGGAGCTCAACGAGCTGTGGGACCTCGTCAACACCTCCGAGATGACCCGGAAGCACCTGCTGCTCGCCGAGAACTGCAGCTACGGCCGCAACGAGCTGGCGATGCTCAAGATGGCGCACGAGGGGGTCTTCGGCGACATCACCCACGGCGCCGGCGGCTACCTGCACGATCTGCGAGCCCTGCTGTTCAACGACGGCTACTACACCGACGACTGGCGGCGCCTGTGGCACACCCGCAGCACCGCCAGCTTCTACCCGATGCACGGCCTGGCGCCGATCGCTGCCGCGATGGACGTCAACCGCGGCGACCGAGCCGTCACGCTGGCCGCCACCGCGACCGCGCCGCGGGGCCTGGCCGACTACCGCGAGCGCTTCGTGCCCCGCGACCACCGGTCGTGGAAGGAGGAGTACATCAACGGCGACCGCATCAGCTGCGAGATCACCACTTCCGGGGGTCGCACCATCAGCGCCGAGCACAACGTGAGCCAGCCCCGGCCCTACAGCCGCATCAACAGCATCGAGGGCAGCCGCGGCCTGTTCGAGGACTACGTCGGCGGCGACTCGACCGGCGCCCGCGTCTACGCCGAGCCGCTGCACAGCGGCGACACCTGGCGCGGCTTCAAGGCGCTGCGCCAAGAGTTCGACCACTGGCTCTGGAAGGAGCTCGAGGACGATGCCTCCGGTAGCGGTCACGGCGGCATGGACTACATCCTGCAGTGGCGTCTCATCCAGACGATGCGCGCCGGGCTGGTCCCCGACATCGACGTCTACGACTCGGCCATGTGGTGCTCACCGGTCCCGCTGAGCGTCGAGTCGCTGGCCAAGAACGGCAAGCCGGTGGAGATCCCCGACTTCACCCGGGGCAATTGGCGCAAGCCGAGGGTCGGCCTCGACTCGCGCCAGACCGAGATGCCCCCCGTCCCCTGATCCCTACCGACCTCACCTTCCGAAAGGCACCTACCATGGTCGCTCCGTCGTTCCTCGCCCGCGCGGCTCTCGCGCTCACGATCGCCCTCGGCGGTCTTCTGGTGGCCTCCGCCGCCACCACAGCGGCACCGGCAGCGGCTTCGGCGACCACGGACACGGTCGGCGTCACCATCGGAGCGGTCGACCTCGACGGACCGGCCATCGTCGAGGTGCCGGTCACCGTGCGCAACCAGTCGACGGCGGCGCTGCGCAAGCTCACGGTCTCGTTCCGGGGACCGGTGGGCTGGCAGGTCGCCCCGGCTTCGCGGTCGGTCTCGGGAGCCGTGAAGCCGGGCGCCAGCGCCACCGTCACCTTCTCGGTGCGGGTGCCCGAGCGGCGTCCGGGCTTCCATCTGCGCACCTTCACCGCCACGGCCGCCTACAGCGGCGGTGACGGCGCGGGTGCCGCGGTCGGCACGCGGGTGGAGCGCTCCGGCGAGCCGATGGCCAATCTGGCGGCGGCCTACAACAACACCGGGGTCACCGACGAGAGCGCCACCACCGCCGGGAACTTCGACGGTGCCGGCAACAGCTTCTCGGCCCAGAAGCTGGCCGACGTGGGCCTGGGCCGGGGGACCGAGGTCGAGGCGCTGGGCGCCACCCTGACGATGCCCGACGTCGCACCCGGCACGGCCGACAACGTCGCCAGCGGCGGCCAAGCCGTGAAGGTGAGCGGCAGCGGCGACGCGCTGGTCCTGCTCGGCTCGGGCAGCAGCTTCGGTGCCACTGGCACGATCACCGTCTTCTACACCGACGGCACGTCCTCGACGGACGAGACCGGTCTGCCCAACTGGTCGTTCCAGGAGGCCGACGCGCACGGCGCGACGTTGGTAGCCTCGAGCGTCGGCCGCAACCGACCCGACGGGTACGGCGACGCGGCCTACCAGTACCGGGTCTTCGCCAACTCGGTGCCGCTGACCGCCGGCAAGACCGTCGACTTCGTGGTCCTGCCCGCTAACAGTGCCCTGCATGTGTTCGCGATGGGCCTCGCCGGCTGACCCGCTCGGGTAGGTTGCCGAAGTCAGGAGAGCACCCGAGCGAGTTCGAGGATCACATGTCCAGACACAGCCGGCTCGTGGCAGTGCTCACCGATGCCTGAGCGCGTCCTGCGGGTGGGGCTGGTGGGCTCCGGGCCCTGGGCCCGGCTGGCTGTGGCGCCGGCGCTCGCCGCCGCACCCGAGGTGCGGCTGACCCACGGCTGGTCGCGCAACGACGCCGACCTCGCCGACCTGGCCCGCCGACACGGCTTCGAGCCGACGAGCACCTACGTCGACCTGCTGGACCGGGTCGACGTCGTCGCGTTCTGCGTGCCGCCCGACGTCCAGGCCGGGCTGACGCCGGCGGCGTTGGACGCCGGCAAGGCGCTGCTGCTCGAGAAGCCGGTGGCCCGTCGGGTCGAGCAGGCCGAGCGGCTGCACGGACATCCCGAGCCGGTGCTCGTCCACTACTCCCGGCTGCTCGACAGCACCGTCGCCCCGTGGTTGGACGCCGCGGCCGAACGCACGTGGTCATCGGCGAGAGCAGTGCTCACGAACACGGCCACGGTCGGCGACGACCCCTTCGGCCGATCTGCGTGGCGGCGCGAGACCGACGGCGCCCTGTGGGATCTCGGACCCCACGTGCTCGCCGCCCTGCAGGTCGCGCTCGGTCACGTGACGACCGTCTCGGCCCGCCGTACCGACGAGGGCATCGTGCTCGAGACCACCCATGCGCGAGGGGCGAGCGCGCGGTCGCTGGTGTCGGTCTCGGCGTCCACGAAGCAGGACGTCCTCGAGCTGGTCGGCGCCGACGACTGCGTGCACCGCCTGCCCCCGGACCCACGGCAGAGCGGGGTCCAGACCTACCGCGCGCTCGTCTCCGGCCTGGTGCCGCCGTCCGGCCCGTCCCGCGGCCCATGCGCCGCGGCGGTGATGGATCCCGCCTTCAGTACCTCCGTGGTGGCGACGCTGGTCGCGGCATCGGCGGCCCTGCGAGCCGGGCCCGCCGCCTGACTGCCGGCTCCCAGCCCCCGCCCCGCCCCGCGCCTAACAGCCACGACTCCACGCCGCTCTCGAGCAGGCTGGCGCCAACATCCTCTGCCCTCGGTGTCGGCCCCGGAGCCAACGCCGGGACCGAGGCCGGGACCGAGGCCGGGGGCGGCGTACGATTCCCTTTCGTGGCTGACGTTGAGTTCCGGTACTCCGACCTCCTCCCGACCGGCAAGGACGACACTCCTTACCGGCTGATCAGCAGCGAGGGGGTGGAAGAGATCGAGGTCGACGGGCGCAAGTTCTTGCGTGTCGACCCCGAGGCGATCCGGCAGCTGACCGCCGAGGCGATGAAGGACATCAACCAGTACCTCCGCCCGGCCCACCTGAAGCAGCTCCGCAAGATCATCGACGACCCCGAGGCCTCCGGCAACGACCGCTTCGTCGCGCTCGACCTGCTCAAGAACGTCAACATCTCCGCCGGCGGGATCCTGCCGATGTGCCAGGACACCGGCACCGCGATCGTGATGGGCAAGAAGTCCGAGGGCGTGCTCACCGGCGCCGACGACGCCGAGACCGTCAGCCGCGGTGTCTTCGACGCCTACACCAAGCTCAACCTGCGCTACTCCCAGCTGGCGCCGCTGACCACGTACGAGGAGAAGAACACCGGCTCCAACCTGCCCGCGCAGGTCGAGATCTACTCGACCGCCGAGGGCGAGAACGGCCCGGAGTACAAGTTCCTCTTCATGGCCAAGGGCGGCGGCTCGGCCAACAAGTCGTTCCTGTTCCAGGAGACCAAGGCGATCCTGCACCCCGACCGGATCCTGAGCTTCCTCGACGAGAAGATCCGGTCGCTGGGCACGGCCGCGTGCCCGCCGTACCACCTCGCCGTCGTCATCGGCGGGACGTCCGCGGAGTTCGCCCTGAAGACGGCCAAGTACGCCTCGGCCCACTACCTCGACAACCTGCCGACCGAGGGGTCGATGTCGGCCCACGGCTTCCGCGACACGGAGCTGGAGGAGAAGGTCTTCGAGCTGACCCAGTCCTTCGGGATCGGGGCCCAGTTCGGCGGCAAGTACTTCTGCCACGACGTACGCGTCGTCCGACTCCCCCGCCACGGCGCCTCCTGCCCGGTGGCGATCGCGGTCTCCTGCTCCGCCGACCGCCAGGCGCTGGGCAAGATCACCCGCGACGGGGTGTTCCTCGAGCAGCTCGAGACCGACCCGGCCCAGTACATGCCGGACGCCGGGCTGGCCGAGGAGATCGCGGCCGGTGAGGTCGTGGACATCGACCTCAACCAGCCGATGTCGGAGATCCTCGCGACGCTCTCCCAGCACCCGGTCAAGACCCGACTCTCCCTGTCCGGCCCGATGGTCGTGGCCCGCGACATCGCCCACGCCAAGATCAAGGAGCGGCTGGACGCCGGCGAGGAGATGCCGGAGTACATGAAGAACCACCCGGTCTACTACGCCGGCCCCGCCAAGACACCGGAAGGCATGGCGAGCGGCTCCTTCGGGCCGACCACCGCCGGACGGATGGACTCCTACGTCGAGCAGTTCCAGGCCGCCGGCGGCTCCATGGTCATGCTCGCCAAGGGCAACCGCTCCAAGGTCGTCGCCGAGGCCTGCGGGACGTACGGCGGCTTCTACCTCGGCTCCATCGGCGGCCCGGCCGCCCGGCTCGCGCAGGACTGCATCAAGTCCGTCGAGGTGCTCGAGTACCCCGAGCTCGGCATGGAGGCGGTCTGGAAGATCGAGGTGGAGAACTTCCCCGCCTTCATCGTGGTCGACGGCGAGGGCAACGACTTCTTCACCGACCCGAGCGGGACGACCACGATCCCGCTCACCGGCATCCGGGTGCGTTCCAAGGAACGCTGAGCGGACCTCCGCCGGCATTGAGCCTCGGCGTTGCGGGACGACCGGATAAGTTGATGGGCGCCGATCCCCCAACGACGAGGAGACCCTCATGCAGTGCCCCATCGACGGTGCCACCCTGGTGATGAGCGAGCGCCAAGGCATCGAGATCGACTACTGCCCGCAATGCCGTGGCGTGTGGCTGGACCGCGGCGAGATCGACAAGATCATCGAGCGGTCCGTCGGCGCCCCGCAGCCCGGAAGCCGCCAGCAGCCCCGCCAGGAGCAGCGCGACGAGCGACGCCCTGAGAAGCGGGAGTACGAGCGGCGCGACTATGACGACGACCGCCACAAGGACAACCGACGCGGCCACCACCGCGAGTCCTGGTTGGGTGACCTCTTCGGCTGATCCTGCTGGAGGCCACGAACGCGCTTGACGGTCCCTGCGACACGCCGACATGCGGTGTGTCGCAGGGGCTTTCGCGGGCCCTATGGCCGCCGCTCACGTCCTAGCAGTCCGAAGACCCCGAAGCCGCGACGGGTCCCCGCCCGGCCGCAGGGTCCCTAGACGTCGTTGTCGCGCCGGTTCTCGGGCGGCGCCTCGCTCGGTCCGGACCCCTGCGTGTCCGGGCTGCCGGACTCGGAGTCGGGATAGCCCGCCGTCGCGTCCGCGGGCGCGATCGGAGTACCGCCCTCGTCCTCGTCGAGGCGTTGGGTCTCGGAGACCTGCCCGGACTCCTCGGTGTATTCGGGGTCGTCGGGCCCCTCTGCTGGAAGCTGCTCGTGGCTCATGTCCCTGCGGTACCCCGTTGCCGGGCGAACCACTCCCTCCGGAGCAGCCCGAACACCCACGAGTCGGAGACGTCGCCGTTCACGACGCAGTCCTCGCGAAGCGTCCCCTCCAGCTTGAACCCGAGCTTCTCCAGCACCCGAGCGGAGGGGGCATTGCGGGTGTCGGCCTCCGCCTGGACCCGGTTCAGATCCAGCGCGTCGAACGCCCATCCCAGCATCGCGTCCGCGGCCTCGGTCGCGTAACCCTGCCCCCAGGCAGGTCTGCCGAGGCAGTAGCCCAGCGATGCGCTGCGATAGTCGGCGTTCCACGAGTTCAACGTGCACCAGCCGAGAAACGCCCCGTCGCCGGCCCGCTCGATCACCACCCGAGCCCCGCTGCCCTCCTCCCCCATCTCGTGACTTCTCACAATGAAGCGGTCCGCCTGTGATCGCTCCGTCCACGGCGGAGCGTCCCAGTAGCGGAGCACCTCGCCATCGCTCTGCAACGCGAAGAGCTCGTCCGCATCGGAGCCGGTGAACGGGCGCAGCCGCAACCGCGCCGTGATCAAGGCGGGCGTGGGCAGCGACATGGACCCATGCTGTCAGCCCGTGGCCGTTCGCCACACCAGTTTTTCGGCGCCCCGACAGTTGCCCGTCATTCGAGTCCGAGCGCCGACATCGCTTCTCGCCATGCCTCGGGACTGCCGGCCGCCAAGAGGCCCTCACGACGATCCGCCGGGTCGTACGTCGAGCCGTCTAGGCGGGCAACGACTCCACCAGCCTCCCTCAGCAACAGGGCGCCTGGAGCGTGGTCCCAGGGCAGAGTACGCCAGTACAGCATGAAGTCGCCGTCACCCTTCGCGATTGCGGGGTACTCGATGCTGGCAGCAGTCGCTTGCGGCTCCAGGGTCGCGAACCGATGCTCGTTGTGCTCGATCACAGCTCGAACATCGACCGGCAGGAACCGCTTCTTGACCGCGCCGTGGAGGCTGGTCGAGGAGCGCCGGACCGCCAGGCGCTCACCTGACTCGGTCTCGTACGCGCCAGCACCATGCTCCGCAACGAAGGTCCGGTAGTGCTCGGGCTGGTGAATGATTGCGAGCACGGTCTCGCTGTTGACCACCAGTGCCGCCATTACTCCGTAGTCCGGCGAACCAGATGCGAAGGCGCCGGTGCCGTCGAGCGGGTCCAACAGCCACACGGGCTGCTCGCCAGAGAGATGGCGAAGCAACGACGGGTCCTCGGCGGCAGCCTCCTCCCCGATCACGACGCTTCCTGGGACCACAGCGCACAGGCGATCGGAGAGGGCCTTCTCGCATTCCTGGTCGGCAACGGTGACGACCTCACCAGGCGACTTCTCCCAGATGTCCTCGGTCGCCAGCCCACGGAACCTCGGTCGCAGGTAACAGGTCGCGGCCTCGCGCATCTCGTCGACGACTCGGTCAACGCCGTAGTCCACGGGGCAAAGCTACTGCAGACGACTCATCCGACGACACGCCAGCTGCGTTGACTCCGGGCCCATCGAGCCCATCAAGCCTGTCGGTGGTCACGCTCATACTGGCCGACATGGAAGCAGTCGAGGCGCTGGAGCAGCTGGGTGGGATCGCCCGCGCTGCCGACATCGTCGCGCTCTCCAGCCGCCGACGTCTCCGCACCGCGGTGTCGAACAAGGCAATCATCCACGTCGATCGCGACCGCTATGCGCTGCATCGTGATGACCTGGGAATGCGGCTCGCTCTGGAGCACAACGCGCATCTGTCCCATCTCAGCGCAGCCGTTCATCACGGCTGGAAGGTGCGTAGCACCCCGGGAATACCTCACCTGCTTCTGCCGACGGGTCGTCCAGCGCCCACGAGCAAGGCGAGGTTCTGGTTCCATGACGCCCGCCGCGACGAGTTCGATGGGTGGGCGACCGGTCCGCTCCTGACCGTCCTGCTCTGCGCGCGCGACCTGCCGTTCGACGCGGCGCTGACCGTCGCCGACTCGGCCCTGCGCGAGAAGGCCGTAGCCCATGACGAGCTCGTCGCCGAGGCGTCTTCGTGGCGCGGAGGCAACGAGGAATGCGTCCGGCTCGTGGCGTCCCACGCCAACGGACTGGCCAAGAACCCTTTCGAATCAGGCCTGCGAGCGATCACGATCAAGGCGAAGCTCGAGTTCATCCCGCAGTACGAGGTGCGAGTCGGCGCGCTGACCGTGCACCCTGATCTCGTAGACCCGATCAACGGCATCATCCTCGAGGCCGACTCGTGGGGCTTCCATGCCGACAAAGAGGCGCATGACCGCGACTGCCAGCGTTACACGATGCTCACCGCCGACGGCTGGATCGTGCTGCGCTTCACCTATGACCAGGTGATGTTCCAGCCGGACTATGTGCTGAGGTGCATCGAGATGGCGCTGGCTCAACGTGTAGCGGCTGCGTGATCACCTTTGCACCACGCGCATCGCTCCTGATCCCGGCCACAATGACCCGCACAAACCCCTGCGACACGCCGTGTCTCGGCGTGTCGGGCAGCCGATGCGTACGTCTTGTGGCCGTTGCTCCCGACGGTTGCCGCAGCGCGCGTCCACCAGAATGGTCGGCATGCCCGTCAGGCCAACGACGTACGTCAGCCGATGATGCGGTCCGCGCGGGCGGACTCCTCCTTGGCCTGCTCGACCGCCTTGGCTGCCGCCTCGTGAGCCTCGCGCTGGGCCTGCTCGATGGCCTCGCGCGGGGCGGGGACCGGCGGCGTACGTCGTTCGTTCTCGTTCCTGTCGCCGTTGCTGATGCCGTTGTTGATGCCGTTGCTGTTGCCCGCAGACCTGGAGGCGCTGTCGGCGAAGGCGCCGGTGACCGTACGCATCGCTTCGGTGAGCTCGCCCGGGATGACCCAGAACGAGTTGCCGTGGGCGGCGAGCGAGGGCAGCATCTCGAGGTACTTGTAGGCCAGGACCTTGGCGTCGGCGTCGTTGGCGTGGACGGCCTGGAAGACCCGCTCGAGCGCGTTGGCCTCACCGTCGGCCTCGAGCACCCGGGCCTGCTGGTTGCCTTCCGCCTCCAGGATGGACTTCTGCCGGGTGCCCTCTGCCTCGAGGATCAGCGAGGCGCGCTTGCCTTCGGCGTGCAGGATCGCGGCGCGCTTGTCCCGCTCGGCGCGCATCTGCTTCTCCATCGCCTCCTTGATCGAGGCCGGCGGGTCGATCGCCTTGATCTCGACCCGGTTGACCCGGATCCCCCACTTCCCGGTGGCGTCGTCGAGCACCTCACGCAGGCGGACGTTGATGGTCTCCCGAGACGTCAGGGTGGACTCGAGGTCCATCGATCCGATCAGGTTTCGCAACGTGGTCACGGTGAGCTGGTCGATCGCCTGCAGGTAGTCGGCCACCTCGTAGGCGGCCGCCCGCGGGTCGGTGATCTGGTAGTAGAGAACCGTGTCGATGGCAACGACGAGGTTGTCCTCGGTGATGACGGGGCGCGGGTTGGAGGAGTAGACCTGCTCACGCACGTCCAGCTTGGTGTTGACCCGGTCCACCAGCGGGATCACGAAGTTGAGCCCCGGCTGCAAGGTGCCCCGGTAGCGCCCGAAGCGCTCGATGTTGTAACGCCGCGCCTGTGGCACGATCCGCACCGTCGAGGCGACCGCACCCACCACCAGCGCGACCAGGACCAGGACTATCAGCAGAAGCTCCATGTCGTACGACCTTCCTAGGGCGACAGCGACGACGGGTCGCGCGGATGCACGAGCGCCGTCGCGCCTTCGATCTCGAGCACGTCGACCCGGCATCCGACCGGGATGACGAGGTCTTCGTCGTAGGGCCGGGCCGACCATTCCTCCCCGCCGAGGCGCACCAGGCCATGGTCGAAGCTCACCTCCGCGAGGACGACCGCCTGACGACCGACCAAGGCATCGGTGCCGTCGCGCACCGGCGGCGGCAGAGCCAGGTGTCGTCGCGCCACCGGCCGCACCAGCAGTACGCTGCCGCCGCCTGCGAGCACGAAGACGAGCGCCTGCACCAGCACCGGCGCGCCGAGCGCAGCGCTGCCGGCGGCAAGGAGCGCCCCGCCGGCGACGAAAGCGAACGCCAGCGTCATCGTGAACGCCTCGGCTACTCCGAGCAGCACGGCGACGATGATCCAGAAGATCGACCACATAAGCCCACCAGCCTCGGTTTCCCCCCAGCCTACTCCCGGTGTGGTGATGGTCACACCCGATCAGTGAGAGTTGTTCCGTCCGTTCAGCAGCGGCAGGCCCACCCACAGAGACACGAACAGGATCAGCACGCAGACGGCGGCGACGACGGCGATCTCGAACGAGACGACGACGTCGAAGACCAGCAGCACCACGAGCGCGGAGACGATCGCAAAGCCCACCAGCCCGGCCCGGGCGCAGGCGTGCGAGGCCCGCACCAACCATGGCCGCTGCCGGCGCCGGAACAGGATCCGGTGGAAGGAGACCGGAGCGATGATGAGGCAGGTGGTGATGACCGAGCCGACGAGCACGATGAGGTAGATCGTCTTCTGGTGATCGTCCAGGTCGGGGAAGCGTGGCGAGAAGGGCACCGTCAGCAGGAAGCCGGTCAGGATCTGCACGCCCGTCTGCAGCACTCGCAGCTCTTGGAGGAGCTCGTTCCAGTTGCGGGTGATGCGCTCCTCCGGGCGCTCGTTCGGACCCCCTCCCTCGACCTCGCGCTCGTCGTCGCCATCGTCGTCGCCCCTGGCTGCCATCAGAAGACCGGCCGTCCCCCAGTCACCCCGAGGACGGTCCCGGAGACGTAGGACGCCTCCGCGGGCGAGGCCAGGAACACGAACGCCGGTGCGACCTCGGCCGGCTGGCCGGCGCGCCCCAGCGGAGTGTTCGCCCCGAACTTCTGCACCTTCTCCGGCGCCTGCGTCGCGGGCTGCAGCGGCGTCCAGATCGGTCCAGGAGCCACCGCGTTCACCCGGACCCCGTCAGGGCCGAGCTCTGCCGCGAGGTTGACGGTGAAGTTGTTGATCGCCGCCTTGGTCGCGGCGTAGTCGAGCAGGCTGGTCGTGGGCTCGTACGCCTGGATCGAGGCGTTGTTGATGACGCAGCCCTTGCTCTTCTTCAGGTGCGGGACGGCGGCCCGGCTCAGCCAGAGGAGGGCGTACAGGTTGGTCTTGAACGTCCGGTCGATCCGCTCGTCGTCCATGTCGGTCAGGCCCTTGTCGCGGGCGAACTGGTAGCCGGCGTTGTTGACCAGGATGTCGAGGCCGCCGAGCTCCTGCACGGTACGTTCGACGACCTCGTCGCACGCCTCGCGCTCACGCAGGTCGATCGGGATGGCCAGCGACGTACGCTTGGCGTCCTCGATCAGCTTCGAGGTCGCCTGCGCGTCCGCTTCCTCCTCGGGGAGGTAGGTGAACGCCACGTCGGCGCCCTCGCGCGCGTACGCGAGGGCGACCGCGCGACCGATGCCGGAGTCGCCGCCGGTGATCAGCGCGACCTTTCCGTCGAGGCGGCCGTGGCCTTCGTAGCTGGACTCGCCGTGGTCGGGCAGCGGCTCCATCTCGCCGGTGAGGCCAGGAGGCTCCTGCTGCTGGGCTGGAAACTGGGTGTTGTCATCGCTCATGACCGCTCCGGTACCCACATCCGACAGAATGGAGACCGTGAGTGGGATGGAATCGGTGATCGTCGACGGTGGCCTGGCCCTGCGGCATCGGGCGGACGGCCACCTGGAGCTGCGGGCCAACGGGATCTTCGTGATGGACACCCGCGAGACCTCGACCGAGAAGGCGCTCGCGACGCGCGCTCTCGAGCTGCACGCTCAGCCGGGACAGGTGCTCATCGGTGGCCTGGGGCTCGGCTTCACCCTCGAGGCGGTGCTGACCGACCCGCGCGTCGAGTCGGTAACGGTCGTCGAGATCGAGCCGCGCCTGGTCGAGTGGATGCGGAGCGGCCGGGTCCCCCACGGTCCCGAGCTCCTGAACGACGAGCGAGTCCATATCGAGGTCGCCGACGTGGCCGTGGTCCTGCGAGAGAGCCCGGCCGAGGCGTACGACGTCGTGCTGCTGGACGTCGACAACGGCCCCGGCTACCTGGTCCATGACGCCAACGGAGCACTCTACGAGGCGCCTGCGCTGGCCCATGCGCGGCGGTCCACCGCCCCGGGTGGCACGGTGGTGGTGTGGTCGGCGGCGGAGGCTCCGGCGCTGCTGGAGGTGATGACGCAGGTCTTCGACGTCGCCGAGACGCACTCCTACCCCGTCGACCTGCAGGGGCACGAAGAGACGTACTGGCTCTACGCGGGCTGGCTGTCTACCGGCGGGGTCTCACCAAGGAATGGCACCAACTAGTCAAAGGTTGAACCAGACATGGACGACATGAGCTTTCGCATCGAGCACGACTCCATGGGTGAGGTACGGGTCCCGAAGGACGCGCTGTGGCGCGCCCAGACCCAGCGGGCCGTGGAGAACTTCCCCATCTCGGGCACTCCCATCGAGCCGGCGCTGATCCATGCGATCGGCCACGTGAAGGCCGCGGCCGCCAAGGCCAACTTCGACCTCGGCGTGCTCCCCGGCGACAAGGCCGAGGCGATCATCGCGGCCGCGGGCGAGGTCTCCGAGGGTCGCCACGACGACGCGTTCCCGATCGACGTCTTCCAGACCGGGTCCGGCACCTCGTCCAACATGAACGCCAACGAGGTGATCGCCTCCCTGGTGGCGCGGGCCGGCAGGGACGTACACCCCAACGACCACGTCAACGCCTCGCAGTCCTCCAACGACACCTTCCCGACCGCGATCCACGTCGCCGCGGCGGTCGGCGTCACCGAGCAGCTGCTGCCCGCGATCGACGTGCTGGCCGGCTCGCTCGAGGCGAAGGCCGAGGAGTTCGCCGGCCTGGTGAAGTCGGGGCGTACGCATCTGATGGACGCCACACCGGTCACCCTCGGCCAGGAGTTCGGAGGGTACGCCGCCACCGTCCGCTACGCGGCCGAGCGACTCGAGTCGGTGCTGCCCAGGGTGCGTGAGCTCGCGCTCGGCGGCACGGCGGTCGGCACCGGCATCAACACGCCCGCCGGGTTCCCGCAGTCCGTGATCGCCGATCTCGCCAACCGCACGGGCCAGCCGTTCACCGAGGCCCGCAACCACTTCGAGGCCCAGGGCACGCGCGACTCGCTGGTCGAGCTGTCCGGGGTCCTGAAGACGATCGCGGTCGGCCTGATCAAGATCAACAACGACCTGCGCTGGATGTCGTCAGGCCCCACCACCGGCCTGGCCGAGATCCACCTGCCAGATCTCCAGCCCGGCTCCTCGATCATGCCGGGCAAGGTCAACCCGGTCGTGCCCGAGGCCGTCTTGATGGTCGCGTTCCAGGTCATCGGCAACGACGCCGCGGTGACCGCCGCAGGGGCGTCCGGCGCCTTCGAGCTCAACGTCGCCATGCCGGTGATGGCCCGCAACGTCCTGGAGTCCATCCGCCTGCTGTCGACCGCCATGACCGTCCTGGCCGAGCGCACCGTCGACGGGATCGTCCCCGACACCGAGCGTCTGCGCGGCTACGCCGAGTCCTCCCCCTCGATCGTCACGCCGCTGAACAAGTACATCGGCTACGAGGCCGCCGCCAAGGTCGCCAAGCAGGCCCTCGCCGAGGGCGCCACGATCAGGGAGACCGTCATCGAGCTCGGCTACGTCGCCAACGGCACCCTCACCGAAGCCCAGCTGGACGAAGCCTTGGACGTCGAGTCGATGACCCACCCCTGATACGCCGAGTCGGCTCGAACTGACCAAAACCCACGCCGAGTCGGCGCGTTCTAACGCGCCGACTCGGCGTGATCTGGAGTCAGCTCGAGCCGACTCGGCGATCGCTCAGTACCAGCCGATGGACTGGGAGTGGCTCCAGGCGCCGCAGGGCGAACCGTAGCGGTCGTTGATGTAGCCGAGGCCCCACTCGATCTGGGTGGCGGGGTTGGTCTCCCAGTCCTCGCCGGCGCTGGCCATCTTGGAGCCCGGAAGGGCCTGCGGGATGCCGTAGGCGCTGGAGGAGGGGTTGTCGGCGGTGTGGTTCCAGCCGGACTCCTTCTCCCACAGCGGCTCGAGGCAGGAGAACTGGTCCAACCCCCAGCCGAAGTCGCCGAGCATCGACTTGGCGATGTCCTTGGGGTTGCGAAGGTCGATCTCGATCTCTTCGACACCGGCGATCGCCCGGACGTCGTTGCCGGCCGACAGCGCGGCCTGCTTGCCGGGATCGGCGACCTCACGGCGGTCACCGGCCGAACGCGACAGGGACGAGGTCTCGCTGCCGCGGGCGGCAGACTCGGCCTCGATCGCGGCGCGCTGGGCGTCGCTGAGCTCGGGGATGTCGGCGGCTGCCGCATCTCCCGCGCTGAGCGTCGCGTCATCGGTGGCTGGCCCGCTGTAGGCCACCCCACCGGCGACTGCCGCGCCGGTCCCGCCGAGGGCGAGGACGGAGAGGAGGAGGGTTGTCTTGGCGGTCGTACGCGCAGCCTTGTGCGGAACGTCGACAAGCGGATTCGCTGGCGCACCGCGATGTCGCGGGGCACGATGAACTGGCTTGGTCACGGGCTCTCATTCGGGGGCTGAGGCATTGCAGACCCGCAAACAATGCATGAGCGCCCACCCCGTATCAAACTGGACGCACCGTTTGTAGGTCAGAAATGGCCGTCCTGAGCATCACATCCGTCACCTGAGTCACACAAGCCACAACGGCCCCAGACCTCACGGGTCTGGGGCCGTCGGGGTGAGAAGGATTACGGCGTCACGGGACCACGTTCTCCAGCATCTCGGTGACGAGCGCCGCGATCGGCGAGCGCTCGGAGCGGGTCAGGGTGACGTGCGAGAAGAGCGGGTGGCCCTTCAACTTCTCGATCACCGCGACCACGCCGTCATGGCGTCCGACCCTGAGGTTGTCGCGCTGGGCGACGTCGTGGGTCAGCACGACCTTCGAGTTGGCCCCGATCCGGGAGAGCACCGTGAGGAGCACGTTGCGCTCCAGCGACTGCGCCTCGTCGACGATGACGAAGGAGTCGTGCAGCGACCGGCCGCGGATGTGGGTCAGCGGCAGCACCTCGAGCATGCCCCTGTCGATGATCTCGTCGATCACCTCCTGCGTGGTCACCGCGGAGAGGGTGTCGAAGACCGCCTGGCCCCACGGCGACATCTTCTCGCCCTCGGTGCCGGGCAGGTAGCCGAGCTCCTGACCACCGACCGCGTAGAGGGGCCGGAAGATGACCACCTTCTTGTGCTGGTTGCGCTCCATGACCGCCTCGAGGCCGGCGCAGAGAGCCAGCGCGGACTTTCCGGTGCCGGCGCGTCCGCCGAGGGAGACGATGCCCACCTCCGGGTCGAGCAGCATCTCCAGCGCGATCCGCTGCTCCGCGGAGCGGCCGTGGATCCCGAAGACCTCCCGGTCACCGCGGACGAGATGGACCTGCTTGTCCGGGCCGACCCGGCCGAGCGCGGTGCCACGGTCCGACATCAGCACCAGACCGGTGTGGCAGGGCAGGTCACGGGCCGCGTCGAGGTCGAGGACGCCGTCGTCGTAGAGCTCGTCGAGCTCCGCGGAGGGGACGTCCAGCTCGGCCATCCCGGAGTAGCCCGGGTCGGAGTCGTTGATCCGCTCACCGCGGTAGTCCTCGGCGTCGAGCCCGACCGCGGAGGCCTTGATCCGCATCGGCAGATCCTTGGACACCAGGGTCACGTCGAGCCCGTCGCCCTTCAGGTTGCGCGCGACCGCGAGGATGCGGGTGTCGTTGTCACCGAGCCGGAAGCCGCTCGGCAGCGAGGACGGGTCGGTGTGGTTGAGCTCGACACGGATGGTGCCACCCTCCTCCCCGACCGGGACCGCCATGTCGAGGCGACCGTGGGTGATCCGCAGCCCGTCGAGCTGCCGGAGTGCGGAGCGGGCGAAGTAGCCCAGCTCCGGATGGTGCCGCTTCCCCTCGAGCTCGGTGATCACCACCACCGGAAGCACGACGTGGTGCTCCGCGAAGCGCGTCATGGCCTTCGGATCCGAGAGCAGGACGCTCGTGTCGAGAACGTACGTTCGCACGGTAGGCGACTCGCTCTCAGCGGTGGAGGACTCCGACGCCGGTGTCGGAGCGGCCGACGCATCGGCCTCGGTGACGAGCTCGTTCGTGGTTCGGTTGGCCACGCGGATCACCTCTCGCGACCGGCTCACACACCCTTGAGTCCGGTCATTTCATCGTTAATCAGATGGACCGGACGGTGGACCGTCAGTCGGGGTGCCGACCGCCTCACACCCGTCGGGATCGATGCGATCCTGACGCAGGTTCAGTTCGTGACTACTCACGTAACGGGCCTCCAGGTGCGGCGAGATTTTGTTCCCCGCCGTTGCTACAACGCTACTTCGCCGGACCAACGGTCCGTGGCAACACGCAGCATTTTTCTTTGTGAACACCTGGTGACGCCCCGCAACGTGCCGACCAGCGGTCACCTGCCGAGGCGACGCTCGCGGTGGGCGTAGGCCCGTAGGGCACGCAGGAAGTCCGTACGCCGGAAGTCGGGCCAGTAGGCCTCGCAGAAGTAGAACTCCGACTTGGCGCTCTGCCAGAGCAGGAATCCGCCCAGGCGCTGCTCCCCCGAGGTGCGGATCACCAGGTCGGGGTCGGGCTGGCCCTTGGTGTAGAGATGGTCGGCGATGTGCTCGACGTCGATGATCTGGGCGAGCTCCTCCAGCGAGGTGCCGCGGGTCGCGTGCTCGTTGAGCAGGGCGCGTACGGCATCGGCGATCTCGCGCCGGCCGCCGTAGCCGACAGCGACGTTGACCAGCATCCCGTCGACGTCACGGGTGGCCTCCTCGGCGGCCTTGAGACGGTGGGACAGCCAGTCGGGCAACAGGTCGAGCGCACCGACCGGATGCAGCCGCCAGCGGCGAACGTCTGCCAGCGAGTCGACGGCGTCGGCGATGATCTCCAGGAGGGGGGCCAGCTCCTCGGCGGGACGGTTGAGGTTGTCGGTGGAGAGCAGCCACAGGGTGACGACCTCGATGCCGATCTCGTCGCACCAGCTCAGCAGCGGCTCGATGTTGGCCGCGCCGGCACGGTGGCCGTGGGCGGTCGACTGGCCGACCTCCTTGGCCCAGCGGCGGTTGCCGTCGAGCATCACGCCGACGTGCTTGGGCAGCTTGGAGCTGTCGATCTTGCGCAGCATCCGCGCCTCGTAGGCGGGGTAGAGAACCCGACGTACGCCTTCCTTCCAGTCTGCCACGAGCAGAAGGGTATCGGCGGCGCGACCACATCACCCAGCGGGACGGGATACATCCCCAACCGGCGGACGGGATTCACCGGATCTTCAGGTCGAGCCGATAGCCTTGACCAATATGAGTGAGATGACAGACGCCATGCGCCTCAAGGTCGGAAACATCTCCGACTCGGTCTCCTCGACCGTTCACGAGGCCCTCCCGAAGATGCGCGGCTGGATCCACCTGGCCACCGCGCCGCTCACGCTGGCGGCGGGGATCGTCCTGATCGTGCTGGCGCCCGCAGGAGCGCCCCGGGTCGGTGCCGCGGTGTTCACCATGGCCGCCCTGCTGCTCTTCACCGTCTCCGCGGTCTACCACCGGGTCAACGCCCTCGGGCGGTGGAACGAGCGGTGGTTCACGATCATGAAGCGCTGGGACCACGCCAACATCATGCTGATGATCGCCGGCTCCTACACGCCGTTCTCTCTGCTGCTCCTCGATGGTCTCACGCAGGTCGTGCTGCTCTCGGTGGTCTGGACCGGCGCGATCCTCGGTGTGCTGTTCAGGGTCTTCTGGAACGACGCCCCGCGCTGGCTCTACGTCCCCAACTACATCGCCCTCGGCTGGGCGGCGGTCTTCTTCATCCCGGCGTTCTTCACCGGCGCCGTGGCGCTCGGGGTCGGCATCGGGATCGCCACCTTCACGCTGATCTGCGTCGGCGGCGCGCTCTACACCGCCGGTGGCGTCATCTACGGCTTCAAGCGGCCCGACCCCTGGCCGCGCTGGTTCGGCTTCCACGAGGTCTTCCACACCTTCACGATCCTGGCGTTCGTCGCTCACTACACGGGCGTCTCGCTCGCCACGTACGCGCTGCGCTGAGTCTCCGGCGCTCGCGCTGCCGCCGCGTGCCTCGCGAGCACCGCGGTGAGCATGCCGGTGACCGCGAAGATCGCGCCCAGCACCATCCAGCCGCCGGTGCCGTGGTCGATCGCGGTGGCGGTCACCACCAGCGGAGCGAGCATGTGGGCGAGCGCGTAGCCCATCTGGCTCACCCCCTGGTAGGCGCCGGGTCGCTCCTGGTCGGCGAGCTCGAAGGCCAGTCCCCAGCTGCCCGCCTCTCCGCGGGTCTCGGCCGCCGAGACGGCCAGGGCCGCGAGCAGCAGTACGCCGGTGGCGACCACGGGTCCGACGTACTCGGCCGCGGCGAAGAGCACGCAGGCGGCCAACAGCAGGAATCCCGCACCGCGCACAGCCCGTCCCGCAGTCGCGATGTCGTGAGTTCCTCGTGATGCCCGCACCTGGAAGAGCGCGACGTAGACCGTGTTCACCACCAGCAGCAGCGAGACCAGGACCGTCGGAGCGTCGGTGTGGTCGGCCACCCACAGCGGCACCGCGATCGAGGTCACCCCGAAGTGGATCGCCATCACCCCGCTGAGCACGGTCACGGTCACATAGGTGCGGTCCCGTAGCGGCGAGGGCCCCTTGACGGCCGTGGGCCCGGCCCCGGCATCCATGGTTTCGGCCAGCCCGGCGACCCGGCGCCTGAGCCCGATGAGCGGCACCGCCGCCAGCGTGGTGAGCACGCCGACGATCACCATCGTGGTGCGGTAGGCGGTCGCGGTGTCCACCGCCAGCGCCAGGGCGGCGAGCAGCGTGCCCACTCCTATCATCACGTTCATCACCACCCGCAGCCGTGCCCGGACCGCCACCCGCTCAGGGCCGACGAACCAGCGCGCGACCAGCGTCGACTGGGCGCTCGAGTGGAAGCCACGTGAGGCCGAGACCCAGGTCGCGACAAGCACGAACGCGGCTACGTCCCGCGCCAGCGCGTAGGCCAGCAGGGCGATGCCGTAGCTCGCCATCGCCCACAACTGAACCCGGTCGGCGCCCCAGCGGTCGCTGGCCCGCCCACCGGCGTACGTGGCGAGCACACCGACTCCGCCGGCGACGGTGAGCCCGACGCCGACGGTCACCGCCGAGAGCCCTACGACGCGGGTGAAGTAGAGCGCGCTGACCGCGAAGAACATGCCGCGTGCGAGCGAGAGGGCCGCGACGGCGCCGACGAGCGGACGCTCGACCGGGTCGCTGGGAGGTCGGATCATGGCCCAGTTGTCGCATTCGGCACCCGTGAACCGTTAACGATATAGCGTATTGCTTCATGGTGAGGTACGAGCTGACAGGCGCCGACCTGAGCGAGGTCAGGTTCGCCATCTCCCCCCTCAACGAGCTCACCCTCTCGCTGCGGGCCCTGCGCGATCCCGGCCGCTTCCCCCTCCATCTGCCCTGGCTCCGCGCCGTGGAAGCCGCGGACCTCGACCGGGAGGCCCTGCTGGCGCTGACCAACCAGCGACTCTGGACGCCGGACTTCCTCAACCCGCGGCCGCGCGATCCCCTCGCCCGGCTCGAGGAGGAGCTCGAGGTCGTCGCGGCGACACCGCCGCCCCGGGTGCGCGCCGACCTCGACGCCGTCCACTTCGACGCCGTGGGTCGGCCGGCTGCGCTGGACGGACTTCCGCAGGCGGTGCTGCGCCGGGTGCTCGCAGCTCTGCGGGACTACTGGGAGGCCTGCTTCGAGCCGCACTGGCAGCGGATGCGAGCGGTGCTGGAGGCCGACATCGTCCATCGTGGGCGCACGATCGTCCACTCCGGCATGGCCACGATGTTCGCCGACATCTCACCGCGGGTGGTGCTTGCCGACGACCTGCTCACCATCCGGCTCGTCACGTCGAAGGTCGACTACCGGCGTACGACCGCGGGCATCGGACTCACCTTGGTCCCCACCCTGTTCAGCCTCAACCCGTCGACGCCGATCTCGGCGGACGAGCCACCGGTCATGTTCTACCCGGCCCGCGGCCTCGGCACACTCTGGACCACCGACCGGCCGCGGGCGCCGCACGCGCTCCGCGATCTCATCGGCGAGACCCGCTCGGGGCTCCTGACGATGCTGGAGGCTCCGGCCTCGTCGACCGAGCTGGCCGTACGCCTCGGGGTCACCGCCGCGGCCGTCAACCAGCATCTGCGGGCGATGCGCGCCGCCGGCCTGCTGACCTCGGCCCGCCACGGCCGCTCGGTCCTCTACCTGCGCTCCGACCTCGGCGACCGCTTCATCGACGCCGCGAGATGACCTCTCGGCCTCGTCCCGTCTGCGAGAGCCCTCACATGTGCAGCGGCTCGGCGGCCTTGTCGTCGCCGCCCTTGCCGAGCCGCGAGTTGCGGTAGCCGTAGAGGAAGTAGATGGCGAAGCCGAGCGCCATCCAGGCCAGGAACCGCAGCCAGGTCTCGACGCTCAGGTTGAGCATCAGGTAGAAGCAGATCACCGCGGCCAGGATCGGCAGCACCGGGCTGAACGGCACCTTGAAGGAGCGGGGCAGGTCGGGGCGGCGCTTGCGCAGGATCGGCACGGCGATCGAGACGAGCGCGAACGCCGTCAGGGTGCCGATGTTGACCATCTCCTCGAGCTTGCCGATCGGGGTGAACGTGGCCACGATCGCGACGAAGGCACCGATGACGAGGGTGATCCGGATCGGGGTGCCGGTCTTGGGGTTGACGTGAGCGAACTTGACCGGGAACAGACCGTCGCGGCTCATCGCGAAGACGACCCGGATCGCGCCGATCATCAGCGTCATCACCACGGTGGTGAGGCCGGCGACGGCACCGGCCGAGATCAACGTCGCGAAGCCGCTGCGGCCGACGTCGCGGAAAGCGGTCGCGAGCGCGGCCTCGGGGTCGATCTGGTCGTACTTCACCATGCCGGTGATGACCAGGGCGACGGCGACGTAGAGGAACGTGCAGATCACCAGCGAGCCGATGATGCCGCGGGGCAGGTCGCGCTGAGGGTTGTTGGCCTCCTCCGCGGTCGTGGCGACGACGTCGAAGCCGAGGTAGGCGAAGAAGACGACCGAGGCGGCCGAGATGATGCCGAGGACACCGAACGTCTGCGGCTCGAGGCCGAAGGCCCACTGGATCAGCGGTTGATGGATGCCCTCGCTGCCGACGGAGCCTGCGCGCTCGGGGACGAACGGGTCGTAGTTGTCGCCGGAGATGTAGAACATGCCGGCGACGATGACGAACAGGACGATGAACAGCTTGACCGCGACGAGCGCCAGGTTGACCCGCAGCGACTCCTTGATGCCGATGGCGACCAGGCCGACCAGGACGACCACGAGCAGCAGTGCGGCCAGGTTGGGCTGACCGAACTCGGCGTTGGCGTCCGGACCGAAGCCCTCGGGCCACCCGAGACCGATCTCCTCGAGGAACGTCACCAGGTAGGCACTCCAACCCTGCGCGACCACCGACGCACCGAGGATCATCTCCAGGATCAGGTCCCAGCCGATGATCCAGGCCAGCATCTCGCCGAGGGTGACGTAGGAGAAGGTGTACGCCGACCCGGAGACCGGGACGGCCGAGGCGAACTCCGCGTAGCAGAGCGCCGCCAGGCCACAGCAGAACGCGGCGATGGCGAAGGAGAAGACCACACCTGGTCCGGCGTACTCGGCAGCGGCCCGACCGGTCAGGGTGAAGATCCCCGCGCCGATGATGACGCCGATCCCGAAGACGGTCAGGTCGACGGAGGTGAGCCGTCGCTTGAGCTTGAAGTCAGGGTGGTCGGCATCGGCGAGAGACTGCTCGATGGACTTTGTTCGCCAAACGGACATGAGGGATAGCAAACCATCCGGATCTGCCATGTCGACATTTCGGGGTCACCCCGTCATCGCTCGCACCGGAAGCTGCCCGCCTCCGCCGCGGGCCCACCGACGTACGCAGGCCAGGCGGGCCACTCGCACAGCGGCCGGGTGCGGTCGGCCCCGGCGTTGCCGTCGGCGACCACCTGGTTCTCGTCCGGCGCGACCCCTTCCTCCGCCCACTTCTCCATCGCCGTGAGCGAGTCGTAGGAGGCGGAGTAGGCGACCGGAGCGAAGTTGGCGTGATTGGCACCCGGCACCAGATAGAAGCGCGAGAACCGCTCGGTCGCCCACTTCCCCATCACCCGCTCGACCCGCTGGTAGTAGTCGATCGTGGAGCGGTGACTGACCAGCTCGTCGGCGGCGCCGTGGACCAGGATCAGCCTGCCGCCCGAGCGGGCGAAGGGTCGCAGGTCGGCATCGTTGACGTCCTGGAGCGCGGTCAGCTCGCTGATCCGGCGCTGCCACTCCCCCGGGTCGGCCGGGTCGATGGCGAACGGGCTGATCTGCGGGTCTCGGGCGACGAAGTGCTTGACCCACTGGTTCCAGAACTGCATGCCGTAGCCGGCGGTCACCGGCATCGGGTCGGCTGGTGCGGTGGTGCCGAAGCCGAGGATCGGGGTCGTCATCCGGGCCCCTGACAGCAGCGGGAACCCCGGGTAGCCCCACTCCCCGCTGGCGACCCGATAGGGCAGCCGCCAACTGCTGTCGGCGGCGACCACCGCGTCCACCTGCTCACGGGAGAGGCAGGTGGCACCCGGGGCCTCCCCTTCGCCACACAGCAGCGTCTCCGGCTCGAAGTCGCAGCCGGCCTCGTCGGAGATCACGCCGTCCTCGAGCCCGTCGCCGCCGTCACAGGCGGCCAGGACCCGTCGCGCGACCAGGGCCTGCTGGGCCGGAGACGGGAAGGCGCCGGGCTTGGCGAACTCATGGGTGATCCGGCCGAAGAAGAGATCGAGGGTGGCGGCGTTCCAGGCGGGGTAGGCCGAGATCACCCCGTCGAAGTCCCGCGGCCAGCGCTGCGCGACCGCCAGCGCCTCGCGGCCACCGGTCGAGCCGCCGGCGAAGTAGGCCGTGGCGGGGGCGCGGCCGAAGGCCTTCCGGATCACGTACGCCGCGGTGTCATGCACCTTCTTGAGCGCGTCACCCGAGAAGTTGCGCAGCGCCTCGTCGGAGCGGCCGAACCAGCCGTCCAGGCTGGGGATCGGGTGGCGGCCGGGGTCGGCCTGGTGGCCCGAGTCGCTGGCGTAGGTCGCGTAGCCGCGTCCGAGCGGGGTGCGCTGGTCGACCGGGCCGAAGGGCACGTTCTGGGTGAGGCTGGGGACGGTGCCGTTGTAGCCACCACCGCCGAACATCATCGTCCGGCCGTTCCACCCGTCAGGCAGCGCCAGGCCCATCCGGATGTCCGGCGCGGCGGAGTCGACCGGGTGGATCGCGATGTCGGCGCGGCAGTAGGCCGGGAGCGCTGCCGGACCGGTTCCCGACGCCGGCACCGACGATGTCGCGGTGACCTCGGCACCGGTGGTGGGCAGACCGATGCGCTGCGCGGGGATCTTCAGCCCGACCAGCGACGAGCAGTCGGCGCCGCCCTTCGACGGCGCGGCGTTCGCGGGCACGTGGCCGACGACCAGAGCCGCGGCGGCGAGGGCCAGCGACGAGCCGGCGGTCAGAAATCTGCGTACGAGACGGGCGTGGGGCATGGTTGGCCTCCTGAACGGGGCCCACCTGGGCCGGCCTTCGGATCCGTCAAGCATCGCGACGCGGTGTGACGTACGCCATGTGGTCGGCACACACATCTCCCGGCCTCGGGATGTGGTCGGCCACGAGCCGCCCGCCAGGGCGACGGCATGGGGATCAGCCACACAGCGGACCGGTTCAGTGTGTCCCTAACCCCTATGGCGTACGCCTCACCACTTCCCTAGCGTCGCCCCTGTGACGAGCACCACATCAGCCTCGAGATGGGCACTGCGGACCGAGAGTCTCACCAAGGACTTCCGTGGCTTCCGCGCGGTGAGCTCCGTCGACCTGGAGGTCGTCGAGGGCTCCGTGCACGCGCTCGTCGGCCCGAACGGAGCCGGCAAGACGACCCTGTTCAACCTGCTGACCGGCTTCCTGAAGCCCACCAGCGGACGGATCACGGTCTTCGGTGACGACGTCACCGGGATGGCACCGGAGCGGATCACCCGTCACGGGGTGGCCCGCTCCTTCCAGATCACCAGCCTCTTCGAGAACCTCACCCCTCGCGAGCACGTCGAGATCGCGCTCCAGGGGCTGACCAACCAGGGCCTGAAGTTCTGGCGCTCGGAGAAGCTCCTCGGGCAGCGGCGCGACGAGGTCGACAGGCTGCTGGCCGAGGTCGGCCTGACCGAGCTGGCCGACAAGCCGACCGGGCTGATGGCGTACGGCCAGAAGCGTGCGCTCGAGCTCGCTCTCGTGCTCGCCGTCGAGCCGAAGCTCCTGCTGCTCGACGAGCCGACAGCGGGGATGGGCATCGAGGACGTCGACCGCACCATCGAGCTCGTCCAGCGCATCGCCGAGGACCGCACCGTCATCTTCGTCGACCACAACATGCACGTCGTCGGCCAGCTCGCCGACCAGGTGACGGTGCTGCAGCAGGGCTCGGTGCTGGCCGAGGGCCCCTACGACGAGGTGCGCGCGGATCCCCGCGTCATCACCGCCTACCTCGGGGAGGCCCACAGTGCTTGATACTCGGATGCTCGACGTCGTCGAGCTGAGCGCCTGGTACGGCGAGGCCCAGGCCCTGAGCGAGGCCACCCTGAGCGTCGCCGCGGGCGAGGTCGTCACCCTCGTCGGCCGCAACGGCGCCGGCAAGACCACCCTCGTACGCTGCCTGATGGGTCTCCACAAGCAGCTGACCGGGACGATCCGGCTCGACGGTCGCGACATCACCTCGCTGCCCGCCCACAAGCGTGCCCGCGCAGGGCTCGGCTGGGTGCAGGACGACCGGGGCATCTTCGCGAACCTGAGCGTCGAGGAGAACCTGCTCCTTCCGCCGAAGGTCTCGGAGTCGGCCTGGACGTTGGAGCAGGTCTACGACGCCTTCCCCGCCCTCGGCAGCCGCCGGCGTGCGGGCGGGACGACGCTCTCGGGCGGTGAGCAGCAGATGCTCGCCGTCGCCCGGGTGCTCCGCACCGGCGCCCGCGTGCTCCTCCTCGACGAGCCCTCCGAGGGTCTCGCCCCCGTCATCGTCGCCCAGATCGGCGACATCGTGCGGACCGCGAAGCAGTCCGGTATCGGCGTGCTCCTGATCGAGCAGAACGTACGTTTCGCCGCCACCGTCGCCGACCGCCACTACCTGCTCGCCCAGGGCCGACTCGTCGAGAGCCTGGACAACGACGAGTTCGTCGCACGTCAGGACGAACTGCTCGAACACCTCGGGATCTGACCCCAAGCAATCAGCGCAGTCCCAACCAGCGCAGTCCCAACCCCCGCGAGGAGAGACACGATGAACAAGCGACGCACAGTTGCCGGCGCCTCCATCTTGATGACAGGTGTCCTGGTCACCGCAGGCTGCGGCGCCGGCGGTCCGAGCGCCGGCGGAGGCGACTTCACCGACGACAAGGTGGTCCTCGCCCTGCTCAACGACGCCTCCGGCGTCTACAAGGACGTCTCCGGCCCCAACTCGAAGGTCGCCATCCAGATGGCGATCGACGACTACCAGGAGAAGTACGGCGACGACGCCGTCGTCGAGGACATCGAGGTGACCTCGGCCGACCACCAGAACGAGCCGGACATCGCCAACACCAAGGCACAGGAGCTCTACGACCGCGAGGGTGCCGACATCATCCTCGACGTCCCGACCTCGTCGGCGGCCCTCGCCGTCGCGACGCAGGCGAAGAACAAGAAGAAGCTCTACATGAACATCGGCGCCGGGACGACCGAGCTGACCGGTGCCCAGTGCAACAAGTACACCTTCCACTACGCGTACGACACCTGGATGCTGGCCAACGGCACCGGCACCGTCGTGACCGAGGAGGGCGACAAGAACTGGCAGCTGATCTACCCCGACTACGCCTTCGGCCAGGACATGGTGAAGTCGTTCACCGGCGCCATCGAGGCCGGCGGCGGCAAGGTCGGCGGCACGATCGCTACGCCGTTCCCGAACGACAACTTCGCGACGTACATCACCAAGGCAGGAGCCGCGAACCCGCAGGTCATCGGCACCATGCACGCCGGTGGCGACCTGATCAACCTGGTCAAGCAGTACAACGACTCCGGCCTGAAGGAGAAGGGCATCGACCTGGCCGTCGGGCTGATGTTCATCTCCGACATCCACTCGCTGGGCGTCGAGGCCTTCGAGGGCACGATCTTCACCGACGCCTGGTACTGGAACCTCGACGAGAAGTCCCGCGAGTGGGCCGACCGCTTCCTGGAGGAGACCGGCGACCGGCCGACGTACGCCCACGCCGGCAACTACTCCGCGGCCCTGCAGTATCTGGAGGCGGTCCAGTCGGCCGGCACCGACGACGCCGACGCGGTCGTCAAGGAGCTCGAGGGCAAGAAGGTCGACGACATGTTCCTGCGCAACGGCGAGATCCGTGCTGAGGACCACCGGGTCATCCACGACGTCTATCTGGCTCGGGTCAAGGGCCCGGACGCCGTCAAGGAGGACTGGGACTACGAGGAGATCATCAAGACCATCCCGGCCGAGGAGGCGTTCCGCCCGGCGGCGGAGTCCGGCTGCTCGATGTAGCCGATCGGTTCGACGTCCAGAGGAACGGCCAGAAGGATTGGTATGAACGCGGTTCTGCAATACACCGTCCAAGGGCTCGCGGCCGGCAGCTTCTACGCGCTGGCCGCGCTCGGCCTGGCGGTCATCTTCGGGGTGCTGGGTGTGGTCAACTTCGCCCACGGCGCCTTCTACATGCTGGGAGCGGTCGCCGCCGCGGTGCTCCTGGACACCGTCGGGATGAGTCTGTGGCTGGCGCTGATCGTGGTGCCGTTGCTGATGCTGGTCTTCGGGATGCTGGTCGAGCGGCTGCTGGTGCAGTGGCTGCTGCCCCTCGACCCGCTCTACAACCTGCTGCTCACCTTCGGGCTGACCCTGCTGCTGGTCGACCTGGTCAAGCGCCGCTACGGCGTCAGCGGCCTGCCCTACGAGCGCCCTGACGCGCTCAGCGGCCGGATCCAGGTGGCCGGGGTCGGGCTGCCGGTCTACCAGCTCTTCGTGATCGGCGTGGCCCTGCTGGTCTGCCTCGGCGTCTGGCTGCTGATGACGCGTACGCGGGTGGGCATGATCGTCCGGGCCGCGACCGAGCGGCCCGAGCTCGCCGGTGCGCTCGGGATCAACGTCGGCCGCTGGGTGACCCCGGTCTTCGGCTTCGGGGTCGCGCTGGCCGGGTTGGCCGGAGTGCTGGCGGCGCCGTTCCGGGCGATCACCGCCGAGATGGGCAGCGACTTCATCATCATCCTGTTCGCGGTCGTGGTGATCGGCGGGCTGGGCTCGATCGTCGGCGCCGTCGTCGGCGGATTCCTGGTCGGGCTCGTGGAGGCGTTCGGGCAGGCGTACGCACCGACGTTCGCGCAGGTGCTGATCTTCGTGCTGATGGCCGTGGTGGTCCTCGCCCGCCCGGCCGGGCTCTTCGGTCGAGAGGAGGCGGCGGCATGACGTCCATCGCAACAGCCGGCGCGAGCGTCACCGAGCAGCATGCGGCGATCGCGGGGGCGCGGCCCTGGCAGCGGCTGGTCCTGCTGGCCGTCGGCCTGCTGGTGGCGCTGGGACTGCCGTGGTTCGTCTACCCGCCGGTGGCCATGGACATCGCCGCGTGGGCGCTCTTCGCCGTGGCCCTCGACCTGCTGCTGGGCTACTGCGGCCTGCTCTCGTTCGGTCACGCCGCGTTCTGGGGCGGATCGGCGTACGCGACCGGGTTGATCGCCATCCACTTCGGTGTTCCCTTCCCGGTGGCGGTCTTCGGTGGGGCGCTCTTCGCGATGCTCCTGGCCCTGCCGATCGGCTATCTGTCGGTGAAGCGGTCGGGGATCTACTTCGCGATGGTCACCCTCGCCTTCGCGCAGATGCTCTTCTTCATCGCCAACCAGGCCTCCGCGCTCACCGGCGGCGAGAACGGGCTCCAGGGCGTGCCGCGGTCGTTCTTCGGGATCGAGGCGGTCGAGACCGACTCGTTCTTCTTCTACTACGCCGCGCTGCCGATCATCCTGCTCGGGATGTGGGCCGCGTGGCGGATCGTCCACTCCCCCTTCGGGCGGGTGCTGGTCGCGATCCGCGACAACGCGCCGCGAGCCCGGGCGCTGGGCTACGACGTGGAGCGCTACAAGCTGATCGTCTTCGTCCTCTCGGCCGGGCTCTCCGGGCTGGCCGGCGGTGTCTTCGCCGTCTCGCACGGGTTCGTGGCGCTGCCCGAGCTGCACTGGGCCACCTCCGGCGAGGTCGTGCTGATGACGGTGCTCGGCGGGATCGGGACGCTGTGGGGCGGCGTGATCGGCGCGGGCCTGATCGTGCTGCTCGCCGACTATCTGGCCTCGTCCGGGTTCGACGGGATCGGGATCGTCACCGGGGGCGTGTTCGTGACCGTGGTGCTGCTCTTCCGCCGTGGCATCTGGGGCACCGCCCGCCACCTCTGGCTCAGCCGGCGGAAGCCGACCTAGACGTAGGCGGCTCAGGCGACCAGCAGATGGAGCCGGAGCGCCAGCTGCACCTCGAGCTGGCGCTCCGGCTCCTGCCATCCCTTGCCGAGCAGGCGGGTGACGCGCTCCAGACGCTGGGTGACGGTGTTGACGTGGACGTGCAGCGCGCCGGCGGTGCGGGTGAGGTTGCGGTCGGCGGCGAAATAGGTCCGCAGGGTCTCCACCAGCTTCGACCCCTTCGCGGCGTCGTAGTCGATCACCGGGCCCAGCCGTGAGGTGACGTACGCCGCCGGGTGCCCGTCGGAGCCGAGCAGCAGTCCCACGAAGCCCAGGTCGTCGGCGGTGACCACCTGGCCCTCGCGCCCCAGGGTCATCGCGGCCGCCAGGCAGCGCCGAGCCTCGTCGTAGCCCCTCACCACGGCGCCGGGGCTGCTCAGCGGTCCCGGGACCGGACCGGCGGCGCCGACGGTGACCGGCGCGCCCGCCGACAGCCGCAGCCCCTCGACGACCAGCTCGCCGGCAGCGCGGGCGTCGCAGTCGGGGAAGATCAGCACGACCTGTCCCTGCCGCACCGCCGCGAACCCGTCGTGGGTCGCCGCGACGAACGTCGCCGCCTGACCGACCCGCGCCCGGTCGCCGGGGACGTCGGCCACCACCACCGCGTAGGACCTGGACAGGTCTGCCTGCAGAAGGCGGCCGCGCTCGCGCAGCGTCTCCGGATCCGGGGTGGTGCCGGAGAGGAGCTCGTCGAGGAGCTCGCCCCGCACCCTCCCCTCGGCCTCGGCGACGCTTCGGCGGAAGAGCAGCAGCAGCGCCGTGACCAGCGCCGCCCGCTCCAGGATCCGCTGGTCGCCATCGTCCAGGTCCCCGTCCTCGCGGTCGACCTCGCGCGGGCCCAGCAGCATCGAGCCGAGCTGCTCGGCTCCGGCGAGGACCGGGGTGGCGTAGATGTCACCGCTGCCGGCGGTGCGGCTCAGGTCGAGACTGCGTCTGGTCACGGCGGCCTCGTAGTCGGAGACGGGCTGGCCGGGGGCGCTGCTCGCGATGGTCTCTCCGCTGAGGTCCAGGACGACGACGCGGGCGCCGAGGACCTCGGCGACGCTGCGTACGACATCGTCGACGCCACCGCCCTCGACGACGATCCTGGTGAGCCGGTCGTGGGCGTCGGCGGCACGCTCGACCGCCTCGTTGCGCGCCTGCAGCTTGCGGGTGGTGACCTCGAGCTCAGCCACCGCGGCCCGGGTCTCCTCGAGCAGCCGGGCCTTGTCCACGGCGATCGCGGCGTGGGCGGCGAGGGAGACGAGCAGTGCGCTCGCCTCCGTGCCGAAGGGACGTACGGCGCGGTTGGCGGCGAAGAGGACGCCGATGACCTGGGTGCCGAGCAGGAGGGGTACGCCGATGATCGCGCGGATGCCCTCTCCACTGACGGCGCCGTCGATGTCGGGGGCGTGCCGGAAGCGCTCGTCGGGGATGTAGTCGGCGGTCGAGTAGGGCTTCATGGTCTGGGCGACGAGGCCGCCGAGCCCGATGCCGTAGGGGATCCGGGTCGAGCGGAAGGCTGCGGTCAGGATCCCCTCGGTCACCCGCATGTATTCACCGCGGCGCTCGTCGTTGAGGGTCAGGTAGGCGACGTCGCTGTTCAGCAGCTGCTTCGCCCGGGTCACGATCGCCTGCAGCACCGCTTCCAGGTTGGTCAGCATCGCCAGGTCGTTGGCCGACTCGAACAGCGCGCCCAGCTCGCCCTCGCGCCGGCGGCGTGCCTCGAGGATGTCCCTGACCTGGAGGGCGAGCCCCTTGGCATAGTCGACCCGCGCCTGCTCCTCGGCCGTCGCCCCCGCCGCTCGCGCGGACCGCGACGGCCCCTCGAAGTCGGCCTCGGCGGCATCCCCGGCGAGCAGCTCCAGGAACGCGACCACATCGACCGTCATGTGACCGAAGTTACACTTCTACGGGCTCGCCGACATATGGGATCACCCCATAGTTGTCACCGCTCAGGTGTGGGCCCTCTCCAGGTCCGCCGCTTCCGTGACGGGGCGCTCGCAGACGAACCCCCGACAGACGTACGCCGCCGCCCTCCCGTCCACCGACGTCCGGCTGCTCAGCAGCGGGATGTCCTCGCGCGCCTCGTCGGCGACGACCACCACCGCGCCCGGCTTGCGCCGGGCAGCGGCCGCGAGCGCGTCGCGGTCCGGCCCCGGCGGGCCGACGACCGCGATCTCGAGCGGGCCCTCGGCCATCGTGGCCGCAGCCGCCAGAGACCAGCCGGCGAACCGTGGCGCCTTGGTGATCAGGTTGCTGGTGGCGGCGAGCGCCTCCTCGGCCGCGGTGCGGAAGCGGCCCTCACCGGTGAGCGCGTGCGCGGTGACGAGCGCATGGACCATCGCACTGGTGCCACCGGGGCTCGCGTTGTCGGAGGGATCCCTGGGCCGGGTGACCAGCGCCTCCGCGTCGTCGGCGGTGTCGTAGAAGCCACCGTCCTCGGCACGGAAATGGGTCAGCGCGGTGTCGAGCAGCGCCGTGGCTCGGTCGAGCCAGGTGCTGTCGCCGGTCGCCTGGACCAGACTCAGGAAGCCGCCGGCAACACAGCCGTAGTCCTCGAGCACGCCCGCGTGCGCACCTGCTGCGCCGTCGCGGCTGACGCGGAGCAGGCGCGCGCCTTGAACGTGCACCCGCCACAGCAGCTCCGCTGCCGCGACCGCCGCATCGACGTACCGCGGCTCCCCCAGCAGCACCCCGGCATCGACCAACCCACCGATCGCCAGCCCGTTCCACGCCGCGACGACCTTGTCGTCGCGCGCCGGGCGGACCCGCTCCTCACGCGCGGCGAGGAGCCGAGTCTTGACCGACTCGAGCCGCTCGGTGTCGTCGGGCCGATGGCGCAGCTGGAGCGTCGATGCCCCCTCCTCGAACGTCCCCGCCTCGGTGACCTCGAAGACCTCCGCGGCCCAGGCACCGTCCTCGGCGCCGAGGACCGCGACGAGCTCGGCCGGGGTCCAGACGTAGAACTTCCCCTCGACCCCCTCGCTGTCGGCGTCGAGGGCCGAGGCGAAGCCGCCCTCGGCGGTGCCGAGCTCGCGGATCATCCAGTCGGCGCTCTCCCGCGCGACCCGGTCGCCGAGCTCGGTGCCGAGCCGGGCGTAGAGCCCGATCAGCTGGGCGTTGTCGTAGAGCATCTTCTCGAAGTGCGGAACCACCCAGCCGCGGTCGACGGCATAGCGCGCGAACCCGCCCCCGATCTGGTCATACAGCCCACCGCCGGCCATCGCCGCCACGGTCCGCGCCAGCATGTGCGAAGCCCTCCCCGAGACGTCAGAATCTGGCGCCGAAGAGTCAGTTTCTGACGCCGAGAGGGCAGTACGCCGCAGGAACTCCAGCACCATCGACGGCGGGAACTTCGGAGCACCCCCGAACCCGCCCGCCATCGGGTCGAACTGACCCGCCAGCGTCTCGACCGCGGCACCGACGTCCACCTGCCAGTCGCCCGCTGTCCCGTCAGCCCCGGAGATGGCGGTCAGATGCTGACGTACGTTCTCCGCCACCGCCCCGATCTCCGACCGCCGCTGCGTCCACGCCTCCGAGAGCGCCTGCAGCACCTGCGTGAACGCCGGCTGCCCGTGGCGAGGCATGTCCGGGAAGTAGGTTCCCGCGAAGAACGGGTTGCCGTCGTGGTCGAGCACCACCGTCATCGGCCACCCACCCGACCCGGTCATCGCCGTCGTGGCCGCCATGTAGACCGCGTCCACATCCGGCCGCTCCTCCCGGTCGACCTTGATGTTGACGAAGTGCTCGTTCATGTACGCCGCGGTCGCCTCGTCCTCGAACGACTCGTGCGCCATCACGTGGCACCAGTGACATGCGGCGTAGCCGACCGACAGCAGAATTGGTGTATCACGACGCTTTGCCTCCGCGAAGGCATCGGCTCCCCACTCCCACCAATCCACGGGATTACCTGCATGTTGAAGGAGATACGGGCTCGTCGCACCAGCCAGATGGTTGGCCATTTCCATCACTCCTAACGAGTGGCACGTGTATCATAATCGGGTCCGTGATACACGAGAGTGATACACGAAGCAGATCTTGGTAGGTCCGCACCGGACCCACCCCCACCCTAGGAGGCATGCGGATGCCACCTCGCAAGAAGCCGACGCTGCTCGCCCAGGGCAAGCCCCGCACGCTCGGCGGGACCAAACGAGCCTGGCGGGTACGCCTCTACGCCCCCGGCGAAGGCAGCACGAGCTACCAGGTGATGTTCCGGTCACCGACCGGCGACGGCCAGCCCTGGGAGCGCGTGCTTCGCCGAGCCAGCACCGAGACCGAAGCCCGCGACATCTTCGCCCGAGCCGAGGCCGCTCTCGACACGGCGACGGAGGCACCGGCCCGAGCCGACGTACGCGCCGCGCGCACGATCCGAATGCTCGGTCAGGAGTACATCAGGGACAGCCACGAGCGCGACAAGCACCCGCGCACGATCCAGGGCCGCGAGTCGAGGCTGAACGCGCACATTCTCCCCACCATCGGCGACGTCGCTGTCGCGAAGTGGCGGGTGGAGCACAGCCGGAAGGTGATGGAGAAAGGCTCCCAGACCATCTTCTCTACCCGTGGCCGAGAAGACCTGCGCGGACAGCTCGCCGCCATGCGCAAACTCGCCTGGCGCCTGGGCTGGCTCGACCGCTCGGTCGACCCCCTCGACGGGCTCGAGATCGGACGGGCAACCGTCCTCCAGGGAGCCACCAGCCACTATGTCGACCCACGCTTGCGCCCCGAGACCCGCCAGGTGCGCGCCATGGCCGACGCCGCCGACAAGCTCTGCGGCACCGACGGGACTGACCCGCTGATGACCAGACTCCCTCTCCTCGGCACGAAGATCCGCGTCGCCGGCTATGGCGGGTTGCGCCTCGGCGAGCAGAACGCCCTGCGCGCGATCGACGTCTTCTTCGACGGCGGCTACCTCCACGTCAACGGCTCCTGGACCACCCCGCGCCACCAGCCCGGGTTCCGCGGCCCGGTCAAGAACCACGTCCTGCACGAAGTTCCTCTCCCGGGCACGCTACTTCGCGAGGAGCTCCTCCCCCGCGTCAAGGAGCTCCTCGGACTGCCCGCAACCGCGACGCTCCGTCAGGTCATCAATGCTCAAGAAGTCGAGCGCCAGCGCCGAGCCGACCTCGCAGCCCGCGCACCCGACCGAAGTCTCGCTTGGTGGAACTATCCGATTCCTCCGGAAGAGGAGCAGTGGCTCTTCGTCGACACCGCCACAGGCCTGCCGGTGAAGCCCGAGCTCCATAACAACCGCTGGCACCGCGTCCGCGCCTGGGTCGACCAGAACGACCCCGACAACGCCTGGCCCCGCACGATCGTCTACCGCAACCTCCGCCACCACGCGGCGACCAAGTGGTTCCACGAAGAGCTGGGCGAATCGTGGGAGGTCGTCGCCCAGTACTTGGGTGACAAGCTCACCACCGTCCTGAACCACTATGTCCGCGCGGGCGAGGACGCGCTGCGTGACTCCGTCAGCAAACTCGCTGATTTGTGAACTGATCAAGAGCCTCTGACACGCGCGCCCCGCCTACACACCCCGATCTAGGTCAACCCACGCGCCGACGAGCGCTTCAGGAGCCACCCGCTGTATTGCGAAGAGTCTGATTGAGTCCCGGCGGTACAGCCGCCATTCGACAAGCTTGCTCCTGGACGCGCTTGGCGGCCGGATACGTGTGACAACACCCGAGGCAGGATGCTTAGCCGCGATGGGGCTCGTCTCGCGACGCCAATCACCGAGCGCGACCGCTTGCGATCTGGTCCACTTTACGTTCGAACCCTCTGCTCAACCTCGGCCGCCTCGGGCGCATCGCGGTCGTCTTCGAGGCAATGCGGGCGTCGATGAAGCCGGGCGGGAACAGGCCAGTCGCCCGAAGTTCAAGGTCGTCAAGAGACCCGAACCAAAACCCATGTCTCCGAACGTTCGCTGGTAGCAACCTTGGGTAGTCGTCCTCGAGGCCGGCCCACGCGATCCGTTCGTGGGCTGGGTTTATCCAAATGATCGGCATCCGTCGCCGCAGAATCTCGCGGTGGACGTCGAGAACTCGAGTCCGTCGCGGCGCGAAGGCACCGATGTTTCCCCATATCCACACCACTGTGATCCCGAGCGCCTTGTACGCGGCGGTCCGCTCCTTCCATTCCGCGGTTGTCAGCCCTGAGTACTGCACCTCGATCGCCATCTTGTTCCCGGCGTCGGAAGTCAGAAGGACGTCAGCGATCCGCCGGCGACCATCGAGCGGAGCCTCGATCTCCACGGTTGCAACGTTCGGCTGTGCGCGAGCCCAGCGCGCGACCAAGGCCTTGCCCTGTCGATGGAGCACACTCTCAGGTCCGTGACTTGCGGAATCGGGTCGGTTCAGGTGGCGATAGCCGTCGCGTCGGCCACCGGGAGCACGATGAACGGTAGTGATCTCTGGAGCGGAGCAGCCTGGTTCCGCGCACATTAGATTCACTCTCGCGAAGGCGCGCTGCTCCCGTGCAGCACCTTGCTCGAGGTAGACCAGCTCCCGCGGGTCATCGCGCTGAGCTGCGAAGAGGAACTGACCGCCCCACTCGCGGAAGTCCGCAAGTGGAGTCGCTGGTGTTCCATCGGGGGTCGTCACCCCTCAATCAGCCCACCGAGATCACGCGGCACAGCGAGGTCACGGAGCCGCGCAGCGCGATTCGGACGCTTCTCAACGATGCCCTCGACCACCACAGTCGTGCCAGAATCCATCCATAGGTGGATCTCGCCAAGCTGATCTGCACGCACTCGCATCTCAATGCGGCCAACCTTGAAGTTGCGCGGATTCGGGCTCTGAACTGCAATTTCACCGAATGGTTCACCCGGTAGATGACGGATCTGGACGATCGGGCCCGTGATCACCCGAATAGGCTCGGCTGACGGCCCCGCAAGCACCTTTACCGCACGTTCTACGAGCTCTTGTGACTCGATCGGAAACGTCAGTTTCTCCGGCAAGTCCGTTGGCGCGCGCTCTTCTGCCGCCCAGGCAAAGCTTGTCTCGACCCAGTCGACCGCTGGCTGCTTCATCGCGTTAAGAAGCTGGCTGAAGATTTCTTTGGCGCCACCGGCGTAGATCACTGGGAGAAGAGACTCCATACTCGGATCAGTTGCCGGCTGAACGACGTGGCGATCGAACGCTTGGAGAGCTTGCGCCAACGTCCGGACGATGCGTCGCTCACTCGACTCTGGGGTGACCTCGTCAAGACCCTCCAGGCTCGGATGGTCCTCGGTGCTGGGCTCGCCGACCCTCATGAGGACCGGGAAGACGAAGGAGCCAGGCTCGGTGTGGGCTAGGCGTGCCTGGCGGGCGAGTTCGTCGCCGATCTTGGAGTAATTCTGTCCGATCGCCTGGCGAGGCTGTCTCGCGGTCGTCGCCGCGGCCCGAAGCATGCCAAATGCCGAGTTGACGACAGTCGCAGCGGCGTCGAGAGGAACCGTTTGAGTCCCAAGCCCGTCACTGTCCACGCGAAACCGCGTGACGTCGTACCAGCCAAGCTCGATGTCTCGAAGAACTTCCGAGGCCGGCTTGCGTAGCACCGCCCCTATCCGTTCCAAGACGTCAGACCAAACGAACGATCCAAGATTGAGGCGGTGCGGCAGATAGAGAGATGCCCCGGAATCCAGATGCTCCCAGAGGTCTGCCCGCTCGTCGTTACCGCCGACGGTGAGCGTCCACGAGGTCCGCTGAAGCAGAGCCGCAACATCACGAGCAGGGACGGACCGGGTCACGCCGCGCCGCCCGCGAGATGCCCGTAGAAGGCGTCGAGATCGTCGCTCCATCTATAGAGCGTTTCGGTGGACATTCGATCGGCTCTAGTGAAGGTAATTGATGTCCGGTGGTGCGCTGGATCGAACCGGGTGGCTAGGGCAAGCGCGCGATGCAACGTTCTGTCGCCAGCTCCGTGATCGAGCCAATCCGGGACCGCCGACGGGACTTTGACGAGGATCACGTACGGCGCAATGTGCTCCGCGCTCCACTTAGCAACCCAGCCGGGATCGAGGTCGAGGGTCGCGTTGCCCTCGCCAACCTTGAACTGGCCGGTGCACTTCACCTGCACGGGAACGCTGCCGCGGGTGAACTTGATCATCGCGTCGATCGCGTCGGTGTCCTCGTCAGCAGGCGTTTCGAAGAAGCCGACTCCAGCCTGCGCGCAGAGCGAGCGTACGAACGCTACTCCGTATCGTCCTCGCCGCCGGTTGTCATTCCAGTTTGTATTCGCCGGGTTGGTGATCATGACGTTCCGTCATCTGCCACGGTGCCCACTCCTGCTCGTCGCGCCACGTTCACGCCGGAACGCCGTGTCACCGCGCCGGCAAAGGTTCGTTCGTCATGGTAGGGCGCGAGCTTTGCACCTGTGTGCCGTTTGACAATGTGCAGGGCTCGGGAATGTCGACCCTTCAACGACCAGCTTGATCTTCAACCCCAGGCCGATCCCGCGGACGGTACTGTCGCTAGCAACAGAGCCTGTCGACGTCTCCCTCTGCCGGGGGTTGCCGACAATTGCCGAGTTGCGAAACCGCAGTTCACGGCCGTCCTTCCATCGCTATCTGATCCTCGGCACGCATGCTACGAAGGTCCGTAGAACGGTCCGCCCACTTGGGCGGTCCGAGCGTCATTTCAGGGCTGTGTGACGAGGTGTGACGGGCGGTGACGAAGGGCGTGCACGGCGGGATCAAGTTCTATCGCGGCGCAGCAGCCGCGGCCCGTTCCTATGTCGAGGCTGACCGCTCGCGAGCCGATGACTACTACCTTGCCGAGGGGTCTGGGGTGGCGTCCAGGTACGTCGCCGACATCGACGGATATGGCGAACCGGTGGTCCGGGCGGCAGCGAGCATGGATGGGGAAACCTATGAGTCCTGGGTGGCCGGGTACGACGTCGAGACCGGCCGCCCGAAGGGCGGTTGCGGAAGGATGAGCAGGCGTTGCGGTTCGTCGAAGTTGTCGTGAACGGGCCGAAGTCGTGGTCGCTCGCTGCTGCTGAGCATCCAGAGATCGCTCGGGTCTACGAGGCCGCGCAGGAGCGGGCCGCGCGGGAGGTGATCGACTGGCTGGCGCGGCACTCGACCACGCGGGTGGGGCCGCGGGGTCGGCAGGTGCAGGTCCCGGTCGAGCAGATCGAGGTCGCGCTGATCAGGCACTACACCTCCCGTGCTGGCGATCCCCACCGGCACCTGCATCTTCAGTTCAACGCGCGCGTGTCCGCTGCTGGCAAGTGGCGCGGCCTGCACTCGGTCGGAACCGTCGACAGCATCGAGGCGATCAACGGGATCGGGCACGCTGCGGTTGCCTGCGATCCGGAGATGAGGCGCACGCTGGCGGCATTCGGCTACACGCTGGACGCCGACGGGGATATCCGGGAACTGAAGGCATACGCGAGCGGATTCAGTCATCGATCGGCTCAGATCGTACGCAACCTCGACCGCTACGAAGCCGAGTGGCGCCACCAGCACCCCGGGCAGAGCCCAGGTCCGGCGCTGCGGCGGGGCTGGGGCCGCCGGGCTTGGGCCGAGGGCCGGCCGGACAAGGACGTACCAGTCGACGGCGCAGCCATGGTCTCCAGGTGGCACGAGGAGCTCCACGACCTCGGCTTCACTCCGCCCAACGCCGCAACCGCCATGGGTGGGACGCCGATCGCACGGCTAGATCGTCAGGTGGTCGTCGACCTTGTCCTGTGCCGTCTCGGCGCACGGAGATCTGCGTGGAACGCGGCCGATGTCCGCGGCGAAGTGGAGAAGATCATCGCCTCGGCCGGAATCGTCGCCGAAGGCACTGTGCGCCGAGAACTGGCCGAAGACCTCACCGGCCGAGCCGTCGCCGCCAGCAAGCCTGTGCTGAACCGCGGCGACGTACCTGTGCACGTACGCTCACTCACCTCACAGCGGGTCGTCGCGGTCGAGGACGCCTTGGTCTCACGGCTCTCTGCACGGGCCTCGCACCGCGGCGATCCGCTGCCGATCCGCCCCGTCCGCGGCGGGAGCGGGCTCGACCCGGCCCAACGCCAAGTGGTGGCGACTATCGCCGGGACAGCACGGCTCGTCGTGGTCGAGGGAGCCGCCGGCGCGGGCAAAACGACCACGCTGGCTGCGGCCGAGCACCTGCTGGGGCGACGTGGCCGACGGATGCTCGTGGTGACGCCAACATTGAAGGGGGCACAGGTAGCGTCCCGGGAGATCGGGACATCAGCCAGCACCGCCCATTGGCTGGCACGCCAGCACGGGTTCCGCTGGGACGACGATGGCCACTGGGACCGCCGCCTTCCTCACCGACTCGCGCCCGCCGCGCCTTTGCGCCCTGGGGACGTCCTGCTCGTGGACGAGGCCGGGATGCTCGACCAAGACACCGCCCTGGCGTTGCTGACGATCGCCGATGAACACCGCTTACGCCTGGTTCTCATGGGCGATCGCCACCAGCTCCCCGCGGTCGGCCGCGGCGGCGTCCTCGACCACGCCACCCGCTGGGCACACCCGAACAACACCCTCGAACTCTCCACAGTGCACCGGTTCACCGACAAGACCTACGCCGCGCTGACCCTGCACATGCGCACCGGCCAGAACCCAGGTGACGTGTTCGACGAGCTGGCGGCACGCGGCGTCATCGTCCTGCATCCCTCTCCCGTCGAGCGAACCGCTGCCATGGCCGAGATCGCCGCATCCGGGACCGCGATGGTCATGGCCGACACCCGGGAACAGGTCACAGACCTCAACGCGGCCGCACGCGAGCGGGCCACGGCGAGGGCCGCTGCGAACGGTGTCCTAACTAGCCGGGGCGAGGCGATCACAGCCGGGGACCGGGTGACCACCCGCCGCAACCGCCGCGACCTCGGCGTCGCCAACCGGGACACCTGGACCGTCACCGGGATCGACCCCGACGGCGGACTGCGGCTCAACGGACGAGCCCGCCGAACGCGAGTACCGGCGACCTACGTGCACGACCATATCGAGCTCGCCTACGCGACCACGGTCCACGGCGCCCAGGGCGAGACCGTCGACCAGGCACACGTCGCAATCGACGAGACCACTGGCGCAGCCGCGGCGTACGTCGCCATGACCCGCGGTCGCCATAGCAACCTCGCTCATCTGGTCGCTGACAACCTCGAGGACGCGCGACGACAATGGATCGACGTGTTCAGCCGCGACCGCGCCGACCTCGGACCCGCCCATGCCGCACAACGCGCGTCCGCCGACATCAACACCTACGGACCACAGCCCACACGCCGCCCGGCGAGACTGCTCTCCCACGGGGAGCAACCCCGGATACGACGCCCACAGAAGACGTACGCCCAACGTCCCAGCCCATCCCCCAGCTCACCGAGCCATGAAATCGGCCTCTGATCAACGCCACGAAAGTAAAACTGGGAGTACATGAGGGAGCATCCCCCTGACCTGCGGAAACACTGAGATCCCCCAAACGTACCCCCTCGGATCCCCCGCCCAGGGGGTACGAAAGCGGATACCTCCCCCACTCATCCTGGAAGGCATGAGCCCGAACTCGAAAAGCCTGACGCCGATCTCGGTCCCGCGAGAGTGGGAGGACGACGCCCTCCTCACCTTCGAACAGTTCTGCACCCTGATCCAGACACCACCACGCACCGTCCGCGACTGGAAGCGACGCAAGGTCGGCGTGCGATGGAGACGCCTGGGAAAGACCGGCCGCATCTACACAACAGTCGCCGAGGTGCGCCGGTTCGTGTACGGCGGGTGACCGCCCGACGCGCAGGAAAGGTTCGGCGATGACCAAGCGATCTGACCGACTCGTCGCATCCTCCTGGGATGACGACCCGCGCCATGTGTTCCTAGACGCACACGACGTGATGGAGCGATATGGCTGGGGCAAGACCAGGGGCTACCAGAACCTCAAGGATCGAACAATGGTGCCGCCACCTGTGCTCGTCCACCCCCGCCGCTGGCGCCTCGACCAGCTCCTGGCTTGGGAGGAGCGCCGCATGGCCGCCGCCGAAGCCGCGCTGGACACGACGCCCGAGGGCGAGCCCGCATTTGACGCCATCGCCGCTCTGCTCCCCCGCCCCAAGCGCCGACGGTCTGCCTAGCCGATCCTCGCGCGGAGCATCTCCAAATGACACGATCATGCTTCACCCCAATGTGCCAATGGCACTCCCGCGACCGGGGACCGCAGCACCTGCACCTGTTCGACGCCAAGACCGCCCAGGTAGAGCGTCTTGAGATCCGGACCTCCGAAGGCGACGCTGGCGAGGTTGGACACCCGAGACCCGCGACTGCGCGAGATGTCATCCCACGTCAGACGCCCCTCGACGTGGGCCGACGCGAGACGGTCGAGCTCCGCGCGATCGACGTCCTCGAACAGAGTCGTCCATGTCAGGTCAGGTGCGACACGGAGGAGGCGGTTAGAGAGGACGCAGATGACCCAGAGCGCACCCTCAGCATCGAACGCCATGCCGTCGGGAAAGGTGCCTCTTGGGTAGTTGAGATGGACGCGGTTGCTCAGCGAGCCGTCTCGTCCCAGATCGAATCGCGTGGTGCGGCAGGCGAATGTCTCGTTGACGAACAAGAACGAACCGTCGGGCGAGATCCGCATCTCGTTCGTCCAGTTCAACCCGTCAGCCGCAAGGGTGACATTACCGTCTCTCACCAGGAGGATCTGCCCGGAGTCCTCCTCTGCCGTGAAGTGCTCATGGTGGCGTGCCAGCGAGCTGATGGTGATCCACACCTTGTCGCCGTCCACCAGCACGAAGTTGGTGCGCGGAATTGGGCGGCCCGCGATCTCTATTGCGAAGGGGTGGACGGCTCCCTGGCGGTCGACCCGCCAGACGCCACCCGCTCTGCCCATGTTGGCGAAGAGAAAGTCACCGTCCGCGGTCAGGGCGATCCCATTCGGCCGGAAGCCCTGCGCAATCAGATCCGACTCGACGGCAGGGCCGGTCGTCCCGTCGGGCGAGATCCGCGCGATGCCGAGAGTCCAGTCACCGGTGTAGAGCGATCCGTCCGGTGCAGCCAGAACGCACTCCGGGCGATTCAGGCCGGTGCCGACCTGCGTCAGATCCGCCGCCTCGAACGGCTTGATCGGGGTCAGCCCCATGTGTCTCCTCCTGATTCCGCCGAGCGTTGCGCTCGATCAAAGTGCTAGGTAACCGCCATCGACGGGGATCGTGACTCCCGTGACGTAGGACGACATGTCGGACGCGAGGAAAACGGCCGGACCGGCGATTTCATCGGTCTCGCCTACCCGCCCCAGCGGCACCCGCTGGAGGAACTTGGCGTTGCCATCGCCTGTGACTGTCATCAGGCCGCTCTTCATGCGGCCCGGCGCCAGACCGTTGACGCGACCACCGGTCGGGCCGAGAGTCCGAGCAAAGTACTGGACGAGCGACCGTACGCCCGCCTTGGTGGCACCGTAGGCGGCGCTGGACCTCGGTGCGGTGAACCCCGCGATCGACGAGAGGAAGATGACGCTCGCACCCGGGTGCTTCAGCGCTGGCAGCATCGACACCGTGACGTCCCAATGCCCGGTGAGATTGATGTTGACGATCTCATCCCACCTCTCCGCCTGGTCGGGGTCTTCGGGCCGGCTCCGCGGCGAGATGCCGGCGTTGTTCACCAGCACATCGATCGCGCCGTACTGCTCCACCAAGTGCGCACCGAAGGCCATCACGGCCTCGCGGTCGCCGATGTCCAACGTCTCGGCGGCGGCCGAGCCACCGGCTGCCGTGATCTTCCCGACGACGTCTTCGGCGGGTTCGGCGTGGCGGTCGACCACTAGGACATGCGCCCCTTCTGCTGCCAGGGCGGTGGCAATGGCCGACCCCAAGCCACTTCCGCCTCCGGTCACCACTGCCGTCTTGCCGGGCAGACGAGTCATTGCCTTGCTCCTTCGCTAGATTTCATCGTGGTCGCTTCGCGCGCGCTGGCCTCGCCTCGTTGGGCGATCCGCGGCCGCTCAGCATCACGACATGACGTAGCCCTTGTAGTTGTTCTCGCGTACGTCATTGCAGTACGCCTGGAACCTGGGGTTGCCACCGACGAACAGCAGCACCTCGCGCTTGTCGCGACCCGGGATGTTCTGGTTGACCCCCGTGAACCACGAGTTGGTCTGGCCCAACAGCAGCTTCCCCTGCAGCTTGGTGGCGTAGAGCGTAAAACTCTCGGCCGCGGCGAGCTCGGGCTCGATGCGCTGGACTCCAGCTTCCTTGGCCTGGATCATCATGTCGCTCAGCCAGTCGATGGCCATGGCCGAACAGCGCGGGATGTTGCAGAAGGTGGCGCCGCTCTGCGGCCCGACCAGCATGAAGAAGTTGGGGAAACCGGGAGTCTGCATGCCCATGTAGGTCGTGAGGCCCTTGTCCCACTCTTCCTTCAGCGCGACACCGTCGACGCCGCGGATGTCGATGCGGTTCCATGATCCCTTGACCGCGTCGAAGCCAGTGGCGTAGATGATGACATCGAGCTCGTGCAGGCCGTCGGAGGTCTCGATGCCCTCGGGCGTGATGCAGGTGATCGACGTCGCGTGAAGATCGACGAGCGAGACGTTCTCCTGGTTGTAGACCTCGTAGTAGCCGGTCTCGAGCGGGACCCGCTTCATCCCGAAGCCGTGGTCCTTGGGGATCAGCGACTCGGCGGTCTGGGGATCCTTGACCCGCTCACGGATCTTCTGCGCGACGAATTCCGACACGTACTTGTTCGCGTCGGGGTCCGACAGCACGTCCTGGTATGCCCCTAGCCACAGGGAGAATCCCGGCCCCTCGTAGAGTTCTTCGAGCGTGGCGTCGCGCTCCTCCTTCGGCACGTCGAAGAGATTCTTCTGAATGAACTCGTGCGGGAAGCCGGCGAGCGACGCGTCGCACTTCGCGGTGAACTCTTGGTAGTTGGACTTGATGTAGTCCATGCGCTCTTGCGTCATGCGACCGTTGCCCAGAGGCGTGCACCAGTTCGGGTCGCGCAAGAACACTGTCAGGTGTCCAGCGACCTTCGCCATCTCCTGGATAGTCTGCACGCCGGTCGACCCCACCCCGATGACGCCGACGCGCTTACCCGAGAAGTCCAGCTTTGCAGGGCCGAACCCGTTGGGGTCGCGAGGCCAGTTCGCCGTGTGGTAGCTCTCGCCCTTGAAGGTGTTGATGCCAGGAAGATTGGGCATCTGCGGCGTCGACAGGGGGCCGAGTGCCGAGAAGACGAAGCGCGCGGTGAGAGGCGCCCGGTACGGCTGCTGGAACCCGATCGTGTAGAAGTTGTTCTTCTCGTCGAAGACGGCCTTGTTGACCTTGGCGTCGAAGATGTAGTCCTTGCGGATGTCCATGATCTCGGCCGCGCGGTGGATGTACCGCAGAACCTCGGGCTGGGCTGCGAAGCGCTCTGACCAGTTCCACTCCTGCATGAGCTGGTCATTCCAGAAGTAGCCGTACACCTCGCTCTCGGAGTCGATGCGGCACCCCGGGTAGCGGTTGTGGTGCCAGACCCCACCGATGTCGTCTGACCCTTCGACCCCTAGCACTCGGTAGCCCATCTCCCGCAGGCGATAGGCCTGGTAAAGGCCACTGATACCGGCGCCGATCACCACAGCGTCAAAATCGGGTTCTTTCGTCATCTCAGTGTTCCTCTCATCGGCCCGTCGCGAACTGAGGCCCGTCCTGCGTCGATCTCGCCCTGTGGCGCAGGCAGTCCGGATACATCGCGGACGAATTCGGCTGGCAGCAGTTCCAACTACCTTACAAACGATTGTTTGTTTCTACTTTCGCATGCCCCCGCCTGCTCGTCAACCGTCCAATCAGGCGCATCCTTGGACCCTTCAGCTACGCCCCACTGCCCCGCAGTCGGACTGGGTTCCCGACAGGCCCGGCTGGACCACCAGACCATTCCTTCAGGTTCACACGGGCAACTGCTGCAATGGACGACCACCGTTCGAGGCGACAGCGCTGCCGCCGGACCGGACGGTACGCAAGTGCTCCGCGCGCTCGAGATCTCTTCAGTCTGCGAGGGACATCGCGGTTGGGCGAGGCACAGCAACCGCCCGTCCCCACTTTCTGACGACTGCGCGCCAACCGGACAAAGCCGGTTGGCGCACAGAATTCGGTTGAGTCGACTACTCCTCGATGAGGATGGCTCTCTCAGGGCACACCTTCGCGCCGTACCGAGCCGCCTCTTCCAGGCCCGGCGGCACCTCGATGCTGCCGCCGCGGTGCAGGTTGTAGCCGTTGTCATCCACCTCAAAGGGCTCACCGGCCATCACGACGCATCGGCCGTGCCCCGTACAACCCTGTTGGCCGCCATCGAAGCCGAGTTTGATGTGGGCTTTCACGCCGCTCTCCTTCCAGTATGAAGATCGCCTGATGACTACCAGGCGAGGTTGAGCGACCGGATGGAGCGAAGCTGGCCAGTCATGTACACCGGCTCCTCGACCACTCGCCACTCCGGCACTCGCTTGAGCCACTCCTCGAAGGTCGCTCGAAGCTCGAGTCTCGCGAGGTTCGACCCGATGCACCGGTGGATGCCAACCCCGAAGGCGGAGTGCAGCACGCTCTCCCTGCTGATGTCGATCGTCTTCGGGTCCTCGACAACAGCGGGGTCACGCGAGGCTCCGGCGTACATCATCAGGATGAAGTCGCCTTCGGACAGCATGCGTCCGCCGATCTCGACATCCTTGGTGCACGTCCGGCCCAGCGCGACCACCGGAGCGAAGACCCGCGCGAACTCCTCGATCGCCCGGGGCACGTAGGTCTCCGGGTCATCGATCAGCAACTGGCGAGCCTTGGGGTTCTCGGCCAGCCAGTTGATCGCGGAGGCCATCACGTACGTCGTAGTCGCGATGCCTCCGAAGGTCATGTCGACCAGCACGGAAACGCGGTCCTCCCAGGGCGACATCGTGCCGTCTTCGTACTCCACGCCGGCCGCGATCATGTCGACCATGTCGCCCCGCGGGGGCTCTTCCGACCGCTTCTTGAGGTACTCGCCGAGGTACTCGAAAACGAAACCGAACTTCGCGCCGCGCTCCTCGAGGTCAGGCGAGAACGTGCCCTGCTCGACGCCGTCGACCAGCTTGTCGAGGTCCTCGACGGGCACACCGAGGACGTTTTTGAAGAATGCCCAGCCCGGGAGAACCGCGGCGAACTCGCTGACGAACTCGCACTTGCCGTTGTCGATGAAGCGGTCGATGAGAGTGTTCGCATCGGCGCGGATCTGATCCTCGTAGTCGTTCACGACGCCCGGCCCCATGAACGGGTTCAGCGACTGCCGCCACGCCGTGTGCAGGGGCGGGTCGGACTCCTCGGGGTAGAGGAACGGAACGCCCTCGGGGCGGTTCGGCATGTACCCACTGGCAGCCGAGAAGGTTCGCCAGTTCTGCCCCACCTCCTTCACCAGCGAGTTCTGCGCGACGATGTAGTAGCCATCGCCCACCTTGCTGTGCGCGACCGGACACTTCTCTACGAGGTCGTCGATGATCTCGAAGTGCTTCTCGTTGAAGGCGGGGTCGTCCAGGTCGAAGTCGTTGTAGATGTCGCGACCGTACTTCTTGATCGCCTCATCGATGTCGGCCTGGGTGGGCGCCGTGTACGTCGCCTTGTCGGATGTGGATTCCATGGCGGATTCTTCCTCTCGGATGTGATGGGATGGCGGTTGGTGATCTAGAGGAGCGTGTAGCCGCCGTCAATGAGGTGGTCAGCCCCCGTGATGAACGCGGACTCGTCGCTGGCCAGGAAGGTGGCCAGGCTCGCAACCTCACTCGGGTCCGCGATTCGGCCGACCGGGTTGCGCTCGATGATGGCGTTGATCATGTCGGCCGGAAGGTGCGAAGTGATGGCGGTCTGGATGGTGCCCGGGCTGATCGCGTTGACCCTGATGCCCTGGGCCGCGTACTCCGCGGCGGCAGTCTTCGTCAGCATGATGACGCCGCCCTTGGCCGCGCAGTAGCTCGACATGTTCGGGAAGGCGACCGTTGCCGCCATGGAGGCCGTGTTGATGATCGAGCCGCCACCGGTCTTGAGCATCTCTGGGATGGCGTAGCGAATTCCGAGGAAGACGCCGCGCAGATTGATCGCCTGCACCTGGTCCCACGCCTCCTCGGACATCTCGCCTACCGGGTGCAGCTCCCCGTCAATTCCGGCATTGTTGTAGAGAACGTCGAGGCGGCCATACGTTTCCACCGCGCCGGCGATCATCGACTTGACGCTGTCGCCCTTGGTGACGTCCACCTCGATCGAGAGCGCACCGTCACCAAGTTCCTTGGCGATCACGTCCTGCGCTCCTGATATGTCAGCCAGGACGACCTTCGCGCCCTCCTCGTGGAATCGTCGTGCAGTTGCAGCTCCGATGCCCGAACCCGCTCCGGTGACGATCGCCACCTTGTCCTTAAGTCGTCCCATGAACGTGTCTCCCATCTGGTTGTGTCACGGGCCGGTCGCACGTGACGAACGATCACTTGTTTTTTCGGATGCCGATGAATGCCAGGCCCATCAGGCTGCGGGCTCAGCCATCCTCGGATGACCTAGTGAGTACTACTGGGCAGTCAGACCCGCGTCGATGACCTGCTCGGTTCCCGACACATAGGAGGAAGCCTCCGAAGCTAGCCACACCACAAGCTGCGCGACCTCGTCAGGATCAGCCATCCTTCCGAGCGGAATCTGCGAGACGATGCCGCCACCTTCCTCATCCGTGGCAGCAGCCATCATCGGCGTCTTGATGTAGCCAGGATGGACGGAATTGGCGCGGATGTTGTCCTTGCCGTACTGCGCCGCCACATGCTTGGTCATGCCACGCGAAGCGAACTTGCTTCCGACGTAGGCGAGGTTGGGCGCGCCGACGATCGACACGAGTCCAGCAACGGAGGACACGTTGACGATCGAGCCACCCCCAGCCTTCTGCATGAACGGAATGACGGCCTTCATTCCGTAGAACTGCGAGTACTGGTTGACCAGGCAGACTGTATGGAAATCCTCCTCGCTGATCTCCACCGTTTCGGCGATGGGGCCGAGAATCCCCGCATTATTGACCAGCACGGTTACGTTACCGAACTCGCTCGACGCAGTCTGAACGAGCGTCCGCCAGTCCTCAACGGACGTGACATCGGCCTTCACGAAGACAACCCGCTCGCCAAGCTCCTTCGCGATGCGCCGACCTTCATCCTCGTTGATGTCGGCCATGACCACCCGTGCGCCCTCAGCGACGAAGCGACGCACGTGAGCCTCACCCATCCCCTGCGCGGCGCCTGTGATGATGGCGACTTTGCCGTCCAACTGGCCCATGACTCTCCCTCTCTGGAGGCGGGTATCCGATCCATGACTAGAAAACAATCACTTGTTTGACCGTACTTGACCGTCTTCGGCCTCGTCAACGATCTCGACCAAGTGAATAACAAACAGTTGTTCGCTGCGCGTCCATGTCAACCAGCATTGGGCCGCGCGAGGCTCAGCGCGCCAGGGACACCAACTGCTTTGACGATGCGAATGGCGACAGGAGACACAGAGCCCCGCCCGGAAGTTCAGCGGGTCTTTTGCGTCGCCTGAGCGGACCGAGCAGGTGATCCCGCCCCGGGGAACTCAGCTGTAGGCTGCTCGACCCGAGCCGAGCACTCCCAGTCAGAGAGCGTTACCGATCCGAGCCGGAACGTCCCACCACAACGTAGAGCGCGGTTCACTATCGATCGAAGGTGCGCTCGATACGGCCTACGCCCTGATCACGCGTTGAGGCGTGAAGCGGCCAGCATCTCCTCGACACTGACGAACTTGACCCGCGACCGACCTGCCTCCCGCCCACGAGCCTTTTCGGCTTCATCGATCCTTCGCCATGTCGCGTAGTCGACAACCTCCGGCTGGCGGGCAAGGACGAGCTGGCGAATGTCCCCGGCAGCGTGTGGTGGCTCGGAGAGTGCGCCTGCCCGATGATCATCAAGCAAGGCGCCGACAGTCTCGCGCGCGTCGATCTTGTTCGTGCCGATCACTCCGGTGGCACCTCGCTTGATCCACCCCGAGCAGTAGAGCCCCGTTATCGGATGGCCCGGATCCCCCTCGTACACACGACCACCCTCGTTGGGGATGATCCCGGTCCTTTCATCAAACGGCAGTTGGCGTGACACACGGGTGCCCCTGTAGCCGATCGCGCGAAGGAAGAGCCCGGTGTCGACAGTTTCGAGTTCCTCGCGCTCGCCGTCGAGTCGCGCGAACGTGACGGATCGTACGTTCGCATCGCCGTTGATCGACAGTGGCGTCAATCCGAACCTCAGCACGATGCGGCGACGGCCAGCGATCGGGGCACGCTGCAGGGCCGCAACCAGGATGGCATCACGCGGGTCGGCAGGGTCCAGCTCATGGTGGATGTCACGTCCGCAGGCAATCAGGTCGACGCCATCGAGCCGCGCGAGAGCAGCAAGCTCGCCGGTGCTGTATGCCGCGTGCTCTGGCCCTCGTCGAGCGACGATAACGACTTCTTCGACAGCACTGCGCGCGAGCGCTTCGAGGGCATGGTCCGCCATGTCCGTCTTCGAGAAGGCGTCGATCGGCTGAGTCAGCGCACGAGCAACATCGAGAGCGACGTTCCCGTTTCCCATGATGAGCGCCGTTCGCCCGGTCAGGTCGAAGGCGTCGCGGGCATGATCGGGGTGGCCGTTGTACCAAGCCACGAACTGACGCGCCGAGAAGGATCCCGGCAGGCCTTCACCAGGGATCACGAGCTCCCGATCCCCTCCAGCGCCGGCAGCCCACAGAACTGCATGATGATGCTGAAGCAGCTCGTCGATCGACACGTGCCGCCCGACCTCGACATTGAAATAGCAGGTCACGTTCGGTCTGGAGAGAGCGCGCCCGAACAGCTTGGTGATCCCCTTGGTCCGCGCGTGGTCTGGCGCTACCCCCGCACGCACCAGGCCGAACGGGGTAGGCAGCTTCTCGAATACCGAGACCTGAACGCCTTTGATCTCACTGAGGGCGTCCACGGCGTAGCAAGCAGCTGGGCCCGCGCCCACCACAGCCACACTCAGCGTCGGGCGGTCCTCCGGAAGCTTCGGGCGCCGTGCGACAGGCGCCGCGGACTCGACGATCGCGTTCTTCTCAAAGTACTGGGCATTGATCGCCACGAGGTCGCCATACTCGCTCGGCAGGTCGTAGTCGGGGTGTACCGCGTCGATCGGACACTCGTCCATGCATGCCTGGCAGTCGATACACGTAGCCGGATCGATGTAAAGCTGCTCGGCGGTGGTGAAGTCCGGGTCGCCAGGCCGAGGCCGGATGCACTGAACGGGGCACACGGCCACACACGATGCATCGAGACAGCATCCTGGTGTGATGACGAAGGTCATGGAGTGCCTCCGAGTTCGTTGTTGTGTGATGCCAGACACAGGGAATCAATCAACCAGGGCCCTTGTCAAGCAAACGTTCGTTTCGTTACCTGAGTACTTCCGAGCACCCCGCCGATGCCCCGCCCATGCATGAGTGTCATCACACCTGCCCGAGCCGCGAGAAGAAGTGCCCAATGAGCACCACCTCCAAGCTCTTCCACTTGACCAGGCCGCGCACTGAAGGTAGAAACAAACAACTGATTGTTTCTACGAGGCGAGGTTCCCATGGCCATCCATCCAGAACGCATCGTCATCGTTGGCGGAGGCGTCACTGCCGCACGCACTGCTCAGGCCGTCCGGGATCTGGACGCGAACAGTGCGATCATGGTCCTGTCTGAGGAGCGAATTGCCCCATACGACAGGCCGCCGTTGTCGAAGGAGGCACTTCTCACCGATCCGGCTCCCGCCCCCACCACGCTGCTCTCCGTCGATGACGCCGCCGCAAGCGACATCGAACTGCGCATGGGCCATCGTGTCGTCGGCCTAGACACAAAGGCGCGCCTTCTCGATGTCGACGGCCAAGCGGAGCCGGTGCCCTTCGACAAGCTGGTCGTTGCGACAGGCACCCGAGCAAGATCCCTTCCCGTCCTTCGTGGCCTTCCTCGAGTGTGCCACCTGCGCACCGCGGACGACGCAGCCCGCGTCCGAAGCGCGCTCAAGTCCGGAGAGCCGCTCGTCCTTGTCGGAGGTGGCTTCATCGGACTCGAAGTCGCTGCTGCCGCCCGCAAGCGCGGAGTCGACGTTACGGTCGTCGAGGTGACACCTCTCCCGCTTGGCGGCGTCTTGGGCGATGAGATGGCCGGCAGTTTGCAGCAATGGCACCGCGACCGTGGGGTCCGATTCCGCTGCGGCGTCTCCATCGAGTACGCAGTCGACCGCGGCACCTACACCGAGATGGGCCTAAGTGACGGCACCTCGCTCAACGCGGGGTGTGTCTTGGTCGGGGTTGGAGTCGATCGTGAGCTCGACTGGATCGCTCGCGCAGGTATCAAGACGCATGTCGGCGTGGTGTGCGATCACGATGGGCGAACGAACGTTCCCGAGGTCTTCGCCACCGGTGACATCGCTTGCCTTCACGATCGTGACGGCTGTCGACCGGCCTCGCACTGGACCGCCGCCGTTGACTCGGCCCAGCGGGTCGCTCGCCGAATCGTCGGACTCGACCAGGATCCCGAATCCGACGAAGAGTACTTCTGGTCGTATCAAGGCGACCTGCGACTGATGTCGGTGGGCCATCGTTCATCTTCAGCGAAACTACACCTGGTTTCCGGTGACCTCGGTGCTGGGAAGTTCGCCGTGGAGTGGCGCGAGGGTGACGAGGTCATTGGCGCCGTAGCCGCGAACAGCGCGGGCGACTTCCTGCGCAGCCGGATGGCGCTCCGTCGGAACCAAGAGCCTATTCCGCGCTAGCGGGAGGTCTGGGCGTCGCCAATTGGTGTCAGCGCCCGCGCACACCCTTCAACATGGCGTCCGCGAGGTCGCTCGCGACCTCATCGACAGTTCGGGGGCCGTCCGCAGACAGCCAACCGGGGGTCCAGTTGAGTGACCCGAGAACGCTGAGGACCGCAATGCGCACGTCGATGCCGGGCGCAAAGGTGCCGTCCTCAACTCCTGCACGGACGACGTCGGTGAAGAGTTGCTCGTACTCCTTGCGCCGGCGACGCACAGTGGTTTGGGCTGCCTCGCTCAAGTACCGCCATTGATGGAAGACGATCAGAGTCTGTTCTGGGTGACGCGCGACGACTTCGCTGTGGGCGTTGACCATAGCCCGGAGTCGGCCTTCGGGAGTCCCGTTGGCGGCCGCCACCTCGCTGACAGCGTCGATGAACTCGCCGATTCCAGTCTCGACGATTTCGAGCAGAAGCGCTTCCTTGCTGCGGATGTGCGTGTACAAACTACCGGACAAGACCCCCACGGCATTCGCGATGTCCCGCATCGACGTAGCGGGGTAGCTCTTCTCACCGAAGAGTTGCGTTGCAGCGCTAACAATCGCTGCATGCGGAGTGGTGTTCGCAGATTTGGTCGTGATCTTGACCAAGACCAGCCCGCCTCTCATGATCCCTCGTGCCAGGCCCGGTCGCACCTGGGCCCCAACCCATCCTAGGCCCTAGCGCCAGGACTCCTTGACAGGATCACCTCGCTCGACGCGACAAGCAGTCTCTTCAGGTCTGTCACTTTCCTCAATGAGCCAGCATCGTCCGACCGGATTAGGAGCGACGAGCGAGGTCGAGGAAATCTTCGCGGGTCCTGCAACTCGCGAGGTCCGTTCGTCATCCGCGTCCCGCAAAGGTGATTTGTTTCTAGCTAGAAACTGCACGACCCAAGACCAGCATGATCCAGGAATCACGCGACAAGGATGGGATCACATGACAGAGCGTCGTATCCGCAAGGTCGACTACGTCGGCATCGCAGTGCACGATATGACTGAGGCTGTCCAGCTGTTTCAGGACGCACTCGGCAGCCCTTCCTCAACGGCGGGGACAACGACGCAACTGGCATCCGCCCGGCACACTTCGCGTTTCCGAGCTTCAAGATCGAACTCATGTAGCCGTTTCGCCCAAGCTCACTGCTGGCCGAGACCTTGCGCCGAGCGGGGACCAGGCTCCCGTCATCTGACGTTCACGGTCGATGACGTGCTCTAGACCGTTCATCACTTGGTAATGCCGAGGGCTCCCGACGACTGCATGGCGTCACGACGTGAGCCCGCGCGCAGATTCTAGGGTCGCAAGGCCAAGCTACGGTTGCATGTTCGGCAGTCGCACTTCCCTGGCACCACGCCAAGAGGTGAAGAAGCCATACCGAGTACCCCTTGACCGGAACACGCCAGGGGATGTAGAAACAAACAACCGATTGTTTCTGCGCCGCGACACGGCGCTACGACGAAGGGAAGGTCGGACGTGGACGGCGTCAATCTGCCAGCGGAACCCGATGAGGCACGGGCGGAACTCGAGCGCCAGTGGGGCCCGTGGCAGCCGCGGACTACCGCCCAGGCTCTCGACCACGTCGCGCGTCTACACCCCGATCGCCCCTTCGTGGTCAACGACGACCAGGTCCTGACATACGCTCAGACCGCAGCGCGCTCGGTCAGACTGGCCGCCGGCCTTCACGCCGCTGGCGTGCGCTCCGGCGACCACGTGGCGGTCATCTTGGCAAACTTCGCGGAGACGATCCTGCTCAAGTTTGCCGTCGCCCGCCTGGGAGCCGTTTCAGTCTCGATCAACTTCCTGTTGCGTGGCGACGACCTGCGTTACGTTCTGCGACAATCGCATAGCAAGATCCTGATCACCATGGACCAGTTCCGAGATCTGGATTACCTCGCTGAGCTGGACGACCTCACCCCCGGCTGGGAGGGTCCGCCCTGCGATGAACTCCCCGACCTCGAGCGCGTCTTCGTGTTCCCCACCGGCGACGGCACGCGCAGCGGCCCGTCGTCCCTGGAGGATCTCATCGCCCTCGGCTCGGAGATCAGCGGCGAGGAGGTGCTCGAGTTAACGTCGAATGTCGACCCGGAATCGACGTCGGACCTGCTCTACACATCTGGGACGACCGGCCGCTCCAAGGGAGTGATGCTTCATCACGACGCCGTTGTGCGAACTGCGTACGCCAGCGCTTATACGCGGGCTCTCTGGGATCGCTACCGCATCCTTCACGCACTGCCGATCTACCATGTCTTCGGGTACGTCGAGGCGACTATCGGAGTGCTCTTCGTCGGCGGCTCAGTCGTTCCGCATACCGTGTTCGACTCGGACAAGATGCTGACCGCTGTCGAGCGCCACCAGCCTGACGAGATCATGTGCGTGCCTGCGATGACCCTCGGGCTGCTCGAACAGGCCGCCCAGAAGCACTACGACCTTTCGTCCCTCTCCACCCTGTTCTCGTCGGGTGCGGCGCACGCCCCGGAAATGTGGACCTCGATGACCGAGCGGTTCGGCGTCAGTCGCCTGTTTACGGCGTATGGCCAGACAGAGACGACAGCATCGACTATGTGCACCCATCCCGGGGACCCGTTGGATCGGCTTCACCGCTCGAACGGCACCATCAAACCTGCGGGGGCCGCCGGAGATCCCACCCTCGGTGGCGTCTTGGCTGTCTACAAAGCCGTCGACCCCATCACTCGGGAGGAGGTCCCACGCGGCGAGGTGGGCGAACTACTCGCCCGCGGTCCAGGCATGACGCGCGGCTACTTCGACAAGCCCGAAGAGACCGCAGCACTGTTCACGGAGGACGGCTGGCTTCGAACCGGCGACCTCGGACGCATCGACAAGAACGGCTACCTGGCCCTAACCGGCCGGCAGAAGGAGTCCTATCGCTTCGGTGGCGAGCTGGTGCAGCCCGGAGACGTGGAACGTGTCCTGTTGGAGCACCCGGGCGTCGCGGAAGCGTACGTGATGGGCGTCCCACACCCACGGTTCGGCGAGGTCGGTTGCGCGTGCGTCGTTCCGGCCGCCGCGTACGCCGTCGAGGAGGCAGACCTCATCGAGTTCTGCCGCGATCGGCTTGCCCGGTTCAAGGTGCCTGCACGTGTCCTGTTCATGCGATCTGAGGATCTCCCTCGAACAGTCACCGGGAAGGTACAGAAGTTCAGGATGACAGACCAAGTCACAGCTCTCGTTGAGTGCACGACTCCAGGAGCGCCGGAGACGCCTTGACGGAAAGACGCAATGTTCGGTCACCACAAGGGGGCAGCGAGAGTTGCGGCCCCACCGGCGCCCCAACTCTCGGTCCTTCTCAACCCAGGTTCGGATACGCCAGAGCCAATCTCGTGCGCCGGCACAGCACGTGATGCTGACCTCATCGACGACACCATTACCCCTGCGAGGCGCCGTCACTGCGGGTCTAAGCGGGTGCGAACCTGGCGGCTCCACCGGGCGACCAGGAAACCTCGGCAGATAGATAGCGGTTGCCTGTCAGATGGCCGAGGCAATGACCAACCCGGGCCATCCCGGCGGGTGTACCCGGTCGCACATCAGAACCCGAGCAGTCTCAACGCCGACTGAGCCCTAGGACCAGGGTATCGGCGAGTTGACGCGCCACGACGTCGATCGGGTCAGCGCCATCGAACCTGAGCCACTCTGGCGTCCAGTTCAGTGCGCCAAGGATGCTGCGTACGGTGATGCGTACATCAAGATCCGCGGCGAAACTACCGTCGTTGACACCGGCCTCCACAACCTCGACGAAAATCTCCTCGTACTCGTCGCGCCGCTTTCGGACGACCGCTTGATTCTCCTCGCCCAGGTAGCGCCACTGGTGGAAGACGATCTTCGTCGTCCGCGGGCCTCGGGCGACGACGTCGAGGTGCGCGCGAATCAGCGCACGCAGACGCTCTTCATTATCTTCCATTCCTGCCAGAGCGGCGGTCGCCTCGCTGATGTACTCGGCGATCCCAGACTCGATGATCTCGAGGAGGAGCGTCTCCTTACCGTCGATGTGTGCATACAGGCTGCCGGCGAGCATCCCCACCTCGCGCGCGATGTCGCGCATCGACGTAGCAGGAAACCCGCGCTCGCCGAAGAGACCCGTGGCCACGCGAATGATCACGTCCCGCGGGCCATCGAGATCGGGCGTCCCGCTCCCGTTCATCTGCGCTCCTCAAAGCCAGGTTTTCCTGAACGAAACTATACCAAACGAACGTGTGTTACGACGTCAGTCGCCGACCCTGCTGAGCACGGTGACGGCCGCAACAGCTTCATCGAGGTTGTCCAGAATTCCTCCACTGTTTTGGGCCAGAGCCACGCGCGCCCCTTCAACCTGGCGCGCTCCGCCCCTCCCTCGCAGTTGGTCGGCCAGTTCCACGAGCTGAGCACAACCGGTGGCCCCCAGCGGGTGCCCGCGTGAGAGAAGACCCCCACCGACATTCACGGGCATAGCGCCACCCAACTGCGTGGCGCCGTCCCGGATCAGTCCAGCCGCATCCCCGGGCTTGCAAAGCCCAACCTCCTCGTAGAGCCAGAGCTCTGCGGGGGCACACGCGTCATGCACCTCGACTACGTCCACGTCTTCGATGGCAACGCCTGCACGCTCCAGTGCCTGGCTGCTCGCGCGGGAGACGGGAAATCTCGCCGATTCCGAGGCGCTGTTCGACGTGAGGGCCCACCCGTCCACTCGGACCTGCGCCCTGCCCAGCCGGCGCGCGACCTTCTCGCTCGCTACGACTACGGCCGCGGCACCGTCTCCGATCGGTGAGCACATGAGCATGCGGAGGGGGTCCGAGATGACGCGGCTGGCAAGGACCTCATCGACCGTGACGGGCGTCTGGAACTGCGCTTTGGGGTTCAGCGCACCCTGTCGGCGGTTCTTGACCGAGACCGCGGCTAGATCGTCATCGGTGACCCCAGCCTCCGCCATGAAGGACATTGCCTTGGCGGCGTACAGATCCATGAGCGGCGAGTGAGTGACCGCAGGCACCTCGAGTGGCGCCCCGGTGGCGCCCACAGCGGCGGCCATCGCTCCGTGCTCGCTGAGGTCTACCGCCGTCGCCAGGGCGTCGAAGCTTCTCTTCTTCGTCGGATGATTGAGCCGCTCGGCTCCGACCACCAGGACAAGGTCCGCAGCACCGGATTCCACTGCCATGCATGCGACATGGAATCCCGTGGAGGACGAGGCGCAAGCGTTCTCCACATTGATGATCGGCACCCCCGAGAGGCCGGCGTGGCGCATCGCCACCTCGCCTCGCACCATCTCCTGCCCATGGAGCCACCCCTCAGCCGCGTTGCCGAAGACCACCATCTCCACGTCGGCGGCACTGGTCGCCGCATCGGAGAGCGCGGCAAGGGCTGCTTCGGACGCGAGGCTCCTGAGGTCGGCACCGGAGTGTCGACCGAATCGAGTGATCCCAGTCCCTACTACGAACACGCTCATAAGCTGACCCTTCTCTGCCGAACAAACATTTGTTCAGAGTACGATACTGTGCATCAGGAGGCAACGCAGAATGGGCCACATCACACGTTCGCGTCGCTTCGGCATTACGTTTGTCCACAAGCACGTTTGAACGAGGAGGCAAGGTGCCCGAACAGAAGTCACCCGCAAAGGGCGAAGCAGTCTCGCGAGCTCGGATTCGCGACGCTGCCATCCGACTTTTCGGCGAGCGTGGGTACCCGGTGATCGGCATGCGCGATCTCAGCGAGGCGGTCGGGATCCTTCCTGGCAGCCTCTACGCGCACATCAGCAGCAAGGACGATCTGCTCCTCGACATCGTCGTCACCGGAATCACTGCCTTCATCGACGTCATCCAGCCTGTCGTCGACGCCGATCTCTCCCCGGACCAGAAGATGCGCGAGGCGATCCGTGCTCATCTCGGGGTCTTGGCGCAGCAGGTGGAGCAGACCCGAGTCACCTTCCACCAGTGGCAGTATCTCGGTCCCGAGAGCCGTGCCAAGGCAGTCGAGATCCGACAGAAATACGAGGACCTCTTCGTCCAGATCATCGACGAGGGTGTTGCGAGTGGAGCCTTCCGGGACAGCGGGCACCATCGTCTGCCAGTGTTGATGATCGCGGGCATCCTTGGCTCGGCGACCGAGTGGTACCGGCCTGAGGGGCGCGACAGCGCGGAGGAGATGGCCGACGCGATCGTTGACCAAGTGCTCCTAGGGCTGCAGCAAGCTGCGTGATTCACGTCATGGCGAGACGTCGGTCGCGGCACCCCATGTGATCGGGATGCCGTTGGCGTCCGGGCCAACGTCGGGCTTGAAGCGACGCCGGGACAGCATCCATCCGCTTGGCGCTCGCACGAGCGTGTCGTCGTACGTTCCCATCGCCACCACGCGGAGGGACCCCTCGCTTATCAGCAGCAGCATCACGTACGCCTGCCCCTTGGCGTCGTCGCCCATGACGGTCACTCGTACATTGCTCACCATGTGCAGGGTGCGTCCTGGTCGCGCCGCGGCCGCAGTGACCATGCTGGCGAGGGCCTCCCTGCCGCGGACCGTCGGTCCGTCGACGATCTCGAACACGCCGTCCTCGGCGAACAGGGCGGCGAATTTGTTCGCCTCACCCTGGTCGTAGGCAAAGGCATACAGGGAGAACAGGTTGCGGATCTGCTCGGCATCTGTGTGCTCTCGGCTGCACTCGTCCGCCCCCTCAGGCATCGCGCACCTCCTCCTGTGCGGGCTCGCTGATACCAAGCTCGGCGAGGATCGCGTTCGTATGCTCACCAGCGACGGGGGGCTGATGTCGTGGCGCCTGCCGATCATTGTCCATCGGTAGATGGATGAGCTGAAGATCGCCGACACGGCCTGCGTCCGCAGGCTGGACCAGACGCCGCTCCTGCCCGATGGCGCTGTCCAACGCCTCGCCGATCCCCTGAACCGGGCTAGCGGGGATGCCCGCATCACCCAGGAGGTCGAGCCAGTGCTGGGCATCGTGCTCACTCAAGCGTGCCTCCAGTGCCGACGTGAGTTCCTGCCGGCCGTCGATCCTCCCCTGCATCGCCCGGAACCGCGGATCAGCAGCCAGGTCTTCGAGACCGAGTGCCGCACAGAGTCTCTCGAACATCCGGTCCGTGGAGGTTGCGATCATGACTGGCCTGTCACTCGTGTGGAAGAGCTGGTAAGGCGACGCACTCGGGGCGGCGGACCCGAGACGGCCAGGTGTCTCACCGGTGGCGAGGTATCCCATCAGCTGATGGCTCAGCAGGAAGAACCCACTGTCCACGAGGGATGCCTCAAGCAACTGGGGACCCGTCACGCTGCCGCGCCGGGCAAGGGCGGCCATGATTGACATCGCGGCCCACATTCCCGTCGAGATGTCCAACACTGATGGAGCGGCCCGGACCGGGTCACCGTCGGGCTCCCCCGTGAGGTCCATGATGCCGGTGAACGCCTGCACCAGCGCGTCATACCCCGGCTTCGTGTGGCCGACCGGGCCCTCACCGAAGGCACTGATGCTGCACAGGATGAGATCTTTCCTCTGGGCGGTCATCGCGTCGGTTCCGAGTCCGAGCCTCGCGAGGACGCCTGGGCGGAATGACTGGACGACGACGTCCGCTGTTTCGACCAGGCGAAGCAGAGCGTCGCGTCCCTGGTCCGTGGCCAGGTCGAGGGTGGCGCTTCGTTTGTTCCGATTGTAGGCAAGGAACACCGTGCTCTCGCCGTCCCAGAATGGCGGGAGCGACCTCGTCGCCTCGCCGTTACCTGGGCGCTCGACCTTGATCACGTCGGCGCCCATGTCGGCAAGTGTCATGCATGCAAGCGGACCGGCGATGTTCTCGCTGAGGTCGATAACGCGGATGCCGCGGTAGGTGTCTGCGAATGTCACTGCTGCTCCCTCGGATCAGTCGCCTTCGATGTCCTGGTTGAACACTGGCTCACGTTTCTCCAGCCGTGCCCGGACCGCCTCGAGGACATCATCAGTGTGCTGAAGCGACATCGTGGTCCAATAGCTCGCCTTCATCGCGGCACCTAGGTCCAGCTGCCACGAGGCTTGCAGGGCTTGCTTCGTCGCCTCGATTGCCCGCCAGGGCTTGGCAGCAATCCTTCCGGCCAGTCCGCGCGCCACGGACAAGAGCTCCTCGTGTGGGACCACACGGCCGACGAGTCCGATCTCCAACGCCCGCTGCGCATCAACGATGTCCCCGGTCAGGGCCAGTTCCGCCGCGACCCCGGAGCCGACCAGGCGTGGCAGGAACCACGAGCCACCATTGCCCGGCGCCATCCCGACGTTGATGTACGTCTCGCCCAGGCGTGCGCGCTCGGATGCGATCCGGAGATCGCAGGCCAGCGCCAGGTCCAGCCCTCCCGCGGTCGCCGCGCCGTTCACGGCCGCCAGGAACACAAGGCGTGAGTTGGCGATCCGCTGCGTGAGGGGCAGCAGGATCCGCGCGTTGTAGGGCTCATGCGAGCGGGCCAGCTCATGCGTCAGGTGATTCTCGAAGTCGACGAGGTCGGCCCCCGCGGAGAACTGCTTGCCGGTCCCAGTGAGCACCACCGCACGTACACCGAAGTCGGGCTCGAGCTCATCGAGAATCCGCAGGAACGCGGTGACGAGCTCAGGGACGACCCCGTTGCCTCGATCGGGGCGATTGAGAGTGATCGTGACGACACCTGAGTCCGCCCTCTCCAAGAGGACAGTCGACTCGTCTCCCCCCGGGACGTCCGGCGCTTTCGGGCTCGTCATCGAACCGACGCCGAGCCACCGGCAACGGCGCGCGACTGGCCGCCCCAGTATCGTTCACGGACCTCGCGGCGCAGCACCTTCCCGTATGCGCTTACAGGGAGCTCGTCGACGAAGTCGACCGCCTTCGGCTTCTTGTAGCCCGCCATATGTGTACCGCAGAAGGCGATCAGCTCCTCGGCTGTGGCGGAGGCCCCCTGCTCAGGAACGACCACCGCGCGCACCGCCTCGCCCCAGTAATCGTCCGGCACCCCGATCACGACAACATGGTGGACCTGCGGGTGGGTCACCAGGACCTCTTCGACCTCTCTCGGGTAGACGTTGTTGCCCCCCGAGATGATCACGTCCTTGGTGCGGTCGAGCAGGTGCAGATAGCCGTGCTCATCGAACATGCCGACGTCACCCATGTGCAGCCAGCCGTTTCGCAATGTCTCGGCCGTCGCTGCCTCGTTACCCCAGTAGCCAGCCATGACGATGTCACCGCGCACGACGATCTCGCCTTGCTTTCCTGGGGACAGGAAGTTGCCGTCCTCATCGATGACCCGAACCTCGACGTCGGTGCGCGCGAAGCCCGCCGACCCGAGTCGCGGATCGTCGTTGGCCGCGAAGGTCGCGTGGTCACGGGACGGCAGCACGGTGGCCGTGATGGGACACTCGCCCTGCCCGAAGATCTGGACCCAGATCGGCCCGAATCTCTTGACGGCCTGTTTCAAGTGCTCGACGTAGATCGGGGCGCCGCCGTAGCAGACCGCGTTCAACCGGGACAGGTCATACTTGCTCTCGTCGATCTCGTCCAGGCACTTGACGATCTGGGTGGGTGCCATGAAGGCGATGTGCGTGACACCTAGTCGCTCGACCTCGCCGAACAGGGTGGCAGGGTCGAAGCTTGGGTTGCTCATGATGACGTTGTTCGCGCCGCGAGCGACTGCAGGCAGCGCCACGATGCCGCTCCCGTGCGAGAGGGGCGCACAGTGGATCAGCACGTCGTCCTCGGTGATGTTGTAAACATCGGCGAGGTAGTTCATCACTAGGACGCGGACGGTCCGGTGTGTCCATGTAGCGCCCTTAGGGAAGCCGGTGGTCCCAGACGTGTAGAACAACCAGCAGGGATCTGTGGACTCGACGTCGACCGGTGCGTCCAAGACATGGTCATCCTCCAGCAGCGAGCCGTACGGTGCCACCTTGTCGGTGGCGTCCACGCCGAAACGGTGTTCCACACTGGCGAACTCGTCCCAGTGCTCATCGAGTGTGGCCTCGAAATCCGGGCCGTGGATGAGCACCTTCGCATCCGACTGTCCGACGATGTAGGCCATCTCTCGAGCATGCAACCGCGCGTTCATCGGCACAACAACGAGTCCCGCCGCAAAGCAGCCATAGATGATCTCGAGGATCTCCGGACGATTCTGCATCGCGAATGCAACGCGGTCACCCTTCGCCAGGCCGAGCTCACGCAGCGATCCGCCCAGCGCGAGAGCCCGCCGGTAGAACTCGCCGTAGGAGGTGACCCGGTCGTCGTACTGCAGCGCAGGGCGCTCCGGGAATCGCTGGGCTGCCTTGGCCAGGAAGGTAGCGACGTTCATCAGGACCCCCGGGGGGCCGCGAACCAAGCCGCAGGCCGCTGGGCAACCTCAGCGGCATCAGCCGGCTCGAACACCACCGGCTCGTCGCAGCGGTAGTGGTCCCATGTTCCATCGGCCCCGGCGTGGAGGCGTCCGGTGAGCTGGGGGCCCTCGTCTAGCCTGACGACGCCGATCGCGTACGGGGGCTCGACGTCGAACGAGCTGGGTGCACCGAATCGGAGAACCGTGTACGTGAGCAGCTGGCCACGGCCGCTCACCGCGCACCAGTCGAGATCGTTGCCGAAGCACGACGGGCATCGGTACTTCGGGTACATGATCAGTTCTCCGCAGGAGTTGCACTTCTGCACCGTCAGTTCGCCACGGGCGAGTGCCTCGCCGAACGGTCCAGTCAGCTGCTCGGCATTCTCGATGTAACTCACTTCTCGACCCTTTCCAGCATCATGATCTGGGCATCCATGTAACTGCCACCACTGCCGCCGACGATGCATCTCTCTGCACCAGCGACCTGACGCTCCGGCTCCGCTCGATGCAGTAGCTGGCGGACCGCCTCTACGAGCAGGGCCATTCCCCCGCCCACACCGGTGTGCCCGGCAGACAGCAAGCCGCCATTGGTGTTGACCGGGAACTCGCCACCAGGGCTGAACCGCTTCGCGTGGAAGTCGCGTGCCGCCTCACCCTTCTTTGACAGACCGAGCCCCTCCAGAGCGATGGTGAGCACCGCCGAATAGGAGTCGTAGACCTCTGCGAGGTCGGCGTCCTGCGGTCCCCATCCGGCGGCGTCGTACGCCTCTACCGCCGCCTTCGGCCAGCCGAGCTCGCCGAGCTCCGCGTCCTGGCCCGACGAGTAGTGGCTCACGCACCCACCAGACCCACCGATGCGGACCCAGCTGTCGTGGTTCCTACGAGCCTCGGTCGCGCTCGTCATGACGAACGCGGCCGCCCCGTCGGCCAGGTATGGGCATTCGATGGCGCGAATCGGGTCTGACACCAGCTTCGATGCCAACACCTGCTCAACCGTGAGCTCCTTGTCCTTCCACATGGCGTTGGGGTTGAGCCGGGCCCACTCACGCAGAGCGACACAAACGCTGGCCATCTCCTCAGGCGTGGATCCAGACTGATGCATGTAGCGCTGGGTGATCAATCCCCCGATCGCGTTGAACTGGAGACCGGAGGTCCCCTCCCACTCGCGCGGAATGCCGTTGACGCTCAGCATGTCGACCATCTCGGTGAGGTCGGCAGATCCCCACTTCTCGCTCTGCACGACAAGAACGTTGCGTGCCTGGCCACTTGCGACCAGCCCCGCTGCGGCCCGCGTCGCGTTGTCGCTCGTCGAGCCACCGGAGTGGACCATCATGGAGCTCTTGACGCGGCCATGCAGTCCTAGCTCCTCAGCGACCCGGCTGAAGATCAGGTCTGCCTGATCGGGAATGCCGTGGAGGTTCGGGATCAGGACCAACTGGTCGATGTCCGTGTGTTGGAGCCCGGAGTCCTGTATCGCGCGCGCCGCGGCCTCTACGAGCTGGGCCATGAACCCACGCTTCGGGTACTTGCCCGAAGGGATCTCTCCGATACCGATGAAGGCAGCGTCGCTGGCGGATCCGGGCTGCGGATAGGGCATGTTGCTCATCGAGTCTCCTCTGTCTTGCGGTGGGCGAGCATGATCCAGTCGAACTTCATGACGGATTCCTCACGCTGGTTGATGACGTCGTACTCGACGTGCAGCTCGCCGTACTTGGGTTTCTCCTTGACGACGTCTCGCACGGTGGCCCTCACGGTGATCGTGTCGCCGGGCTTCACCGGGCCCAACGCCTTGAGCGACCGGCACTCGAGCAGAGCCACGATGGCGTCCGCGTACCAGCCATGCTGGGCCACCTGACCGATCGCGATCGAGAACGTCAGGGGACCGTGCGCGATGCGCGTTCCGAACATGGTTCCCTTGGCGTACTCCTCATTGGTGTGGAGCGGGTAGGTGTCACCAGTCAGGCCGGCGAAGAGGGTGACGTCGCTGATGTCGACGGTCCTGCCCTGGGTCTGGATCTGCTCCCCGACCCGGAAGTCCTCAAGGTGCTTGGTCGCCATTACAGACCCATCTCGCGGGCGATGATGGTGCGCTGAATCTCGTTCGCGCCGCCGCCGACCATCCCGTGCTTGGCCTCGCGGAAGTATCGCTCCATGTCGTACTCCGGCAGCTGGGCGTAACCGCCCAGCGCCTGCATGCCGTTGAAGGCGATCTTGTAGGCAACGTCGGCGGCGTAGACCTTAGCCATCGACACGTCCTTGATGGCGCGCTCTCCGCGTGCCATCTTGGTTGCGGCCTGGTAGACGAGGAGCCGCGCTGCGTTCAGCTCGCACTCGTTCTCCGCCATGCGGTGCTTGAGGACCTGGAAGGAGGAGAGCGGCCTGCCGAACTGATGCCGCTCCTTGGTGTACCTGATCGTGTCGTCCAGGGCGGTTCGAGCATTTCCGACGTAAGACGCCGCCAGGGACAGTCGCTCATACTCGAGGTGCTGATTGACGTAGGTCCAGCCCTCGCCGACCTCGCCGATGATGTTCGAAGCCGGAACCCGGCAGTCATCGAGGAAGAACTCGGTGGTACCCAGGCTGCGCCGCACGATCGTCGGCAGCTTGCGGATGTCCAAGCCCGGGGTGTCGTTCGGAACCAGGAAGAGGCTCAGTCCCTTATGCCGGTCCTCACTTGTCCTCGCCATCAGCGCGATGACCGCGCCCGGGAGATGCGCACCTGAGCAGAACACCTTGTTGCCGTTGAGCACCCACTCGTCGCCGTCCAACACGGCCTTGGTCCTCACCCCAGCAGCGTCCGAGCCGGCCTCGGGCTCTGAGATCGAGATGCTGAACTTGCGCCGCCCTTCGAGGAAGGGAAGGAGGTGATCTCTCTTCTGCTCCTCGGAACCGTTGTGGGCGACATTCGTCGCCGTGAACATCGAGGTCATGATGCAGGCCGCCGTGTCCAGACTGAACTTGGCGATCGCCTCACAGAAGATGGCGAACATGACGGGATCCGCGCCCTGTCCACCCTGCTCTTCGGGCACCAGCAGTCCCAGCCAGCCGTTGCTGGCCATCTTCTGGAAGACCTCTTCGGGGAACTCACGGCTGGCGTCGTGTTCGCGCGTGTACTCACGCCCGACTTCCTTCTCCATGAAGGAATGCAGCATGTCCTTCCAGGCCTGCTGCTCTTGCGTGTGGCGGAAATCCATGGTGAGCCCTCTCGTTGACTAACGATCGTTTGTTTACCGCAGTGTGCACGTCCGTGTCAACCTCCGCCACACTCCCCAACAATTGGGAGCCATGAACTCCGCGAGGGGTCTAGACGAACGTTTGTTTCCGCGCAATGATCGACACTAACGATCTATCCATCGACGTCAGGAGTTGACAATGACGCGCATCGCGCCGGTGTTCGAGGACTACCGCGACCGCTACGAGAACGTTCGTCTCGAACGCGAGGACGGGATCCTTGAGGTCACCCTTCACACCGAGGGCAAGCCACTGGTCTGGACCTCCCAGGCCCACGACGAGCTGGCCTACTGCTTCCACCAGATCGCCTCGGACCCCGACAACAAGGTCGTGCTGCTCACCGGTGCCGGTGACGCGTTCTGCCCAACGATCGACTTCACGTCGTTCAACCTTGGAACGCCACACGACTGGGCCGAGGTCATCCACGAGGGGCAGATGCTCCTGAACAACCTGCTCAACATCCAAGTGCCCGTGGTCTGTGCCCTGAACGGCCCGGCCCTGGTGCATCCCGAGATCCCGGCGCTCTCCGACGTGATCATCGCGTCCGACACGACGGCGTTCTCGGATTCTCCTCACTTCGCATCCGGCATCGTGCCCGGCGACGGCGCCCACGTCGTGTGGACACACCTGCTCGGCCTGAACCGGGGGCGGGCGTTCCTGCTCCTCGGCGACACCATCAACGCGCAGCAGGCACTCGATTACGGGCTCGTGCACCAGGTGCTTCCGGCTGATCAGGTGTACGCCCGTGCCCGGACGGTCGCCGAATCGATCGCGGCGAAGCCCATGATGGCACGACGGTACGCGCGACAGGTGCTGACCCGAGAGATCAAGCGACTGATGCACGACAACCTCGGGTTCGGCCTGGCCCACGAGGCCTTGGCTGCGCTCGATCTCTGAGCGCCCCTAGCGGCCGGTTCAGACATCTGCGCTTCTGACATTCCGCCGCCCCTCATAGCATTCGATTGAGGACCCGTGACCGACCTTCATGTCCCCCGCAGCCCCGACCGGCTGGTAACGGCGTCGAGCCTGTTCGACGGGCACGACGCGTCGATCAACATCATGCGGTGGATCCTCCAGAGCCAGGGCTGCGAAGTCGTGCGCCTGGGGCACAATCGGTCTGCGCAGGAGGTCGTCGACGCGGCCCTCGAGGAGGACGTACAGGGCGTGGCGTGGCCGTGTCGTTGTACCAGGGTGGACACGTGGAGTACTTCGAGTATCTCGTCGAGTCGTTGCGAGCGGCGGGAGCAGACCACGTACGCGTGGTCGGCGGGGGCGGCGGCGTGATCGTTCCGGCGGAGATCGCGCGGCTCAGGAAGTCCGGGGTAATGATCTTCTCGCCCGAAGGCGGTCAGCCGATGGTCCTGGCGGGAATGATCAACAGCGTCGTATCCGACTGCGATTTCGATCTGTGGCAGATCCAGCCCGCCGATGCCGACTCGTTGGTGGCGGGTGACCGGTTTGCGACCGCGCGAGCGATCACCGGCGCCGAGTCCGGGAACCTGCCGGCCGACCTCCTCCCGCGGATCCGTGAGGAAGCGGCAGGCAGGGCCACCAAGGTGCTGGGCGTCACCGGCACCGGCGGCTCGGGCAAGTCCTCATTGACCGCCGAGCTGGTCCGGCGTTTCCGCGTGGATCAGCAGGACAAGCTGCGCATCGCTGTCATCGCGGTCGACCCCACACAGCGTAAGGGCCCGGGCGCACTTCTCGGTGACCGGATCCGAGCCAACTCGCTCGAGGGCGATCGTACGTTCTTCCGCTCGCCACGCGTGGGGCGCGGGAAGTTCCCGTTCGCCGCCGGCGTCTTCGGGTTCAAGCGTGACAACGAGGACCCCGCAAGGATGTTCGCCGGTGAGGGCGACCCGTTCCGCACCAACCGCCCCTTCAAGCTCCTCTCCGAGGGTCGGCCCGCCACCCGTCTCTCCACCGCTTTCGACTCGGTCACCCTCTACGGTCGCGATCCCGACGAGCGCCCCGACATCTACGGCAAGGTCGGCTCCCCCGGCGTATCGGTCGCCACGCTGGAGGACATGCGCGATCGACGACAACGCAAGCAGCCTGCACACCAACGCCTACGACGAGGCCATCACCACCCCCACCGAGGACTCGGTACGTCGGGCGCTGGCGATCCAGCTGATCATCAACCGCGATTGGGGCCTGACGATGAGCGAGAACGCCCTACAGGGCTCGTTCATCATCGACCAGCTCATCGACCTCGTCGAGGACGCCATGCTGGCCGAGTTCGACCGGATCCGCGAACGCGGCGGCGTCCAGGCGCCACGGAAACCGGCTACCAGCGCGGCCGCGTCCAAGACGAATCCATGGGCTACGAGCACCGCAAGTTCGACGGCACCCTGCCCATCATCGGCGTCAACACATTCCTCAAGCCCGCATCCGACGCGCCGCCCCAGGAATTGGAGCTCGCCCGCGCCACCGCGACCGAGAAGCAGTCCCAGGTCTCAAACGGGTCCACGCCTACCGCGGCGCACATGCCGCGGAGGTCGACCAGGCGCTCGCACGACTCAAGGATGTCGCCACTTCTGGAGAGAACGTGTTCGCCGTCCTCATGGACGCCGCCCGCGTACGCACCCTCCAGCAGATCACCGAGACCTTCTTCGAGGTCGGCGGCCCGTACCGCCGCAACGTCTGACCCCGGCGGATGCCCGCAACGACCTGAGGCACCTCCTGTGGCTGAAGCCTCGGCTAGCCAACGAAAGGATTGGGGATGTCCAACTCACGATGATATGTGACTTCGACTCACAAGGTCGGCGCAATCGGTGCCGAACGTCCCTACGGCGTGCTGCACGCGAAGGAGCCCGGCAGCGCATTCACCAAATGCGGTCAACGGGCCATCAACTGGCCAGTCTTCTGGGACCGCCCCTTCCACGCACAGCTGAAGGGCGCCTGCCACAAGTGCGCCACCGGCGTGCGCCGACGCCGGGGCGAGGTCACCGCTGATCTGTACGCCACCAACCCCGCGTCCGACGCTCAATAGTCCCGCTGCCGGGGGCTTGAACTCTCATCGTCTCTTGGGTTCCGCAACAGGAGCGTCCCTCGCTCATTTACGCTGCCCCTGATCCGTCGTCCTCGTGTGGATTTTTCGACTGCCTCCCACGCGGCGGCAAGGAGATCTGGGCAGACGAGCGCCGGGCCGTGAGTTCATTCCGAGTGCCTCGGCGACACGAACCTCCGCGCAAGCGTCTGGCGCCCAGCAATCGGCACCAACCAGCTGACCGGCGCACGCGGCGACGGCATGTCGACACCGATGCCCAAGCGGGTCCGGCACGGATCCGGAAGCCCCTGCGTCTTGCCAAACGGTGGCGATAGTCCTCGCACCGCGCGGGTCCCGATCCGCGCCAGCCCGGATCACAACCCGACAGCATCTCCGACGATTGCCGAGTCGCTCCGGCCAGTGCGGTCGCCCGTTTCGGCAAAGCCAGTGGCACCAGACCGGGCGACCGCCACCGTCATGGCCCTCGCGAGCAGCCTTCGAGTAGCCCTGTGTCGACAGTCATCTGGCGGTCCTGTTGCTCCCTGACCGCTGCAACGACGCCAGCCACGTTTATTTGCGTACGCCCCGATCAGGCCGAAGGTGCCTCGGCGGCCTCCAGCGCACCGTCGGGTGTTGAAACCAGAGTCTCGCGGAGAAAAGCGAGTGCGGCCAACAACGTAATGAACAGCATCAAGCTCAGGTAGACCGCGGGCGCGAGAGGCGAACCGGTCGTGGCTACGAGCGTAGCGGCCACCAGCGGCGATATCCCTCCGAGAAGTCCTGCGCCGAGGCTGTAGCTAACGCCAGAGGCCGCGTACCGCACCTCAGCCGGGAAGAGTTCGACACAGAGGACGGCGAACGGGGCCAACATCGCCCCGGTGAGGATTCCCAGAACGCACTGGCCGACCAAGATTCCAGCCAAGCCCCCGGTCCCGATAAGCAGGAATAGCGGCACCGCAAGCACCATCAGCAGAATCAGAGCGCTGAGGAAGACCGGCTTGCGACCAATGCGGTCTGCCAAGTATCCCGAGCCAATGGTGCCGATCGTCGACACACCGAGCGCAATCATGTTGGTCAGGAGCGCCGTCCCCAGCGGCACTCCCACCGTGCCAGTCAAGTAGCTGACCATATAGGCGATCAGCATGTAGCCGGCGGCGGCACCCATAGCGGCACCGACGAAGATGAACAGCATCGCCGTCTTATGGGTGCGAAACGCGCGGCGGACGGGCTGGCGTTCGATGTTGTCGGCCAACTTCAACGCCTCGAAGGCCGGCGTGTCCCGCAACCGCCGCCGCATGTAGAACCCCACGAGTCCCAAGGGACCGGCCAGCAGGAACGGGACACGCCAGCCCCACGACTGGACCGCGTCAGGCCCCAGCGTGGCGCTGAGAGCCGCGACAATCCCGACACCCGCCATGGCGCCCACCCAGGCGCCCGCCGGAGTCAGACTGGCAAGGAGCGATCGGTTTCGTCCGCCCCCGAACTCCACAAGGTAGACCGTGGAGCCAGACCACTCGCCACCGACGGCGACTCCTTGGAGGCACCTGATCGCGACGAGTAGCACGGCGGCCCAGACGCCGAGGGCGTCAGCCGTAGGGAGGATACCTATCGCCATTGTGGAACCGCTCATGAGCAGCACCGTCCCCGAGAGTGCGACACGTCGGCCGAGGCGGTCACCGATGACACCGAAGACGTAGCCTCCGAGCGGCCGGAACAGGAAGGCGACCGCGAACGTCGCGAAGACCGACAGCGTCGCGGCCGTCGGGCTCCCCGATGGAAAGAAGAGCGGACCAAGGACGACTGCGAGGGCCCCGTAGACGACGAAGTCGAACCATTCGACGAAGTTGCCCACGGTGCCCGCGACGAGCGCGCGGCGCCGCGTGGCGGCTGAAATGTGCTTGACAGACATCCCGACTCCCAACGGACGTTTACTGCCCACGCGCCATGACTCGCGTGGAGCTGAGGTATGACCGTGGCCTGCGGCAGTGCTCGCTCACTCAGCGGTCAAAACAACTGTTTGTTTTTAATCACGGTCCACGACCTTACCTAGGTTGTCAAGGTCGCCACAAACGATTGTTCGCCATGGAATCGAGGCCATCGCACCGACATCAGTCGCAACCCTCAGCCTCAGAGGTGAGCGCAGATTTGACTCAGAAGAACGATGGCGAATCAGAGGAGTCGCCGGCCGTGAGCGGCGCTCGAGCGCAGGAGCAGGATGGTTCGTCGGGTAGCAACGTGACGCTGAGGAAAACCTGGTCGTAGTGCCGTTCCGCGGAACCACAATCCTGCCGATCAGTCCCACCCACAGGTCACGTTCAACAGAGCATTCCGTCGGGTCCGCCCCCGCGACGCCGAGCTGTCGACGTACGGGCGGGAGCGACCCCCTGCGAGGCCTGCGGCAGCACGTGACTTGAGCTCGCCGTCTTCAACGGCTGATCAGACGGCCCCCACCCCTTCGGCCCCGGCGGCCATCTCGCGGAGGGCTTGTTTGCGGACCTTGCCCATCGAGTTCGTAGGCAACTCATCAACGAAGCGCCAGTGCCGCGGCACCTTGTAACCAGCGAGATGGGCGCGCATATGCGCAGTCAATTCATCGACCGGCGGCGCGCCATCGAGGGGCACCACGAAGGCCATGGCCGCCTCTCCCCAGTCAGGATCGGGCACGCCTACCACAGCTGCCGCCGCAACGGCTCTGTGGGAGCAGAGGACCCGCTCGAGCTCCGCGGGGTAAACGTTCTGCCCGCCAGCGATCAGCATCTCTCGCTTGCGGTCGACGACAAAGACGAACCCGTCCTCGTTCATCCAAGCGAGATCACCGGTGTAGTACCAGCCATTCCTCAGCACATCCGCGGTAGCTTCGGGATTCTTGTAATAGCGGCTGAGCGTGGTCGGACCTTTGTTGATGAGCTCACCTACTGTTCCTCGCGGTACTTCGTTGCCGGCTTCATCGACGATCCGAAACCGGTTGTACCCAGCAGCACGCCCCGACGTCTTCGGCAGACGCTGGTCGTCCCCTAACCGTGAAGACAGCAACGCACCCTCCGTCGTGCCAAACACACCAAGCAGCACGGGACCGAACCTAGACAAGATTGCCTCACGCAACGCGTCATCTAAGGGCTCACCACCCCATATCCCCACCCTAAGGCTGGCCAAGTCGCGGGAACCCAGCTCTGGCGAACGCATGATCATCCGCCACATGGCCGGAACGAGATAGGCGTGAGTGACTCGGTTCGTCTCAATGACCTCCAGTGCCTTCTCGGGCGAGAACTTGTACATCAGCTCGACCGCAAGCCCGTTGAACACACTTGACGCGAACACGTTGAGGAACCCGATGCTGGCCATGGGGATGCAGTAGAGGAACCGGTCTCGCTCCGGATCGATCTGCCCCCAGACTGTCGAGAAGTTTGACGCACCCCAGATTGCGCTGGCATGGGAACGGACGGCACCCTTGGGGCTGCCTGTCGTTCCTGACGTGTACACGAGCATGCAGTCGTCCTGGCCGTCGGTGTCGGCCCAGTCGTCCACTGCCCCAGCGGCAGCGATCGCAGACTCGTAGAGTTGCCAGCCTGATTCTGCCGCAGCCAGCGGCAGCTCCTCGGCGGCGACGAAGACATGGTCGATCTTCTCCAGCTCGCGGCGAATGCCGAGCATTGTGTCAACGAACTCGGGGCCGATGAAGATGGCACGGACGTCGGCATTGTCGAGGATGTAGCTGATCTCGGCCGCCGCAAGGCGGGGATTCACAGGTAGCAGCACGCTCCCGCCACCGATAACACCGAACGCGATCTCCGCGTACTCGAAGGCGTTGTGCATGAGAACCGCCACCTTCTCACCACTTTGGATCCGAACCGACTGGATCAGCCCGGCCACCACTCGGGCACGATGCCTCAGTTCGCCGTACCCCAGGATCTGCCCACCGAGTCGGATCGCCTCAGCCGCCGGCGCGCGGTCGGCGGCCACATCGAGTACTTCAGCGAAATTCACAGCCCATCCCTTCTGCATGAGTAAGCCGTCCGAGCGAGGCCAAACCCGCCGAGGACTGCCCTTGGTCAGCGACGATGAAATCGCGCTTGTCGCCCTGCAAGATCGCAATCCTGCACTTCAAGCCACTCACGCAAACTTCAACCCGCCATACGCCAAACAATCGTACGTTTGGTTCATCCTCCTTGCGCCCCGTCTCGCTGTCAAGGTCTCCAGCAGCGGCCGAGCGCCGCCGCCAAGGACTGGCTCGGGTCCCGACCTCGACACCCCAGCACTGGGCCGCGGGGCGGGTCCTACGCCGTCATCGCGTTGCCTAGCTGCGCCAACGCAATCCGATGACCGGCGAGGTCATCTGGGCCGTGAAGACCACCGAGGTGCTCTATGAACGTGACCGGCCCGGTGCACTGGTCCACGTCGACATCAAGAAGGGTCAGCAAGGTCCCGACGGTGGCAACTGGAAGGCCCACGGCCCGGCAAAGGGCAAGGCCGGCAAACAGAAAGCGCCCGGATCGGCGGCGGCTACGAGCACTCTACGGTCGATGACCGCTCCCGGCTGGCCTACTCCGAGGCCCTCCTGGACGAGAGGGCTCGACCTGTGTCGGGTTCATCGATCGGCCGCCGATTACTTCGCGACCCACGGCATGACCCAGATCGAGCGGGTCATCACCGACAACCACTTCTGCTACCGCAGGTCCAACGACGTACGCGAGACAATCGCCGCCGTTGACGCGAGGCACAATTCCATCAAGCCCCACCGCACCGCCTCAGCCTGACCAGCAGTGTCCTCGTGATACACGAAGTGATACACGAAGCCGCGGAGTCAGCGTCACTCGGCGATCGAAGCTGAACCGAGATGGAGCGAAGTAATGCTCCTGATCTGCGAGTTCGCTGAATTCGGCCAAACCCTGAGCGTACACAGAATCACATGGCACCAGTGACAGGCGGCGTACCCGACCGACAGCAGGACAGGAACATCCCGCCGCGGTGCCTCCTCAAACGCGTCAGGCCCCCACTCCCACCAGTCCACCGGATTATCTGCATGTTGGAGGAGATACGGGCTCGTCGCACCGGCCAGACGGTTGGTCACTTCCATCACTCCTCACGAGTGGCACGTGTATCAAGACCAGGCTCGCAGTACGAGGGCGATACGCGAAGCAGATCTGGACAGGCCCGCACCGGACCCACCCCCACCCTAGGAGGGATGCGGATGCCACCCCGCAAGAAGCCGACGCTGCTTGCCCAGCGCTACCGGGTGATGATCCGGTCACCAGCAGGCGACGGCTAGCTGTGACGTCCACACACGTTGGTCAGTCAGGCCCGACCGGCATCGCCATCTGACCCGCGCCCAGCTCGCCGTCTGGTGCGGCCTCAGCCGAGGCGTTCGATGATGGTGGCGTTGGCCATGCCGCCGCCTTCGCACATGGTCTGAAGGCCGTACCGCCCGCCGGTGGCCTCGAGGTAGTTGACCATGGTCGCCATCAGCCGGGTCCCGGAGCCGCCGAGGGGGTGGCCGAGCGCGATTGCGCCCCCGCGGGGGTTGAGCTTGGTGGGGTCGGCACCGAACTCTGCCGCCCAGGCGAGCGGCACCGGTGCGAACGCCTCGTTGACTTCGTAGGCGTCGATGTCGTCGATGGTGAGTCCGGCCTTTCTGAGGATCTTGTGCGTCGCCGGGAGCGGGCCGGTCAGCATGATCTCCGGATCTGATCCCACGACAGCGAAGCTGTGGAACCGGGCGCGCGGGGTCAACCCGAGCTGGCTGGCCTTCTGTTCGCTCATGATCAGCGCTGCGCTTGCGCCGTCGGTCAGCGGGGAGGAGTTTCCGGGAGTGATGCGCCATCCGACCTCTGGGTACCGACTGGCCAATTCGTCGTCGTAGAACGATGGCTGTAGGCCGGCCAGCCCCTGGGTGGACGTCGTGGCCCGTATGGTCTCGTCCTCGGTGTGGACGCTCCCGTCGGGGAGCGTGATGGGGACGATCTCGTGGCTGAAGTCTCCGCCGGTGGCCGCCGTCGCGGCGCGGCGGTGCGACTCGGCGGAGAATGCGTCGAGAGCCTCGCGGTCTAGCTTCCACTGGGCGGCGATCCGTTCCGCGCCGATGCCTTGTGTGGGCAGGGACGGGAATCGGTCGCCGAGGGGTGCCGTCGGGTGGCCGCCTCGAGCTGAGGAGAACATCGGCGCGCGACTCATCGACTCGACGCCGCTTGCGATCACGACGTCGTACGCGCCCGCGATCACGCCTTGGGCGGCGAAATGTGCGGCCTGCTGCGAGGAACCGCACTGCCGGTCGATGCTGGTGCCGGGCACCTCGATCGGGAAGCCTGCGGCCAGGACGGCGTTGCGGGCGATGTTGAGAGCCTGGTCGCCTGCCTGAGTGACGCAGCCGGCGATGACGTCGTCGACCACGGCCGGATCGAGGTCGTTGCGGTCGGCGAGCGAGGTGAGCAGGGTCGCGAGTAGGCCGACGGGGTGGAGCCCGGACAGGGCACCGCCTGGTTTTCCCTTTCCGGAGGCGGTCCGGACGATGTCGACGATGACGGCTGAGTGCATGCTGGTGCCTTCTTTTCTGGTGGGAGCCGGGGATCAACGAGGGGCTAGGCGCAAGGCTCCGTCCATGCGGATGATCTCGCCGTTGAGGTAGTCGTGATCGATGATGAACGCGACGAGGTCGGCATAGTCGGACGGTCGTCCGAGGCGCTTGGGGAATGGCACATCCGCGGCTAGGCTCTCTCGGACCTTCTCGCTGAGGGAGGCGAGCATGGGAGTCTCCACGATTCCTGGGGCAATGGTGTTCACGCGTATGCCGTGCTGGGCGAGATCGCGGGCGGCAGGGAGGGTGAGGCCGACCACCCCGCCTTTAGCGGACGAGTAGGCCGCCTGTCCGATCTGCCCTTCGAAGGCCGCGACCGATGCAGTGTTGACGATGACACCGCGTTGGGCGTGGTCGAGCGGTTTGGTGCTCGCCATCGCCTCGGCGGCGATCGCGAGCACGGTGAAGGTCCCGATCAGGTTGACTTGGACGATCTTGGCGTAGAGGGCCAGGTCGTGGACGCCTGCCTTGCCCAGGATGCGGGCAGGTGTGCCGATGCCGGCGCAGTTGATGACCACTCGCAGCGGCCGCTGCTCGGCGGCATGCGCGACTGCAGCACGTACTTGGGACTCGCTGGTGACGTCAGCCTTGATGTAGGCGACGCCGTCGATCTCGGGAGCGGTGGCGATGTCGAGGTCGAGCCCGAAGACGCGGGCCCCCTTGGCCGCGAGCGCCGCGGCCGTCGCGTTACCGAGCCCGGATGCCGCGCCGGTGACGATGGCGGCGACGTTGTCGATCTGCATGTTTCTCACTTCCGTGGTTGTTCATGGGTCCTTCGCAGCCCAGACTGCGAAGGAGGACGAAGTGCCGGACTCGGATCAGAACAGACTGAGGAGGTTGAGGTTGGTGCGCACCTCGCGCAGTCGGGACCGGGACGCAGCTCTGGCGGCCAGGGCATCGTCGATCGACACCGGCTCGAATCGCACGGTGTCAGGAGCTCGCGCTTGCGCGAGCAGGTCGAGGTCGGCGCTGATCACCGTGCCGAGGGTCGCGTAGCCACCGCCGGTGACAGCGTCCCGGAGCAGGCAGATCGGCTCCACCCCGCTGGGGACCTGTATCGACCCGACGGGGTAGCCCAGGTCGACGACGTTGCTCGGGTCGTCGCCTGCGCCAAACGGCTGGTCGCGCTCCACGTAGGTCAGGCTCGGGCCGTCGAGGCGGCAACCGATCCGGTCGGCGCGTGCCGTCATCGTGTAGGTGCCGCCGAAGAACCGCTCCATCGACTCGGCTGCGAACCGGTAGTTGCACAGCCCTGGGACGACCCGGACCGTCACCTCGCCCCCGGTACGACCACGGAGCCGGGAGTCGATGCGTGCGCCGGGTCGCGCCGGGGCGGCGATCTCGTGGCCGACCCGCAGCGTGTCTCCGGCGACGAGGGGCCTGCCCGAGAGGCCACCGACGGCGGCCGCGGTGTAGGTCGAGCGGCTGCCGAGGAACAGAGGGCAGTCGATGCCGCCGCGCACGGCGAGGTAGGCCCTGGCGCCAGCCCTGGCCAGACCGACCGTCAGCTGCTGACTCGCCCGGATCAGGTGGGCCGCCCAAGTCTCCACCGGCCGACCATCGATGGTGACGTCGACGTCGGCGCCGGTCACCGCGACGAGGACGTCCTGATCGAACCCGAGGGTGGGTCCGGCCGCGGTCGCCTCGAGGGTCGCGGCCGATTCGGCGTTGCCGACCAGGACGTTGGCGCACGCGTGCGCGTACTGGTCCAGCGCGCCCGACGGTGGAAGTCCCATGGCGTAGTAGCCGGGTCGACCGCTGTCCTGAATCGTCGTGTGCGGCCCCGGGGCCAGAACCGAGATCACGACAGCAGCTCCTTGAGCGAGCGCGCGTATCCCACCGGGTCCTCATCGAAGTCGGAGAGGGAGAACTCGACGGGCGCGCGGCGGACGGCGTACTGGTCGGCGTCCACGAGACGACGCACCTCGTCGTACTCCGCCCGGTCGACCGGGCGGAACTGCAGCAGGGTCGAGATGGGCGTCAGTACGGGCGACCTGCGGAACTCGCGCGTGGTCTGGCTGAGGTCGACCACCGGGATCGCGCTACGCCCGAGCAGCTGGTAGCCGCCGACCCCGCTCGAGGGATAGATGACCGTGAAGGCACCGCCATGGGCAACGGCGCGGGCCGGTGTCTCAGTGCGCGGCGTGAGGTACTTGGGCGCCTGGATCTGTCGCTCGCGGGGCACGAGTTGGTACGACTCCGCGTTGCCGGGCTTGAAGCAGGGAAACGTCACGATGAACGGCGCGCTCGAGTGCGCCTCGACCAGCTCGTCGACGGAGACGAAGCCATTGATCCGCGCGGTGAACTGGAGGTCGGTCTCGGTCGCGGACTGGTGTCCGTCGCGGAAGCGCATGCAGACCTCGGTCGACCAAGGGTCGTCGTAGAGGACGGGTACGTCGAGGATCTCGGTGGAGATCGTCGCCGCCGCGGTCTGCCCAGCCGCGTGGACGTCCGCGATCGTGGTCAGCGCCCGGCGGGGATCGATGGCCTCCGGGTCGACGCGGATCAGGTAGCTGCTGTTGGCTGGCGCGATGTCGAGAACGCCCGGCAGCTCCAGGTCGGTGATGCGCACCGTGATCGACTGGGCCCGGAGGGCGGCGGCGATGCTCATCGCCTCGTCGAGCTCGACGAAGATGTACTCGTCGCCCCCGAAGCTGGCACGACTTCCATCGGGAAACGTCGTGTAGGCCGGCGAACCTCCTCGTGCGTGCGTCATGTCCATGGCTCGACCGAGCGGACCTCGAAGCCGGCAGCGGCCAGCGCGCGGGTGACCGCTGCGGCGATGGCTACGGCGTTGGGCCTGTCGCCGTGGACGCACACCGAGCGCACCGGCATTGCGATGCTGCGTCCCGACACGGTCGATGCTCGGCCGGATGCCACCATCACGGCCGTCTCGGCGACCAGTTCGGGGTCCTTGGCCGCGGGACGCGGCTCGATGATGTTGATCCCGTCGTCATCGAAGTCGAGGTCGACGGCGTTCTCGGGGATGACTGGGAGGCCCGCCGCACCGACGGCGTCGAGGGCTGGGGTCGGTGCCATCATCATGGGCAGGTCGAACCCGGCGCTGCGGAGACCTGTCGCGATCGCCAGCGCAAGCTCGGGGTCGCGGCACATCGCTCCCATCAGCGCCCCGTGCGGTTTGACGTGCCGGAGCGGGACGCCCTCGCTCGCACAGATCGCCGCCAGGGCCCCGACCTGGTAGACGACCGAGTCGACGGTCTCCGCGAGCGACATCGCGATGGCGCGGCGGCCGAAGCCGGCCTTGTCGTCGTAGCCGGGGTGCGCACCGACCGCGACACCGGCACCACGCGCGGCCTGCACCGCCGCACGCATCGTGGATGGGTCGCCGGCATGGTGGCCGCAGGCGATGTTGGCGCTCGAGACGAACGCGAACAAGCCGACCTCGTCGCCCAGCGGCCAACGTCCGAAGCTCTCGCCGGCATCGGCATTGACATCGATCTGTGGAGTCGCCATCGCTCAGACCTCTCGTGTTGAGGGTTCGGCCGCTTTGAGGCCCGCGGCGAGGGCCTCGACGAGGCGGTCGACGTGGGTCTGTTCGAACGTGAGGGGAGGTCGGATCTTCAGCACGTTGCCGTGGGGGCCGGACGCCGAGATCAGCACCCCGGCGCGGCGCATCCGGTCGACGACCTTGCGCGCCATGCGCGCCCCTCCGACGGGACCGCCCTCCGACGACAGCTCGACCCCGTAGAACATCCCGACGCCACGGACCGCTCCGATGAGGTCGGTGTCGCGGGCGAGATCGCGGAGAGCGTCGCCGAGAGAGGCGCCCATGAGCCGGGAGCGCTCGATCAGGTCCTCCTCCTCGATGACCCCGATCACCGCTCGGGCGGCGGCGGCAGCGGCGGTGCTGCCGCCGAAGGTGTTGAAGTAGCGGACTGCCGACTCGAAGCCCTGACCCACCTCGGCACGGAGGACCACCGCGGCGACCGGGTAGCCGTTGCCCATCGGCTTGCCCATCGTGACGATGTCCGGGACGAACCCATGGCGAGCAAAGCCCCACCAGTCGTCGCCCGTGCGGCCGAAGCCGGCCTGGACCTCGTCGGCGATCATCACGGCGCCGTAGGAGCGGACCTCCTCCGCAAGTGCTCGCAGGACGCCCGTCGGGTGGGTGAAGACACCGTCGGAAGAGAGGACTGTGTCGATCAGACAGGCGCTCACACCGTGGCCGGTGCGGACGAGGTCGTCGGCGGCCCGGCGCACGTCGCTGCGCACCGCGGCGATCAGCTCGGCCTCGTCCGCGAACCGTGCCGGGTTGGGTGCCGCGATGGTGCGGACATTCGGTCCCGGGCGCTCGCCGGCGCCGAGGGAGGGAGAGTACGCCGCCACGCTGCTGGTGACGCCGTGGTAGGCGTTCGCGGTGACGATGATCCCGCTGGAACCCGTGTGGTGGTGGGCGATCCGTGTCGCGAGGTCGTTCGCCTCCGACCCGGTGCAGGTCAATGTCACCCGGTCGAGAGCCGGCGGGAAGTGAGCGAGCAGCTGCTCCGCCAGGTCGAGCAGCGGCTCCTGGAGGTAGCGGGTGTTGGTGTTCAGGTTCGCCAGCTGGCGAGAGACCGCCTCGACGACGCGCGGGTGGCAGTGGCCGATCTGTGCCACGTTGTTGTAGGCATCGAGGTACTCGGTCCCGTCGCTCGCGTAGAGATGGACACCCTCGGCGTGGGTCAGCTCGATCGGATCGGTGTAGAAGAGCTGGTACCCGGGTCCCAGGAGGCGGTTGCGTCGCTCGATCATCGACGCGATGTCCCGCGGTTGGGCATCCAGGTCGGTGGCATCGAAGCCGTTGACCATGCCGACGGAGCTGACGGCTGCGCGAGGCGGTGATGACAAGGTGGTGATCCTTAGCTCGTGGGGGCGTCGGACGGTGCGGCGGCGAGGAACTGGTCGGTCGCGGTGTCGAGGGTCTGGATGGCGGTCTCGGCGCGGACCCAGTCGTGCCGCGAGTGCTCGTGGACGTAGTCAGCCCGGGTGGGATCGGTGCTCGCTCGCCACTGCGAGATCAGGGCTCGTTGCACGCAGCGGGCCGCGGCTGCCGCGGCGAGCACTCGGAGCTGGACCGGCGGTATGTCGCGCACGTTGAGGAAGCCTCGTACGTGCGCGGACGCCAGCGACCACGGCTCCGCGAGCCGATGGTCGAGGAGGTTGGAGACCGCGATCGCGAGGTCGTAGAGCACCGGCCCGGCGTGCACGTCACCGAAGTCGATGACACCGGTGACGAACCCTGGAGCCGCCGCGTCTGTCAGCACGTTGTGCACGCTGTAGTCGCCGTGCACGATCTGCCGATCCCCTTTCTCCGCCACGGGCCGTACGAATCTCGTGAAGTGGCTGACCACCTGGTCGGCCACCCGGGCCTGCGACCGCGGGGCCGCGACGGTGTCGACGAGCTCGCCCACCAAGGACAGGTCCCACATGATCCTGCGGTCCGCGGCCGGCTGCCGGAAGGCGGCGAGCGCCGCAGTGAGCTCACCGTGCACGGTGCCCAGCCGCTCGGCCTGCTCCGTGCTGAGCACCTGCTCCGCGACGGCGATGCCCGGCAGGCAGGTCATGACGTGGACCAGGCGCACCGGCAGGCCGCCCGGGTGTTGCCACCGGGTGATGGTTGCTCCGCCTGGTGTCGGCACCGGTACGGGCACCGGGACCGTCGAGGAACGCGCCAGGTGATCGACCACCGCGACCTGGAGCTCGACGAACTCTCGCGGCTCGTCGAGAGCACAGACCTTGACGATCAGGTCGTCGGCCCCGGCGAGCGAGACCCGGTAGGTCTCGTCGTGCTCGGAGCCCAGCCGCGTCAGCGCAGCGTCGATCGCGTAGTGCTCGAGGAGGAACTTGCGAAGCTCCTGCTCGGACGTTCCCGGCAGCTGCTTGGTCAACTGGCGATCCATCCGCCGTCGATCAGCAGGGACGACCCGTGGATGTAGGACGCCGCCGGGGAGGCGAGGAAGACGACTGCGGGTGCGATGTCGCCGACCTCTCCGATGCGTCCGGCGGGGGTGGCCGCGAGCATCTGCTTCTCGTAGTCGGGGTCGGCCAGCAGATGCTCGTTGATGCTGGTCCGGATGTTGCCGGGCGCGACGGCGTTGACCCGGATCCCGCGCGGAGACAGCTCGGCGGTGAGCGACTTCACCAACAGCTCGACGGCGCCCTTGGTGGCGCAGTAGGCCGTCGAGTTGGGGAATCCGGCGTGGCCACAGATCGACGAGACGAAGATGATCGACGAACCCTCCCCCAGGTGGCCGGTGGCAGCGCGCGCGAGCCGGAACGGCGCCCGCACGTTGGTGGCCCACTGGTCGTCCAGGATCTGGTCGGTGGTCTCGAGGAACGGTGTGGGCGTGAACACGCCGGCGGCGTTGACCAGGATGTCGAGACGGCCGAACCGGTCCAGCGCACGTCGTACGACGGCATCAGGTGCGGCCTCCTCGGTGAGGTCCACGCCCAGGGAATCGATCCGGTCGGGGTCGGTTGCCACGCTCGATGCGGTGGCGGCCAGCCGCTCCTGGTTGCGGCCCACCAGCAGGACCTCGGCGCCGGCCCGGTGCATCTCGTGGGCGATCTCGGCGCCGATGCCTGAGCTGGCTCCGGTGACGACCGCGACCTTGCCGGTGAGGGTGGCGGGGTGGATGGGACTCATGGTTCGTGGTTCCTCTCGGTTGGTGCGCTGGGTCGTGGGTGACGCGAGCGGGCGAGCAGCAGGTCAGTCCGGGATGAGCACGACCTTGCCGAAGGCGCGTCCTGACTCGGCCAGGGTGTGAGCCTGGTCTGCGGCGCTCATCGCGAAGACCTGGTCGATCCTGGGTCGCAGCACACCGCGCCGGACCATGTCCGACACCGCCTGCATGCCGGCCCGATCCGCGTCGGCGAGCATGCCGACCATCCGGATGCCCCGTTCGCGGGCCTCGTCCACGATCACGTCGCGTCCGGCGGGCATGATCGTCACGAGCGTGCCTCCCGGGCGGAGCACCGTGAGTGAGCGTGTCGCGACCTCGCCGCCGACCGTGTCGAGCACGACGTCCACGTCCGACAGCTCGGCGTCGAACGCAATCGTGCGGTAGTCGATGAGCTCGTGGGCGCCGATCTCGCGGAGGTAGTCGTGCTTCGACGCGCTCGCGGTGCCGATGACCACTGCGCCCCGGTCCCGGGCGATCTGCACGGCGAGGTGGCCGACACCACCCGCGGCGCCGTGGATGAGCACCCGCTGCCCGGGCTGGATCCCCGCCCGCTCGACCAGTGCCTGCCACGAGGTGAGCGACGCAAGTGGCAGGGCTCCTGCCTGCACGTGCTCGATCTCGGTGGGCTTGTGCACGAGTGCGCGAGCCGGGGCGAGCACGAGCTCCGCATGGGCTCCGTGCCCCGAGGGATAAGGCAACATACCGAACACCTCGTCGCCGGGACGGAAGTCGGCGACGCCGAAGCCGATCTCCTCGACGACACCCGACACGTCCCACCCCAGCACGAAGGGTGGGGGGCCGAGGAAGACCCGGCGCGACCGGTGCTTGAGGTCGGTCGGGTTGAGGCCGGCGGCGAGCACCCGCACCAGCACCTGGTTGGGCGTGGCTCGCGGCCGGGGGACCTCGGCCTGGTGCAGGACCCCGGGGCCGCCGAGGACCTCCTGAGTGACCGCCAGCATCGTTTCCTTCGTCTTCTTCCCGGTCACGACAAGGCTCCCTGCTCGCCACCGATCCGCTCGCGGAGGACGTGCTTGAGGATCTTGCCGGAGGCGTTGCGCGGAACCTCGCCGAGCACGAGCCGGTGCGGGGCCTTGTAGTCGGCGATGAGCGTCGAGACGTGCGACCGCAGGTCCTCGATCGTGATCGAGCACCCCTCGCGGGGCGTCACGACGGCCACCACGCTCTCGCCGTACACGGGGTGGGGCACCCCGACGATCGCACAGTCCGCGACGCTGGGGTGGGCGGCCACGGCGTTCTCGACCTCGACCGAGTACACGTTCATGCCGCCGGTGATGATCATGTCCTTCATGCGGTCGACGAGTGTGATGCAGCCGTCGTCGTCGATGCGTGCCACGTCCCCGGTGTGCAACCAGCCGTTGCGCAGCGCTTCCGCCGTCGCCTCGGGGTTGTTCCAGTAGCCCTTCATCACAGACTCACCCCGGAGCACCACCTCTCCTGTACTGCCGGGCGCGACGTCGTTGCCCTCGCTGTCCACAACCCTCGCCTCGGTGTTGAGGATGGGCCATCCGTTGGCACTCGGGCGGTCGGCGATGTGCTCGGGGCCGAGCCCGACGCCGCCGGGGCCGGCCTCCGTCGGCCCGCAGAGGTTGAAGAGCTGCACCTGGGGGGCAGCCTTCCGCAATCGCTCGATCGTGACCGGCGGCATGGGGGCCGCCCCGAACATGCCCAGCCGCCAGGCAGAGAGGTCCCGGCCGGCGAAGTCCGGGCGGTCCAGGAGCATCTGGTACATCGTGGGGACGCCGAAGAAGGTGGTGATCCGCTCGGACTCCATGACGTCCAGCACGACATCCGGATCGAAGGCCTCCAGGAGCACGTGCGTGGCTCCGACCGCCGTGCCCCCGTGCAGGAAGAGGTTGAGGCCTGCGGAGTGATAGAGCGGGGCGACCTGCAGGATCCGCTCGCCGTCCGCCATCCCGACGGTCGTGGTCACGTTGAGTCCTGCCCAGATCGCGCGATGGTGGTCGAGAAGGACCCCCTTGGGCCGACCCGTGGTGCCTGAGGTGTAGAGGATCTCGGCGTCGTCCGACTCCGAGACCGCTGTCCCCGGCTCGTGATCCGGGGCCTCCGCCATCAGGCTCCTGAGGTCCTGGGGGCGGTCCGGGGTCGGGCCGAGCGGGAGGTGGAACCGCGGCGGCGTGGAGGCGGCCGCTCGCGCCTTGTCCGCGGTCGCCGCGAGGCGGGGATGGAACACGAACCCCGTCGCGCCGCTGTCCTCCAGCAGCCAGGTGACCTCCGGCGCGGCCATCCGTGGGTTGATGGGGACGACGAGCAGGCCGAGCTTGGCCGCGGCGTACAGGGCCACGACGAGGTCGTCGCAGTTCGTGCTCATCACCCCGAGTCGTTCCCCTTGGACCATGCCGCCGCGTTGCAGCACGGCGGTGGCACGGTTGACGTCGCTGTCGAGCTCTGCCCAAGTGATGCGCCGGCCGTCGTGGACGAGTGCGTCTCTTGTCGGAGCCCGGTGGGCTTGTCGTGCTACCAGCTGGCCGAGCGTGGGCATGGGCCTTCTCCTGACGATGGTGAGGGTGCGGTGGAACGCGGTCGACCTGGACCGGGCATGGTCAGAGCCACGCCGGGTCGAGGTCGACCGTCGTGCGGTCGAGGGAGGCGAGCAGGTCGAGCTGAGGTGCCACCCGAGGGAGCTCGTAGGAGCGGAAGTAGTGGGCTGTCGAGCGCTTTCCGCGGGCGAAGGCATCGTCCCGGTCGCCGAGCGCGATGAGCTGCTCGAGCCAGATCCAGGCCAGGACGATGTGCCCGGCGGCCTCCAGATAGAGCGAGGCATTGGCAAGCCTGGTGACCGGATCGGGGTGCGCATGGAGCAGCCTCGTCACTTCCACGAGGCGCGCCCTGGCGCGATCCAGGTCGGCTGCGTGGGCCGAGACCTCGGGCCCCAGGGATGAAGTGGCCGCGATGGTACGCCGCATCTCCTCGTCCAGCGCCTCGATGCCCGCGCCGTCCTGCATGGACGTCTTCCGGCCCAGAAGGTCGAGGGCATGGATGCCATGCGTGCCCTCGTGGATCGGGTTGAGGCGGCTGTCCCGGTAGTGCTGCTCTACGTCGTAGTCGCGGGTGTAGCCGTATCCGCCGTGGACCTGGATGGCCAGCGACGTGCCGTGCAGGCACCACTGCGATGGCCAGCTCTTCGCGATGGGGGTGAGTACGTCGAGCAACAGCCCCGCGCGAGCGCTTTCGGGCTGCTCCGGCGCCGTCTCCTGCTCGTCCAGCAGGCGAGCGCAGTACAGCGTCAGCGCGAGCGCCCCCTCGGCGTAGGACTTCTGGGCCAGCAGCATCCGGCGGATGTCGGCATGCTCCACGAGCGGCACCTGAGGGAGGTTCGCGTCCTTCGCGCCCGGCGTGCGGCCCTGTGGCCGCGTCCGCGCATAGGCCAATGACTTGAGGTAGGCGGTATACCCGAGAGCTGCGGCGCAGGCACCGACCTCGAGACGGACGGCGTTCATCATGTGGAACATCTGGGCGAGTCCTTCGCCGGGCGCGCCGACCAGGTAGCCGATGGCGCCGGCGGCACCGCCGGGCTGATGGGTCCCGTCGCCGAAGCTCAGGACGGTGTTGACCGTGCCCCGGAATCCCAGCTTGTGGTTCAGCCCGACCAGCGTCACGTCGTTGCGCTCGCCGATACTGCCGTCGTCCTCCACCAGAAACTTGGGAACGATGAACAGCGACAGTCCCCGGACGCCGGAGGTCTCGGCTCCGGTGCGTGCGAGCACGAGGTGCACGATGTTCTCGCCCAGCTCGTGATCCCCACCGGAGATCCACATCTTGGTCCCCGTGAGCCGATAGGTCCCGTCGTCGGCCAGGCGTGCGCGGGTCATCGTGTCGGCGAGCGAGGAGCCTGCCTGGGGCTCGGAGAGGCACATCGTGCCGTGGAAGCGGCCCTCGAACATCGGCAGCACGAACCTGTTGATCTGGTCCGCAGACCCGTGTGCACAGATGAGGTGCGAGTTGGCGACGGTGAGCATCGCGTAGCCATACGTGCTCACGTTGGCGGCCGCGAACCACGCGGCGCTCGCCAGGTGCACGACCCGAGGCAGCTGGAGACCGCCCAGCTGGTGATCCGCGGTCGCGCTGAGCAGTCCGGTCTCCGCCAGTGCGTCGAGCGCGGGCCGGACGTCCGGGTTCAGGCGAACGCGACCGTCGACGAGCTTCGGCTCCTCGGTGTCGCTGCGCCGGTTGTGGGGTGCGAAGCGGTCCCGGGCGAGGTCGGCGCAGACGTCCAGGATCGCGTCGAAGGTCGACCTGGAGTGCTCCGCGAAGCGCGGTCGGTCGGTGAGGTCCCCGACCCGGAGCCAGTCATGGAGCAGGAAGTCGAGGTCTGCTCGGGAGAGCAGCTCGTTGGAGTCTTTCACGGCTCGTTCCTCCGATCTGTCGGCTCGGGGCTGGGTGAGTGGCGGCGTACGAACTGGGCGAAGGACGTGGCGGTCCTGCCCAGGAGCTGCGGGATCTCAGCGGTCACGCGGTCTTCGGCGCCATTTGCGGTCAGCACGTCGGCACCGACGAGGGCGTCGACGAATGTCGCCGGGAGTCCGGCATCGAGGAGCTGTGCGCCACGCTCGGTGGGACTGATCGATCGATAGCGGACGGGGAGCTCCCAGGCAGCAGCGATGGTGACCGCCACCCTGTCGTAGGACAGCGCCTCCGGCCCGGTGAGGACGTGCTCACGGCTGCTGTGGTCAGCGCGGGTCAACAGCTCGGCCGCGGCCGCGGCGACGTCCTCCGCGTCGATCCATCCCATCCGGCCATCGCCGGCGGCGGCGACGATCTCATGATGCGTGCGGACGGCGATCGCGGTGGGGTGCTCGCCGAGGAAGTTCTGCATGAAGCCGGACGCAAGCAGCACCGACCATTCCGGCATCTGCTGGACGGTCAGCCGTACGGCGTGCAGGCCGGATGCACACAGCGGGAAGGCCGAGGAGTTGAGCAGCACTGCCCGTCTCACTCCGGCGGCCCGAGCCCTGCCGAGGAAACGGTCGACGACATCGACCGGATCGGGGTCCAGCGGTGGCGGCAGCAGGTAGATGCTGTCGATGCCGCCGCGCAGCGCCTCGTCGTGGGTGGCGTCGTCGGCCCAGTCGAACCGGGTGTGCCGGACCCCGGAGGGAAGCGGGTCCTGCGGAGCCTGCCTGCTCGCGACGACCACGTCGACGCCGCGTCCGTGCAGGAGATCCGTGACAGTGCGCCCGGTCTGCCCCGTGCCGCCCGTGACGAGCACGGTCTCGATCGCGCTCATCGTGCGGTGTCTTCCTCGGACGGTCCGGTCGCTGCCGTGGTCTGGGTCGGGTTCCAGTAGTCGCGGAAGAGAACGATCCGCTCGTCGCGCTCCTCGACGATCCAGACGTACTGGACGTCGTAGGGTGCGCCGGTCTCGACCGCCGTGCCGTGCAGAGTGACCTCGGCGACGATCGAGTGCGGGTCGGTGAGATGGTGCACGACGAGACTCGGGAACGACTCGATCCTGACCGCGGCTCCGATCGCCATCACGTAGTCCCGCACGGCCTCCGGATCGTCCAGTCGCTGGGGCCGGCCGGCCGGCGCGTAGGGGAACTCGATCACGGCGTCCTCGGCGAAGAGGTCGACGTAGCCGTCGAGGTCCATCGCGGCGAGCAACTCGATCGACCGCAGCAGGACAGCGTGCGCAGGGCTGATGGCCGACTGTGGCGACGTCATCGGACCGAGTCCTTCGTGAGGCCCGCGAAGGTGTCGGTGAGCCAGTCGAACATGCGTCCGGAGGCCAGCCGCTGGGCACCGACGTGGCAGTGCGCATCGGCCCCTTCGTCGTGGGTGAAGGTCATCAGGGTGGCGGGAGCAGACAGGCGAGCCATCAGCTGGCGGGGCTGCGGCAGAGCCATGTCGTCGCCCGCAAAGAACAGGTCGTTGTCCGCCTCGCAGACCAGGACCGGGCACGTGATCCGTTCGGCCACACCGTCGAGCAGGTTGTACTGGGCGTACGTCCGCACGAACTCGGCCGGATCCGCGGCGCCCATGACCCACAGCCCGTGGTCGAGGGCCCAGCGCAGGGTGGGTTGCTCCGCGGCTGCTGCCTCGACCTCGGCGTTGAACGCGGGATCATGCCAGCGCTCCTCCATCTCCGCACGGGTCAGACCGAGGAGCGCCTCGACCGCTCCGAGGGCGTCGTACACACCGTCGTTGCACACGACGGCGGCGATGCGTGGCTCGAAGGCAGCGGCGCGCGGGGCCAGCACCCCGCCCAGACTCACTCCGAGGAGCGCGATGCGCTCGGCGTCGACGATGTCGCCGTGTTCGTCGAGTAGGAAGTCGAGGACCGGCCCCACGACGTTCTCCCAGTCAGGACGAAAGACCAGGCCGTGGTCGTGCACGGCGGCCGGCTGTCCCGGACCGTCGAAGGTGAGCACGTTGAAGCCTCGCTCGGCTGCCGCCTCCGCGCCGAAGTAGTGCATCTCCTCCGCGCTGCCGTCGAAGCCGTTGTGCATGACGATCGTCGGGCGCCGCTCGTCAGAGCCTGCCGGTCCCCGGTAGAGGTAGCCGCGCAGCGTCTTGCCCTCGTAGGGGATCTGGACCGGCGTGATGCTCGACCGCTCGGGATCCTCGAAGGGCCGCGTGATGGCGATCGCCGCCTCGAAGCACTGCACGCCGTGGCGATAGGCATGCAATACGCGCGGATCGTGCGGGTTGGCGTGCAGGAAGAAGTCGGCGTTGCGGTAGTAGTTCGCGGCCCGCAGGTAGCCCTCGCGCGAGCTCACCTGTCGGCCATGAACGGCGTCGCGGCGAGCACCCTCGGCGACGCGATCGGCCGTTCGCAGCCAGGCGCCGTACCAGCTGTCGTGGTCGCCCGCAGTGATCTCGGCGGACGTCGCCAGGACCTCACCGACCTCCGAGCCGCCATAGGACGAGTGGCCCAGCATGCGCAGGGTCTCGAACCAGTACTGGGGATGGTCTGCGAAGAGCAGGGGTGTCGAAGTGGTCACGTCGGAACGGTACCGTATCGTCGTCACGTGTTCAACCCTTCTTGCGCGGCGCGTCCCGGGTGGAACCAGCCGTAGATGGCGATCAGAACGGGGACCAGGGGCATCCAGGCCACCACCGGGTTCTCACTGCCCGTGACGGTCGCGTAGTTGCGGGCGATCGCCGCGATGACGACGACCAGGCCGGCACCGGCGACGGCGGGCGCGACGATGGCCTGCCACGGCCCCTCGGTCACGTGGCCGCGCACTCGCGCGACGATCACGCTGACGCAGCAACCGAGCATGAGCGTCACCAGCGAGAGGGACGTGATCCCGGAGACCGCCGGGAACAGGTTGGTGAGCGGGTCCGCGCCCAATGTCGCGAATCCGGCCAGGATGAGGGCAGTCAGGGCAACCAGGATCGCGGTGCCGACCATGGGAGTGCCATGGCGGGGATGCACTCGCGCGAGGACGTCGGGCAGGCGGCCGGAACGTCCCATCGCGAAGAGATAGCGGCTGCCCATGTTGTGCAGGGCAATGGCCGCCCCGAGAAAGCTGAAGGCCACCATCACGCTGAGGACCGGCCCGGCCCAGTGGCCGAGGTAGGTCTCTGCAGTCACAGGAACCAGTGCGCCGGCGTCAGCGGTTGCGAGTGCGACCACGTCCTGGTGCGCGGCCTTGAGCGTCCAGGTCCCCAGGGCGAAGATGGCGAACAGCAGCCCCAATGCCCCGAAGGTCGCCCTGCGAATGCTCCGGCGTGGCGCCTTCGCCTCCTCGCCGTAGACGGCGGTCGCCTCATAGCCACCGAAGCAGACCAGGCAGAAGACCAGTGTCAGGGCGGCGGTGCCGGAGAACGGCTCGGTCGGAAGCAGGTCGTCGGGCAACCACGCGGATGCCGGACGCTGGACCAGCACGGCCACGAAGAGCGCGATGACGATGACGAACTGGGCCGAGCACAGCAGCACCATCACCCACTGGGCGATGTCGAGGCCACGGACGCCCAGGATCGCGACAACACACAGTGCGACAGCCGAGAGGACGTACCAGGGCGGGGCGGAGCCGACATAGGAGTCGAGCGTCAGCTTGGCGAAGTAACCTGTCGCCGCCACCATCGCAGTGGATGCGAGGCCGTAGGCGAGAGCAGCGACGAACGCTGCCGAGGAGCCAAGTCTGCGGCCCAGCCCGAACGTCACGAAGGCAGCGAAGGCGCTCGGCTCGACGACATAGCGGGACAGCACCAGGAAGCCGACCGCAAAGAGGGCCAGGAGAGCACCCACGACCGCGAGGTAGCCCACCGTCTCGGTGCCTGCGCCGAGACCGATACTGATGGAGATGTTGGAGCTCAGGGCAGTGAGCGGCGCCGTGGCCGCCACCACCAGAAAGATCATTCCCGTCGTGGAGACCGTGCCTCCCCGCAGGCGGGGGCGGTCATCGGCGACCTCGCACGGGTCGGAGATGGCTTCATCTGTCATGGGAGTCTCCGGTTTCTTCTTTGTTGGGCTGCGCGGGGCTGACCGGCTCAGGCGAACGGTCTGTCGCAGGTAGGGATGGGCCCGAGAAGTCCGCCGTATGCCAGCGCTGTGGCCGGAGGACGAAGAGCACCTGGTCGTCGGGGTCGTAGCGGTCGACCGCAATATCCGCCCCCTCGGGACTGAGATAACGGCGAGCGATGGCTCGGCGGACCGGCACGGGTGATGGGTGGACGACGTTGGCGACCCGGCATTCGACGACGACGTACCAGTAGGGCGGGGTCGCGCGCTGCACCGTGAGCGTGGCGGCGCCGGCGGCGCGGATGAGTCGGGCCTTTCGGCTCGAGACGGAGGTGTTGACCACGACGTCACCGCCCGGGTCATAGGAGTACCAGAGCGGCACGCTGGCCGGAGGTCGGCCCGGGTCCGCGCCGACCGCTAGCACGCCGACATGCGACTCGGACAAGAACTGCTCTCGGTCGGACGGGGAGAGCGGGCGGGGCGGATGCAGCTGGTCGAGTTGCGCCAACCGGGCTTCGGGTGATCCGTCGGCCGTTGGCTGGCGGGAATTCGGGGCAAGGGACGTCATCAATCCTCCTGACGGGACGGTACGGTTACGTCGCGTCCATGCACCATAGAGCGGCCGGTACCGTCCCGTCCATAGGCTATGCTGGCTCGCGTGCCTACACATCCGCCATCAGGAGCCGCCGTCCTTCAACCGGAGGTCACGGCCTCCATCGTCGCGGCCGTCCTTGCAGAGCTCGTGGAGCGTGGCTACGGCCGGCTGGCGATGGAGGCGGTCGCCAAGCGGGCAGGGACGAGCAAGAGCGCCCTCTACCGACGGTGGTCCGGCAAGCAGGAGATGGTGCTCGCCGTCCTCGCTGACATCAGCGTGCCCATGGCCGACGTCGTCGAGACCGGTGACCTGCGCCGGGACATGCGCGCCGCTGCGGAGTCGATGGCAGCCTGGCTCGCCGCGGAGCCCTACGCGAAGATCATCCCGGACCTCATCGCCGAGGCTCACCGGACGCCCGCGCTCGCGGAAGCCATCGCCGTGTCGATAGCAAAGCCGCGGCGCGCCCACCTGCGGTCACTCCTGACGCGAGCGATCGACCGAGGCGACCTCCCAGCGGACACCGACTTGGAGATGGCTCAGGACCTGGTGGCGGCCCTCATCTATTGGCGCACGGTCGTACGGCAGGCACCAGCAGAGCCGCACTACCTCGACCATGTCACCGATACAGCCCTACGCGCCCTACGAGCCACCAGGACGGACACGCGAGCCTGACTTGCAACGCCCTCTGTTGCCAACTGCAGCAGGAAGTCGCGCTGCACGCTGGGGACGAGCACACACGTATCGAGAACAGCGCGGAACACCGGTCGAGTGCCGCAGACGCCTGCGACACTCGACCGGGTTTAGCGGTTCTTCCGCGCCTCGTCGACGGGGTCGTCGATGTCGACCAGGTCCTCATCGATCTCGTAGGCGGCCGACGACTCAGCGATGAACTCGCTACGCTGCTTGTAGAGCAGATGGCGGTACGCCAGGACGTCGGCGAGCGCAGCTTGCGACGGTTCACTCCGGGGACGTGCGCCGGGATCTCGCCCGACTGGATGAGCTTCACCACGGTGGGTCGCCTCCGGCCGAAAAGGTGCGGGAGGTTGCAGAAGCAAGTCGATTGACCAGGCACCAACTGGGCGCCCGAACACGCGCGTGATCGCATGATCCCAGCCGAGGACATTGCTGCCGCTGTCCGCCTTCTTCATGGCCAGTCCCCCGCTGCTTCGTCCGGTCCTGCCACTCGTGACGGCGGGCGCGGGTATGTACGAACTGGTGGACTGGCGCGCGTCGAGTTAAGCCGACTTGCCGCACCAGACCGATGGCCACTCCCCCAGCCTTGCGAGCACGTGACCCGGACCATCTTCCTTGAGCCAGCCGCTGCGGCCCCCGGCGTTCACCTCTCTTTTGCGCCTTGTTAGTCGAGCCACGCTCCACATGACGAACGGGGCGTGTTGTCTGACTCATGCCTCCGCTCGGGCCCGCATGCCAGTCATCGCCACCGTCCCCAGCAACAGGACCCCACATGAACCGGATCAAGTTGGTCATCGCCAGCGCAGTGACCCTCCTAGGCGCAATCGTCTTCAGCGGACACGTCTCGCACCCCGCACCAACTGCCACCGACAAGGCGAGCGCCGCGGCCGACATCAGCACACTTCGGATCGGTGTCGACAACATCGAGCCCGTCTACTACCAGAGCGACGGCGCGACCAAGGGCTTCGACTACGAGATGGCGCGCAGCGTTGCCGAAGGCATGGGCATCGAGCCTGAGTTCGTGCCGATGGAGTTCGACAAGCTCTTCCCTGCCCTGCGGGCGGGAGAGATCGACATGATCGGGGCCCAGGTCACGAAGACGTCAGAGCTCGAGCGGGAGTTCGACTTCAGCGCGCCGTACTTCTCGACGTACGTCGCCTTCCTCACGCCCGAGGGATCGGCCGTTCGGACACGCCGTGACGTCAACGGGAAGAAGATCGCGGTCGTGGACGGCGCCATCCAAGGGTCCTACCTCGAAGAGAAGTACCACGACGTCGAGATCGTCAGGACCCCCAACGTGGACACTGCCATCGAGCTGATCGAGCGAGGGGAGGCGGACGCGTTGTTCTATGGAGCTCCTTACGCTCAGTCGATCATCAACGGCGCCCCCATAGCCCTGCAAGAGCCGATCGTCTACCCGGTCAAGGACGCCCCGATCGGATTCGTGATCCGCTCCGGTGACCAGCGTAGAGAACAGATCGACGAGGTTCTGAAGGACATGGTCCTCAACGGCGAGTGGCTGAGGATCAAGGCCGCCTACTTCGAGGCCGACCCGCTCTCCGATGTGTTCCGCGACAAGGGCTCCTGAACCCTGCCGGTGAATACCGGCGTCTCGCGTGTGAATCCCAGCGGGTGACCAGCGAGTCCGCCCCAGTCGACTGCCAGCGGTTCCGAGACCGGAACCAAGGGTGCGGCATAGATGGGATCGGGCATGTTCCTGACCTTCTGCGGAGGTCAAGAACATGGCCCTGATCAGGTTTTCGAAGGAGGTGACGGGACTCGAACCCCTGGCCCTCGGTCTCGATCACACCGTGCCCAACGCCCTCTCGATGACGTCGATCACCTTGGGCCGCAGATCGCTGGCCGCGATCACCTCATCCACAGAGCCAACCGCGACGGCGCGGTGGATGTCGTGGACGTCGTCGAACTCGGCGGCGACCTCGGCGATCTTGTCCGAGCGCAGCTGGGCGCGGAGCTCGGCGAGCTCGACGACGAGCGCGCCGCGTTCACCGTCCTCGGCGTGGTCGATGCGCTCCTCGAGCGCGGCGACGCGCGGGTCCGCTGCCGCCCGCTTGGAGACCTCCGCGGCGAACACGACGGCCGCGGCGGGGGCGCCGCCGAGCACCGAGGCGTACGAACCCTCGATGGCGAGCACCGTCATCGACGGGTTCAGGTGCTTGGAGAAGACCACGAACGCGCCACCGTGGTAGCGGGAGATGACGCAGAAGACGATCGGGCCCTCGAAGTTGACGACTGCGCGGCCGATCTCGGCACCGTACTCGAGCTGCAGGTTGCGCATCGACTCCGGGGAGCCGTCGAAGCCGGACAGGTTGGCGAGCACGACCAGCGGCCGGTTGCCCGAGGCCGCATTGATCGCCCGCGCGACCTTCTTCGACGACCGCGGGAACAGGGTCCCCGCGGTGTAGGTGTCGGGACCGTCGGTGGGAGGGAAGCCGGCGCGCGGCACCGGCTTGGACTCGATGCCAACCAGGCTGACCGGATAGCCGCCGATCCGGGTGTCGACGACCACCGCGGTGTCGGCGTCGGCCATGCCGGCCCACCGCTCGAGCATCTCGTGGTCGGCGTCGGCCAGCGCCCGCATCACGGTGCGGATGTCGAAGGGACGCTTGCGGTCTGGGTTGTGCTCGGCCGAGAAGATCTCACCGACGCACGCGAAGTCACCCGCATGCGGGTACGACGAAACGTCGCGGTCGATCGGGTCGGACGTAGACGCGCGGCGCGGCGCGGTCTCGCCAGGAACCACGTAGGAGTGCTCGTAGTGCGCCATGAGCACCCGGAACGCACCGGCCAGATCGGGCACCCAGTACTGCGCCTGCCCGTTCGGGCCCATCACCCGGTCGTAACCGCCGATGCCATGGTTGTCCTCGGCGGACACGCCACCGGAGAAGTCGAGCGACTGCTTGCCGGTGAGCACCATCGCGCTGTCCGGGGTCATCACGAGGATCCCCTTGGTGTGCATCAGCATCGTCGCTTCGGCATTCCAGTACGGCTGCGCGCCGACGTTGATCCCGGCGACGACGATGTTGATCTCGCCGCCGGCCTGGGTGAACTGGACGATCCGGCGCAGGGCGGCGGCCACCCAGTCCATGTTCTCCGTGCCGCTCTCCATCGAGATCCGGGCACCGGCCGACACCGCGAACCACTCGAGCGGGACGCCCATCCTCTCGGCGAGGTCGATGGCCGCGATCACCCGGGCGCACTCAGGCTCCGAGAGCGCGCCGAGCGACTTCAGCGGGTCACCGCAGAGCACGACTCGGGTGATGCCGTCGGGGTAGAGAGAGCTCGGCGTGGTCACGACGGCGACGATGATGCCGGCGCTGTTGAGCCCGGGAGCCCGATCGACGGGTGCGAGCACGCCGTCGGCGTCGAGGTCGTGCTCGACGACGGTGCCGTCCCCTGCCAGGGCGCGCTGGAGCTCATAGGGGTAGACGAGGCCGCGGCGTCGGGCGCGCAGCACCTTGGCGGCGTACTCGTCCAGCGGGGCGAGCGGCTCGGTGGGCGGCTCGATGACGTCGGCCACGACACCGGCACCAGGCTTGGCGTGGAAGCGGATCGCCAGCGGGGTCGGGGCACCGCCGTCCGGCGAAGCCACCCGGCCCTCGGCGAGCACCTCCTCGATCCCGGTGCCCTCGCTGAGCGGGGTGATCTTGCTCTGGAGCGCGGTGATCTGGTCGAGATCCGCCTCGACCACCGGCCACACCGTCACCCACACGTGGTTGACGTCGAGCTTGGTGCCCTCACGGCCCCGGGCGGTGCGTACGCGGCGGATCGCCTCGAGGCAGTTCTCCACGGCACGCTCCACGTGCGGCAGCGCGATCACGCGGCCCTCGTCGTCGCGGACCACCGCGAGCTGGCGGGCCTGGGCGGCCGCGACGAGCCGGCGGTCGGCCGGGTTGGCCCGGGCGACGCACTCGTAGAGCAGTACGTCGTCGGGCGCGGCGAGCCTGGTGACGTTGAACTCGCTGAGACGCCACAGGTTGAGCCTGCGACCGACCATCGGGTGCATGCCCCGGACCAGGGTGTCCTCGACCAGCTCGTCGGTCGGGGTGTGAGGCGCGCCGTCTGCGTGGTGGCGGTAGGTGAAGTAGTCGATCGGCTGTGGCGCGGCATGGCAGACCGCGATCGAGACGCGGCGGGCGCGGCGGGCGAACTCCTGCCCGGCGAGAATCTTGGCGAGCTCGGCCGAGGCGAGATCGGCGTCGGCGGGCGCGTCGGTCCAGCGCAGGTAGATCTCGACGACGTCATCGTGGTCGGAGGCCAGCGCCGAGGTGATGGCGGCGCCGAGCTGGCCGTCGGGGTGGGCGAGCTCCGTCACGTCGCCGATGGTGGACACCACCCGGGTCGCGCCCTTCTCGTCCGTGGCGTACTCGGCGTGCGCGACCGGGCGCCCACTCTGATCGCCGGTGACGGTCAGGTCGTGCAGGTGGTAGTCGCGATAGTGACGCCGGATCAGCACCTCCAGCAGCGGCTCGCGCTCGGGAAGTCCTCCCTCGACCAGCCGGTCCCGGAGGAAGCCGACCAGCGGCTCGGGAACAGCCGCCAGCGCCTCGATCCGGGCGGCCCGGTCGGGGGCGTCCGGGTCAGTGAGGGCGGCTACCTCGGCCGGCACTCCGTCCAGCACCGTGCGACGCTCGTCATCGACCAGCGGCTGGTCGAACCAGCCGAACCGGACGGAGCGGGCCAGGTCGCCGACGACGGCGAAGCGGAGCTGGGTGGCACGCACGATCCGCTCGAGCAGCGCGCGGACCGCAGCGGCGTCCTCCGTCGCCGGCGGCGGGTCGCCGAGCCAGCGCTGCAGCACCCCGATCGCGATGTCGACGTCGGAGGGGTGCTGCTGGGCGAGGAAGATGCGGAACACCGCACGCTCGAGCTCCGGCGTACGTTCGAGGTCGGTGACCCCGTAGTGCGCCAGGACCCGCTGCAGCTTGTCGCGGAAGTGGTCCGGGAGTGCGCCCCGGTCGGGATCGAGGCTGCGCAGGTAGGTGTGGAAGTACTCCCGCGAGCTGTGCACACGCAGCTCGGTGGACGGCTCGCCACTGGCCGGGCGGTTGCGGCTGAGCTCGGCGAAGTCGGTGAACAGCGACAGCAGGTCCATCTCCGTGCGGAGGGTGTCCGCGGGTGTGCCGGAGGAGCGAGAGGCCAGATGGGCGGCGAGCAGCGCCGGACGCTGATCCTCCTCGACGTCGTAGCCGAGCAGCAGGCTGCTCAGGTCGGCCAGCTCGCCGTTGCTGCGGCCGCGCTCCGTGGTGGGCGCGGGCAGGTCGAGGTCGGCCAGGCGGGCGGTGCTCGCCTGCTCGCCCCCGGCCTCGGCGGTCGGCTCGAGGCGCAGCAGCGGCGCCGCGGTCTCGACCTGGCTCCCGACCCGGACCAGGAGCTCCTTGATCCGGCCGGCGAACGGCGCGGTCAGCGCGGTCTCCATCTTCATCGACTCGAGCACCAGCACCGGATGACCTGCGGCCACCTCGTCGCCGACGGCGAGCGGAGTGGAGACGACGAGCGCCGGCGCGGGGGCGCGGACCATGCCGCCCTCGTCGCGGCTGACCCGGTGCATCACGTCGTCGACCTCGACCAGGTGGACTGGGCCGTGGGTGGCGGTCACCAGCCGGTAGCGGTGGCCGTCGACGGTGAGCCGGCCGTGCACCTCGTCGATGCGATCGAGGGTGGCGGTGAGGGTGCGGCGCTCGCCGCCGGCGGTGATCGTGACCTGGTAACGGGCGGGTCCGGACTGCCGGACGGTCAGCGGATACGTCGCCCCGCGCAGCTTGAGCTCGATGGTGCGGGCCGGGTCGTGCTGGATCTGCGGCCGTCCACCCTGGGCGGTCTGCAGCATCCGGGCGATCTCGGCCCGCTCGGCCTCGTCGTACCCCTCGATCGCGGCGGCGACCAGCGCGACGCCGGCGTGCCGGGCGGCCTGCAGCCGCCCCTCGCCCCGGACGCGGTCGATCCATCCGGTGTCGGCCCAGGCCGGGCTGCCGGTGGTGACCTCGGGCTGGCCGAGCAGGTCGAGGATGAAGCTCTTGTTGGTGGCGCCGCCGTCGATGATCACCGTGGTCTCGCCCATGGCCCGGCGCAGTCGCGCCAGCGCCTGCTCGCGGTCGGCGCCCCAGGCGATCACCTTGGCGATCATCGAGTCGAAGTCGGCCGGGATGGTGTCGCCCTCGGCGACGCCGGTGTCGACCCGGATCCCGGGGCCGGCGGGGAACTCGAGGCGGCGGATCCGGCCAGGAGCGGGCGCGAAGTCGCGGTCCGGGTCCTCTGCGTTGAGGCGTGCCTCGACCGCGTGGCCCCGCTCGCTCGGGCGGTCACCGGTGAGCGGGATGCCGGAGGCCACCTGGATCTGCAGCGCGACCAGGTCTGTGCCGGTCACGATCTCGGTGATGGGGTGCTCGACCTGGAGGCGGGTGTTGACCTCGAGGAAGGCGAACGTCTTCTCGCCCGGGTGGTAGAGGAACTCGACGGTGCCTGCACCGGCGTAGCCGACAGCGTTGGCGAGGCGCTCGGCCGACTTCTTGAGGTCGGCCGCCTGCTCGTCTGTCAGCAGCGGGGAGGCGGACTCCTCGATGACCTTCTGGTTACGCCGCTGCACGGAGCAGTCGCGTACGCCGATGGCCCAGGCGGTGCCCTGGCCGTCGGCGATCACCTGGACCTCGACGTGACGGGCGTCGGTGACCAGCTTCTCGAGGAACACCACGCCGCTGCCGAAGGCGCGCTCGGCCTCGTCGCGGGTGCGCTGGTAGGCCTCGGCGAGCTCGTCGCCGGAGGTGACCTTCCGGATGCCACGCCCGCCGCCGCCGGCGGTGGCCTTGAGCATGAGCGGGTAGCCGATCTCGTCGGCGCTGGCCAGCGCCGACTCGAGGTCGTCCACACCGCCGCGGCTCCAGGGAGCCACCGGGACACCCACCTCTTCGGCGATCAGCTTCGAGCCGATCTTGTCGCCCAGCTTCCGCATCGCCTCGGCACTGGGGCCGATGAAGGTGACGCCCAGCCGGTCGCACAGCTCGGCGAACGCTGGGTCCTCGGCGACGAAGCCCCAGCCGACCCAGGCGGCGTCGGCCTCGGAGGCGATCAGCGCCTGCTCGAGGACCGCGAGGTCGAGGTACGGGCGGTCCGCGGCGGCACCGAGGAGGTGGGCCTCGTCTGCCTCGCGTACGAACGCCGCCCCGGCGTCGACGTCGGTGTGCAGCGCGATGGTTCGGATCGTCCCAACGGACGTGTCCCGCGCGTTGAGGTCGCGTACGGCATGGATCAGACGCATCGCGGCTTCACCGCGGTTGACGATGGCTATTCGTGAGACCTGTGGCACGGTGCAGACCCTTTCATCTGGCACCGCTCCTGTGACCGACCGATTCCGACAGGCTTCGCACGGATTCCTTGTCGCCATGGCCAGCGACATGGCCGAAAAGGGCGTCCCTACAGCGTCCGGCGGGCCCCGTTGACCTTCTGACGGAGCCAACCCGGCACACGCTCGTCGTCACGAGGGAACGTCTCGAGGTCGATCGCGTACAGGCCCGGGTGGGCGGGCCAGCGCCAGACCGGCTCGTCGTCGTAGTTGAACACGATCTGAGATCGGTTCTCCTCGTCCGCCTCGCCGCTCGCGATGGTCCATCGGGCGGAGAACCAGGCGCCCTTGCCCGGTTCGTACATCACCCGCCTGAGCTCGTCCGTCAGCGAGAGAACGCTGTCAGGCGGCCGGGCGTGGGTGAAGCTGCCGTCTGGTCGATGCACGTCGATGCGTCCGGTGAAGAACATGGACAGGTTGCGGTGGTTGAAGACCAACGTGGACCAGTCCCCCTCGACCTCGTCGGCGAGGTGGAGGGCGATCTCAGCGATGAGCTGTTCTTGTCTGACCACGGGGGGAACGGTCATGCGCTCACGCTACTACCGCTGTCGAGCCCTATCCGGAAACAGGTTCGGCGGATCGGCCAGACGGCGGTCATCCGGTCAAGCACGGGCGACAGCCGATCAACGCGGATGCTCGGAACGCCGCGACGATCGAAGTGTGACAACGACTTCGTCAGATACGACCCCTCCCCCGATCACCTCCCCGTCCACCGGTCAGGGTCGAGCGACGCCGGTGGTGGCGCTCGCGGCCGGCATCGCGATCCTGGTCTCGAGCGAGTTCCTGCCTGCGGGGGTCCTGCCCACGATGGCGCGGGACCTCGGCATCAGCGAAGGGACCGCGGGGCTCGCGGTGGCGGCGACAGCGATCGCCGGGGCGTTGACCGCACCGAGCATCGCCATGGTCCTGCCGAGGATGGACCGACGTACGCTGCTGGTCGGCCTGCTGGTCGCCGCGGCGGTCGCCAACCTGGCGGTCGCGGTGGCGCCCGGCTTCATCGTCCTGCTCCTCGGCCACCTGGTGCTCGGCGCGGCGATCGCCGGGTACTGGTCCTTCGCCTTCGCCGTCGGGACGTACGCCTCGCCCGGCCGTGACCACGTGATCTCGACGTCGATCGCGCTGGGAGTCACGGTGGCCACCATCGTCGGCCTGCCGCTCGGGTCGCTGCTCGCCGACGGACCCGGCTGGCGCTGGGGGTTCGCGGCGGCGGCCGTGCTGAGCCTGGTCGCCGCCGCGGCGCTGGCCCGAGCTCTGCCTCCGGTGCCGGCCCACCCGGGGGCCGGGCTGAGCATGATGCGTCAAGCCCTCCGCAACCCGCGGCTCGTCGCCGGCGTGGCTCTCGTGGTGGTCGTGGTCCTCGGGAACTTCGTGGCGTACCCGTTCATCCGGATCGCGATCTCGGACACCACGCCCGGCAACGGCATGTGGATGCTGGCGCTGTGGGGCCTCGGCGGGCTCTTCGGCAACCTCGCGGCCGGCAGGTTCTCCGACCGGTTGCGCCTCGTCGTCACCGTCGCGCCGATCCTCCTCGCTGGCGGACTGGTCCTGACCCTGCTCGCCGAGAGCACTCCGGCCATGGCGCTGGCGATGATCGTGTGGGGCTTCGGGATGAACATGGTGCCGGTGGCCACCCAGCTGTGGGTCACCCGCGTCGAGCGCGAGCGCACCGAGTCGGCGCTGGCCCTCCAGGTCACCGCCTTCCAGTTGGCGATCACCCTCGGGGCAGCCCTAGGAGGCGCGGTCCTCGACCAGTACGGCGTCGAGCTGGTGCTCCTCATCGGCGCGGCCGCCGCGGCCGTCGCCGCTGCGGGCTTCGGCTCGCTCCGGGTCCCGCGCGGCTGACGGGTCCTCACGCCACGCCTGCGGGCCGATCCCGTGGGTGGCGGTGAAGGCCCGGCTGAACGCCGCGGCCGACCCGTAGCCGACGGCGTACGCCACCTGCCCGACCGGACGGTCACCGCCGGCCAGCAGGTGGCGGGCCGCGCGCATCCGTACGTCGCGCAGCGCCTCGCTCGGGCTCTGACCCAGGCTGCGCCGGAAGCGCTCCCCCAACGCCGACCTGGACAGGTGCGCCGACTCCGCCATCGCCTCGACCGACCATGCCCGTCCCGGGTCCGCGATCACCGCGGAGAGCACCTGCGCCACCGTCGGGTCGAGAACTGGCGCGGGACCCTCGGTCCCGCGCCCGGTGTCGTCGAGCCATGAGGCCGTCATCGCCGCACCGAGCAGCGACGCGTAGCCGGACGCGAACAGCGCCGTCGGACGGCACGGGCCCGCCAGCGGGCACCGCCGGACCAGCTCGGCCACGCCGCCGTGACGGCCGACGAAGTCGCGCACGACCAGCGGGTTGGCCAGCGGGTAGCCCACGTCGACCGCGCGAAGGTCCGCCCGCGTGAGCGCGCCCCCGTCGCGGGTCGACAGCCGGTGCGTGACCTGCGCCCCGACCAGGGCCGCATCCCCCGCCCTGAGCAGGTGCGACTGGCCGGCGGCGGTCAGCACGACCGTGCCGTCGTCGACGAGCAGCCAGCTGGCGGAGCGTACGGCCTCACCGGCGGAGCCGGCGGCCAGCTGCTCTGAGTAGGCGAAGGTCATCTCCCACGACGGGCGGTCCTGGTTCACATCAGCCCCAGCGCCCGGGTGCCGCCGGGCTATTCCCCGCCGTCGAGCATCGGCAGTACGTCGGCGATGGAGCCGACCACGCACGTCGGCCGGAACGGGAAGGTCTCGATCTGCTCGGGCCTGGTCGACCCGGTCTCGACCAGGATGGTGCGCAAGCCGGCCTCGAGGCCGCTGATGATGTCGGTGTCCATCCGGTCGCCGATCATCACCGTCGTCTCGGAGTGGGCCTCGAGCTGGTTGAGAGCGCTGCGCATCATCAGCGGGTTCGGCTTGCCGACGAAGTAGGGCGCCCGGTTGGTCGCGGCGCTGATCAGCGCCGCCACGGAGCCGGTGGCGGGCAGCGTGCCCTGGGGGCTCGGCCCGCTCGGGTCGGGGTTGGTCGCGATGAACCGCGCGCCACGCTCGATCAGCCGGATCGCCCGGGTGATCGCCTCGAAGGAGAAGGTGCGGGTCTCCCCCAGCACGACGTAGTCGGGGTCGGTCTCCGTCATCACGTAGCCGACCTCGTGCAGCGCGGTCGTCAGCCCGGCCTCACCGACGACGTACGCCGAACCGTCCGGGCGCTGGTCGGAGAGGAACTGCGCGGTCGCCATCGCGGAGGTCCAGATCGACTTCTCGGGAACGTCGAGACCGGAGCGAAGCAGCCGGACCCGGAGGTCGCGCGGAGTGTAGATCGAGTTGTTGGTCAGCACCAGGAACGGCAGCGACTTCTCGGTGAGCTTCGCCAGGAACTCGGCCGCACCCGGGATCGGCTCCTCCTCGCGCACCAGGACGCCGTCCATGTCTGTCAGCCAGGTCTTGATGGGGCGCTCGTCGATCACGGAGCCATCCTCTCCGATCGCGGCCCTACCGCCAACCGTCGTCGCCGACTCACCCTGTCACCGCCTTCAGCAGGGGCAGTGATCTGCGCCACTACTACTTTTCCCACCCGTCAATAGTTCTTTCAGCCACCCCGGGAATGGTCTTCGGCCGGATGCCTCCTGCCCTCCGATCGGCGAAGACTGACACTGTCTCAGCGCCCATCCTCGGGAGAAGGAAATGAAACGCATCTCGGTACCGCTCACCGTCGCCGTCGTCTCGCTGGCGGCCACACTGGCCCCAGCGGCCTCGCTGGCCCCAGCGGCCTCGCTGGCAGGTCCAGCCGGGGCACAGGCACAGGAGCCGACACAGCCACCGGACCGCATCACCTGGGCCAAGTGCCCCGCCGAGATCTCTCCGGTGCCGATCCCGGCAGAGATGCAGTGCGGGACCCTGAAGGTCCCGCTGGACTACAGCGCCCCCGACGGCCCGACGATCGATATCGCGGTCTCACGGCTGGCGAGCACGAAGCCCGACAAGCGGCGCGGCATCCTGGTCACCAACCCCGGCGGCCCCTCCGCGGGCGAGGGCTACCCGGCGATGCTCGTCGCGACCGGTCTCCCGCAGAGCGTCCAGGACAGCTACGACGTGATCGGCTTCGACCCGCGCGGGATCGGCCGCAGCACGCCGGTGACGTGCGACCTCACCCCGGAACAGCAGCTCACCGGCAACATCCCGCCGTACGCCCGCGACGCCGCCGACGTGACCGAGCGAGCCGCCCAGAGCAAGCAGATCGCCCAGCAGTGCGAGACGTCCAAGACATCCTGGATGCTGCCGCACGTCAGCCCGGCCAACACCGCACGTGACATGGACCGGATCCGGGCCGCGCTGGGTGAGTCGAGGCTGTCGTACGCCGGCGCCTCCTGGGGAACCCACCTGGGCGCCGTCTACACCACCCTGTTCCCCGAGCGCAGCGACCGGATCGTGCTCGACAGCAACATGGGCCCGGGCGGTTGGGACTACGCGAGCGACCGGCTGTGGTCGCAGGGCGTCGAGGACACCTTCCCGGCCTTCGCGAAGTTCGCCGCGGCGAACCACCGCGAGTACGGACTGGGCACGACACCGGCGCAGGTGCGAGCGAAGTACTTCGAGCTCGCCGAACGGCTGGAGAAGAAGCCGATCCCGTCTCCGGACGGCCCCTTCGACCATGTCACGTTCCGGCTGGTCAACTTCGCTCTGCTGTACGCCCCCACCCAGCTGCCGCTGCTGGCCGACATCTGGCAGGCGGTCGACGCGAACCAGCCGCCACCACCGCTGCCCGGAGGCGAGACCGTGACCGACGCGGACAACCTCATCTCCGGTCGCTACTACATGATCTGCAACGACGCGCGCTGGCCGTCGTCGGTTGCGACCTACCAGCGCAACGTAGCCGCTGACCGGATCCGGTACCCCCTGTTCGGTGCCGCCGGAGCCAACATCACGCCGTGCGCGTACTGGCCGGCTCCCACCGAACCGCCGGTCCGGATCACCGATCAGGGTCCGGCCAACGTACTGATGGTGCAGAACCTCCGCGACCCGGCGACACCGCTCGCCGGGGCTCGGGAGATGCGGGCGGCGCTGGGCAAGCGGGCCACCATGGTGACCGCCGACCAGAGCGGCCACGGCGTCTACCCGGGCGGCAGGAACCGCTGCGCGAACCACGTCGTGACGACCTATCTGACCACGGGCGAGCGACCGTCGCGCGACTACCACTGCTCAGCCGACGCCGCCCCGCGCTCAGCCGTGGCAGGGGCGGCCGACAACTAGATTGGCCGGGCGGAGATCGTCGACGACGAGCCGGTGCTGGACCCGGCCCACGCCGACGGTCGCTGGAACAACCCGTGGACCTGACCCCGTCCGGTCACGACGAGAGCAGGTCCATCAACGCCTCGGCCTCCTCGGCACAGGCTCCACAAGCCTTCAGATGCACCTGCATCGGGATGTCCACGTGGCCCGGGTTCGCCAGCAGCTGCTCGACGTAGGTGTCGAGCTGGTCGAAGCAGTCGTCGCAGGACAGGTACGGGTCGGTGTCGAGCAGCAGGTCGTCGAGGGCCGCTTCGACAGGTGAGCAACGGTTTTGGTCGGTCATGGCGTGCTCCGGAGGGACGGGTCGTCGAGGTGGCCGCTGGCCATCAGGCACGCTCGAAGTCGCTGGCGTGCGTCGTGAAGGGTCTTGTACAGGGCGTTGCGGTTGGTGTTGAGACGCTCGGCGAGCACGTCGATCGGGACCTGCTCGACGAGCAACGCCAAGGTGACGCGGCGCTGATGAGGTGTCAGGTCCGTGGAGATCGCCGCATGGACGGCCCGCGAGAGCTCACTGCCCTGCGCGAAGGCCTCCGGGGTGACGCCACCGTCACTGACGTCGAAGGTGTCGGGGAGCGCGACCTCACGATGCCGCCAGGACTGCCGACGGACCGCGACACCGGCGTGCAGGAGCCCGAACTTGTAGACCCAGGTGCTGAACCGGCTCCTCCCCTCGAAGGTGTCGAGCTTGCCGAGAACCGCGACCAGCGCATCGTCAGCGGCCTGCTGGGCCAGATCCTCCAGGTCCGCGGGTCCGGCGCCGGGCAGCTGATGACGTAGCCGCCACACCTGGTGACGAGTCGCGCGGAGCAGCAGATCATGGAGGCTGCGCTGGGCGGCATGTCCCGGCGGACCCGGATCGTTCAGCTCGTTCGCCCAGGCCTCATCCGGCGCGGCGCCGATCTCGGAGGTGGCTCGGTGCATGAGGCTCATGATCCCATCTCGCTCGGAAGTGGCTCCAAGATCCTGATCGCCAGCTCCGGCGGGCACCCGCGATCGACCAGCTGCAGCACCGCATGCAGATCGAGGCGTACGTCCGTCGCCAGGTCCGAGGCGAGGTCAGGGGGAAACCCGGCGCGAAGCAGGCTTCGCCGTCGCCACGCCACGGCCTCGTCGAGAGCCTGACGCGCCCGCAGGGCGTTGCGATATCGCCGGTACACCTTCATGACTGCTTGGTGTGGTCCACCCGCGAGGTTCTTACCCCGGGACATCGACAGAGCTCGGCGGTAAGACGCGGCAGCGTTGGTGACACAGACGCAGTGAGATCACACCTGAGGAGCGTCCCGTACGGCGCGCTTCTCCATCACATCCGAAAGGGATGCCTCATGACGAGCCACACCTCCACGACGTCGACGACCACCAAGTCGCTGCCGGGCGCCTCCGGCGCCGACCGAGCCTTCTTCCTGCTGCGCACAGTCTTCGTCATCGCCCCGATCGCCTTCGGACTCGACAAGTTCGCCGATGTGCTGACCGAATGGGACCGCTACCTCGCACCCTGGATCAACGACATCGTTCCCGGCAGCGCACACCAGGCGATGCTGGCGGTCGGCGTCATCGAGATCGTCGCCGGCATCGTCGTGGCGGTCATCCCCCGCTACGGCGCCCTGCTGGTCGCCGCCTGGCTGGCCGGGATCATCATCAACCTCGTGTCGATGGGCCAGTTCTACGACGTCGCCCTGCGCGACTTCGGCCTGCTGGTCGGCGCGTTGGCACTTGCCGCTCTCGCCTTCGACCGTGACAGGCACACTGCCTGAGCAGCAGAACGACAACCTCCTGGACTCGTCCAGGAGGTTGTCGTTCATGATCATCCGGCGAACACGTACGTCTTGAGGTCGGGCTCCCGCGGAGTGCGGTTGTGCAGCACGAGCTCCTTCGTGACAGCCGTCATCGAGTTCACGTACTCGGTGGCGAACTGCAGCGTTTCCACCCCAGGCATCAAGAGCTCGGCGCACACCGAACGTACGATCCTGTCGGGATCTGCCGGACCGTCATGATCCAGCGCGTCCATGGCGAGCGCATAGGCAACCGGGTCGTACGTTCCAACTGCGATGTGCTCGGAGGCGACGTCGAGCGGGCACACGTCCTGGATCGCGACGTTGGTGATCCGACCGTCTCCGGTGTGCAACGAGCTGGTGCCCGACGAGTCGAGCGAGGGACGTACGAACTCGTCGGTGTGCGTGTAGATGTTGGTGTAGGAGATGCCTGCGAACGTCTCCTGCCGCGAGTTCGTCGCCCTGGTGAAGTGGGAGTCCGCAGTCTGCTGCCACAGGGACGGCGAGCAGCCGACCACCGGCGGGCACAGCGTATTGACCATGTAGGAGCCATGGTTGGTCGCGCCGAATCCGACGTAGTCGTCGACCATGGCACGGATGTCCGGCCAGAACCGGAGGGCGAATCGAGGCACCAGGCCGCCTTGGCTGTGTCCCAGGATGTCGACCTGGTCACCGCTCGTTCGATGGAGGTATCGCACCGCGTTCACGATGTACTCGGCCGAGATCTGTGCGTCGGACATCGCCCGGTTGGGCATCGCCACCGTGCAATAAGGCCGATCACGCTGTGTCATCGCCCGAAGCCAGTTCCATTCGAAGTTCTCGCCCGGCGTCATCGTGGTCCCGTGCACGAAGAGCACGACGTCGTGGCTGGACCGCTCCACATTCTCGGAGCACACCAGGCTCTTGGCGAGCGTCGCCTTCGGCACCGAGAGTGCTGGGCCGGGCCGGTCGACCGGGGCGAACTCTCGATCGTCGGTCGACGCGTCCTTGTCGGTCGCCGCAGCCGAACCGCTCGACCACACGAGCGCACTCAGCATCATGGCCAGGACCGCAGCGATGGACGCGAGCGGCGACATCTGTCTGTTCCTACTCACCAGACTCCTCCTGCATTGAGGGCGAAGGCATCACGCCATGTCGCCGACGGCGATACGAATACGGCCGTACTCGCACTCGTGGTCTGTTTACATCATTCACCTCATGGATGCAACACATCCGCAATATGTCTCGTGATGTCGGTTGTGCCTGTTCGACATATCTGAAAGAGCTCTGGTTCGAGTCGTCCTGCTACTCTGATGCATCGACGCAACGGACCAACCACCGTTGCGGACGACGTCTCAAGGAGGGCCTATCAGCCAGACACCACTGGCGCGTCAGTTGGCGGGGCCCAAGGGCCGGCCAGAACCATTGACCGCGTTCAAGGTCGCCCGGCGTTGGTTCCAGGCGGGACGACGCATCGAGATGCAGGACCTCGCCACCGAGGTGGGGGTCAGCCGGGCGACGTTGTTTCGCTGGGTCGGCGGCCGAGACGAACTCCTGACCGAGGTGCTGTGGTCATTGGCCGAACCGACATTGCGCGACGCCGTACACGCAGCGCCGGGCAAGGGCGGCGCGAAGCTGGCCAGCGCATTGGAGAGCTTCAGTGAGACCCTGCTCTCGACGGAGTACTTCGGCGTATTTCTGCGCCGTGAGCCCGAACGTGCGCTGCGAGTGCTGACCACTCGCGCCGGCTCGCTCCAGGGTCGGATGACGGCCGCGATGCAGGAACTGCTGGACCAGCATCTGGATCCAGCCAAGCTCCCCATGGAGGCTCCAGACCTGGCGTACCTTCTGGTGCGAGTGGTGGAGACGTTCCTCTACACCGACATCATCACCGGGGAGCAGGCGAATCCCGCCAAGGTCGGTCAAGCGGTGGCTGCGTTACTGCGCGACTGACCCGGACGCACGGATCGCCACCGACGGGCACCCCTGGACCTGACGCCGTCCGGGGCGGTGACGGGGGAATACGCCTACCGGTCGCGACCGCGTTCGCGACATGACGGACCGGGTTCATCCGGACACCCGAGAGTCAGGGCTTGGTCGGTCACCGGGGCCGGCCAAGCCACCACCAGGAGCTTCCTGTGACGTCTTCACCCCCATACAGCGGACCGGCCCGCCGGCTCGTAGCGCTCTCGCTCGCGCTTCCGCTCTCGGCCAGCGGGTTGGCTGCCATCGGCGCCAGCACCCCGGCATACGCCACGACATCGGCCGCAACGACGGCCGCGACCGCCGACACCGTCTGGGACCGGACCGCCTATCGCGGCGGCGTCCAGGTCGTCCCCGGCCCGGACGAGGATCAGGGCACCCTCGACGGCAGCGTCTTCGTCGACGTCGACCGCGACTCGGTGCAGGACCCGACCGAGCGTGGCGTCGCCGGAGTCACCGTCTCCAACGGCCGCGACGTGACCACGACCGACCGGTCCGGCCGCTACGAGCTGCCTGCGTACGACAACATGACCGCCTTCGTCACCCAGCCGCGCGGCTACCAGGTGCCGGTCGACGAGGACAACGTCGCCCAGTTCGACTACACCCACCTGCCCGAAGGCTCGCCCACCCTCAAGTACGGCGGCATCGCCCCGACCGGTCAGCTGCCCGACCAGGTCAACTTCCCGGTCGTGAAGAGCGCGTTGACGCAGTCGGCCGCGCAGGGCTGCGTGATCGGCGCCGACCCCCAGACGTACAACGTCAAGGAGGTCGGATACGCCCAGAACGGCGCTTTCGACGACCTCGCCGAGCGCGAGGACTACGCCGGCTGCGGGGCCCTCCTCGTCGGTGACATCGTGGGTGACGACCTCTCCCTCTTTCCACGTTCGCGCGACCTGACGTCGCTGCTCAACGGCCCCGCTCGCTTCCTGCCGGGCAACCATGACCTCGACTTCGATACGCCGAACCGCGCGCACAGCTTCGACACCTTCCGCGCGAAGCTCGGCCCGACGTACTTCTCCTACGACGTCGGCAACGCCCATGTCGTCGCGCTCAGCTCGATCGACTACCCGATCAACCCGCCCCCGTCCCGCTCCTACGGCTACAGCCTCGATGCCACCCAGCTGGAGTGGCTGCGACGCGACATCGCCGCGGTGCCGAAGAACAAGGTGATCGTCGTCGGGTCGCACAGCCCGCTGCTGGAGTACTGGTACAGCCCGTCGCACCGCACCAAGCAGCTCGACGAGATCTACGAGATCCTCGAGGGGCGCGAGGTCGTCGCTGTCGCCGGCCACACCCACATGTCGGAGAACCTCCGCAAGGGCGACTTCGTCGCCGGCTGGGCCGACGTGCTCGACCCCGCCGAAGGTCTGCCGTTCACCCATCTCACCGTGGGCGCGATGTCGGGCCACTGGTACGCCGGCCGAGTGCTCGAGGACGGCTACCCGACCGCCATCATGCGCGACGGCACCCCGCCGGGGGTCCTCACCCTCGACATCCGCGGCCGCCAGGTGACCGAGCGGTACGCCGTCCGCGGCACCGACGGCAGCGACCAGATGGCTCTCGGCCTCAACACCCCGCGCTACCGCACCTGGTTCGAGGCCAACAAGCGCAACGTCGGGAAGGCCCCGGCCTTCGCCGACCCGGCGGTCGTGGGCCGCGACGAGCTCGGCTCCACCTGGCTGACCACCAACTTCTGGATGGGCTCGACCGGATCGAGCGTCAAGGTCTCTCTCGACGGCCGGCCGGCCGTCGAGGCCGAGCGCACCCAGCCGATGAAGGGCGAGCCGATCCGCAGCGGCGCTGAGTGGTCGGACCCGACCGCCAACCAGGAGACGCTGCCTCACGGTGGCGGCCTGGTGGACCACCTGATGCACCTGTGGCGCCTCCCGCTGTCCGCCGATCTCGCGGCCGGCGAGCACGTCGCCACCGTCACCGCGACCGACGTGCACGGCCGTCGTCACACCGAGGAGCTGCGCTTCACCGTGCGGTGACCCGGTCAGCATGTGCAGCGAGCAGCGACCCCGACCGAGTGGGACCGCAGCAGCATCAGTCATCGGGGTCTGCGGTCGGGGCGGACCAGCCCACATTCGTAGGCGAGGACGACGACCTGGACGCGGTCGCGCGCACCCAGCTTGCTCAGCATACGACCGACGTGGGTCTTGATCGTGGCCTCGGACAAGAACAGCCGCTGGGCGATCTCGGCGTTCGACGCACCGGTGGCGACCTCGATGAGCACCTCGCGCTCCCGGCTGGTCAGGCGGGCAAGCTCCGGAGGCTCCCGCACGGGGCCGGGCAGGGTGGGCGCGACCTGGTCCAGCAGCCGCCGAGTAGTGGTCGGGGCGATGACGGCATCACCGCGATGCACTGTGCGGATGGCCTCCACCAGGACTTCGGCACGGGCACTCTTCAGCAGGAAGCCACTGGCTCCTGCCCGTAGGGCCGCAAAGGCGTGTTCGTCGCGGTCGAAGGTCGTGAGGACGATGACTCGCGACACCGGCGTACGCTCCACGATCTGCGCTGTGGCGGCGATCCCGTCCATCACCGGCATCCGTACGTCCATGAGGACCACATCGGGTCTGGTCCGCGCCACCACGTCGACCGCCTGCGCCCCATCAGCCGCCTCGCCAACCACCTCGAAGTCGTCCTGGGACTCGACGATCATGACGAGTCCTGCGCGGACCAGATCCTGGTCCTCGGCCAACACCACACGTACGGTCACTGAGGCTCCTCCACGGCTGTCGAAGCGAGCGTCGGAATCGTGGCGGCCAGGTCGAACCCGTCCTCGCCGACGGGGCCGACATGCAGCGTTCCGTCGAGCAGGGCGAGCCGTTCCGCCATCCCGACCAGTCCTCGGCCGCGATGAGGGGCGGTTGCCACCGTGTGCCCAGCGCGGTTGCTCACCGAGATCGTCAGTTGGTCCGGCATCCAGCGCAGCGCCACTGTGGCGTCCGCATCAGTACCGGAATGCTTGAGCACGTTGGTGAGCGCTTCCTGCACAACCCGATAGGCGGCCAGCTCGCCTGCCGATCCCAGCGGGCTCGCGGTGCCCTGCTCGTCATAGGCCACGGGGAGTCCGGAGGCTCGGACCCTCTCGATCAGCTCCGGGAGCACACGAAGGCTCGGCTGCGGTGCGGGATCATCCCGCGCAGCGCGCGGGTCGTGAAGCGCGTCGAGCAGACTGCGCATGTCCTGCATCGCCTCCTGCCCGGTTCGGGCCACCGTCTCCAGCACCCGTGCGCCGGCCGACGGGTCCCGAGCGGCCATCATCCGGCCACCCTCTGCCTGGGTGACCATCACCGACAGCGAGTGGGCCACCACGTCGTGCATCTCGCGGGCGATCCTGACGCGCTCCTGCGCTGCCGCCGCCGCGACGCTCTCGGCTCGGTGCTCTTCCTCGCGCCGGGCTCGCTCCTCCAACGCCAGCACATACTGTGTTCGCAGTCGCCGATACCTGCCCAGACCCCACGGAACCGCGATGGTTGCGACCGCTCCGAGGATCAGGAACAGCTGCCAGCTCCGAACCGGGTCCTCGCTGCTGGCAAGGCCGAACTGGGCGACCGTCAGGTAGTCGGTGCCCCACAGCCGCCAGGTCACGGCCCCGGCACCGACACAGGCGACGCCCAGCGCCAACAGTGACTCTCGTGGAGAGCACCAGGCGGCGACCGTATACAGCAGCACCGGAAACAGCAGTGTGCTCGGCAGCAGGATCGGGTGGAATGCAAGCCCATCGGTGCGGCTGGTCATCTCAGGCAGCGCGACCAGCACCGACATCACTGCGCAAACCAGGATGTACGCGACGCGCGGGCGCATCCGTCGCACCGCGACCGTCGCATGGCCGAGGCCGACCGCGGCGACAACCGCGACCCGGCCCGCGAGAGGCCAGGTGCTGTCCCACACCGTCGAGGCCGACACGGGCAGCAACAGCAGCGCCAGAGCTGCCGCGAGCAGGAGGTCCACCAACCAGAGTTGCTCACGGCCGCTGGCATCAGACGATGACCGGGCGCGTCGCAAGCTCACCGGCCCATCGTAGGGGCGGCACCCGGCTCCGGGCACCAGGCGCGACTTGAGGCGGACGGCCTTCATCCCACAGGTTGACGACGGCTCCCGACGCGAACGAAAGACTCGTGGCTCGTCCACCACGTCACCCGAAAGGAAGTCTCATGCAGAAGAGACTGAGGATGCCGGCACCGTTGCTGGTCTGCACCAGCGTCGGCGCAGCCCTTGTGCTCGCAGCCGGCGCCGGAGCGGTCGCCGTCCCGGCCGACTCCCCGACCGCCGCCGATCAGATCACCGTGGACGGGACAGGTGGCGGCACCCTTCAGCTCCCCAGCTACAAGGGCGACACCGTCAGCTTCCGCGTACATGCCACCGCGGACGTCGACACCCCATGGGCCGCGCAGGGGTCGATCGATGTCACTCACGTCCGCCCGGACGGGACTGTCCTGGCCGACTTCACTGCCACTGTGGACTGCCTCATGACCGGCGACGATGTCGCCGTGATCTCAGGCAAGATCACCAGAGGAGGCGCACCCGGCCTTCCGGGCGAAGAGATGGGACACCAGATCGGCATCACGGTTGCCGACCACGGACGCCGCGACCACCTCGGCTGGAGCTGGTACGTCATGGGGTTCCTGGACACCCGGCCGTGCACCAGCACCGCACCGTTCTTCCCGACCACTGCGGGCAACTTCCGCGTCGAGGGGCCCTGAGCTCATGTCATCTACTACTTCGCTCGACAGACCTCCGGTCTTCGGTCCGCCCACGAGGGGCGTGACCGTCGTCGGTCTGATCATGGCTGTGTGGTGCGCCGGGTTCGCTGCGATCAGCATCTGGTTCGAGGTCACCGACTACTTCGGCACCGGGGAGTATGCCGACCACGCATCAGGACTCTCGGTCGTCAACTGGATCGTGACCGCCATCAAGGTGGTGGGGGCCACGGTGGCGCTGTTGGCCATCGCGCGCCGGCCAAGGCTCCTGGCGCCGAGGACGGTGGGAACCTTGCTCTGGGCCGGGTTCGCAACGACCACCGTCTACGTGCTCGGCAGTCTCCTGCAGGCGGCACTGATGCTGGCTGGACTGTCAGGCGACGCGGACAAGATCACAGGTGCGTCCGTTGCGTACGTGCTTCTGTTCATCGTTGCCGCCGCCGGGTTCGGCGTGCTGGCATTCTCCTATGCTCGCCGGGCCGAGCTCGGTAAGCGCGAGATGTTGCTGGGCGCTTTCGGGGCGCCGGTCGTGTTGGGTGGTGTCCTCATCGTCGTTCCCACGATCCTGGCTGCAGCAGGACTGCTTCCGGCAGGTGGTCAGGGATGAGGGTCACGGTCATCGGCGGGCAGGGCGCCTGGCCGACGCAGGAGGCAGGCTGCAGCGGATATCTCGTGGAGGCGGCAGGCCAGAAGATCCTCGTCGACCCTGGATGGGCAACCTTCCAGGCCCTGACCCGCCTCGTCGCACCGACCGACATCGATACCGTCCTGGTCTCGCACAGCCATCCCGATCACTGCGCCGACCTGTTGCCCCTGCTCCGGGCGCGGGCGCTCTCCGCGCCTGCCGCCGATCCACTTCCGGTCTACGCGCCCGCTGGGGCCCTCGACAACCTACTGGCGAGTGATGCCGTTGGGGCTGTGCAGCGTGCCGCGGAGCTGATGGACGTCGTCGACGGCTCGTCGATGCGGATCGGTGCCGTCGATGTGACCTTCGCCGAGCTCCCGCATCACGTGACGAATCTGGGCATGCGGCTCAGCGATGGCGCAACGACGGTCTCCTACACCGGCGACGGCGGCCCCGACGCAGCCGTCGCCGAGCTCGCCGCGGCTGCCGACCTGCACATCGCCGAGGCGACGTACCCGGACCCGATCACCGACGAGGACGCCGGACTGCTGACCGACGTCGCGAGCGCCATCGAGCAGGGAACCGCTGCCGGCGCGCGCCACATCCTGCTGACCCATCTGTGGCCGGGCCTTTCCTACGACCACCTCATTCATGACCGCCGCCGAGAGACCCTGCCAACCCTCAGTGTGGCAAGCCCTGGATTCACCTGGGAGCCGTTCGCGTGAGTGGTGCCGCCGATCCGTCGCCCCGGCCGGTCACCCGTCCTGCCGCAGGTCGCCCTCGGCCCGCGGCGGCAGGTGGGAGAGGGCGGTCTGGACCAGCGTGACCCGGGTCTTGACCACGACGGCGCGGCGGAGCCGGCCGATGTCTTCACCGAGCTTGCGCTCGACCGATTCCCGGATCTCCTGCTCGGTGAAGGTCGGGCGACCGCCGACCGGCACCTCGACGTCAGGTAGATCGGTGAGCACCGGGAAGATCTGGGTGCCGATCCCGTCCAGCAGCTTGAAGCGCTTGAAGCGGTCCATCTCGTCCCAGGTCTGGTCGATGTCCGCCCCGCGCTTGCGTCCGCGCCTGCTGGACGCCAGCACCGTCTTCGCCACCCCCGTCAGGGCCACGGTGAGCTCGTGCTCGGTAAGTCGCATGAGGCATAGCATGCCTCGAACCGCTCCGGACTTCGCTGCTGGGCAGATCACCGATCGATAACATCGACGACGCCCACGGCCGGAAGTCAGGCGGCGTCGAACGTCGCCGGGTCCGGGCCGGTACTTCCTTCTCGCTGAGACAGGGGTGCGGTTCAGGCAGGAACAGGAACGGACGTACGCCGCTCGCCCCCGGGCGCACGGACGGCGACCAGCAGCACGAGCAGACCGAGCGCGGTGACCCCGGCGCCCGCCCACAGCGGCGAGGTGTAGCCGAACCCGGCCGCAAGGGTCACGCCGCCGATCCAGGCGCCCAGTGCGTTGCCGAGGTTGAAGGCGCCGATGTTCGCGCCGGAGGCGAGGGTGGGGGCTCGGTCGGCGTACCCCATCACCCGCATCTGCAGGGCCGGCACGGTGCCGAAGCCGACCGCGCCCATCAGGACCAGGGCGACGACGGTCAGCACCTGGCTGGTGGCGACGAGGGCGAAGGCGGCGAGGATGACGGTCAGCGCGCTCAGGAGCACACCGAGGGTCTTGACCACGTTTCGGTCGGCGGCCCGGGCGCCCACGATGTTGCCGAAGAAGAGGCCGACACCGAAGAGGACGAGCAGCCACGGGACCGCGCCCGACGAGAAGCCGCTGACCTCGGTGAGGGTGAAGGCGATGTACGTGAACCCACCGAACATGCCGCCGAAGCCGAGCACGGTCAGGGCGATCGAGAACCAGACCTGTGGGTTGGCGAACGCGGCCAGCTCGGTGCGTACGGCCGGGGTGCCCGCCTCGCTGCGTCCGGTGTTGGCCGGGACCAGGAGAGCGATGCCGATGAAGGCGACGATGCCGATGACGGTGATCGCCCAGAAGGTCGAGCGCCACCCGGCGGCCTGGCCGAGCAGGGTGCCCAGCGGCACGCCGAGGACGTTGGCGAGAGTGAGACCGCCGAACATGAAGGCGATCGCGCTGGCCTTGCGGGCCGGGGCGACCAGCTGGGCGGCGACGACGGAGCCGATGCCGAAGAAGGCGCCGTGGCACAGCGCCGCGACGATCCGGCCGGCCATCATCGTGGCGTAGTCGGGCGAGAGCGCGGAGATCAGGTTACCGAGGATGAACAGCACCATCAGACCGAGCAGCGCGAGCTTGCGGGGCACCCGGGTGAGCAGGAGGGTCAGGCCGACGGCACCGACGGCGACGCTGAGGGCATAGCCGGAGATGAGGTAGCCGGCGGTGGTCTCGCTGACCCCGAAGTCGGTGGAGACCTCGGGCAGCAGGCCCATGATGACGAACTCGGTGAGGCCGATGCCGAACCCTCCGATCGCGAGGGCTAGCAGTGCGACGGGCATGGATGACTCCTGAACGTATGGCGGGTTGCGTCTGTCGATAGGAAGCGTGTGCATTAGTTGCACACGCTTCCTATCGATAGTTGCACACGCGCACTATCCGCGCAATTCGGGTATGCTGGAGTCGTCCACGAAGGAGGACCCATGGGAATCGCTGACGACGCCGTCGAGATCCGTGCACAGGGCTGGCGAACGCTGGCGGCGGTGCACGGGCTGATCGAGGCCGCGCTCGAGAAGGCGCTGCAGCGCGAGCACGGACTGTCGGTCGTCGAGTTCACCGTCCTCGACGCGCTCAGCCGCCAGGACGGCTGGCACATGCGCATGCAGCAGCTGGCCCGTGCGGCGGCCCTCTCCTCGTCGGCCACGACCCGCCTGGTCACCCGCCTGGAGAACCGCGATCTCCTCACCCGGATCCTGTGCGCCGACGACCGGCGCGGGATCTACACCGAGCTCACGCCAGCCGGGCGGGCGCTCCTGAAGAAGGCCCGACCGCTGCACGACGAGGTGCTGCGCACGGCACTCGACGAGGCCGCCGAGATCCCAGAGCTCGCGCCGCTCGTGCACGCGCTCGGGTCGCTGTCACCGGCTCCGGCCTGATCGCACACCGTCAGGCCAGCCAGCCGTTGCGCCGGGCGGCGAGAGCCGCCTCGGTCTTGTTGCGGGTGCCGGTCTTGCCGATGGCGGCGGAGAGATAGTTGCGCACCGTGCTCGGGGAGAGGAAGAGCAGGCCGGCGATGTCGGCGATGCTCGACCCGTCCTCGGAGGCTTCGAGCACGTCGCGCTCGCGGGAGGTCAGCGGGTTCGCGACGGCGCGGAGCGTCGCGGCGGCCAGGTCCGGGTCGAGGACCGTCTCGCCACGCAGCACCCGGCGGATCGCGTCGGCCAGCTCCTCGACCGGCCCGTCCTTGACCAGGAAGCCGACCGCGCCCGCAGCCATCGCCTCGCGCACGTAGCCGGGCCGGGAGAACGTCGTCAGGATCATCACCCGGCACTCCGGGATCCGCTCGGCCACCTCACGCGCGGCCTCGAGCCCACTGATGCCGGGCAGCTCGATGTCGAGCAGGGCCACGTCGGGGCGTACCTCGAGCGCCGTCGGCACGATCTCGGTGCCGGTGCCGACCTGGGCGACCACCTCGATGTCGTCCTCGAGCCCGAGCAGGACGGCGAGCGCGCCGCGCATCATTGCCTGGTCCTCGGCGAGCAGGATGCGGATCACGATGCCGGCACCCGTGCCTCGAGGCGGAAACCGTCCTCCCCAGGACGTACGTCGAGGCGACCGTCGACCAAGCGCAGCCGCTGTCTCAGACCCTCGAGCCCGCCGGACCTCTCCCCCGGGCCGGCCGTGCCCGTCAGGCCACCGACCCCGTCGTCGACCACCGCGAGACGGAACCCGCCAGCATCCTCGGTGAGCTCGAAGCGGCAGCTGGACGCCCCGGAGTGACGGAGTACGTTCGTGGCGCCCTCACGCACGACCCAGGCGAGCGCCTGACCGGTGATGTCGGGCATGTCGGGCGGGGCGGGGATCACCGATGTGCGGATCCCGGCGGCGTCGAGCGCACGACGCGCGCCGTCGAGCTCCTCGGTCAAGGAGAGCGTCTTCATCTGGTCGACGGCGGCCCGCACGTCTGCCAGGGCGGCACGCCCGACGTCCTCGATGTCGGCGGCGTGCACGGCGGCGGCCTCCGGGTCTCGAGCCGCCAGGCGGCGTACGGCCTCGGCCTTGACGACCATCACGCTCAGCGTGTGGCCGAGCAGGTCATGGAGATCTCGTGACATCCGGGCACGCTCCTCTGCCACGGCGGCCCGGGCCAGCTCCTCCCGGGTGCGGCGGAGCTGCTCGACGGCCTCGAGAAGACGTAGGAACGCGGTGGTCGTCATCCCGCTGAGGAGGGTGCCGCCGACGGTGAGCAGGTAGGTGTCACCGATGCCCTCGATGAGCGCGATCGACACCGCGACCCCGACGGTGGCGAGGCCGATGGCCAGGGCAAGGCGCCAGCCGCGCAGGACCGCCGGAGTGACGATGGCCAGCACGCCCCAGACGGTCTGCCAGCCCTCACCCTGCATCGCGGCCAACACGATCAGAGCGACGAGAGCGACCATGTGGACGACCATCGATCGCGTCGGCCGGGGCGCCGGACCGGTGAGGCCGGTCGCCAGAACGGTGGCCAGGACGGTGGCGACCGCCACCGCGGCGATGCCCACCACGAGGGCCACCTGACCGACAGCCGCCAACGTGTCCCCGGAGAGGTTGAGCAACGGGAAGAGCAGCAGCACCGGGAACCACACCAGCACGACGCCGTAGCGCGCCGCGCTTCGCGCGGTCACTCCCTCGCTCGGTGCGACCGGACGAGCAAGCTCGCCGGTCGACCTCGCTCCGGTCGTCTGGAGGTTGCACCTCAGGCCGGACACGCTCGCGAGCCTACCCGCGTCGCAGTCCGACGATGACCACAACGGCCACGACGACGTGCAGGCTCACGAGCCCCAGCCCGGCAGCCACCGTGAGCGCGCCGGTCGGCGTGATCAGGGAGATCACCGCGATCCCCACCGCGAGCATCGTCCACCGCCTGGTCGCCCGCTCGGAGCGGCGCTGCCACCACCACAACAGCGCCCCGCCGAGCATCGCGACCACCAGGCTGCTGACGATCACCGGCCCGATCCCGATCTGCTGCGTGCCGGTCCCCGACTTCGCCTCCAGGTCCACCCCACCGACCTGGGTGAACAGCAGCCAGACGGCTGTCGCCGCCGAGGCCGCGACCGCTGCCACCGTCACGATCCGCCCCCAGCTGACCTGGCTTCGCTGGGCCGTCTCGTTCGTCATGGTCGTCATGTCAGTTCTCCGTCTCCACCACCCACCATGGGTGATGTCTCCAGACTCTCGCCGCGAGGCCCTCCCGCGTCAGATCTGATTGTCCGGACCCGACGGTGACAATTGTCAGTTGTGGATGTGCCTAGTCTGGGAGCATGCGTATCGCCATCGTCGGCGGCCACGGCAAGGTCGCCCTTCACCTTCATCCGATCCTCGTCTCCGCGGACCACACCCCGGTCGCGCTCGTACGCACCGAGGACTACCGAGCCGAGCTCGAGGCGCTCGGGGCCGAGGTCGGCCTGCTCGACATCGAGAACCAGGACGCCGATGGGTTCGCTGCCGCGTTCGCCGGCTGCGACGCCGTGGTCTTCGCCGCTGGCGGCGGCCCCGACGGCAACATCGAGCGCAAGCGCACCGTCGACCTGGAAGGCTCGACCAAGTCGATCGCGGGCGCGAAGGCGGCCGGCATCCGGCGCTTCGTGCAGGTCTCGGCGATCAGCGTCGACGAACCGGTGCCGGCCGATGCCGGAGAGGTGTGGAAGGCCTACGTCGAGGCCAAGCGCGACGCCGACGTCGCCCTGCGCGACAGCGACCTCGACTGGACGATCCTGCGGCCCGGCGGCCTCACCGACGAGCCGGCGACCGGGAGGGTGAAGCTGGCCGAGAAGCTCGACCGCGGCACCATCCCGCGTGCCGACGTGGCCGCCGTCATCGCGGCCGTGATCGACGACGAGGCCACCGTCGGCAAGCAGTGGGAGCTGGTCTCCGGCGAAGGCGCGGTCGACGAGGCCATCGCCGCCGTGCTCTGACCCTGGTTCTGACTCAGCGCAGACCCAGCAAACCCTTGACGTACGCCGCCTGGCCGATGTGCTGGGCGGCGTCGTCGACGATGCTGACCAGCCTCACCGCCACGGTCACCGGCGGATCCCAGCTCTCGTCGACGACGCGGGCGAGGTCGTCCTCGCTCAGGCTGTCGACCAGCTCGATCGTGGCCGTGTGGACGGCCTGGTAGTAGCCGGTCAGCAGCGTCGGGTCCTCCAGCCGGAAGGCCGCGACCTCCTCGGCGCTCTGTCCGTATCCCATCGCGCCGGGCGCATAGGGCAGCCCGAACCGCTCCACCCAGCCCTCGCGCTGCCACACCTCGTCGGTGCCGGCGATCGGCGCGATCTGGGCGTCCTCCATCCGGGCGGTGTGCCACAGGGTCCAGGCGATCGAGTTCGCCCCGGCGTACGGACGCCACAGCAGGTCGTCGACTGGGAGCCCGTCGACGATCGCGGGCAGGGCCTCCGCGGTCCGGCCGAAGCCGTCCGCGAGCAGTCGCTGGAACCAGGGTGCGCTCATGCTCTCCGTTCTACACCGCCGCCCTAGACGACGTCCGGGAGATGCGTACGGGCCTCGCTCCACATCCGGGTCACGACGTCCGCCGCCGGCTCCGCGACGGCACGCGCGGCGGCCTGGCCGGCCCAGTGGTTGACGCGGTCCAGAGGCACCTCGGCGCCGGGGTCGAGCGTCCCCTTCCGCCATCTGGCGAGCAGGGCACGCTGGTGCGGATAGAGCGCGGGCGACGGTGCGTCCGGGGCCTCCCAGGAGCGTACGTAGGGAGTCGGGGCGGCGCGACCGAGGCGGCCGGAGTAGGCCCGGGTGGCGACCGTGTCCTCCGGCTCGAGCCCGTCCAGCGAGGCCGCCCAAGCGTCAGCGATCCCGGTCTCCGGCGAGCGCAGCAGCGCAGTCCCGACCTGCACGGCGCTCGCGCCGAGCGTAAGCGCCGCGGCGACGGCACGCCCGTCGGCGATCCCGCCGGTGGCGACGACGGGCACGTCCACCCCGTCGACGATGTGCGGCAGCAGCGCGAACAGTCCGACCGCCGTACACTCGGCCGTCTCCGCCTCGAAGACCCCTCGGTGCCCGCCGGCCTCGAGCCCCTGGGCCACGATGGCGTCGGCACCGGCCGCCTCGGCGGCACTCGCCTCGGCCAGGGTGGTGGCGCACGCGAACCAGGCGATCCCGGCCGCGCGCAGGCGCTCGACGTAGTCCGGCGAGAAGAGCCCCATGATCGAGGAGACGACGCGCGGACGGGCGGCGAGCATCGCCTCGCACTGCTCCTCGAAAGAGGGCGCGGGAGGCTGCTCGGGCGAGGGCGTACCGAACCCGCCCAGGAACTCCTCCGCGGCCGAGATCCCGGCCGGATCGTCGACCACAGGGTCGGGGATCCAGATGTTCAGCTGGAACGGCCCCGCCGACATCGACCGGAACTCTGCTGCCCACCGCGAGATCCGCTCCGGCACGTCGAGCACCACGCCCGCAGCGCCCATGCCACCCGCGTCGGCGACTGCAGCGGCCGCCCCGGGCGGGCAGGCGCCCGCCATCGGCGCCTGAAGGATGGGCATCGAGAGGCCGTACGCCTCGCAGAACTCCTGAGCACGTCGTCGAGCCGTCATGGCGTTCACGGTAGTCCCCGAAACCGCTGGCGTGCTGCGGACCCGGCACGGGAGGATCAGAGCATGCGCACACTCATCTACTCCGCGTTCGTGTCCCTCGACGGCGTCATCGACTCCCCCGGCGGCGGCTCCGGCTCCGAACAGCACCGCAGCGGCGGCTGGACCTTCCAGGACCTCGAGTTCCTGCCCGAGGCCTACGAGATCAAGGGCACCGAGATGGAGGAGGCCGGCGCGATGATGTTCGGCCGGCGCAGCTACGAGGCCTTCGGGCCGATCTGGCCCGACATCGAGGACTTCACGGTCATCAAGAAGATCCCGAAGTACGTCGTCTCGACATCGCTCGGCGACGACGGCCTGGTCGACGACTGGGGCCCGCAGGTCATCCTGAGGTCGCTGGACGAGGTCGAGCAGCTCAAGCAGGGCGAAGGCGGCCCGATCCTGATCGCGGGCAGCGCCGAGCTCGCCCGCAATCTCTCCGACGCCGGCCTGATCGACCGCTACCACCTGCTCGTCTTCCCGGTCGTCCTCGGCGCCGGCAAGCGGATGTGGAGCGAGACCGACAAGGACAAGCAGATGCTGAAGCTGCTCCAGTCGGAGACCTACGCGAACGGCATCACCAAGCTCGTCTACGACGTCATCCACTGATCTCCGTCAGGGGCAGCGCGCGTAGAGGCCCCGCGAGCCCGTCCCGTACGCGGCGGAGTCGGTGAACGCACACCCGTAGTCGGGTGCGGCGACGGCGGCCCGGTCGAGGACGTCGTCGCCGGCCGGGCGGTCGCCGTTCTCGACCCAGTCGACCAGGTCGCCCCAGGCGGCGGCAGCCTCCGCCGGGCTGAACTCGCAGTGCCCGGCAGAGCGGATCGCCCGCTGCACGACCAGACCGCTGCGGTGGTGGCGGGCCACCTCACGCGCGTAGATCTGCTCGAGAGAGAACGGCACGAACATGTCGCCGAGGTTGTGCAGGCTCACCACCGGCGCGGTCGGACGGCCGGAGATGACGGCCGGGGCGTTGAGCCGGTGGCTCTTGCGTCCGGCGCGGTCGATGGGGTCGATCCGCTCGATCTCGGTGTTGAGGTCGACCGGCGAGCTCGGCGTGTAGACGGTGTTCCGGTTGGTCGCGACCCGGCCGATGTTGAAGCCCAGCGTGCCGCCGTCGTCGACCGACGGCAGGCTGAAGAGGTAGTCCTTCCACTGCCGGAAGGCCGCCTCCGCGCCCGGCCGCGGGCCGCCGGTGCGCTCGATCGTCATCGCGCGCAGCTGCTCGCCCTCCGCCGTCAGCGTGCCGCCGAGCCCGAGCCGCTCCTTGATGATCGGGACGTCGACGCTCTGGTAGTCCTTGGTGTAGGGGTAGGCGTCGTGCCCGGCCAGCGCCTGCGCTCCCAGGTTGTAGTCGACGAAGAAGTCGAACAGCTCCACGTCACCCAGCTGCCCGCACATCGGTAGGGCGCCGTCGTAGAAGCCCGGGTACTGCTCCAGCGAGCGCCCGACCACGTGCCCACCCATCGACACCCCGGTCACATAGGTGCGGCTCGCCCGGCGCGACAGAAGGTCGGAAGAGGCGTACGCCGCCAGGTCCTGCGTCGAGCGCACCCCCGACCCCGCGTCGTAGCCGTTGGTCGAGTAGCTCGACGCCGCCCAGGCGTAGCCCTGCTCGAGGAACGTACGCCGCAGCCCGAACCCGGGGGTCTCGGGCGTCAAGGTGTAGCCGAGCCCGCGGTAGCCGTGGGCCCACATCACCAGCTCGCCGTTCCAGTTCTTCGGCACCTCCAAGACGTACGCCGCGTGCGCGTGCACCCCTTGGCGCACCGTCGTCGGCTGCCCGCCGACCGCGATCGGCGCCACCGGCGGGTTGCTGATCGTGTAGCCGGGCAGCGGCTGGTCACCGGGTGGTTTCCGGTCGGCGAGCGCCGGCCCGGTCGAGGCGACCAGAGCGGAGGCGGTCAGGAGCAGGGCGAGGAGAGCGGCTGACGCACGGGGCATGTCCCCGAGAGTAGGGCTCGTTGTGACTGGCGTCACAAGAACAGCGCACGATGTGTCTCGTGCGTTGCGCACAAGGTCAGCGGCCGACGGCCTTCCGGATCGCCCCGAACGCCGCCCTGCCGACGCCCTTGACGCCCGCAGCGATGAAGGTCGTCCAGTCGAAGTAGTCGCGCCAGAGCACGATCTGCCCGTCGCGCACCTCGAAGGTGCCGCACACCCAGAACTCCGCGGAGACCGATCCGCGACTGAGCACGTCGATGCGCTCGGTGAGCACCACCGGACCGTTGGCCGCGATGTTGATCATCCTGACCTCGAAGTCGGTCGTGTACTTCCCCATGATCCGAAGCTGGCGCCCAACCTCCGAGAGGCCACGCGCCGGCGGAAGCGGCACGTTCTGATAGGTGACGTCGTCAGCGCACAACATCAATGCCGCGTCGACGTTCCCGGTCTCGAGGGCGGCAAGGAACTGCTCGACGATCTGGATCTCGGTCATGCCGCCCACGCTATCCCTGATCAGGAGCCAGAGCGGGGCGCCATGCAACATGCTTAGGCCGCGCGCGGATAGTCGAGGAGTACGCCGCGCAGCATGAACTCTGCCCGGGACAAGGGTGGTGGGTCTGGTCGCCAGGTGTCGGGTGGCGGGCTGGTGTAGATGTGCCCGGTGGGTGTGACGGTGATGATGCTGCCGTCAGGCCCTGGTCTGGCTTGCCAGCCGAGGGCTTCTTTCGCCTGATTGCAGCGCTCGCACAAGCCCTGAAGATTTTCGGCGCTGGTCTTGCCGCCGTCTGCGTGACGCTGGGCGTGGTCGACGTTGCGGATCGGGGCGTCGCAGCCGTTGGTGCGGCAGATCCCGCCGTCGCGGGTGGTGATGAACTCGGTCAGGCCGTCGGGTGCTTTGCGGGAGCGGGACTCCATCGCGACCAGGTTCCCGGCCGGGTCGGTGAACAACCTGCGGACGAAGACCTCGGCGTCGGCGAGCGCTTCACGCGCCCAGGTCGCGGGGACGGGACCGTAGCCCTCGACCATGGCCGGCTGGTCGCTGTCGTTGGTGAGGGCGTCGGCGGTCATCACGATTTTGACCTCGACCCGAGGCTTGGCGCTGCCGTCGGTGGTGCGGCCGGTGACGCGGTCGACCAGGGTGTCGGCCATGACCTGACCCGTCGTCCGCTCATCACCGGCCGCCTGCGCGGCCTTGACTGCCTGGTCCAGTGCCGCGTAGACGGCGACGCCGTCCTTGACCGGCAGCAGCGCGCCGAGCCAGGTCATCGTGTCCGGAGCCGGCCGGACGCTGACTCGACGGTCCTTCTCTGCGTTCGCGGCTCGAGCGACGACGGATTCTTGGTCGAGGGTGATGGCAAGTTTCTTGGCGGCGTTCTCCAGTTGCCGCAGTCCCATCGTCACGGCTGCAGGCAGTTCGCCGTCTGGGTCGAGGGCGCAGAGCCGGTAGTCGACGACCCGCCGATTCTCCATCGAGAGGCAGGCGGTCTCGCGGGCGAGGATGGTGGCCTGCCACTGCGAGAACAGCCCGGCCTTCATCAGAGCGAAGGTGTGCGGCATCTCCGCAACGAGGATCTTCGCCAGTCCCAGTAGCTTGGCACCCTTGGCGGGTGAGACCCGCCGCGCCAAGGCGACTTGGGAGGCGACGCCTTCGCCAAGCTTGCGGAAAGGGACCCCGGCCTCGGCCTGCCGTGCCCGGGTGGCTTCCTCGAGGCGTACCGCTGCTTCTGCCTGAACGGCTTCGGCGATGCACTTCACTTCTTCGAGACGACTGATCCAGTCGACCAGCTCACCCTCGGACGCACCCGCAGGCGGCCCGGCAAGGAGCTGGTCGACGGTCTCGTTCATACGCCTCATTATATGTGAAAGATCCGTTCGTGGCTACCTGTTTTTGCTGGTCAGACCCGATTTACACAGTCAACGAACAAGCAACCTGAACCCCGCGCCACACCCTCGCCGCCGCCCCGATAATGGCGAAATCTTTCTCGATCAGGTGCCGAGTCAAGGACCGCGAAGCGGCCGGCGAAGCCGGCGCCCGAAGGGCGTCCTTGACGCGGCGCATGATCGAGAAACACTCGAGGAAGGGTCGGCGGCGAACCCTGAAACGAAGAAACAGTCGCCTAGCGAGGTTTCCCCGACGCGAACCGTGTTGGTCTCGACACGCCTCCGCCTAGCGGTTCCGGCGGCTCGACCAGCGGGGCTGGGTTCTCGACGGGCTCGACCAGCGGCAAACAGGCCCTCGACAAGCTCGACCGCCGGAGGCTCAGGAGACCTTCTCGATCAGCGCGTCAGCGTACTCCTGAACGGTGTTGCCCTCCTGGAACTGCTTGCCATCGAGCAGAACGGTCGGAGTCCCCTGGACCCCGCCTTCAGCAGCAGCCTTGGTGGCAGCCTCGGCCCAGTCCTTGCCCGCGAGGTCCTCGATACCGTCCTTGACGGCCGACTCCTCAGCACCGGCCTCGACGGCCAGATCGACGAGATCAGCAGCCTCGGGGAACGGGCCGGACTCGCTGGGCTGGTTCTCGAAGAGCAGGTCGTGGAACTCCTTGGCGACCTCGTCGCCGGCCTCCTGCTGGACGACCGCGAAGGCGGAGGTGGCGAGCTCGGAGTAGGGGCCGATCTGGTCGAGGAGCACGAACGGGCGGTAGTCGACCTGGACCTTGCCGTCGGCGGCAAGCTCGGCGAGATCCTCGCGGGTCGCAGCCTCGAACTCACCGCAGTAGGGGCACAGGAAGTCCTCGTAGATGACGACCTTGTGGGGCGCGTCGTCGGGACCGATGACCAGGCCGTGCTCGCTGCTGCCGGCTTCCACTGCGGTGACCTTGCCGTCCTCGGACCGGTTCAGGCTGAACCAGACCAGGCCACCGATGATCACCGCTATCGCGGCGACGACCCCCGCGACGGTGAGGATCGACTTGCGGGCCTGCTTCTTGCGCAGAGCCTCCAGCTCCGCGGCGGCCTTGGCAGCGCGTGCCTCACGCTTATCTTTGCGTGAGGGGCTGCTGGCGGAATCCGTGCTCATGGAGCCAACATATGTCCGTCTCCTGAACGCAGGCTGAAACCACGCCATGGGAACCGTTATCACATCGTCTCCTACCCTCTCTATAAGCCGTTGACCAGCGGCGTTATGGTGCTCCGGTGGCTTCACTGAACGAACGTCTGGTCTGGATCGACTGCGAGATGACCGGGCTGTCCCTCGAGAACGACGCACTCATCGAGGTGGCGGCCCTCGTCACCGACTTCGATCTCAACGTGCTCGGCGACGGGGTCGACATCATCATCAAGCCCCCGGCCGAGGCGCTGGAGCAGATGGACGACTTCGTACGCGACATGCACACCAAGTCCGGCCTGCTGGTCGAGCTGGAGAACGGCGTCCCGATGCGCGAGGCCGAGGAGCAGGTCCTGGCGTACATCTGGGAACATTGCGGCAAGGACTCCCGTCCGCCCTTGGGCGGCAACACGGTGGCAACCGACCGCAACTTCCTGGCCCGGGACATGCCCGAGCTGGAGGGGTTCCTGCACTACCGCAACGTCGATGTCTCCTCGATCAAGGAGCTGTCGCGACGGTGGTTCCCGCGAGCCTACTTCTCCGCTCCCCCCAAGCGCGGCAACCACCGCGCCCTGGCCGACATCCAGGAGTCGATCGAGGAGCTTCGCTACTACCGCGAGGCAGTCTTCGTGCCGATGCCCGGGCCCGACTCGGAAACTGCCAAGGCGATCGCCGCCCGGCACGGCGCCTCGATCACCGGGATCGTCGATCCCAAGGCGACCCCCGATTCCACAGATCCTGCCTGATCCTCTATGATTCTTGCTGGCTCGGACATGCGCTGTCCGGGTCGATGGTGGGTATAGCTCAGCTGGTAGAGCGCCGCCTTGTGGTGGCGGATGTCGCGGGTTCAAGTCCCGTTACTCACCCCAAAACGAACGGCCCGTCCGAGAGGATGGGCCGTTCGCCATTTGTGTAGGTGATCCATTCTTGGATTCTCGGAAGTATCTGACTAAAGTCAGGTATATGACAGTGGACACCTCGGTGATGCGCAAGTTCAACATGAGCTACGTCCGTCGGGTGGGAGCCCTCGAGGACTCGTTCCTCGGCAGCGGTCTCCCCTATGGCACCGCCCGCATCCTCTACGAGATCGGTCTCGGCGCTCCGCCAACCGCCTCGGGCTCCGCTTCGGCCATGACCGTTCAGGACCTCCGGACCAGGCTCGGCGGCCTCGACTCCGGCTACGTCAGCCGGATGCTGCGAACGCTGGAGAGCAAGGGGTACGTCGCGATGGACCGCGACCCGGCCGACGGCCGGCGCAGGCTCGTAGCGCTCACCGAGGACGGCCTCAAGCAGTGGGACGACCTCGAGCGCCGCTCCGAGGAGCGTGCCCATCTGCTGCTCGATCCGCTGACGCAGCGGCAGCGCGACCGCCTCAACGATGCTCTGGCGACAGCCGACCTGTTGGTGCGCGCCGCCACGATCACCATCGAGCAGGTCGATCCCCGCGACCCGATCGCCCAGATGGCCATGGGCCACTACTTCGCCGAGATCGGCGACCGCTTCGGGTTCACCGTCGGCGACGAGGGCTTCGGCGACGACCCGTCCCTACGGGCTCCGCACGGCGCGTTCTTCATCGCCGCCAGCGACGGTGCACCGGTCGCCTCGGGCGGAGTGCGGGAGTTCGACGGCACCGGCGAGATCAAGCGGATGTGGGTCGATCCGGCCTGGCGCGGCGCCGGCCTCGGCTCACGCCTGCTGCGCCACCTCGAGGCCGAGGCGCTCAGGCTCGGCCACCGAGTCGTACGCCTCGACACCCGCGACGTCCTCAGCGAAGCGATCGGGATGTACGAGCGGGCCGGCTACGAGCGCATCGATCGCTACAACGACAACCCCCACGCCACCCACTTCTTCCGCAAGCAGCTCGGCTAGCGAGTGCCCCGGTACATCTCCAACCGATCCAACGGCGGCTGGGCACCGGGATGTGCGACGACCGCCGCGCCGACCGCGCATGCCGTACGCAGCGCCTCGTCGTCCGGCATGCCGGCCAGGATCGCGAGGGTGAGCGCGGCGGAGAACGCGTCGCCGGCACCGACGGTGCTGATCGCCTCCGTGGACACGGCCGGCACCCGGGCGGCCTCGGCACCTTCGGCGATCATGGCCGCACCCGAGGCTCCGTAGGTCACCGCGACCCGCTTGGCCTCGCCCAGCTCGGGCATCGCGGCGTACTCGGTCTCGTTGACGATGAACAGGTCCGCCCGCTCGACGAGATCCGCCGGCAGCGGCCGCGCGGGCGCCGCGTTGACCACGACGAACCCGGGCGCCCGCGCGGCCACGGCCCGGACGACGTCCAGGGGGAGCTCGAGCTGCATGAGCACGGCATCGCCCGCCGCCACCACGAAACCTTCCGGCTCGACCAGCGCGTTGGCTCCGCTACACACCACGATCTGGTTCTCCCCCGCCGCGTCGACGGCGATCAGCGCCGTGCCGGTCGGGGCGTCGACGGTGCGTACGCCTTCCACATCGACCCCGGCGGACCGGGCCGTCTCGACCGCCCAGGCACCGTCGGCGTCGGAGCCGACGGCGCCGACCATCCGCACCCGCGCGCCCAGCCGGCTCGCCGCGACCGCCTGGTTGGCGCCCTTCCCGCCGACGTCACGGCGCAGCCGGCCGCCGCCGACGGTCTCCCCGGCTCCCGGCAGTCGCTCGACGTCCGCGGTCAGGTCGACGTTGATGCTCCCGACGACGACCAGGTCCTGTGGCGGGCGCACCGGCATCAGGGACGTCGGAGGCCGATGCAGGCATAGGGCAAGTCGGTGACCCGCTCCAGCGGCACCTCACGCGCCTCGGCGAGCTTCTTGACGGCACCCAGGTCGGCGTCGCGCGCCGGGTCGACCAGGATCGTCGCCGGCTCGCCGTGCAGCAGCAACCGGACGGTGTCGTCGACGCCGGCCTCCACCAGGCTGACATCACCGTCGCCGAACTTCTCGGCGGCGTCCTCGACCGCGTCCCAGCCCACCCAGGTGGGCTTGTGGTCACCGCCGAGGTGGGCCCCGAGGTCGAGCATCACCTTGGTGCGCACGATCGGGAACCGGGCCGCGACCGTGTCGACGAACCTCTTCGACACATCGGCCGGAGCCAGGTCGGCACGGAACGCAGCGCCGTGGAAGTCGTTGGGACCGACCCGATCGTCGTCGATGACGGCACGCGAGACGAGGCCAGTGACGGTCGAGCCGAGGCACGCCGATGGGATCAGGTAGTCCTCCCGAGTGCCGTAGACCGCCACGCTCCGGCCCGGGTCGGCGAGCACAGCGAGCTCCGGGGAGAACGGCGAGGCCAGATGGGCGTCGAGCGTCGCGTTGGACTTCTCGACCGAGCCCGCCAGCTCCCGGGCGATCGCACCCGTGCCGGTCCACCCGCCCACGAACATCACCCGAGCGGGGTCGTGGTGCGCAGCCAGATAGGCGAGCGCGGTCTGGTCGATGCCACGCCCGCGGATCATCGAGACCGCGTAGTGGGGCAGGTCGAGCCCGTGCACGCGCTGCGCCCAGCGCCGCATCAGCACCCCGATCGGGGTGCCGGCACGCATCAGGGAGACCAGCACCGCGTCCTGCCCACGTCGGGCCAGCACCTGCTCGGTGACCAGGCCGATCGCGTACGCCACCCGCTGGGCCGACGCCGTCAGGGCTTCGTCGAAGAGCTCCCGGTGTGCCTGTGCCTCTTCGTCCTCCGGAGTCTCGGCGGATGTCTCCGCCGGAAGATCCTTGACCAGCCAGGCGACGTCGTCGCGCTCGTAGGAGCCGAACGCAGGGCCGTGGAGCGGCGCGGGCAGCTGGCGGGCCGGCTGGTCGTGTCGTGGCTCCGGGGTGAACGCCGGGACGGTCACGACCACGACCCGCGGCGCGAGCCGGGCGAGCTGGTCGACCAGGCCGCCCTCCTCGTGGAGCGCAGTGGTGTCGGCCGGCTCGTCGACGACCAGGACGATCGCCTCGTACGCGCCCTCACGCAGGTTGTAGGCGAAGCGCGGGCCGTCGCCGTCAGCGGGCGCGTCGTGAGACGGAAAGGTGATCGCGGTGCGGATCGCGTAGCCCGGGTCTTCGACGGCGAGCACCGGCGAGCGCGTCGTCGTCGAGTAGGTGATCTCGTGGCGCCGGCCCTCGGCCGCGCGCCGGTCAGCCAGCGCGGAGGCGATCCGCAGAGGTGCGTACATCAGCTCCTCGGTGCCGAGGATGTGCACCGGACCGTCCGGGATCCGACCGGCGATCGCGGCGGCGGTCACCGTGACGGCCGACTCGTAGGAGCCCGCAGCGCCGGGCACGAAGCCGTGGCGGCCGCCCTCCGGGACGGCTCGCGGCCAGGTGGCGACGACCTGAACCACCTCGCCGCGCTGACCGCGGATCGGCTCGACACCGGCCAGCTGGCGGAGGTTCTCGACGGTGTCGATGAGCCGGTTGCCGTTGTCGGCGAGGTCCTCGGGCAGCTCGATCTCACCGCTCGCGAGGGAGACGACGTCCAGAGTCGCGCGCAGCCGCTTGACCGAGCGCTCCATCCGGCCCCGGTCGGCCTCCGAGCGCAGGTCGACGAGAGCGGCCACGACGTAGTGCTTGTGCGGGAACTTCTTGTGCAGCGCCCGGATCGTGTTGACGATCGTCTTGCCGGTGATTACCTCGTCGTCGACCAGCACGAGAGTCTCCCCGCGGGCGAGGAAGGCGGGGTCTGTGGGAAGCAGCCGGTGGGCGGTCGCGTGCGAGTGCTCCTCGTAGAAGTCGGCCGCGGACTCGAGGCCGTCGACGACCCGGCGGGTGGAGTGCAGGTAGGGCGCACCGAGCGCGTCGGCGACGAGGTGTCCGAGCGCGGTCGCCGTCTCGGCATAGCCGAGGACCACCGCATCGCCCGTGACCGCCGCGCGGGCCTTGGCCCCCAAGCGCAGCGCGGCGTCGGTCACCACCCGTGGGTCGGTCGGGAGATGCTTGCCGAGGACGGAGGAGACGAGGAGCTGTGCGCGACGCGGGTTGCGCCGCACCGCCAGACCGACCAGATCCGTGAGCATCATCCCGCTCGGCGCGTCAGTCGTCCGTAGACGCACACCCAGGCGTTCGGCCACCCAGGTGCCCGACCAGCCGCTCACTTCGTCTCTCACAGGTGACATTCTCCCCCAAAGTTCCGGTTCTGACTCAACCGCAGGTAGGCCATCCCTGTCCACTGCCCCTCGGGTCCAGGCGGCCTCGACGTCCAGAATAGGAACACGTTCTTGTCGGCGTCGGGATGGGAGGACTAGGTTCCGCACATGCCTCGTCGCTCGGGAAGCCTCGGAATCCTTGCCGCCGCGGCGGCTGTGCTCGCGTTCGGGGCCACGCTCCTGGCTCCGGTCGGACCGGCGGGTGCCGGCCCGGCGAAGGAGACGCCACAGCTGTCCCGCGAGGGTCGCTGGTTGGTCGATCAGCACGGCCGGATCGTGCTCGTGCACGGGCAGAACCTGGTCTGGAAGCATGATCCGTACGTCCCGCCCGACTCGGCCGAGGGCTTCACCGCGGCCGACGCGGAATGGCTGGCCGAGCACGGGTTCAACGGTGCCCGGATCGGCACCCTGTGGGCGGGCGTGACTCCGGACGCCCCCGGCGAGGTCGACGAGGACTACCTCGACGACTGGCAGCGGGTGATCGACCTGCTCGCCGACAAGGGCATCTGGATGCAGTACGACTTCCACCAGGACATGTGGCACGAGACCTACGGCGGCGAGGGCGTGCCCGACTGGGCGGCCGAGCGGCCGGCGCCCTACAACCTGCACCCGCCGATCAAGCTGTCCTTCCCCGCGACCTACATCACGCCCGAGCTGGCGACCGTCTACGACAACTTCTGGGCCAACAAGTCTGGGGTCCAGGACGGCTGGGCAGCGGCTTGGGCCGCGGTCGCGGAGCGGTGGGGCGACCAGCCGTACTCGATGGGCTACGACCTCATCAACGAGCCCTGGGCGGGCCGGGAGTGGCTCTCCTGCCCGATCACCGGGTGCGCGAAGTCATATCGCGACGAGTTCCAGCCCGCGTACGAGAAGGCCACTGCGGCGATCCGCCGGGCCGATCCCGACGGAATCGTCTGGTACGAGTCGCAGCTGCTCGCCAACCAGGTCCCCAACTCGCGCTTCGGCCCGGCCAACGACGACCAGGTCGGCTACTCCTGGCACAGCTACTGCCCGTTCGGCTACCTCGACTCCCAGGGCATCCCGATCGGGGTCGGTGGCTGCAAGGCCTACGACGACACCCACCACCGCAAGGCGCTCGAGCAGGCCGAGACGATGGGCGCGACCAGCCTGATGTCGGAGTTCGGCGCGACAGACAACACCGAGCTGCTCGCCATCGACACCGCCTCGGCCGACGACCACTTCGCCTCCTGGATGCACTGGGCGTACAAGCACTGGGACGACCCGACCACCGCCGACGGGCGCCAGGGGATGTTCGCCGACGACGCGGATCTGTCGACGGTGAAGACCGAGAAGCTGCGTACGCTGGTCCGCACCTACCCGCAGGCCACGGCCGGCACCCCCGTCGACCTCTCCTTCGACCCCGAGACCGGCGAGTTCAGCTACACCTACGAGCCGTCCGCGGACATCGACGAGCCGACCGAGATCTTCGTCAGCCCGATCCACTATCCCTCCGGTCCGGACATCGCCGTCGAGGGTGGCCGGGTCGTCGGCGAGGCCGACCACAACCGGATCCTCGTCGAGGCGAGCGGAACCGGGCCGGTGACCGTCACGATTGACTAGGGTGGTCGGTGTCGGTGTCCCGCCCGCTCCCGGCCCATGTCGGTCCAGCCCTCGGAGGATCAGTTGTCCGTCTCGCTCGCCAAGGGACAGTCGGTCTCGCTCAGCACGGCTGACGGCCGCACCATGACGCCGGTGCGGATCGCGCTGGGATGGGACGCGGTCCGGCAGGGCCTCTTCGGTGGGTTCCGCGGCGCTCACGTCGACATGGACGCCTCCGCGATCCTCTACGACGCCTCTGGTTCCCACGTCGACCAAGCCTGGTTCCGGCAGCTCAAGTCGAGGGAGGGTGCCGTGATCCACTCAGGCGACAACCGCACCGGCACCGGGGACGGCGACAACGAGTCGATCATCGTCCACCTCGATCGGGTGCCGCCCACGGTCGCGCAGATCGTGTTCACGATCAACTCCTTCACCGGGCAGAGCTTCGCCCAGATCCAGAACGCGTTCTGTCGCGTCGTGGAGGTGGACACTCGCACCGAGATCGCCCGCTTCGACCTGAGCACGACCGGGCCGCACACTGCCGAGATCATGGCCAAGCTCAGCCGCTCCGAGGGCGGCTGGACGATGACCGCGCTGGGCGAGATCGGCAACGGACGTACGTTCCAGGACCTGCTGCCGTCGATCGCGCCGACACTCTAGGACGCCGCTAGCGCTTCAGCTTCTTGACCTCGTCCTTGGCTTCCTGCTGGGCGATGGCCTCCGCCTGGTCCTCCTCGCCGAAGACACCCTCGACCCTGGCCTTCTCGACCTTCTTGAACTGTCGCAGCATGCTCCACGCGATCACCGCGACAGCGACGCACAGCGCGATGAAGACGCCGAAGGCCGTCCAGCCGGCCACCACGTCCTCGTCCTGCGGCGGAGTGGGCTCGGGGACGGGCTGGGAGGTGTGCAGGGTCTGCGTCATCGGGAGGCCGGACATACCTACATTGTCTCACTTCACCCTGAGAATGACTCAGACGGTGACGACCTTGCCGAAGCTGATCTCACGGCCGACAGCGGCCTTGCCCTCGTCGTCGGCGGTGGCCAGCTCGAGGCCGGCGAACAGGTCGGTCTCCTCGCGCTTGGAGGCCTCGGGCACCGGTACGTAGGAGGTCACCAGCTCGAAGTCCTCGGTCGGCCAGGCCTCCTTCTCGATCTCCCGGGGCACCGCGAACCAGGGGCCGTCGGGGTCGATCTGAGTGGCGTGCGCGAGCAGTGCCTGGTCGCGGACACCGAAGTACTCACCACATTCGACCTTCGTCGTCACCCGCTCGTCCCAGCTGGGGTCACGCTTCCAGGTCTCGAGGCGCTCCTCGTACGGAGAGGTGAGGCCGTGACGCTTGATCGCCTCGTGCAGCGCGATCATGCGCGGGTAGTTGAAGGTGTGGCTGTAGTAGAGCTTCAGCGGCTGCCACGGCTCCCCCGCGTCCGGGAACCGGTCGGGGTCCCCGGCGGCCGCGAACGCCGCCACGGAGACCCGGTGGCACTGGATGTGGTCGGGGTGCGGGTAGCCGCCGTTCTCGTCGTACGTCGTCACCACGTGCGGCCGGAAGGCGCGAATGAGCTCCACGAGCCGGCGCGTGCTCACCTCGAGCGGCACCCGGCCGAAGCAGCCCTCGGGGAGCAGCGACCAGTCCTTCGCGTCCATCTCTTCGACCAGCATGAACTCCTCGACCCAACCCGAGTCGACGAAGCCGAGCCAGTCCTGCTTGATGCCGAGGATGTCGCGGGCGCGGTGCATCTCCTCACGGCGGATCTCGTGGATGTTCTCCAGGATGCCGGGGCGCTCCATCTTCGGGTTGAGGATGTCGCCTCGCTCTCCACCCGTACACGTCGCGACGTGTACGTCGACGCCCTCGGCGACATACTTCGCGGTGATCCCCGCGCCCTTGCTCGACTCGTCGTCGGGGTGCGCGTGCACGTGCATCAGGCGGAACGCCTGCTGGAGCAGATCTGGCATGGGTTCAATCCTAACCACGCTCCGTCTCACGGTTCGGTTACCCGCTCCCACTCCGCGGACAACTTTGGTGGTAGGCAGTCGGGGACGGATGTGCGGTAGTCACCAGGTGGATGGGACCATGAACCCCGTGAGCACGCCGTCATCTGCTGAAGCGGAGCCCGAACCCGTGAGTTCAGAAGAGTCCCGCATCGCGGCCCGCTACGGCCGGGGCCCGAGCCGTCGCCCGGGCGTACTCATCGTCACGCTTGCCATCGCCGTGGTCGCGATCGTCGGCTGGTTCGGCTGGGCGCTGTGGGCGGCCCTCCACCCCGAGGTCTCCTCCGGGCTGGAGAAGTGGGAAGCGATCAGCGAGAACGAGGTCGAGGTCACCTTCGTCGTACGCCTCCACGACAAGGACGCGACCCCGGTCTGCTCCGTCGAGGCCGAGGACGACCAGGAGGAGAAGGTCGGCCGCCTCGAGTTCACCGCCGGCGAAGGACGCCAGACGATCACCATCCCGACCGAGCGTCGCGCGCTCCGGGTCGAGTGGGGCGACTGCAGGGTCGAGTGACCGTACTTCTCAGGTGTTTCCTGCACTTCTCTGGCAGTGCAACGCCAGAGAAGTGCAGTGATACCCGGTTAACCGGGTATCACTGCACGAGCATCACTGCCCGGTGAAGACCTCGGTCTTCAGGATCTCGACCTTGAGCGGCCCGCGGGGACCCTCGTAGGTGACCGTGTCGCCGACGCTCGCGCCGATGAGAGCGGCGCCGATCGGCGAGGCGGCCGAAGAGATCTCGAGGCCGCCTGCGTAGTCCTTCATCTCGATCGAGGCGATGAGGCGGGTCTCGGCCTCGTCGTCGTCATCGCCCTCGAACTTGAAGGTGACCAGCTTGCCGACCGAGACGACGCCGTCGTCCTCGGGAACCGTGGTGTCCGCCTTGCGCAGCAGCGCTTCGAGCTGCTGGATCAGGCCCTCGAGCTTGCCCTGCTCCTCGCGGGCGGCGTGGTAGCCGCCGTTCTCCTTGAGGTCACCCTCGTCACGGGCAGAGCTGATCTCGGCGAGGATCTCCTGGCGCCGGGGACCCTTCAGGTATTCCAACTCCGCGGTCAGCTTCTCGAACGCGCCCTTGCTCAGCCAGATCGTGGCAGAGGTGGTCTCGGTCGACTGCGTCATGGGTTGCTCCTGATGGGTAGTGAATATAAGTAAGGGGCGCCGGTCATCTCGATCACCGGCGCCTTGTCTCCCTGCTGTGGGCATACTTCACCCAGCCGAACGTCCTGCGGGAGATGGTCAGAACTTTCAGTTTAACAAGGCAACCACACCTCGGAACAGTCCGCGACCGAAACGGTGCTCATTCCAGGACCGTTCCCCGGCACATCACGGACTCGTCGCCGGATAACCCTTCTTCCTCAGTTGCTCGAGCACCCGCTCGGCATGGGTCTGGCCCCGGCTCTCGAGCTGGAGCTGCACTCCCACCTCGGCGAGTCGCAGCCCGGGCGTGGTGCGCGAGTGCACGACCTCCATGACGTTGGCGCCGGTGTCGCCGATCACCGAGAGCAACGTGGCCAGGGCTCCCGGCTGGTCGGGGATCTTCACCGCGACCGGCAGGTAACGACCGGCCAGCGTCATGCCGTGCTGGATCACCTTGCCGAGCAGCAGCGGGTCGATGTTGCCTCCGGAGAGCACCACCACGACAGGACCCTCGAAGGTCTCGGGCGCATCCATCAAGGCGGCCACACCGACCGCGCCGGCGGGCTCGACCACCTGCTTGGCACGCTCCACGAGCGACAGCAGCGCGCCGGAGATCGACTCCTCCGAGACCGTGCGGATCTCGTCGACGTAGGACTGGATCATCGGGAAGTTGGTCTCCCCGGGAAGGCCGACCGCGATGCCGTCTGCCATCGTCGGCATCTTGTCGAGCCGGATCGGACGGCCCTCGCGCAGCGAGACCGGATAGGCGGCGGCCGTCTCCGCCTGCACGCCGATCACCTTCACGTCGGGGTGCTTCGTCTTGATCGCGAGCGCAGCCCCGGCGAGCAGACCGCCACCGCCGAGCGGGATCACGACCGTCTTCACATCGGGCGTCTGCTCGAGGATCTCGAGGCCGATCGTGCCTTGGCCGGCGACGACGTCGGGGTGATCGAAGGGATGGATCATGACGGCACCGGTGCGCTCGGCGAAGGCGATCGCGGCCTCGAGGCACTGGTCGACGTACTGCCCCTCGAAGATCACCTCCGCGCCGTACGCGCGCGTGGCCTTCTCCTTCGGGATCGGCGCGCCCTCGGGCATGAAGACGGTGGACGGGATCCCGAGGGTCGTCGCCGCCAGCGCGACGCCCTGGGCGTGGTTGCCCGCGCTGGCGGCGACCACCCCGTTCTTCCGCTGCTCCTCGGAGAGCCGGGCGATGCGTACGAACGCTCCACGGGCCTTGAAGGAGCCGGTACGTTGCAGGTTCTCGCACTTGAGGATGACGGTGTCACCGACCAGGTCGGTGAGCCAGCGGGCTCCCTGGACAGGGGTCTCGGTGATGTGGTCACGCAGCAGCTCGCGAGCCTCGACGATGTCGTCGTAGGACGGCTGACCATGCATCTCAGACACTGCCTGCTCCTGGGCTGGAAGGGGGTGGGGAGGTCGGGCCGTTGACCGGCGGCGGAGGCGGTTGTGGCCCTGTCGTCGCCGCGGCCGCGGCCGGCGCGGCTGTCAGATGGTTGACCACGGCGTTGAGGGCGGCCACCAGCGGCACGGCCACGAGCGCACCGGCCACCCCACCGAGCACGATGCCGGTGGCGACGGCGAGGATGACGCCCAGCGGGTGGACCCGGACCCAGCGACCGAGCAGGAACGGCTGCAGGCCGTGGGCCTCGAGCTGCTGGACGAGCAGTACGCCTCCGAGCATCAGCAGCGCGGTCACCGGGCCCTGAGACACGAGCGCGACGAGGACGGCAACCGCGCCGGCGACGGTGGCGCCGATCAGCGGAACGAACGAGCTCAGGAAGACCAGCACACCGATCGCCGCCACGAACGGCACCTGCAGCGCTGCGGCGATGATCATGATGCCGACGGCGTCGACCGCGGCCACGATGACCGTGGCCCGGGTGAACTGGGTCAGCGATGCCCATGCGACCCGGCCGGAGCTGTCCATCCGGCTGCGCGCGGCGCGCGGGGCGAGCCGGACCAGCCAGCCCCAGATCCGCTCGCCCTCGGCACAGAAGAAGTAGGTGGAGAAGAGCACGATGAAGAGACCGGCGAAGACGTCGAGGGCGACCCCGCCGACCTCGCTGACGCGGGAGAACGGGTTGGCGGCGTACGCCGCCGCCCAGTCCTCAAGGGTGGTCTGCACCGTGTTGAGCCAGGTGTCGATCTGGGTCTCGCTCGCGTGGAACGGACCGTTGATCAGCCAGTCGCGGATCTCGTCGAGCGCCTTGACGGTCTGCCCGGCCAGATCGCTGAACCCGTTGGCGACCTGGGTGCCGGCGAAGCTGAGCATGGCGACGACCCCTGCGAGCACGCCGATGACGACGAAGAGCGCCGAGATGCTCCGTTTCATGCCTATCCGGGCCAGGCCGATGACCACCGGGGAGACGAGCGCGGCGATCAGCAGCGCGATGACCAACGGGACGACGACGATGCTGAGGAAGCCGAGAGCCCGGACGATGAGATAGCCGGCAGCGACGATGACCAGGAACCGCCAGGCCCACTGCGCGGAGAGCTCGACACCGTAGGGGACGTCGGTGCGGCTGACCGCCTTGGGCGGCGTCACCGGCTCGGGCGCGGCCAGCTGCTCCTGGCGTTCCTCGCGCAGGCGCTCGAACTGGTTGACCAGGCGCAGCGCGAAGTTCTCGGCCGACTCACGAGCCTCTGCGGCGGCCTCTTTGGCCACCTCGGCCGACTCGCGCGCGTCGGCCTCGTCCTGAGCCATCCGCCGCGCCTTGCGGTGGGCGTCGCGCGTTTCACGGTTGCGCTTGAACGCGCCGGTCATCCGCCCGAAGCTGTCCTTCGCGGTCGACTTCTCGTCGCCGGGTGCATCCCCCTGATCTGTCACCTGACAGAGGCTACCGGGAGGGTGTGAGATGGGTCGCAAGGCGCCGTGCAGCTGCGGGGTGCGACCTGGCGAGCAGGCCCACCGCGGCGAGCACGTAGTCGCTGTCGACCGCCCGCAGCGGTGCGTCCGCGCTTCGCGCGGGTACTCCCTCGCTCGGCGCAAGCGGACGAGCAAGCTCGCCGCTCGGCCTCGCTCCGGTCATCTCCGGAAGTTGCCACCCGCCCCGCGCTGACCAGCGCATCACCCGCTCCTCGATGCGCGGACGCCCATGCCGGAGTACGCCGCCGGAGCCGATCACCACACCGACCCGACGCAGGTCCGTGCCGGTGCGCTCGATGACCTTGCCGCTCGGCGACAGGACGACGCGGGAGCGGCCCGCGTGCCGCTGCAGGGCCGTGGTGATCGCGATCCTGGCCAGGAGCTCGTCGATGTCCTTGTCCTGCTCGGTGCGCGGCAGCCAGCCGGGGTGGTTGCGACGATGCTCGACCTCGCCGGTGAGATCCGACTCGGCGAGACTCGGATCCGAGTGGTCCGCCGCCTCGAGGGTCGTGATGGCCGACCAGCGCATGCCCAGGTCGCCCTCGACCGTCCGGGTCACCGGAGTGACCGCGACGACCTCCTCGCGCACGTGCTCTGCCTCGGGGTCCGGGCGGACCACGCTGTGCACGTCGGTGGTGGCGCCGCCGACGTCCACGACGACGACGTCCTCGCCGAGCACCTCGGCCAGCGTCTCGACACCCTGGAGCACGACATCGGGGGTCGCGCCCTGGACGATCCGCCGGAAGTCGCCACGGCCGCTGAGGTTCTTGCCGCCGATCACGTGCTCGAGAAACATCTCGCGGACTGCGGCACGGGCGCTCTCGGGTGCCAGCACGCCGATCTTGGGAACGACGTTGTCGCAGTTCACGTGTGGGATCTCGGCCAGGATCTCGTCGATCTCCTGGGTCGCGTCGCGGTTGCCTGCGACGACCACCGGACCACGCCAACCGGAGGCGGCCAGCTCGCGTGCGGCGAAGACGATCGCGTCCCGGTTGCCTCCGTCGGTGCCTCCGGTCAGCAGCACCAGGTCGGGAGTCGTGAGGTCGAGCGTGGCCCCCAGGTCACTGCCGCTTTCACGACCTGCGGTCGCGATCACCGCGACGACCTTGCCGCCGCTGGACAGCGCGACGCGCCGCCCGGCCTCGGCGGTCACCAGCTCCTCGTTGCCGACGACGGCGATCCGCAGCCCGCCGCCCGCGGACGAACAGGCCAGGATCTCGGCGTCGACCGCCCGGGAGTCTGTCTCGGTGAGTGCAGCCAGGCAGGCGTCGTACGCCTCCATCACCTCGTGCAGCGACGTCGGTGCGCTCGCGCTGCCGAGGACCTCGCCGGAGGAGAGGTCGACATGAAGGGCCTTGGTCCAGGTGGAGCCGAAGTCGACGCAGACCGCTGTCTGGGGCGCGTCAGCCCTGGTCAAGGGCCTGCTCGAGGTCGGCGACCAGGTCCTCGGCGTACTCGATCCCGACGGAGAGCCGCACCAGGTCGGCCGGCACCTCCAGGTCGGTGCCGGCGACCGACGCGTGGGTCATTCGGCCCGGGTGCTCGATGAGGCTCTCGACACCGCCGAGCGACTCGCCCAACGTGAAGATCTTGGTGCGCTCGCACACCGCCAGTGCGGCCGCCTCGCCGTCGGTCACACGGAAGGAGACCATGCCACCGAACCGCTTCATCTGCTTCTGAGCGGTCGTGTGGCCGGGGTGAGTCTCCAGGCCCGGGTAGATGACCTCGCCGACCTTCGGGTGCGAGGTCAGGAAGTCGGCGACCCGCTCGGCGTTGTCGCAATGCCGCTCCATGCGTACGGCCAGGGTCTTGAGGCCGCGCAGCGTCAGCCACGCGCCGAAGGGGTCGGCGATCGCGCCGGCGGCGTTCTGGAGGTAGCCGACCTTCTCGGCGATCCCGTGGTCACGGACCACCACGGCCCCGCCGACCACGTCGGAGTGGCCACCGACGTACTTCGTCGTGGAGTGCACCACCGCGTCGGCGCCGAGCGTGAGCGGCTGCTGCAGGTAGGGGCTGGCGAAGGTGTTGTCGACCACCAGCAGCGCGCCTGCCTCGTGGGCGACGCCGGCCAGCGCGGAGATGTCGGCGATGTTGAGCAGCGGGTTGGTCGGCGTCTCGACCCAGACCAGCTTGGTCTTGCCCGGCTGGATCGCGGCCGCGACCGCGTCGACGTCGGCGACCTGCGCGGACGTGTGCGCGATCCCCCACTGGCTCTCGACCTTGTCGATCAGCCGGTGGGTGCCGCCATAGGCGTCGTCGGGGATGACCATGTGGTCACCGGGTCGCATCAGGCTGCGGATCAGGGTGTCCTCCGCGGCCAGACCGGAGGCGAAGGCGAAGCCCTTCTCCCCCTCCTCGACCGCGGCGAGAGCGCCTTCCAGCGCGGTGCGGGTCGGGTTGGCAGAGCGGCTGTACTCATAGCCGTTGCGCAGGCCGCCGACGCCGTCCTGCTTGTAGGTCGTGGTGGCGTAGATCGGCGGGATCACCGCACCCGTCGTCGGGTCGGGCTCATAGCCCGCGTGGATCGCCTTGGTCTCGAAACCGGCCTTGCCGAGATGCTGCTGCTCGCTCACACAGCGAGCCTACGTCCGATGCTGTGTTCCATACCACCGGGCCCTCGGGCCATCCGGGAACGTTCGCGCATCGAACTGTGTTGGAGACTGATAGCAACCCTGACTTCTGGAGGTCACTCATGTTCGGTCGCCCAACTCAGCTCCTCTCCGAGGACCGTACGCTCACCGGGCGCGACCAGGCGCTCTTCGACCTGCCCGCGAAGCACCGGGTCCTGGGGACTCCGCTGCTCGCCTCCCCCGAGGACGGGACCGCACCCGAGGGGACCGAGGTGGCGTACTTCGGGCTCGGCTGTTTCTGGGGCGCCGAGGAGATCTTCTGGCAGACGCCGGGGGTCTACACGACCGCGGTCGGCTATCAGGGCGGCACCACGGCCAACCCGACGTACGACGAGGTCTGCAGCGGGCAGACCAACCACACCGAGGCGGTCCGGGTCGTCTTCGACCCCGCGGTGGTGTCCTATGGGGAGCTCGTCAAGAAGTTCTTCGAGGTGCACGACCCGACGCAGGGGATGCGGCAGGGCAACGACGTCGGTACGCAGTACCGCTCGGCGCTCTACCACGTCTCCGACTCGCAGCGGGAGACCGCCGAGGAGCTGACAAAGGTCTACGGCGACGAGATCGCGAAGCGTGGCTACGGCGAGATCACCACCGAGATCCGTGAGGTCCCGACCTTCTACGCCGCCGAGCCCGAGCACCAGCAGTATCTGGACCGCGTGCCCAACGGCTACCGCTGCCACGCGAACACGGGCATCCCCTTCCCGGCCTGATCCCGGTCCGCCGGCCTCAGGTCAGCGGCAGATACATCACGTGCAGCCCGACCCGGCCGTGCGACTTCGAGTCGAACGCGTCCGGGACGGTGCCGATGATCTGGAACCCGAGCGACTGCCACAGGCGTACGGCGGTGGTGTTCGTCTCCACGACGGCGTTGAACTGGATGCCGTGGAAGCCCTGCTCGCGGTGCCAGCTCACGCAGTAGTCACCGAGGGCGCGGCCGATGCCCTTGCCGCGAGCCGCCGAGGAGACCATGAACGAGGCGGTGCCGATGTGGCGGCCGCGGCCAGGGCGGTTGGGGCCCATCTTGGCGCTGCCCAGGATGCGCTCGTTCTCGGCCTCACCCTCGACCGCGACGACCACGTGGTCATACATCCACATCTCGCTGGACTCCTCGGACGTGAGGTCCCCGGGGTAGGCGTAGGTCTCCCCTGCCTCGACGATCTCTGACCAGAACGGGTAGATCTGCGGCCAGTCCTCGGCCGTCGCCTCACGGATCTGGATCACAGGTCGGTAGCCCCGTCGATGGCCTCGCGCATGAGGTCGGCGTGACCGCAGTGCCGGGCGTACTCCTCGATCATGTGGACCAGGATCCAGCGCATGCTGATCGACTGGCCGTCACGGGTGCGGCCGACCGCGATCTGGTCGAGAGACCCGGCAGCGTCGGTGAGCTCGTTGGAGCGAGCGATCGCCTCGCGCAGCAGCGCGCGGAGCGCCTCGGGGGCGTCGGCCTTGGCGCTGCTGAAGTCCCAGTCCGCATCCTCGTCCCACGGCGCGGTGTCGAACGGAGGGGCCTGGTCGGCACCGGCCAGACGTACGCCGAACCAGACGTCCTCGACGTGTGCCATGTGCTTCAGGATCCCCGCCAGCGTCATGGTGCTGGGCGGGAGGGAGCGGTTGAGCTGCTCGTGGTCGAGGCCTGCCACCTGCCGGAGCAGGGTCGCCCGGTGGAAGTCGAGGAACGTACGCAGGGTCGTGGTCTCGTCCGCGACGTAAGGGGCACCGGTCGGATGTCGGGTGTCCTCGAAGAGTGGCTCGGTCATGGGCGCCAACGTAGCGGTGGCGAGTTTCCTCGGCGAATCACTTTCGCGAAACTGAAACGCGTTCTAGATTTGGCCTCATGCCCCACACACCTGGAAGTCCGCGGAGTCCCGAGAAACCGCTCAAAGTCGTCGTCTGGTCCACCGGGACGGTGGGACGTCATGCCATCGCGGGAGTCGATGCGCATCCGGACCTGGAGCTGGTCGGCGTCTGGACGTCGACCCCGGAGAAGGCCGGAAAGGACGCCGGGGAGCTCGCCGGGCTCGGGCGTACGCTCGGGGTGGCGGCGACCACGTCGCGCGATGAGCTGCTGGCCCTCGAGCCGGACTGTGTGGTCCACGCGGCGATGACCGACGACCGGGTGTTCGAGGCGATCGAGGATCTGACCGGGCTGATCCGGGACGGGGTCAACGTCGTCTCCTCCGGGCCGGTGCTCCTGGTCCACCCACAGGGGACGCTGCCGGACGAGATGATCGAGGGCATCCATGCCGCCGGTCGGGAGGGTAATGCGTCGCTGCACGTCAACGGCATCGACCCGGGCTTCGCGAACGACGTCCTGCCGCTGGCGGTGACGTCGCTGTCGCAGCGGATCGACCACGTTCGCGTCAGCGAGATCGCCGACTACTCGACGTACTTCCAGCCAGTCGTGATGAAGGACCTCTTCGGTTTCGGGGGCTCGCTCGAGGACAAGCCGTTCCTGTGGGAGCCCGGGGTGCTGAGCACCGCGTGGGGCCCCGTCGTCCGAGTGCTCGCCGCCGGTCTCGGGGTGACACTCGACGAGCCGCTCGTCGAGCACGTCGAGCGGAGGCCGGCAACCAAGGACACCAAGACCGTGTCGGTGGACATCGCGGCGGGCACCCAGGGCTCGGTACGTTTCACCGTCACCGGCACCGTCGACGGCACCCCTCGCATCACCCTCGAGCACGTCACCCGGACCGACGCGACCTCCGACCCCGACTGGCCGGTCCCGGCGACGGGCGACGGCTGCTACCGCATCGAGGTCACCGGCGAGCCGTCGATGACCGTCGAGTTCAGCCACCACGGCGAGCACGGCGACCACAACGTCTCCGGGATGATCGTCACCGCCCAGCGCCTGGTCAACGCGATCCCCGCCGTCGTGGCCGCCTCCCCCGGCCTCGTCTCCCCTCTCGACCTCCCGCTGATCACCGGCCGCGGCCTGGTCACCGGAACCAACTGAAGCCGAGGCGTCACCTACGTCGGCCGAAGCGTCACCGCGGTGCCCACTCGGCCGACGCGAGTGACTTCTCGGCCGACGCGAGTGACTTCTCGGCCGACGCTAGTGACTTCTCGGCATGAAAGGACATCAGATGAGTATTCTTGATCGATTCAGGCTGACGGGCCATGTGGCCGTCGTGACCGGGGCGGGGCGCGGGATCGGGGCAGCGACGGCCGTCGCGCTGGCCGAGGCCGGGGCGGATGTGGTGATCGCGTCGCGGACCGAGAAGCAGCTGCGGGAGGTCGCGGAGAAGGTCGAGGCGGTGGGACGGCGGGCGCTGGTGGTGCCGGCAGACCTGGCGGACACAGCCGCGACAGCGGGGCTGGCCGCGGCGGCGTACGAGGAGTTCGGGCGCCTCGACATCGTGGTCAACAACGTCGGCGGGACGATCCCGAACACGTTCCTCGACACCGACGAGGGCTACCTCGAGGAGGCTTTCCACTTCAACGTGACCACGGCGCACGCGCTGACCCGGGCCGCGGTGCCCTACATGGTGAAGAGCCCGGACGGGCAGCAGTCGGTGGTGTCGATCAGCTCGATGATGGGACGTACGTCGGGGCGGGGCTATCTCGCCTATGGCACCGCGAAGGCGGCGCTGGCGCACTGGACCAGGCTGGCCGCCACCGACCTCGCGCCACGGATCCGGGTCAACGGGATCTTCGTCGGGTCGGTGCGGACCAGCGCTCTCGAGTTCGTGGCCGGCGACGACAGCATGCGCGGCGAGATCGAGTCGAAGACCCCGCTCGGACGCATCGGCGAGGCCGAGGACATCGCCGCCGGGGTGGTCTACCTGACCTCCCGAGCCGGCCAGTTCGTCACCGGGAAGCTGCTCGAGGTCGACGGCGGCACCGAGACGCCGACGCTCGACCTCAAGCTCCCCGATGTCGGCCCCTGATCGTCAGCCGGCTAGACCGTGACGTCCTTGTGCCAGGACTCGGTGACGTAGTCGGTCACCCAGCCCATCGACTTGTAGAGCCCGTCGGCGCCGGTGGGGCTGTCGGCGTCGACCTCGAGCGAGACCCGGTCGCGCCCACGCTCGATCGCGTCGCCGATGACGGTGTAGAGCAGGCCCTTGGCCACCCCGCGGCCGCGGGCGAGGCGGTTGACGCCGATGTACTCGACATAGGTCCCCTCGACCCCCGCCGCGTTGGCGGGGAGGACCGAGGCGACCAGCGACCCGGCCGGCAGCCAGGCACCATCCTCCGTCCCGGCCTCGGGGTCGGCGACGTACGCCAGCCACCAGTGGTCCCAGCGATGACCCGGGTCCTCGCGCAGCCGCTGCACGAACTCCGGAAAGCTCTCCCGGTAGGAGTTGAAGTGGTCCTGGAAGGACTCCTCGAGGGTCTGGTGGACGGTCTGCAGATCGGCCGCCACCGGCATGCCGTTCTCGTGGGTCTCCACCGGACGGATGGCGACCCCCTCACGCAGATCGGGCACCTTCTCGTCGGGAAGCACCGGCCGGCTCATGTGCAACCAGGTGCGGCGGTTGGTGAATCCCGCGGCCGCCAGCCACTCCCGCTGCACGGTGTCGTCGGCGAACGGGCTCGCGTCGAGGTGGGACTCGGCGATGCCGCGCAGCACGGCCATCGACCGGGCCTGCTCGGCGAGCCAGGCATAGAGCCCGGCCGCCACCTCCGCGGCCTGGGCGATGGTGCGGTCGACGTAGAGGTAGACGAGCGTGCGCCCCGCGGCGCGGTCGTGGGCGATGGCCCAGGCACGTACGTGACCGTCCGGATCGATCGCCACGCTCTGCTGGCGGGTCCAAGAGGCAGGTCCGGCGATCTCGCCGGCGATGGCGTCGGCGTCGACCTTTCCGGAACCCTCGAACGGTGTCTTGTCGACCGCTCGAAGCCTCAGGAGTGCGGGGAGATCATCGAGGTCAGGGACCTTGGCCGTCCATCCGGTAGGGAGTTCCACGGGCGTCTCGCTATGGTCGCTCACCCGGCCATTCTCCCAAACGTCAGCGGACGTCGGCCCACTGGTCCTCGCCCGGGACCAGCACAGACGCGCCGGCAGTGACCTCGGCGAGGAGCGTCTCGATGCGTTTCTCCTCCGCAGGAGGGGCTCCGATCCGCAGCGTCACGGCCGCGTCATAGGAGGTCTCGAGGACCGACACCCCCGCCGATCGCAGGTCTGTCTCGAGACGGCCGGCGGCGTCGTACGCGACCTCGATCCGATACTCCCGGACCAGCTCTCGCCTCAGCGTGCCGACCTCGTCGAGCGCGGTGCGGACGGCGTCTGAGTAGGCCCGGACGAGGCCGCCCGCGCCGAGCAGTGTCCCGCCGAACCAGCGGGTGACCACAGCGACCGTGTCCGAGACGCCCGCACCGCGGAGCACCTCGAGCATCGGCGCCCCCGCGGTGCCGGCCGGCTCGCCGTCGTCGTTGGACCGCTCGACCGGCTGTGGCGGTGGGCCGATCCTGACGGCCGAGCAGGTGTGGCGGGCATCCCAGTGCTGCTTGCGCAGCCGCTCGACAACTACCCGCGCCTCCGCCTCGTCCTCGACCCGGGCGAGCGTGCACAGGAAGCGGGATCGCTTCTCCTCGATCTCGGCGGCGCCGTCGCGGCCGATGGTCAGGTAGTGCATCTCACGCTCAGAGCCCATGTCACCACAGTCCCAGCACGCTGCCGCCGATGCGGATGATGAACCCGGCGACCACGACGATGAAGAAGACTCGGACGAACCCGGCCCCCTTCGCCACCGCGGTCCGCGCCCCGAGGTAGCCGCCGATCAGGTTGCACACCCCCATCACCAGGCCGGTCTTCCAAAGCACCGCACCCTGCGGGATGAAGACCATCAGCGCCGCGAGGTTGGTGGCGACGTTGGCCATCTTCGCCTTCGCGCTCGCCTCGAGGAAGGAGTAGCCGAGGAGGCCGACGAGCCCGATCACCAGGAAGCTCCCGGTCCCCGGACCTAACGCGCCGTCGTAGAAGCCGACCGCGAACCCGACCAGCATCGCGCCGATCACGTGCCGGTGGTCGTCGTACTTCAAGGCCGTCATCTCGCCCAGGGACGGCTTGAAGAGCACCCAGGCGCCGACCAGGATCAGCGCGATCAGGACGATGGGCTCGAAGACCGTCTCGGGAAGGTACGAGGCCACCCCTGCCCCCAGAGCGGAGCCGACGAAAGCGAGGATCATGAGCGGGATGAAGGTCTTCGGGTCCGGCCCCACCCGCCGGTAGTAGGTCGCCGCGCTGATCGAGGTGCCGAAGATCGAGGCCAGCTTGTTGGTCGCCAGGATCTGCACCGGCGCGGCGCCGGGGAGGAACAGCAGCAGCGCCGGGAGCTGGATCAGCCCACCCCCGCCGACCACCGCGTCCACGTACCCGGCGGCCAGCGCCGCGAGAGCGAGAAGGGCGAGTACGTTCAGGGTCTCCTCTGGCACGAACGCAGGCTACGCGGCCCGCTGCTCACCGAGCCAACCGGTTCAGCCGGCCCACCAGCCGCGGCCGCCGAAGGCACCACCGGTAGGACCGCCGTATGAGTTCGACGTACGCCGCGCCGTCCGGTCGCCGAGATAGGAGCCGACCACTGCGGCGCCGAGGTCGTCCAGCTCGGGCGCGACGACGCGCCCCTCGACGCGCCGGGCCATGGAGTCGATGAACCGAGCCAGGCCGGGGTCGTCGCCGAGGCGGAAGAAGGTCGTCTGGGCGCCGAGGCGGCGCGAGTTCTCCAGCTCCTCGACGGACCTCGCGATCGTGACCGGGTGGGGCGGGTAGGAGAACCAGACCTCGCCGCCCGGCTCCAGGTGAGCGGTGGGTTCTCCGTCGGTCACGATCAGGAGGACCGGCTGGGCGCCCGGATGCTTGCGGAAGTGGCGGTTGGCCAGCAGCAGCGCGTGGTGCAGGTTGGTGCCCTTGTCCCAGATGGCGTCGAGGGCGGTCAGCTTCTCGATCTCCATCGTCTGGGCATAGCGACCGAACGAGATCAGCTGCAGGTCGTCGTTGCGGAAACGGCTCTTGATCAGGGTGTGCAGCGCCAGCGCGGTGCGCTTCATCGGCACCCAACGGCCATCCATGGCCATCGAGAAGCTGGTGTCGACCAGGAGGGCGACCGCTGCCTGCGTACGGGCCTCTGTCTCCTGGACCTCGATGTCGTCGACGGTCAGCCGCACTCCGGGGCCGCGGCGGCCCTCGCCGACCTGCTGCCTGCCGGCAGCTGACTCCCTCGCTCGGCCCGGAGGCACGAGCAAGCTCGACCTCCGACCTCGCTCAGTCGTCTCCCGGATGACGGCGTTCGTGATGGTGCGGGGCACGTCCCAGGGCTCGGTGTCGCCGAAGGCCCAGGGACGCGACGAGCCGGAGAGGTCGCCCGCGGCGCCGGCGCGCTGCAGGTCGCGTTCGCCCTGGCGTCCGGAGAGCCGCTGGGCGACGTCGCGGAGCAGGGCCTTGCCGAGCTGGCGCATCGCCTTCGGCGTGAGCCGGAGGTCGCCGTCGGAGCCGCGTTCGAGCTGGCCGGAGTCGCGCAGCGCCTGCTCGAGCTCCTGCAGAGTGCGGGCGTCGACCGCGGCCTGGTCACCGAGCTGTCGGGAGAGGGCGTCGAGGTCGATGTCGTCGAGCCGCGAGCCGGCGTAGGACTGCTGGAGCTGCTCGGAGAGCTGGTCGAGCTCGGCGATGTCCTGAAGGACTCCGGTGCCGTCGCCGAGGCCGAGCCCTTCGCCGCCGCCGAACTCCTCGGAGCCTCCCCAGTCCTCCCCGGGGCGCGCGGCCTGCAGATTGGCGTCGAGCTGTGCCATCTGCTCCATCAGCGCGGGCGATCCGAAGGCCTGCTGGGAGAGCTCCATGAGCTCGCGTCGCTGCTCGGCCGACATCGAGTTGAGCATCCGCTGAGCGGCCGCCGAGCGCTGCGCGAGGGTGTCGAGCAGCTCGTCGATGTTCTGCGGGTTCTCGGGGAAGTGCTGGCCGTGCTTGGCCATGAACTCTGCGAAGTCTTCAGGGGTGTCGTCGTCGCGATTGTGCTTGTCGAGCAGCTCGTTGAGATCGCGCAGCATCTCCGCGATCGCCTCGCGGTCCTCGTCGGTGGCTCCCTCGAGGGCCTGCTTCATGCCCTTGAACCGCTGGTCGAGGAGCTCGCGGCCGAGCAGGTCCTTGATCTCCTCGTAGGCCTCGCGGGCCTCGCGTGAGGTCCAGTCGTAGGAGGAGAGCTCGCTGACCGCGGCGGCGGTGTTCGGCGAGAGGTTGTCGATCTGCATCTCCCGAAACGCGCGGTCGCCGTCGTCCATCGTGACGTCGCGGGCCAGCTGCTTGCGCTCCTCGAGGACCGCCTTGTCCAGCAGCTCGCGCACCTGCTCGAGCGTGCCGTCCAGGTTGTGGCGCTGCAGCAGCTCACGACGACGCTCGGCGACCTGCCGAGCGAGATCGTCGAGGCCGCGCTTGTCCTCTCCCCCGCGCCGCAGGAACTCCCGCATCGCCCGCTCGGGCGAGTAGCCGGACATCACGTCCTCGCCGATCGCGTCGAGCGCCTCGGCGATGTCGACCGGCGGAGCGAGCGGGTCACCCCCGGCGTACTTCTTGTAGCGGCTCATCTTCGTGCTCCTCAACGCATGTAACACGCTGTTCGTAGGTCTATCCGGTCGTTCTAAAAGGCGAGTAGTCCTACGAACGACGTGTTACCCCCGGCCGACGCCTCCTGGCTCAGCCGTAGATCGTCTCCCCACCCTCGGTGTCCTTGCCGATCTTTCTGGCCAGGAACAGGCCTTCCAGGGCCAGCTCCACTGCGCTGGCGAGCTGGCCGTCGTTCTTGGGACCGCCGGTGGACTCGTAGACGCGGGCGCCGATCTGGTCGTAGAGGTCGGACTCGCCCAGGACCGGGAGACCGTCCAAGAAGGAGCGGGCGGTGATCTTGGTGCCGGTGGTGACCATGCGGCCGTCCTCGATGGCGTCGATGAGCAGCGCGAAGTCGATGCCGCGGAAGCGCTTGCGGACGGTCTCGGCGATGGCCGTACGCAGCAGGTGGGTGAGGATCTCCGCCTCGCGGCCCTCCTCGCCGGACTCGAACTCGATCTTGCCGGAGAGCACCTCGACGGCGGTCTCCAGATCGACGAGACGAGCGACGGCATCGGGCTCCCCCGCCACGGTGGCCCGGTGGAGCGCGGCGGCGGCGACGGTCTCCGCCCCCGCGATCGAGAAGCGCGCGGAGACCCCGGAGCGCTGGTCGATCGCGGAGGAGCCACGCAGATGACGGGTGAAGACGGCCAGGATCTCGAGGAGATGGTCCGGCACGTCGGCGACCAAGGCGGCCTCCTGCCGGATCACCGCCATCTCCGCCTCGAGCTCGCGCGGATAGTGGGTGCGGATCTCGGCGCCGAAGCGGTCCTTGAGCGGCGTGATGATCCGGCCGCGGTTGGTGTAGTCCTCCGGGTTCGCGGAGGCGACGACGAGCAGGTCGAGCGGCAGCCGCAGCACGTAGCCGCGGATCTGGATGTCGCGCTCCTCCATCACGTTGAGCATCGCCACCTGGATCCGCTCGGCGAGGTCGGGCAGCTCGTTGATCGCGACGATGCCGCGGTGGGAGCGCGGGATCAGCCCGAAGTGGATCGTCTCCGGGTCACCCAGCGAGCGACCCTCGGCCACCTTCATCGGGTCGACGTCGCCGATCAGGTCGGCCACCGAGGTGTCGGGCGTGGCCAGCTTCTCCGAGTAGCGCTCGGAGCGGTGCTTCCACGCGATCGGCAGCGCGTCACCGGCCGTCGCCGCCAACCGCTGGGATCCGACGCTGACGGGCTCGTAGGGGTGCTCGCCGAGCTCGGATCCCTCGATGACCGGGGTCCACTCGTCGAGCAACCCCACCAACGTACGCAGCAGCCTGGTCTTTCCCTGGCCACGCTCGCCCAGCAGGACGACGTCGTGCCCGGCGATCAGGGCACGCTCGAGCTGCGGGATGACGGTGTCCTCCAGCCCGTGCAGGCCGGGCCAGGGGTCCTCTCCGGCGGCCAGCTTCGCCAGCAGGTTGTCGCGGATCTCCTGGCGGAGCGACTTGAACACATGGCCACTCGCGCGAAGCTGGCCGAGGGTGCTGATCGTGGGTGCGGCAGTCACGGACGCAACGCTACGCCGCCGCCCAACCCTTGGGTGGCCGAGGCGTCGACGTCCCGACCCGCGGATGCGGATGCGGATGCCTCGACGGTGGCGAGCAGCTCTTCGACCCGCTCCTTGGTCAGCGCGGTGCGGTCCAGCTCCCCCACCTCGTCCAGGATGACGACGACCTCCTGGAGCGTCGCGCGCGCCTGGGCGGCGCGATCGGTCTCGCGCTCGATCACGGCGCGGCGTACGAGGACGTTGGCCTCAGCCCACCGGTTGCGCTCCTCGAGGCGGTGGGCCAGCTCCAGCCGCAGGTGGGTCTCGGCCTCGGCATGGCGCCGCAGGCCGATCAGAGCGTCGACCAGGGTCATCCGCGGCGAGGCGGAGGAGTCGACGTCGACCGGGCCGCGACCGATCTCGTCCTCGACCAGCCGCACGGCGTCCTCGTAGCGCTCCATCCGGACATAGACCTCGGCCAGCCCGATCCGGCTGGCCCGGGCACGGTCGTCCATCCCGGCCGCGTCCGCGACGGCGTACGCCTCCTCGAGGACCGCGACGGCCTCGTCGAGGGAGCCGATCATGCTCAGCGCCTGGCCGCAGTTGGAGAGCGCCATCTCCAGGCCGGCCGCGGTGCCGGCCTCGCGGAACACCTCGGCCGCGCCGCGGAACTCCGGGATCGCTCTCGTCAGGTCGCCGGCGCGTGCCCGGCTGATCCCGACCTGGTTGCGGAGGTAGGCCGCGTCGACGTGCTGACCCGCGCGGAGGGCGGCATCGAGACCGAGCTCCTGGAGGGGCACGGTCTCGGCAGGTGGGTGCCTCATCGAGAGGCTGAACATCTTGTTGACCAGCTGATAGGCGGGACACAGCAGCCCGGCTCGCACAGCGAGACGTACGGCACTCCCCATCGTCAGCCACTCCCGGTCGCCCCAGGCGCGGGCCTGCTGCGAGGTGGCGAAGCTCAGTGGCGTCACCCCGGCGACGACGGGGTCGAGGGTCATCAGCCGGAACGACCGGCCGTCGGCCTCGGAGGCCGCCACCAGGGAGTGGGTGTACCAGCTCACCAGCCGCAGCAACGCCTCGCCGGACTCCTCCGCCGAGCCCAGCTCCAGCGCGTAGTCGCGGATCAGGTCGTGGAGCACGAAGCGGCCCGGTCGGTGCTCACGGACGAGGTTGGCGTCGACCAGCTTGTCGACCAGGCGCCGTGCGGTCGCGATGTCGGCGGCGAAGAGCGCCGCCATCGCCGGCATCCCGATCTCGTGTCCGGGACGGAGGCCGAGGAGGCGGAAGGCACGCCGCGACTCCTCGTCGAGGGAGTCGTAGGACCACGAGAAGACCGCGCGCAGATCCGAGATGGGATCGAGCGGTGCCTCCAGCGCGGCCAGGCGGCTGGTCTCACCGTCGAGCTCGGCCAGCAGATCGGTCAACGAGAGGTCGGGATAGCGGCTGCAGCGCTCCGCCGCGACCGCGAGGGCCAACGGCAGGTGCCCGCACCGGTCCGCGAGCGCACGTATGTCCGCCTCGCTCGCGGGCCGGTCGACGAACCGCTGCTTCAGGAAGGCCGCCGACTCCGCCGGGGCGAGAGTGTCCAGCGCGATCCGCCGGGCGCCTTCACGGGTGGCCAGGCCACGCAGCTGGCTCCGGCTGGTCACCAGCGCCAGCGAGTCGCTGCCCGGAAGCAGGGGCCGTACGTGAGCGGAGTCGCGCGCGTTGTCGAGCACCAGGAGCATGCGCCGCTGGGCGAGGGTCGTACGCAGCAGGGCCGAGGCCGCATCCACCTCGGCCGGCACCGAGGCGACGTCGACACCCAGCCCGATCAGCAGGGTCGTGAGCGCCTGGGCGTGCGAGAGCGGATCACCCGGTCCGTAGCCACGTAGGTCGATGAAGAGCTGCCCGTCGGGGAAGTGCTCGGTCCGGCTCCGTGCCCAGTGCACGGCGAGAGCGGTCTTCCCCACCGCCCCGATGCCGTGCACGGCGACCACGCTCGGCCAGCCGGCGTCGTGGGAGATCGTGACCGCGTCCAGCAGCCGGAGCTCTGCCTCCCGCCCCGAGAAGCTGAGGATGTCGGCCGGAAGCTGCCGCGGCAGCATGTCCTCCTCCGAGACCCGCTGTGCGGGCACCGTCGCCTGCCCCTCGGGGTCCTCGACCTCCGGAGCCGTCGGCGACGCGCCGGACAGCAGTCGGGTGAACGTCGAGCGCAACTCCGCACCGGGGTCGGTGCCGAGCTCGTCGGCCAGCCGCGCCCGGACCTCCTCGTAGGCCTCCAGCGCCTCGGCCGTGCGTCCCGCGGTGTCCAGTGCGTCCAGGAGCACCGCCCACAGGGACTCGCGCAGCGGATGGTCACCCACCACCCGGCGCACGTCGGCAACCGCCTTCGCCGCACGGCCTGCGGCGATGTCGAGCTCCGCGCGATGCTCCAAGGCGGCGAGATAGCGGTCGACCAGCCATGGCCGGGTGCGCTCGGCGAGAGACTCCCCCGCGGAGTCGTCGAACGGGTCGGCGCGCCACAGCTCGATGGCTTCCTCCAGCCGCTCGTACGCCTCGGGCCCTTGGGCCGTGTCGAGCAGGTCGATGAAGGCGAGCGCGTCCACGGACGAGCGCGGCAGGTCGAGGATGTAGCCGCCGGCGGCGCGGCGTACGACCTCCTTGCCGAGCACGCGACGCAGCCGCCCGATGTAGGTGTGCAGGCTGCCACGCGGGTTGTCGGGGAGGTCCTCGCCCCAGATCCGGTCGGCGAGGAGGTCGGCGGAGAGCGGCGTGCCGGCCTCGAGAGCCAGCAGGGCCAACAGGGTGCGTGGGCGGCGTCCTGGGATCTCCACGGGCTCGCCTGCGAGCGTGACGACGAGCGGGCCCAGCAGACAGATGCTCACATCCGTCACCGAAGCACCCCCGTCGTCCCGAGCCGAATGCGCCTGAGAGCCACCCCCTAACAATAGACGGGCCGCTCCCGGCCTACGACGGAAATCGGTCCTTTCCGGTACACAATGAGCCCATGTCCGCCTTCGGCACCGCCTCCACCGGATCGTCCCTGTCCCAGGAGTGCCCGTGTGGCAGCGGGAAGCGCTATGCGATGTGCTGCCACCGGCTGCACCGTGGCGGTGCCCTGGCCGAGACTCCGGAGGAGCTGATGCGCAGCCGCTATGCGGCGTACGCCCTCGGGGACTGGGACTACATCTTCCGCACCTGGCACCCGGGGACCCGCCCGGACGATCTGGGCGTGGCCGCACCCGACCCGCGACTGACGTGGACAGGCCTCGAGATCGAGGGCTCCGGCCTCGACGACGACACCCACGGCTGGGTGGCCTTCCGGGCCTCCTACCGGGCCCCGTCAGGCGACGGCGTGCTCGCCGAGCACAGCCGGTTCGAGGTGCGTGCCGGACGGTGGCTCTATGTCGACGGTGAGATAGCGGACGATTGATCCGAACGCACGCATTCGCGTCGGTTTGAGGCAGACAGTGGAGAAACTGTTGCCGATATGTGGACGCGGGCGGGTCCGGCACGACAGACTCTGACGAGTGACCACCGACGCGACCGATGACCTGTCCGGTCTCGAACCATCGGCGCGCTCGCTCTTGGACGCGGTCATCGCGATGTCGAGCGAGCTCGACCTGAGCGCAATGCTGGAGCGGATCACCCGGTCTGCCTGCGAGCTGACCGGAGCGAGCTACGGCGCGCTCGGGGTCCTCGACGTCGACGGCGATCTGCAGGACCTGATCACCTACGGTCACCAGCAGGAGCCGAATCTGCAGGTCGTGGGCAAGAGCAGCGGCCGCCGAGCCCGCCTCGACGACGACGCCGAGCCAGCATCGACGACCCGACCCAGGGGTGTCACCGCTCCCGAGCCTCTTCTGCTGGTCACACCCCGCACCTCTGATGACGGCGGCAGCCACGCGCTGCGTACGGGCGACCCCGGCAAGCGCAAGTTCATCGAGGTGCCGCTGCGGATCAAGGACCACGACTTCGGACACCTGCTCCTGGCCGAGAAGGCCGGCGGCGCCGACTTCACCAGCCACGACGAGCAGCTCGTCGTCGCCCTGGCCCGCGCCGCGGGCGCCCAGATCGACAAGGTACGCGAGCTCGAGCTCAGCGAGCAGCGCCGCAGGTGGCTCGAGGCGAGCGCCGAGCTCAGCCGGGCCCTCACCCCTCCGCTGGAGCACACGGTCGCGCTGGAGCGGATGTGTGAGACCGCGCTGCCGCTGATGCGAGCGATCGGGGTCGGTGCCGGCACCCGCATCGAGCACGGTCTCGTCTCCGGGGTCGCGGCTGTGCCCGGCCAGGAGGAGCGGGTCCGAGCGGTGACCGAGAAGGTCCCGTTCCTGATCGACCGGCGCATCGTCGAGCCGCTTGACCTCGAGGCGGACGGGCTCTACGTCGTGGTCGCCCCGGTGCGCTCCTCGCTCGCCGGACGCGGTGCGCTGCTGGCGATCTACGACAAGGCCTCCGCCGCCCACGACGAGCACGAGCGCGAGCTCTTCTTCGGCTTCGCCGGACAGGCCGCCCTCGCGCTCGACCGGCTCCGTGCGGTCGAGGACCGCGCCGACCTCGCTGTCATCACCGACCGCGACCGGATCGCCCGCGACCTGCACGACGTGGTCATCCAGCGTCTCTTCGCGATCGGCCTCCAGCTCGAGACCCTGGGCCGCAACCCGCAGCGCGTCGAGGACCTGCCCAAGCGACTCTCGGAGCAGGTCGACGCGTTGGACCAGACCATCAAGGACGTACGCGGCTCCATCTTCGACCTCAGCAACCACGACGCCTCCTCGCTGCGTGCGCAGGTGCGCGAGGTCGTCCGGGAGTACGCGGGCGTCATGGACTTCACCCCGGAGATCAAGATCACCGGGCCGGTCGACACCGCCGTTCCCGACTCGGTCCGCAACCACCTGCTTCCGGTGCTGCGCGAAGCGGTCTCCAACCTCGCCCGGCACGCCCAGGCCCACAGCGCCCAGATCGAGCTCAGCCTCCAGGACGGCGAGGTCAAGCTGGTCGTACGCGACGACGGCGGCGGCGTCCCGGAGGAGGCCGAGGAGAGCGGGCTGAAGAACGCCCGCTGCCGCGCGGTCCAGCTCGGCGGTCAGCTCGAGATCGGCCCGCGTCTGCCCAGCGGCACCGAGCTCGTCTGGCAGGTGCCGATCACCGCTGGGGTCTGACTCGGTTGCTCGGGGTCAGTTCCCTCGGCGGGGGCGGAGGAGCTCCTTGGCCATCAGCGCCGCCTGGGTGCGCCGCTGCACACCGAGCTTGGCCAGGATGCTGGAGACGTAGTTCTTGACCGTCTTCTCGGCCAGGAACATCCGGCCGGCGATCTCGCGGTTGGTCAGGCCCTCGCCGATGAGCGCGAGCAGGCGCTTCTCCTGGGGCGTCAACGCCTGCATCTGCGGCGACTCGCCATCAGGGTTGCGCATCTTCTCCATGACCTTCGCGGTCATCAGCGGGTCGAGCAGCGAGCCGCCGCCGGAGACGGTGCGGATCGCCTCGACGAGGTCGTTGCCGCGGATGTCCTTGAGGACGTAGCCCTTCGCTCCGGCCATGATCGCCGAGAAGAGCGCCTCGTCGTCGTCATAGGAGGTCAGGATGAGCGCGAGCATGTCGGGGTAGGCCGCTCGGACCTCACGGCAGACCTCGATCCCCGAGCCGTCGGGGAGGCGGGCGTCGAGCACGCACACATCCGGCCGGAGGCGGTCGATGTCCTCACGCGCTTGCGCGGTGGTGCCGCCCTGGCCCACGACCGCGATGTCGTCATGGCTGTCGAGCAGCGTCGTCAGCCCCTGGCGCACGACCTCATGGTCGTCGAGCAGGTAGACCCGGATCGTCCTCGTCTCGGTCAACACCGTCTCACTTCCCCCATTCGTTGAAGGGAGACCACGGTATCGGTCAGCCCCAGTCCGGTCGATGTGTGAGTGATCCACAGTACGGTTTTCGTGCCGCCTCGCGGACCGACTTCCGTCTCACCTGTCGATTCATCCTCCCGCGCGAGCACCTCACGCGCCAGCGACTCGGCGGTCGAGGTGTCCAGATGGGCCAAAGGTTCATCCAGAACCAGGACCTTGTGCCCGGCCAGCAGCGACCTCGCCACCGCAAGTCGGGCGCGCTCGCCTCCCGAGACCTGGTCGGCGCCGTCACCGAGCCTGGTCTGCAGGCCTGCGGGCAGGGCGTCGAGCCAGTCGCCGAGATGGGCACGCCGGATCGCCTGCTCGACCTCGTCCTCGGTGGCTTCGGGCCGAGCCAGGCGGACGTTCTCGACGAGGTTTGAGGCGAAGACGTGCGGATCGTCGTCGACCAGACCGACGATCTTGCGTACGTCCTGGGGGTCCAGGTCGCGCGTCGGCCGACGGCCGAGCGCGATCGTGCCGGTCTCCGGGTCGAGGAAGCGCAGCAGCAGCGCGGCCAGCGTGCTCTTGCCGGAGCCGGAGGGGCCGACGATGCCGATCCTCGCGCCGGGCGCGGCGTGCAGGTCGGGGATCTCTACCTTCTGGCCGCCGCTCTGGCCACCGGGGTGGGCGGTGACGCCGGTGATCGTGATCGTGGTGTCATCGGCCGGGCGCGCCGGGTTCTCCGGGGCGGCGACGGCCGGGCGGCGGCCGGTGAGGTCGTCCAGGCGTCTCTGCGCGGCGCGGGTGCGGGCCCTGGCCGCACCCGCATCGGCGAGGGTCGCCGCGGGCTCGGCCAGCGCCAGCGGGACCAGGGTGAGGAGAGCGAGCATCGGGCCGTCGCCGACCGTGGTGTACGCCGCTGTCGCGGCGACCGCCGCACCGGCAGTGATCAGGACGAGGGCCTTGGCGATCGAGGCGGCGGAAACTGCGGTGACCGTCGCCCTGGTGGCGGTGCGGGCCAGGTCGTCGAGGGTGTGCAGCACCGGCTCGCTCGCTTGCCACATCCGGCGCTCGGTCACCGTCTGGGTGGCCTCGACCACCTGCTCGGACACCCTCGCCCGCACCGTGACCGAGATCTGCTCGGCGCGTGCTGCCCCTGCGTACGCGATCCCGAAGGCGGCACCCGCCACCAGCACCGTGGCTGTGGTGAAGACCGCGGCGACCGGATCGATGAGCGCGGTCGCCAGGACCGCGAGCGCTGCCACGACGGCGTACTCCCGGACCGGCAGCCGCACCCGCAGTTCCTCGTCGAGCACCGCGTCGACGTCGTCGACGACGCTGGCCAGCACGTCTCCCCGGCGGCCCGGGAGAGCGCCGGGAACCAGCGGCACCAGCGCCTCGTAGATCTCCACCCGGCGCCTCGCCAGCAACCTCAGCGCGCTGTCGTGGGACCACAACCGCTCCAGGTAGCGCAGCACCGGCCGCGCGATCCCGAACGTACGCACCCCCACCATCGCAGCCACCAGCGTCAGGATCACCGGATGGTAGGAGGCCTTGATGATCAGCCAACCGGCCAGCGCCGTCAGCGCCACCCCCGATGCCCAGCTGAGCCCGCCCACCACCGCAGACCCCCACAGCGCACCCCGGGCCGAGGCGTCACGTACGTCGCCCGAAGCGTCACTCGCGTCGGCCGAAGCGTCACGTACGCCGGCCGAAGCGTCACGTACGCCGGCCGAAGCGTCACGTACGCCGGCCGAAGCGTCACGTACGTCGGCCGAAGCGTCACTAGCGTCGGCCGAAGCGTCACGTACGTCGGCCGAAGTGTCACCGGTTGCCATCTCAGACGACGCCAGTGACGCCTCGGGCGACGGGAGCGACGCCTCGGGCGACGGGAGCGACGCCTCGGGCGACGGGAGTGACGTCTCGGCAGAAAGGGTGATGACGTGGTCGGCGAGGTCGATGAGGGTCTGGCGGTGGGCGACGAGGACGACGGCGCGCTCGCGGGCCAGGTCGGTGACCGTGTCGGCGATGATCCGCTCGGCGTCGGGGTCGAGGTGGGCGGTGGGCTCGTCGAGGAGGACCCAGGGACGCTCGGAGAGTACGACGCGGGCCAGGGCGAGCCGCGCCCGCTCTCCGCCGGAGAGCGAGCGGCCGTCTTCGGCCAGGTCGGCGTCGAGTCCACCGGAGAGCTCGACGATCCGCTCGGCGAGCGCGACCCGCTTCAGTACGCGCCACAGGTCGCTCTCGGTCGCCTCCGGCGAGCCCAGACGCAGGTTGTCGGCGATCGTGCCGCTGACGAACACCGGCCGCTGGGGAAGGTAGGCGAAGCGCTCTCGCCACTCGTCGCCCGCAGCCGGGGTCTGTCCGTCGAGCTCGACGGTGCCTGCGTACATCTCGTGCAGGCCCGCGATCGTCGCGAGCAGCGTCGACTTGCCGCAACCGCTCGGGCCGACGATCGCGGTGATCCCTCTGTCCGGGACCGTCGCCGAGACCGGCATCAGCGCGGGCCGCTCCCGACCCGGGTAGGTCAGCCCCACCCCGTCAAGTTCCATGCCGAGACGTCGCTCCGGTCGGCCGAGATGGCAATCGGTGACGTCTCGGCCGACGCGAGTGACGTCTCGGGAGAGATCTGCTGTCGCCTCGAGGGTGGCGGTGCCTTCGGCGGCGGCGTGGAACTCGGCACCCATACGACGAAGGGGCCAGTAGGCCTCGGGAGCCAGCAGCAGGACCACGAGTGCGGTCTGCAGGTCGACCGATCCGGCGGCGAGCCGGACCCCGATGGTGACGGCGACCAGGGCGACCGCGATGGTGGCGACGAGCTCGAGCACCGCCGAGGAGGCGAAGGCGATCTTCAGCGTCTCGAGAGTGCGCCGGCGGTAGCGGTCGGTGATCGTGGCGATGACCCGCGACTGCGCGTTGGCCCGGCCGAAGGCGACCAGGGTCGGCAGGCCCTTCATCACGTCGAGGAAGTGACCGGCCAACGCCGACATCGTCCGCCACTGGCTGGCCGCCTGGTCACGCGTGGCGAGCCCGACCAGCACCCCGAAGATCGGGATCAGCGGCAGCGTCAGCCCAACGATGAGACCGCTGAGCGGGTCGGTCCAGACGATCACCGCGAGCACCATCACGGGCAGTACGCAGGCGAGCACCACCGCTGGCACGTAGCGCGTCAGATAGGGCTCGGCGGCCGAGACCCCGCGCGTGGCCAGCGCTGACAGCGATCCCGAGCGACCCGACTGCCCGCGCAGGATCGCGCCGACCACCCGGCGCCGCAGGTCCGCGCCGACGATCCCGGCCGCGCGGGCACCGGCGACGTCGGAGATCACTCCGATGACTGCCCGGCCGACGAAGACCGCCACGACAGCCAGGGCCCAGCCGCCCACCGATCCCGACCCCGAGTCACGGATCGCACTGATGAGCAGTCCGGTGATCGCGTACGTCTGGGTGATCAGCAGCACCGCACCCAGCACCCCGGCGGCCACGACGACGGCCAGCGGCCGCCGGGCCACCGTCAGCTGGGCTCGCAGCCGGGGATCGTTCGGGCGCATCAGTGTGCGGCGGGGATGTGGTGGATCGAGATCCGCTTGCGGAAGATCCAGTACGTCCAGGCCTGGTAGCCCACGACGATCGGCGCGAACACCGCCGCGACGATGGTCATCAGCTTCAGCGTGTAGGGCGACGCCGCGGCGTTGGTCGTCGTCAGCGAGTTGGCCAGGTCGGTGCTCGAGGGCATCACGTCGGGGAAGAGCCCCACGAAGATCCCGGCCACGACGAGCCCGATCGCGAGGAAGGTGCCCGTGAAGGCGACCCCCTCCCGACCGACGTACGCCGCCCCGAGCCCGCCCACGAGCGCCGGCGCCGCCACGACGAAGAGAACGGCAGTGCCGAGGTTGCCGGTCAGCGCCTGCGTCCAGAACATGAACACGACGCCGAGCACGGCCGCGACGACACCGAGCCGGAGCGCCAGAGCACGGGCCCGGCCGCGGATCTCACCGTCGGTCTTGAGCGCGATGAAGAGCGCTCCGTGGGTCACGAAGAGCGACAGCGTGACGAGGCCGCCGAGGAGACCGTACGGGTTGAGCAGCGTCAGCACCGTCCCGGTGAACTCGAAGTCGGCGTCGATCGGCACCCCGCGCACGATGTTGGCGAAGGCCACACCCCACAGGAACGCCGGGACGTAGGACCCGAAGATCACCGCGCGGTCCCACCAGCCGGCCCAGGTGACCGAGGGGCGCTGGTGGCGATACTCGAAGGCGACGCCACGCACGATCAGCGCGATCAGGATGAGGAAGACCGGCACGTAGAAGCCGGAGATCAGGGTGGCGTACCACTCCGGGAAGGCGGCGAAGGTGGCACCGATCGCGGTCAGCAGCCAGACCTCGTTGCCGTCCCAGACCGGGCCGATCGTGTTGATCATGACCCGCCGCTCGCGGTCGTCGCGGGCCAGCATCGGGAGCAGCATCCCGACACCGAAGTCGAAGCCCTCCAAGACGAAGTAGCCGATCCACAGCACCGCGATGAGGCAGAACCAGACAGTTGTGAGTTCCATGTTGTCTCCGGTGATCGAGCTTGTCGAGATTCAGTACGCGAAGTTCATCGGCTCGTCGGCATCCGAGTCGGAGCCGCGCAGGGTCGGGGAAGGCGGCTCGACGAACGGGTCCGGCCCCTTCTTCACATATTTCATGAGCAGCCCGACCTCGATCACCGCCAGCACGGCGTAGAGCAGCGTGAAGCCGATCAGCGACATCCACACCTCCCAGGGCTCGACGCCTGGCGAGACGCCCTGGGCCGTGGTCAGGACACCGAAGACCACCCACGGTTGGCGCCCCATCTCGGTGAAGATCCAGCCCATCGAGTTGCCCAGCAGCACCATCACCGGTGCGGAGATCGCCAGCGCCGGCAGGAAGCGCCCGACCAGCCCGGTCGGCGTACGTCCCCGGCGGGTCAGCCACAGGACCGCCAGCCCGACGAGGGTGCCGACCACACCGAGGCCCATCATCCAGCGGAAGGTCCAGTAGGTGACCGGGATGTTCGGGGTGTAGTCACCGGACGAGTAGTAGGTCTCCCCCGGCGTCGACCCGTAGGTCTCCCGGTACTGCTCCTGCAGGTCGTAGATGCCCTCGACCTTGCCGTCGAAGGTGCCGGTGCCGAGGAAGGAGAGCACGCAGGGCACCTCGAGGGCCCACTTCTCGTGCTTCCCGTCGCGGGTGCCGATGGTCAGCACCGAGAACGGCGCGCACGACTCCGAGGTCTCCCACAGCGCCTCCGCAGCCGCCATCTTCATCGGCTGCACCTCGGTCATGATCTTGCCCTGGATGTCGCCCGAGACCGCCACACCGACGCCGGAGAAGACCATGATCCAGGCCGCCAGCACCATCCCGCGCCGGTACATCGGGCGCTCTGCGTTGTTCTCCCCCGGCCGGCGCAGGTAGAGCCAGCCGAGGATGCCGATCATGAAGGCCGCCGAGGTCAGGTACGCCGCGAGGATGACGTGCGGGAACGTGCCCAGCTGCACCTTGTTGAACATCACCGCCCAGAAGTCGGTGAGCTCGGCGCGGCCGGTGATCTCGTTGAACCGGTAGCCGACCGGGTGCTGCATCCAGGAGTTGGCCGCGAGGATGAACCACGACGACGCCAGCGTGCCGAGGTGGACGATCCACATGCACGCGTTGTGCAGCGCCCGCGGCAGCTTGTCCCAGCCGAAGATCCAGAGACCGAGGAAGGTCGACTCCAGGAAGAAGGCGAGGAGCGCCTCGATCGCCAGCGGTGCCCCGAAGACGTCCCCCACGAAGCGGGAGTAGTCCGACCAGGTCATCCCGAACTGGAACTCCTGCACGATCCCGGTGACCACACCGAGCGCGAAGTTGATCAGGAAGAGCTTCGCGAAGAACTTCGTCAGCCGAAGCCACTCAGGATTCTTCGTACGCAGCCAGATCGTCTCCAGCACGGCGACGAGCATGGTGAGTCCCACCGTGAGTGGGACGAACAGAAAGTGGTAGACGGTCACGATGCCGAACTGCCACCTGGCTAACTCCAGGACGCTGTCCACGCCAGTGACTATGACACCGCCGCTCGGGGCGCCTCAGCACCCCCTCTGTTTGGGGTACGCGTCTTGTGAGCCACCCCACCCGGACCCAGAAATCCGGGCCCAGGAAAACCGAAACCCGGCCGCCCTGGGCTCGAGGTCACGACCGCGGGGGGATGATCGCGACCTCGAGTCCGGGACGGCCGGGCTCTCAGGTCTTCGTGTCACCAGGACCGCAATCAGATGGGGGAGCTGTTGCGGCGACCTGGTGTCACTCAGTTTCGCAGGCTGAGGCGTGCCTCAACCCGTGAGATCACTATCTCATCATTTGCGGCCATACGTTGCGGTCTCGGACGGACTGTTTACGTACTGTAAACAGTTAGCCTGCGTATCAGTGGACCTAATACGCGGGCGATACAGCGTCCCCACAGGAAATCCGGTAGACATTTGGATGTACCTTGAGGTCGGGGGGTGGCCATGTCGGATGAAGAAGGCGTCCTCGCGCGAGTGGTCCATGAGATCACGGACTACGTCGGCGCGGGCCTGAGCGTCCACCTGGTCGGCCCCCGGGGATCGGGGCGCAGCGAGCTCTGCGCGCTGGTAGCAGACCGACTCGAGGACGATGGCCTGCCTGTGCTCCATGTCGGCGGTCATCGCGCGTGGCAGATCGAGCCGTTCGCAGCGCTGACCGCCGCCGGCATCGGTGGCGCGACCCCCGCCGGCGCCCGCCGCACCATCGGCGAGATGACGGCGGCGCTGAACAAGCAGGTCGAGAACGGCACCGTTCTGGTCATCGACGACGCCGATGTGCTCGACACCTACTCGGTCGGCGCGCTGCGCAACATCCACCGCCAGCGCCGGCTCCTGGCCGTGACCAGCAGCCGTCACCAGCACCCCGTCGCCGAGAACACCCTGATGCTCGGGATCGCACCCTCGGTGCAGGTCCGCACCCCGACGCTCGAGGTCGACGAGGTGCACGAGGAGTGCCGATCGATCCTCGGCGGCCCGGTCGAGGCCGGGTCCCTGGCACGCATCACGATGGTGACCGGCGGCCTGCTCGGCCTGGTCAGGGCGATCGCCACCATCGGCCCCCGGGCAGGGGTGCTGGAGCAGCTCGACGGGCTGTGGCGGCTGCCGCGGCGTACAGGTTGGGCGCCTGAGCTGGCCTCGGCCGTCGAGCCTCTCGTCGCCGGGCTCGACCAGGAGGCGTGGGATGCCGCGACCGCACTCGCGGTGACCGGGCCGGTGCCGCTGGACGAGGCCGAGAAGATCATCGAGCGCCGCGTGCTCGACGCACTCTTCGCCCACGGGCTCGCCAGGCACAGCGAGGACGGCCCCGGGAGCGGGGTCGTCGGCCTCTATCCGCCGATCATCGGCGACTACCTGATCGCTGAGGGGTCTGCGTTCGGACTGGTGATCGCGCGCAACCACCTCGCCACCGAGCAGCGGCTCCTCGACTACGCCACCCACCGGCCGCGCGGCGCCGACGCGGCCCTGCTCCACCAGCGCTCGCTGCGCCAGATGGCCGACACGGTCACCCGCGCGCGCAGCCGCTGGACCGAGATGCCCTCTGCCGAGACGGCGCTGCCGCTGCTCATGGCGCTCCGAAATACGGCCGCGCCGCGTGATCAGATCGAGGAGCTCGAGCGGCGTACGCCGTTGGCCGACCGGCAGGAGTCAGCCTGGCTGCTGGCCTGGTTCGCCAGCTGGAAGGCGATCGAGCTCGGTGACCTGGACGCGGCGAAGGAGGTGCTCGACCGCGGCCTCGAACGTCTGCCCGGTTTCGCGGCGACGCTGGAGGGCGCGCGGGCACATTTACAGTTCCAGACCGAGTACGTCCCCGAGCTGCCGACCGTCGAGCCCAGCCCGCGAGACGAGGTCGGCACCGAGGTGCTCGGCGTCGTCGCTGCCGAGCGCCTCCTCGCCGCCGGTGCGGTCGAACAGGCCCGCAACCTGCTGGAGGGCCAGCAACCCCAGAAGCCCTACCCGGCCGGCGTACACGCCTTCCTCACCGGTCTGGCCGACGTGCTCGGCGGTGACGTGGACCGCGGCATCGACTCCGCCCGCGACCACCTCGAGGCGGCCAACCAGGGCGATAGCGCCGAGCTGATCCTGATCCACTCCTACCTCAGCGTGCTCGGCCTGAGCATCGCCGGACGGCTGACCGAGGCGAGCCAGGTCGCGTTCCGCACCCTCTCCTCCTCCAGCGTCGCCGCCCACCGCGACCTCGCTCACACCGGCATCCTGACCCTGGGCGCCGAGATCGCCATGGCACAGGGCCGGCCGGAGTATGCGCGCAGCCTCGCCTCTCAGATCGGCGGTGCGAAGGTCCCGCTGGGCCCGTGGCCCGGCATGGTGGCCGGCATCATGGCACCCTCGAGCGGCCAGATGCCGAGCCTCAAGGAGCTGTGCGAGCTCGTCGGCCAGCGACTCGACGCCGGCTACATCACCGGCGGGGTCTTCCTCGCCGTCGAGGCGGTCGAGCGCGGCGCCAACGAGAACAAGCACATCGCCCGCGCGGCCGCCCTCGCCGCAGAGACCGAGAGCCCGCTGCTGCAGGGCATGGGAGCGTACGCAGCGACCACCGCCTCCGGCGACACCGACGGCCTCCGCGAGGCGATCGTGACCCTCGCCGACGCTGGCGCTCTCGTCTTCGTGACCAGAGCCGCCATCTCCCTGGCCATCCTCCAGCGCGAGGCCGGTGACCTCGCCGCGGCCGCGGAGACCCTCGACATGGCGTGGGAGCGCTCGGAGATCTCCGGGAGCCGAGCCGGCATGTTCGGCCGCGCGGTGACCCACATCGGGCTCTCCGGGCGAGAGAGCGAGGTGCTCCGGCTGCTGCCGGACGGTCCGACCACCGCCTCGCTGGCCGCCGACCTGGAGATGAGCACCCGCACGGTCGAGACCCACCTGCACAACATCAGCCGCAAGACCGGGGTCTCCGGCCGCGAGGACCTCACCCGGGTGGCGAGCACCTGGCTCCGGCCGATCCCGAACGGCGACTACTCAGCCGGCGTCAGGCACTTCACCAGCGGGTCGTAGAGCTCCTTGCTGGCCAGCTGGTCGGCCTTCGAGAGATCCTCGGGGCTGATCTTGGCGACATCCTCGGCCTCGACCAGGAGCCGCACCGCCTCGTCGGAGAGGTCCGACTCGTAGTAGGTCTTCGCCAGGCACTCGGACTGGTCCTCGGTCACCTGGTCACCGCTGCTCTTGGCGATCTGGCTCTCGATGTCCTCGACGCTCGGTCGGTCGCCGCCGCTGCCGCCCTCGTCACCGCCACCGCCGCACGCGGTCGCTGAGAACAGGGCCGTCACGGACACCGCAGCAACCGCGACCAGGCGGTGAATGCTTCGGCGGTGGGGGTTCGCCATCATGACGATGAATCATGGCGTACGCGCTCCCCCACCGCTACTCGACTCAGGAGCTGGTCAGGAAGAAGAGCAGGTCCTGACGGGTGAGGACACCGACGGGCTTGCCGTCCTCGTGCACCAGCAGCGCGTCGGAGGAGCCGAGCGTGTGGGCCGCCTCCTGGGCGCCGGCGCCGGAGCCGATCGTGGGCAGCGGCGGGGACATGTGCTCCTCGACGGGGTCGGTGAGCTTGGCCTTGCCGGTGAACAGTGCGTCCAGCAGGGTCCGCTCCGAGACCGATCCGGCGACCTCCGCGGCCACGATCGGCGGCTCGGCGCGCACGACGGGCATCTGCGAGACGCTGTACTCCTGCAGGATGTGCACCGCCTCGGCGATCGTCTCGCCGGGGTGGGTGTGGACCAGGTCGGGAAGCCGGCCGGACTTGCCGCGCAGCACGTCGCCGACGGTCTGCTTGGCCGCCTCACCGGTCGCGAAGCCGTACTGCGCCAGCCACTCGTCGTTGAACACCTTGGTCAGGTAGCCACGGCCCGAGTCGGGCAGCAGCACGACGATCACGGCGTTCTCGCCCTCCGGCGTGCCGGCCAGCTCGGTGGCCAGCTGCTTCGCGGCGTACGCAGCCATGCCGGCGCTGCCGCCGACGAGCAGCTGCTCCTCGCGGGCGAGCCGGCGGGTGTAGGCGAAGGAGTCGGCGTCGGAGACCTCGATGATCCGGTCGGCGATCCCGCGGTCGTACGTCTCCGGCCAGAAGTCCTCGCCGACGCCCTCGACGAGGTAGGGCCGCCCGGTGCCGCCGGAGTAGACGCTCCCGGCGGGGTCGGCGCCGATCACCTGGACGGACCCCCCGTCTTTCGCAGCCTGCTCCTTGAGGTAGCGGCCGATCCCGGAGATCGTGCCGCCGGTGCCGACGCCGGCCACGAAGTGGGTGATCCTGCCTTCGGTCTGGCGCCAGATCTCGGGGCCGGTCTCCTCGTAGTGGGAGCGCGGGTTGTTGGAGTTGGCGTACTGGTTGGGCTTCCAGGCGCCGGGCTGCGAGGCGAGCCGGTCGCTGACGTTGTAGTAGGAGTCGGGGTGCTCGGGCGGCACTGCGGTGGGCGCTACGACGACCTCGGCACCGTAGGCCCTCAGCACGTTGCGCTTGTCCTCGCTGACCTTGTCGGGGCAGACGAAGACGCACTTGTAGCCGCGCTGCTGGGCGACCATCGCCAGGCCGACACCGGTGTTGCCGGAGGTGGGCTCGACGATCGTCCCGCCGGGCTTGAGCTCACCGGAGGCCTCGGCCGCATCGATCATCCGGATGGCGATGCGGTCCTTCACCGAACCGCCCGGGTTGAGGTATTCCACCTTGGCCAGAACGAGCGGTCCCGCGCCGGGTTCAGAGGCCCCGGCGCCGTCCAACGCACGCTGCAGCCGCACGAGCGGTGTGTTGCCGATCAGGTCGAGAAGCGAGTCCACGTACTCCATACGGACAGCGTATGTCCACTAGGTGAGATCCCCTATATCCCGATACTGAGTGCCCGGTAATGGGTCGAAGACTTTAGAGTGGTGCCCGTGGCGAAGAAGAGTCTGGCTCGCAAGACCGCGTACGCCGGCGGTGGTGTCCTGGCCGCGACGGCTGCGTTCGCCGGGATCCTCGTCGCAGAAGCGGCGCTTGCCGTCCGGGCGACCCACCAGGTCAAGATGCCGGTGGCTCCCTCGCCGACAGGCTGGTACGGCGCGCGTCAGGCGGGCCGCCCGATCAACATCGCGCTGCTCGGTGACTCGAGCGCCGCGGGCTACGGGATGACCGAGGTCGAGGACACGCCTGGTGCCGTGCTCGCCTCCGGGGTGTCGGAGAAGGCACACCGACCGGTGCGGCTGCACGACCTGTCCGAGATCGGCGCCAAGTCCTCCGACCTGCACCCGCAGGTCGAGAAGGCGATCGCCGCCGACGCCGACATCGCGGTCATCCTGGTCGGCTCCAACGACGTGATCCGCCGGGTGCGCCCGCGGGTCGCGGTCAGCCACCTCGCCCAGGCTGTCATCCGGCTGCAAGAGGCGGGGGTGAGGGTGCTCGTCGGCACCGTCCCCGACCTCAGCACGGCCACCCCGATCCTGCCGCCGCTGCGCTCGATCATGCGCGCCTGGTCGATCCGCATCGCCGCCGGCCAGATGTTCCACGTCGTCCGCGCCGGTGGGCACACCGTGTCGCTGGGTGACGTCCTCGGGCCGGCCTTCAAGGCGACCCCGGCGTTCTGGTTCGGCGCCGACCTGTTCCACCCCTCCGCCGCCGGCTACCACGCCCTCGGCGAGGTGCTGGTCCCGCCGACGCTCTCGGTGCTGGGCCTCGTGGGCGACGAGAACGCGATCCTGGAGACCTACAACGGCAAGCAGGTGATGCCGCTCGCGGCCGCCTCGCTCCGCGCCGTCATCCGGCCAGGGACCGAGATCGACCCGGCGCCGCGTCCCCGTGGCCGCGTCGGCCGCAACTGGGCCCGTGCCCGCTCCTTCGAGAACGAGCAGCGCCCGCCCCACCGTGGCGAGCGTCCTTCCGAGACTCCCCCACCCGCCGTGCGGCAACCCGCTCGCTAGCACCGCTCGCTGGTCGAGCCGAGACCAGCACAGTCACGTACGAACGAACCGCCTGCTCCTTGTTGGAGCAGGCGGTTTCGTTGATGTGTTGGTCTCGACTCGCCAGCGCCGCTTCGCAAGCTCAGCGGCGCGCTCGCTCGACCTGATCGACCGACGCGGTCTTCACTCCTTCGTCGTGAAGGCCGCTGGTCAATCCTGCTGGAAGATCGCCAGGAGGCGGAGCAGGTTGGTGTAGATCCAGACGAGGCTGACGGTCAGGCCGAAGACGGCGCGCCACGACTCACGCTCAGGAAGCTGGGCGGCGATGCCCTGCTCGATCATGTCGAAGTCGAGGATCAGCATGAACACACCGAGCGCGAGGCCGGCGATGGCGGTGATCATGCCGAGAGTGCCGAAGCCGAAGAGGCCGAAGCTGGCGCCGAACATGCCGAGCACCACCTCCATCAGGCTCAGCCCCACCATGCCGAACATGGCGGCGATCACGAAGGTGCGGAACTTGTTGCCGACCTTGATGTTGAAGAACTTGTAGGCGGCCAGCGTGCCGGCGAATGCGGCGAAGGTGCCGATCACGGCCTGGACGACGATGCCGCCGCCGATCATGGCGTCGAACACCTTGCTCAGCGCACCCAGGGCGATGCCCTCGGCCACGGCGAAGGCCAGAACCAGGGCCGGGCTGATCACTCGCTTGAACGAGTTGACCAGGGACAGGATGAACGCAGCGCCGGCACCGAGGGTCGCGGCCATGTAGAGGGGCGCGAGGCTGGCGGTGGAGTTGATGTCCGGGGTCAGCACCCAGGTCGCGATGGCGGTGAGGACGACGACGCCGAGCGTGATCGCACCCTTCTGCACCACCGAGTCGATCGTCATGGGGGCACCGGTGACGGGGGCCTGGGGGCCGCCCGTCGACCACTGGCTCGGGTCCTGCCCATAGCCGGCGTACGGAGCGCCGTTGCCGCCGTAGGTCGCGTTGCCGTAGGCGTTGTGCGACGGCTGCCCGAAGCCCTCCGACCGACGGAACACCGGGTTGTTGCTCTGCATCTGGTGGTCACTCCTCGAAAGCGACTGGAAAGATCCCGCCACGGTGGCGGCTCCTGTGGCCAGCGTACCGGCCCTGTGTCTCACTCAACGTCCGGGACAACCCCGATGTTCCAGGAACGCGAAGAGTGCCCCGGGTGGGACTCGAACCCACATCTGGACGAGTTTAAGTCGTCATCCTCTGCCAGTTGGGACACCGGGGCGAACAGCCAGACCCTAGCGTCACAAGTATGTCTGACGCTGATGAAGCGCATGGGCGCCGGCGACCCGGTCGATGAAGAGCAGACCGTCGGTGTGGTCGATCTCGTGCTGCAGACAGCGGGCCTCGAAGGCGTCGGCGACGATCTCGACGGTCTCGCCGGTGACCGGGAGCTGGCCGCGTACCTTCAGCCTGGAGGCACGCTTCACGTCACCGGTCAGGTCGGGGACGGACATGCAGCCCTCGCGCGCCTTCTCGTTGCGGCTGGCCTCGACGACCTCCGCGTTGCACAGGACGTACGTCCCGTGGTGGGTCTTCGTCTTGACGTGGGTGGAGACGTCGACGCAGAAGATCCGGGCCGAGACCCCGACCTGGTCGGCGGCCAGGCCGACGCAGCCGGGCGAGACTCGCATGGTGGCGATCAGGTCGGCGGCCAGCTGGATGATCTCGGGAGCGGTCGGGTCGACGTCCTCGCCCGGCACGGACAGGACCTGCGCGGGGGCGCGTACGACGTCGAGGACCTTGCCCTCGACACCCAGCTCCGCCTCGGTCCAAGCTGCGACCCGTTCGTTGATCGTCACAGGTCGTCGGCCTCGATCGGCCGAAGGGTCGCGTCGACGCCGAGCTCCTGGGTGACCCGCCTGATCGCGGACTCCAGCACGGCGACGTCGGCGTCGGCAGGCAGCTCGAGCTCGGCGACGACGACGTAGAGGTCACCGGAGAGACGGGTGGTGAGGTCGGTGATGTTGCCGCCGGCGGCGGCGATCTCGGCGGTCACGGTGGAGACGATGCCGGGTCGGTCACCACCGTGCACGGAGAGTACGAAGAGCCGGCCTGCGCCGGTCGCAGCCTGCTCCTCGGGGAGCTCGTAGACCGTGACAGTCAGGGTGCCGTCGGACGCGATCGGCTCGAGGTCGGCCCGGATGGCCTCCGTGGTCGCCTCTCCCGCACAGAGCAGGGTCATCGCGAAGTGACCTCGCAGCCGGGTCATCGTCGAGTCCTCGAGGTTCAGGCCGAGTCCGGCCAGACGGGCGGTGGTGTCGGCGATGATCCCCGGGCGGTCGTGTCCCAGGACGGTGATGGCGTGGATGGTCACCAAACCATTGTCACCCGCGGCCCGCCGATGGCGGACCGCGGGTGACTCAGGTGGACTTCGACGGCTGGATCAGCCGCGGAACCACTTGTCCTTCTCCTCCTGGGAGGGCTCGACCGGCTCGGGAGCGAACTCGGGCGCGGTCTCCGAGGTGGGCTTGACGGCGGTGTCGCCGCCACCCAGGTCGTCGTAGGAGGTCTTGTCCGAGTCGGAGCCAGCGCCGGCCGGCGGAGGCGGCACCTCGGTGGCGTAGGGGTCGGCAGGCGCGATCGGGTCGGTGAGCGGGTCACCGGTGACCCCGGCCTGCGGGGCGGACGGCGTCGGCGGGGCCGGCGGCGCCGGCGGGTAGCCGCCGTACTCGCTGGTCGAGGACGAGTCCGTGGCCGGCTCGGGAGCAGCCGGAGCCTCCGTGACAGAGGTGCCTGCGGCAGGCGTGGAGGTGGACGCTGAGGCCGACTCGGCGTGGTGCAGCTTCTCGGAGGCGACGTCGGCCGCGGCGGCGACCTTCTCCCTGGCCTGCTCCGCGTACGGACCGGCCTTCTCCTTCACCGTGGCGGCGTAGGGACTCGCCTTGGCCATGGCGGCCTCGGCATAGGGAGCAGCCTTCTCCTTGAGGGGCGCCGCCTTCTCCGAGGCGGTCGCGAGGGCCGACTGGACGCGCGGGTCATGGGTGACCTTGTTCGCGCCGGCCTTCAGCTGCTCAGACTTGTTCTTGACCAGCACGCCGACACCAGCGGCAGCGATGGCAAGCAGGATGAGCTTTTTCACTTCTTGACCTTCCGAGAGACAGGTTTGGTTCTGTTTGATGGTTGAGTCGGTGAACCCAAACCTAGGCGCCAAACACAAAGATCAAGTCCCCCGACATGCCTAGTCTCTAACGGACCAGGCGATTCCGTCGAGGATGTCGGACTCGGAAACCAGAAGAGTCTCGATCTTCGAGCGCCTCAGGATCCGGTCGAGGATCAGCCCGCCGGCCGCGATCACGTCGGCTCGCCCCGGGTGCATCCAGGGCAGCGCGAGCCTCTCCTCGACGGTCAGCGCGAGCAGTCGCTCGACGATCCCGTAGACCTCGTCATGAGCGAACTCGGCGTGGTCGGTGGCAGTGCGGTCGTACGCCGCCAGCTCGAGCAGCCCCATGGTCAGCTGGACTGCGGTGCCGCCGACCACGACCACGGAGCCCGCGGCCGCCGGGGCGACGGGGCAGCCGTCGAGGTGGTCGTCGATGTCGCGTACGCAGGCCTCGATCTCCTCCTGCGTGGGCGGGTCGGAGCGCAGATGGCGCTCGTGGAGGCGCACGGAGCCGATGTCCATCGAGTGGCTGCTGGTCGGCGTCGGGCCCTCTCCGAGGATCAGCTCGGTCGAGCCACCACCGATGTCGATCACCAGCAGCGGTGGCGGCGGGGTGCCACGCAGGTTGCGGACGGCGCCGCCGAAGGAGAGCGCCGCCTCCTCCGCACCGGTGACGACCTCGGGCGTGACTCCCAGGCGTGCGCGTACGCCGTCGGTGAAGGTCGCCGCGTTGGCGGCGTCCCGGGTGGCCGAGGTGGCGACGAAGCGCACCTTCCGGACGTCGTGCTCGCGGATCAGCGCGGCGTACTCGTCGATGGCTTCGAAGGCGCGCTCCAGAGCCTCGTCGGCGAGCACACCGGTGCGGTCGACGCCTTGGCCGAGGCGGACCATGCGGGCCTCGCGTACATCCTCGGTCAGGCCGTCGGGCGTGACGGTGGCGATCAGGAGCTTGATCGTGTTGGTGCCGCAGTCGATGGCAGCGACCTTGGTCTCGACAGGCTCGACCCGCCGGGTCACTGCTCCTCGTCCTCGAGCTCCAGATCCACGCACGGACCGGACTTCCACCATTCGCCGAGCCGCTCGAGCACCTCGTCGCCGAGGGGGTTCACACCCGGACCCTGGGCCAGCGACTGGCCCGCGAGGACGTGCAGGCACTTGACCCGGTTCGGCATCCCACCTGCGGAGATACCGTGGATCTCAGGCGGGTCGCCGAGCTCGTAGCGAGCCTCGAGATAGGCCTCGTGGGCCTTGGCGTAGGCGGCGGCGAGCTCCTCGTCGGTGGCCAGCCGCGCCTCCATGTCCTTCATCACGTGGGTGCCCTCGAGGGTGCCGATCTTCGAGGCCGCACGCGGGCAGGTGAGGTAGAAGGTCGTGGGGAACGGCGTGCCGTTGGGCAGCCGCGGCTCGGTGGTCACCACATCGGGCAACGAGCACGGGCAGCGGTGCCCGACCTCGTGGATCCCCCGTGGCTCGCGTCCCAGCTGTGCCGCGATCGCGGACACGTCCTTGGGATCGATGGCCATGTCTCAGTCCTTCTTCTGCTTGGGCGGGTCGATCTCCGACTCCGGCCCGTCTCCTGTCTGCTCCGGCGGGTCACCGGCCAGCAGCACGGAACCCCACGCATCGTCCCACCACGCCTTCGGCTGCTCCGCACTGCCCACCGAGTCGGGGTCGGTGAGCTCCGGCTCGGTCTGGATCCGCTCGCCGTTCTCGTCGAGGGCGACGTACGCCGTCTCCCCCGGCATCACATACCCGAACCGCTCCCGGGCCTGCTGCTGGACGTAGGCCGGGTCCTCCCAGCGACGGGTCTGCTCCTCGAGGCGCTTGATGTGCTCTTTGCGCTCGGCGATCTCGGTCTGCAGGGCGTTGATGTCGTTGCGCTGCTGGATGTAGGCACGCAGCGAGGAGGCGTAGGAGATCACCAGCACCGCGGCGACCAGGATGATCATCATCGCCCGGCCGGTGAGCCTGGGCCGGCGCAGCCGCTTGCGCAGCGTCTCGAGACCGCCGATCGATGCCGGCCGGGCCGAGATCGGGGCGCGCGGCCGCCTGCCCGGACCCTGCGGGGCCCGAGGACCGCGTACGCGCTTGCTCTGACCGGGTCCCTGCGTTGCCACGTCGCTCATCCTCCCATCCACGACCTACCTCCTGACGGCAGACGCGCCCGCTCGCTGGTCGAGCCGCCGGAGCCGCTAGGCGGAGGCGTGTCGAGACCAACACAGCCCCTGACGTTCTCGACGGGACTGTGTTGGTCTCGAGCCGGGTTAGCCCTGGTAGCGCGGGAACGCCGAGGCGCCGGCGTAGCGGGCGGCCTCGCCGAGCTCGTCCTCGATGCGGAGGAGCTGGTTGTACTTCGCGACGCGCTCCGAGCGGGCCGGGGCACCGGTCTTGATCTGACCGGAGCCGACGGCGACGGCGAGGTCGGCGATGGTGGTGTCCTCGGTCTCGCCGGAGCGGTGGGACATCATCGTCTTGAAGCCGGCGCGGTGGGCCATGTCGACCGCGTCGAGGGTCTCGGAGAGCGTGCCGATCTGGTTGACCTTGACCAGCAGGGCGTTGCCCTGGCCGCCCGCGATGCCGCGGGCGAGGCGCTCGACGTTGGTGACGAACAGGTCGTCGCCGACGAGCTGGGTCTTGGAGCCGATGGCGTCGGTGATCGCCTTCCAGCCGTCCCAGTCCTCCTCGTCGAGGGGGTCCTCGATGGAGACGATCGGGTAGGACGCGACGAGCTCCTCGTAGTAGGAGGTCATCTCTTCGGCGGTCTTCTTGGCGCCCTCGAAGAGGTACGCCCCGTCCTGGTAGAACTCGGAGGCGGCCACGTCGAGCGCGAGGACGACGTCCTTGCCGAGCTCGTAGCCGGCCTTGCCGATGGCCTCGGCGATCAGGTCGAGGGCGGCGCGGTTGGACTCCAGGTTGGGCGCGAAGCCACCCTCGTCACCGAGGCCGGTGGCGAGGCCCTTCTCCTTCAGCACGGACTTGAGCGCGTGGTAGACCTCGGCGCCGATGCGCAGCGCCTCGGCGAAGGTCGGCGCGCCGATCGGCGCGATCATGAACTCCTGGATGTCCACGTTGGAGTCCGCGTGGGAGCCGCCGTTGAGGATGTTGAGCATCGGGACCGGGAGCACGTGGGCGTTGGGGCCACCGACGTAGCGGAACAGGGACAGGCCCGCCGAGTCGGCGGCGGCCTTGGCGACCGCGAGCGAGACGCCGAGGATGGCGTTGGCGCCCGCAGTCGCCTTGTTGGGGGTCGCGTCGGCCTCGATCATCGCCTGGTCGATGGCGCGCTGGTCGTCGGCGTCGAGGCCCTCGATCGCGGGCGCGAGCGTCTCCACGACGGCGGTGACGGCCTTCTGCACACCCTTGCCGCCGTAGCGCTCACCGCCGTCGCGCAGCTCGACGGCCTCGAAGGCGCCGGTCGAGGCGCCGCTGGGGACCTGGGCGCGGGCGAAGGTGCCGTCGTCGAGGACGACCTCAACTTCAACGGTCGGGTTGCCTCGCGAATCGAGGATCTCGCGGGCGCCTACGGCGTCGATCGAAGCCACTGAACTACTCCTGGGTCAAGGACGGGGTGTCGTCCGTCAGCCTATTACCCGGCCGGATGGGCCTGGCGATTGGAACGTTAACCGGTCGGTAGGACCTCTGCTGCCTGCGCCCACCTGGTGTTCACGCCCAGGTAGACACCTCGTCATCACGTCGATGCCTCCAGGTGCGGCGCCGCCCGGATCGTTCCTCCGGCAACAATTCCCCGAGAGGAAACCTCACATGCTTCTCCACAAGAACCGCCTCGCACTCGCCGGGGTCGGCGTCCTGGCCATCGGGGGCCTGGGCGTCTCGCTGATGACCGTGCTCGGCGGCACCGCCACCGCCGATCCGGGCCGGCACCGCGAGTTCAGCCGGCTCGCGACCTACCCCGTCTTCCAGAACGTGCCCGCCGGGGTCGACCCGGCCGACGCGACCGTCGCCGAGATCTCGGCGGTCTCCGAGGACGGGACGACGCTGGCCTACACCGACGCGGCCGGCGGCCGGATCGGCTTCCTGGACATCACCGACCCCTCCTCGCCGGAAGGGATCGGCAGCCACGACGTCTCCGGCGGCAAGGGCGGCTCCCCCACGTCGGTCTCGATCGTGGGCGACCATGCGCTCGTCGTCGTCGACGAGTCGACCTATCCCGGGCTCGAGGACACCGAGTGGGAGGACGAGGAGCCTGCGGTCGGCATCCGCGCCGGACGGATCGACGTGATCTCGCTGGCCGCCCCGCACGAGGAGGTGGCCTCCTACGACCTGGGTGGTCAGCCCGACTCGATCGCGGTCAGCCCGGATGGGACGTACGCCGCGATCGCGATGGAGAACCAGCGCAACGAGGCTGCCACCCCGGCCGGCGGCAAGGAGGGCGACCTGCCCCAGGCGCCGGCCGGATCGGTCAAGATCGTGGGTCTCGACGGCGGGCCGGCCGAGTGGCGGATCACCGACGTGGCGCTGCCTGCCTCGCTGCTCGAGGGGCTGGAGACACCGGAGGACGCCGAGCCGGAGTACGTCGACATCAACACCGACAACCAGCTCGCGCTGACGCTGCAGGAGAACAACGGTGTCGCGATCATCGACCTCCCGTCCGCGACCGTCGAGACCGTGTGGAGCGCCGGGAACGCGGTCGTGAAGGGTGTGGACACGACCAAGAACGGGCGGTTCGACCCGGTCGACACCATCGACGCGCCGCGCGAGCCCGACTCGATCCAGTGGGTCGGGAAGGGCCTGGTCGCCACCGCCAACGAGGGCGACTGGAAGGGCGGCACCCGCGGCTGGACCGTCTTCCGTGCCGCGACCGGAGAGGTGGTCTGGGACGCCGGGTCCACCTTCGAGGACATCGCCACGAAGCACGGTCTGCACAACAACGACCGCGCCGCCAAGAAGGGTGCCGAGCCCGAAGGGCTGGCCTTCGAGACCTTCGGCGGCGTGCCGTACGCCTTCGTGGGCTCCGAGCGCAGCAACTTCGTGGCCGTCTACGACATGCGTACGCCCTCTTCGCCGAAGCTGAAGCAGGTGCTGCCGGCGACCAACGGGCCCGAGGGGCTGCTGCCGATCCCGTCGCGGAACCTGCTCGCGATCTCCTCGGAGAAGGACTCTGCCGAGGACCTGGTGCGGGCTTCGGTCTCGCTCTACGGGTTCGGTCGGAGGCCGTCGTCCTTCCCGAGCGTCGAGTCGGCCTCCCAGAACGGAAAGCCGATCGGCTGGGGCGCGCTCGGCGCGCTCTCGAAGGTGCCCGGCGACCCCAGCAAGCTCTACGCCGCCAGCGACGCCGCCTATGCAACCGGCAGGATCTACACCCTCTCGGTGAACCGCTCCCCCGCCGTGATCCGCGATGTCCTCGAGGTCACCGACGCCTCGGGCGAGGTGGCCGAGGGGCTCGACATCGAGGGTCTGGCCGCCCGCCGCGGCGGTGGCTTCTGGGTCGCCGACGAGGGCGAGACCGGCACCGGGAACGCCCTGCTCCGTCTCGACCGCGACGGCCGCATCGCCGAGACGGTGCCGCTGCCCGCGGAGATCGCGGCGAAGGTCGGCAAGTGGGGCCTCGAAGGTGTCACGGTGACCGGGAAGCGCGCCTCGGAGAAGGTGTACGTCGCGCTGCAGCGCCCCCTGTGGGCCGACTCGACCGCGAAGAAGCCCGGCGTGGACGGCCCGAGCACCGCTCGGATCGGTCGCTACACCCCGGCCACGGGCCAGTGGGAATGGTTCGGCTACGGGCTGGAGCCGACCTCGGTGGCAGGTGACTGGCTCGGGCTCTCCGAGATCACGGCCGTCGACGAGGACACCCTCGCCGTGATCGAGCGGGACAAGCAGAACGGCACCACTGCCGCGATCAAGCGGGTCTACACGGTCGAGGTGCCCCGCCGCGGCACCACCGGACTCAGCCCCGTGACCCCGCTGCGCAAGCGCCTGGCGTACGACCTGCTGCCCGCGCTGCAGCGCACCAACGGATGGACCCAGGAGAAGCTCGAGGGCGTCACGATCGGCGGGGACGGTCACGCCTACGCGGTCACCGACAACGACGGCCTCGAGGATGCCACCGGAGAGACGGTCTTCCTCGACCTCGGTAAGCCGCCCAAGCGCTGATCGTCCTGGCTCCGGCCCGCCACCGTCGGGTGGCGGGCCGGGCTCGTTGCTGCCCCGGCGAGCGAAACGGTTCGTCGAATACAGTTAGCCAAGCTAAACTTTGTGGCGATGTCCGTGCCTCCCTCCAGCCCCCGCCTCACCTTCGCCATCGTCGCCATCGGCGTCTGCTCCTACTCCTTGCTGCAGTCGGTCTCGGTGCCGACGATGCCGCTGATCCAGGCCGAGCTGGATACCGACCAGGCCACCGCATCCTGGATCCTGACCGCCTTCCTGCTCTCGGCCTCGGTGGCGACCCCGATCATCGGCCGGATGGGTGACTCCTTCGGCAAGCGGCGGATGTACGTGTGGAGCCTGGCCGCCCTCACCGCCGGTGCCGTTCTCGCCGCCGCGGCCCCGAGCATCGAGGTGATGATCGGCGCCCGGGTCCTGCAGGGGCTGGGTGGCGGCACCTTGCCGTTGGCCTTCGCGATCCTGCGTGACGAGCTGCCCAAGGAGCGCGTCGCCGGTGCGATCGCGCTGACCTCGTCTCTGCTCTCGATGGGTTTCGCGGCTGGGATCGTGCTGGCCGGTCCGGTCGCCGAGACGCTCGGCTTCCGGGCGCTGTTCCTGCTGCCCGCGCTGGCCGCGGCCGGCGCGGCGATCTGCGCGCTGCGGCTGGTGCCCGAGTCCCCTGTGCTCACCCGTGAGCCGATCCCGCTGCGCCCCGCCCTGCTGCTCGCCGGCTGGCTGGTCTCTCTCCTCCTCGGCGTCAGCCAGGCGCCGTCGTGGGGCTGGACCGCGCCCGCCACCATCGGCCTGCTCGGTGCCGCGGCAGTGCTCCTGACCGCCTGGATCCGGGTCGAGTGGACCGCACGGCAGCCGCTGGTCGACCTGCGACTGATGGGCCGTCGCGGCGTATGGACTGCCAACCTGGTCGCCCTGCTGATCGGCATCGCGATGTACGCCTCCTTCGGCTTCATCCCGCAACTGACCCAGACCCCGTCGTCGGCCGGCTACGGTTTCGGCGCGTCGGTCACGGTCGCCGGCTACCTGATGCTGCCGACGGCCATCACCTCGTTCCTGTGCGGACTGGTCAGCGCCCGGCTCGCAGACCTCATCGGGATGCGCAGCATCCTGGTCATCGGCGGGCTGCTCACCGCAGTCTCGCTCGTCATGGTCGCCTTCGTCCATGACGAGCCGTGGCAGATGTGCGTCGCCGCGGGCCTCTCCGGCCTCGGCACCGGCCTCGTCTTCGCCAACCTCGCCAACGCGGTCGTGGCCGCGGTGCCACCGGAGCACACCGGCGTGGCCACGGGCATGAACGCCAACATCCGCACCGTCGGCGGCACCATCGGCTCCGCGGTGATGACCTCCATCGTCACCGCCGAGACCCTGCCGTCGGGCTACCCGGCGGAGCAGGGCTACATCAACGGCTTCGGCTTCCTCGCACTCGTCGCCCTCGGCGCGGCCCTCGCGGCCATGCTCATCCCCCTCGCTCCGCGAAAGGTCACCCCGGTCGGCCGAGACGTCACGTACGCCGGCCGAGGCGTCGCTCCCGTCGGCCGAGAGGGCACTGAGATGCCGTGTCGGCCGACGTAAGCGACGTCTCGGCCGACCTGGGTGACGTCTCGGCCGACCTGGGTGACGTCTCGGCCGACGCTGGCGCCTACTCGGCGGGGTGGGCGCGCTCGGCGGCCTTGGCTGCCTGCCAGAGCTGCTCGACCTCGTCGATGGTGTAGCGACGCCCGGAATCGGCCTCGGGGCCGAAGACGTGGGGATTGCGGCGCTTCATCTTGGCGGTCAGGCCGGCGATGACGTCGTCCATGGTGAACTCGCCGGCCTCCTCGGCGATGGCGGCATGGAAGTAGACCTGGAGCAGCAGGTCGCCGAGCTCGTCCTTGAGGTGATCGGGATCGCCCTCGTCGATGGCCTCGAGCACCTCGTCGGACTCCTCGCGCAGGTACGGCGCCAGCGTCGCGTGCGTCTGGGACGACTTCCACACGCAGCGCTCACGCATCAGCCGCATCAGGTCGAGGAACTCGATGAGCCCCTCCCCCGAGGCGTACGTCCTGCCCTCGCCGCCCGCTGGGCTCAATCCAGCGCCCCGAACGCGCTCAGGCACTGCCGCAGCAGCGCTCCCCGGCCGCCTTCCATGTCACCGACGACCGCGTCGGAGGCAGCCTCGGCCGGTGTCATCCAGGAGAGCTCCAGGGCGTCCTGGCGCGGCTCGCACTCGCCGGTCACCGGGATGACATAGACCAGCGACACCGCGTGCTGGCGCGGGTCCTGGAAGCGCTCGCCGGGCCAGGGGAAGTATTCGGCGACGGTCACCGGCACCGTGGTCAGCGGCAGCGTCGGGAAGGCGACCGGGCCGAGGTCCTTCTCCAGGTTGCGCATCAGCGCGTCGCGGATCCGCTCACCGTGCAGCACCCGGCCCGAGACCAGCGACCGGGTGATCGTCCCGGTCGTGGGCGAGCTCCGCAGCAGCAACCCGACCTCGCTCACCGCGCCGTCGGGATCGACACGCACCGGGACCGCCTCCACATAGAGGATGGGCACCCGCCCGCGGGTCTCGCCCAGCTCCTCCTCGGACAGCCACCCGGGCTCGGTGTCCCACTCGTTGCCGAAGGGCTCCTCAGGGAAGGACTGCTCGCCGAAAGCCTCCATCGTCATGCGTCGATCCTGCCAGACAGATCCGTACGTGCAGGAGCGACATCACCGCAGAATGGGACGCGGCGGCGGCGATGTCTGACCAGACGACATCGACCGACTCAGGTGACGAGACGCTCCAGCGCGGCGGCGTACAGGGTCTGCGCGGCCTCGGCGGCTGTGTCAGCGGCGGCGTGCGTGACGGGCTTGCCGAGGTAGTTGTTGGCGTTGCGGTCCAAGCGCATCACGTCGTAGTGGGCGGCCGCGTCGCGCGGCGGCGGGGTGTCGAAGACGGCGGCCAGGAACCGGCCGACCTTCACATGGCCACCGGCGCCGTAGGTCGTCTTGTAGCCATAGCCTGCGAGCATGGCCTCCCCGACGTCGTGCGCGGCCTTGTAGGCGAGGTTGTAGCGGTTCTCGGTCCGGGTGACGTTGGGTACGTCGGCGAGGGCCGACTCCGCGCCGGCGAGGAAGGCCCGCGCCTTCTTCTCGTCGGGCCTCACCGCACGCAGGGCGCCGGAGCGTACGAGCGCGTCAACCGCCTTCTGCTGCGCCGGCGTCAGTGGCACGGGCATCCGGTCCTCCTCCGTAGATCTCGATCACCGGGTTGGCTCGGACCTCCTCGAGGAACCCGGTCTGCTCCTCGGCCTCCTCCGGACTCATGATCGTCGGGTTCACGATGCGCCCGACACTGTCGGAGACCTCCCGGCAGACCCGGTAGACGGCCTGTACGTCGAGGCTGCCGATCACCATCAGGTCGATGTCGTTCGGCGGTGGCCCGGGCTCACCCTTCGCCCTGGCCGCGAACGAGCCGAAGAGGAACGCATTCTCGACCCCGCCGATGCCCGCGAGCGCCTCCCGGATCAGCACGACCGGACCGGTCACGGTCAGCAGGATCTCCCGCGTCGGCGCGAGCAGCGGGCTCTGCTCGTTGCCCCTGATGAGCCGGGTCCTGCCGACCCGCCGGTCGACGAGCAGGCCCGCCTCGAGCAGCCGCCCGACCTCGCGATGGACCGTCGGATAGGGCAGCCCGGCCCGCTCGGCGAGGTCGGTCATGCTCAGCTCCTCGGCGGTGAGCAGCAGCTCCGAGAGCAGCAGCGCCTGCGCCTCCGAGCGAAACAGAGGCGCGAGCACCGGAGCCTGGTTTCTCACAGAATGGATAATAACCTCCATTTTGTGGATATGGAACCCGTCGGCCGGTCAGGTGGAACGGCGGAGCGCCTCGACGTGCTCGACAGTTCGGCTGACCGTGGCATGAACGAATTTTCGTTCGCCGCGCGGAGGGTGCTGCCGCGTGCTGACCTGTCATGCCGGCGAGTTTCGCCACGAAACCACCACCGCCCTGGCCGAGATCGTCCTCTAGATCTCTTCGCGGGCTCGTCACCTCAATCCTGCGACGAGCACCTAGGCGTTCTGATCGTCGATCACAACCCGTCGGAGGGTGCGCAAGGTCGTTGCGAGAGTGACCAGATCGGTGGAGCCGAGCGCCACTCGGATGGCTTGCGGGGTCTGCGGCGCGGTGCTGAAGGGTTCGGCCGTTGCTACCGCGATCTGCTGTCTGGATAGCGTGCCGGCGATGCGGTCGGCTCGCGCGCCCTCCGGTAGTGGCAGCCATGCGAAGTACGACGAAGGGTGGCCGACGACTTGCAGGCCGGCCAGCTCCCGCCGGGCGAGAGCTTGACGGGCACGAGCGTCGTCGCGCTTGCGGTCTTCGAGGCGGGCGACGGTGCCGTCTTCGATCCAGCTGCAGGCGATCGCGGTCGTGAGGACGGGCGTGTTCCAGGTGGTGACGCGGATGGCTCGTTCCATGGCACCGATGAACGAGTCGGGGGCAACCAGGAACCCGACCCGAAGTCCGGTGGCGACGCCCTTGGACAGACCAGAGACGTAGACCGTCAGGTCCGGGGCGGTGGCGGCCAACTGGCGCCGGCGGGCAGGCGTCCGTCCCTGATGGCGGACGAGAAGGCGGCTACGAGCGCCTTGTAGCGGGTGGCGGCCACCCGCGGATTGTATGCATGACAATTCTTTGACTGTGTCATTCCTCGGTCCTTAGCGTTGCTCGCACCACTTCGAAAGGACCCCATCGTGCACATCGCCATCCTCACCTTCGAGGGCTACAACGAGCTCGACTCCCTCATCGCCCTTGGGGTACTCAACCGAATCAAAGGCGACGACTGGCGCGTCACCATTGCCACGCCGAGCCCGAAGGTGACGTCGATGAACGGCGTGGTGATCGAGCAGATGTCGACACTGGAGGAGGCCTGCGAGGCTGACGCCGTCATCGTCGGCAGCGGTATCGCCACCCGCGAGGTCGTCGAGGACCCCGCGATCATGGACGTGCTGCGACGCCTCGACCCGTCGCGCCAGCTCATCGCCGCCCAGTGCTCAGGCGCGCTCGTCCTGGCCAAACTCGGACTGCTCGATGACATCCCGGCCTGCACCGATCTCACCACCAAGCCGTGGGTCGTCGCCGCCGGCATCGAGGTCCTCAACCAGCCCTTCTACGCCAAGGACAACCTCGCGACCGCGGGCGGCTGCCTCGCCTCGCACTACCTCGCGGCCTGGATCATCAGCCGCCTCAAGGGCCGGGAGGCCGCCGAAGGCGCTCTCCACTACGTGGCCCCGGTCGGGGAGAAGGAGGAGTACATCGAGCGCGCCTTGCGCAACATCACCCACTACCTCCCCGCCGCCGCCCCAGCGCTCGCCTGACCCGCGACGCAAGACCCCATCACCCGGGCTCAGGTGAGCGGGTCGATGATCGCGTCGATGACGACCCGGGCCCAGTCGAGCAGGTCAGGTCCGTCGAGGGGCTTGGCGGGGAAGCCGGAGGAGACCGGGCGCGGGACCATGATGGTGTCCAGCTGTGGCTTGACCAGGGACTTCGGGTACATCCGGTTCAACCTCACGACGCGGGAGTCGGGCAGCGAGACCGGGTGGAAGCGTACGTTCTTGCCTGCCAGGGTGACCTCGGTGACGCCGGCCTGGCGAGCGCGGGCACGGAAGCGGGCCACCTTCAGGAGCGAGGAGACCTCGGCCGGCGGCTTGCCGTAACGGTCGAGGAGCTCGGCGGCGACCGACTCGACGTCCTCGTCGGTGCGGACCTCGGCCAGGCGCTTGTAGATCTCCAGCCGCAGCCGCTCCGAGGGGATGTAGTCGTGGGGCAGGTGGGCGTCGACGGGGAGCTCGATGCGCACCTCGTTGAACTCCTCGACGGCTCCGTCCGGGCCGGCCTTGAACTCGGCGACGGCCTCGCCCACCAGCCGCACGTAGAGATCGAAGCCGACGTCGGCGATGTGGCCGGACTGCTCGCCACCGAGCAGGTTGCCGGCGCCACGGATCTCCAGGTCCTTCATCGCGATCGCCATGCCGCCGCCGAGGTCCGAATGTTGCGCCAGGGTCGCGAGGCGTTCGTGGGCGGTCTCGGTGAGCGGCTTCTCCCCGGGGTAGAGGAAGTAGGCGTAGGCGCGCTCGCGGGAGCGGCCGACGCGGCCACGCAGCTGGTGGAGCTGGGAGAGGCCGAGGGTATCGGCGCGCTCGATGATCATGGTGTTGGCGTTGGAGACGTCGAGGCCCGACTCGACCAGCGTGGTGCACACGAGCACATCGAACTCCTTCTCCCAGAAGTCGACCATCACCTGCTCGAGCTGCTTCTCGTTCATCTGGCCGTGGGCGACGGCGACCCGCGCCTCGGGCACGAGCTCGCGGATCCGCGCGGCCGCCTTCTCGATCGAGTTGACCCGGTTGTGGATGTAGAAGACCTGACCGTCGCGAAGCAGCTCACGCCGCACCGAGGCGACGATCTGGCGGTCCTCATAGGCACCGACGTACGTCAGGACCGGGTGTCGCTCCTCGGGCGGTGTGGTGATCGTGGACATCTCCCGGATGCCGGTGATCGACATCTCGAGCGTCCGTGGGATCGGGGTCGCGGACATGGACAGAAAGTCGACGGAGGTGCGCAGGCGCTTCATCGCCTCCTTGTGCTCGACGCCGAAGCGCTGCTCCTCGTCGACTACGATCATGCCGAGGTCCTTGAACCGGATGTCCTTGTTGAACAGGCGGTGGGTGCCGACCACGATGTCGATGGTGCCGTCGGCGAGGCCGGCCATGACCTCGGCGGCCTCCTTGTCGGTCTGGAACCGGGACAGCCCGCGTACGTTGACCGGGAAGCCCGACATCCGCTCCATGAAGGTCGACAGGTGCTGGGAGACCAGCAGCGTCGTCGGCACCAGCACGGCGACCTGCTTGCCGTCCTGGACCGCCTTGAACGCCGCCCGCACCGCGATCTCGGTCTTGCCGTAGCCGACGTCACCGCAGACCAGCCGGTCCATCGGCACCGGCCGCATCATGTCCTGCTTGACCTCGTCGATGACGGAGAGCTGGTCGGCGGTCTCCTGGAACGGGAAGGCGTCCTCGAGCTCGCGCTGCCAGGGGTTGTCGGGACCGAACTGGAAGCCCTTGGTCGCCTGCCGCGCGGCGTAGAGCTTGATCAGCTCGGCGGCGATCTCGCGGACCGCCTTGCGCGCGCGGGCCTTGCGCTTCTGCCAGTCGGCGCCGCCGAGCCGGTCGAGGCTCGGCTGCTCGCCGCCGACGTACCTGGTGACCTGGTCGAGGGCGTCGGCCGGGACGTAGAGCCGGTCGGCCGGTCCGCCGCGCTTGGAGGCTCCGTACTCCAGGACGAGGTATTCGCGGGTCGCGCCCTGCACCTCGCGCTGCTTCATCTCGATGAACTGCCCGACCCCGTGCTGCTCGTGGACGACGTAGTCGCCGGGCTTCAGCTCGAGCGGGTCGATCTGCTTCTTGCGCCGGGTCGGCATCTTGACCATGTCGCGCGTCGACGACTTCTGGCCGGAGATGTCCTCGCCGGTGAGCACGACCAGCCGGTTGGCATCGTCGAGGAAGCCGTGGTTGAGGCGGGCGTGGATGACGGTGACCGTCTTGTGGACGGGCTTGGCGGCCTCGGCCTCCTCGGCCAGGCTCGCCGGGATCTCGCGCTCCCCCAGCGCCTCGACCGTACGCTGCGCCGTGCCGTGCGCTTGCTGGACGACGACCACGCGGTAGCTGTCGTCGCGCCAGCGCTCGATGTCGGCCAGCACTGCGGCCGTGTCGCCGCGGTAGGCCCTCGCGGGCTGCCAGTCGAGCTTTCGGCCCGGGACGCCGACGACGTCCGGGTCGGCGAGATCGCCTTCGGCATCGTCGAGACCGAACGGGCTGACCGACCACCACGGCTTGCCCTGGGCGATGGCGTGGGCGCGTACGTCGGCGAGGTCGCGGTAGGAGGCCGCCGACAGGTCGATCGGGGCGACTCCCCCGCTTGCCGCGGCGGCCCAGGAGGCGCCGAGGAACTCGTCGGCAGTGGCGACCAGGTCGTGGGCACGGCTGCGGATCCGCTCGGGGTCGAGCAGCAGCACGTGGCCGTCGTCGGGGATCAGGTCGAGGAGCAGCTCCATGTCGTCGACGAGAGCCGGGGCGAGCGACTCCATGCCGTCGACCGCGATCCCGGCGGCGATCTTGTCGGTGAGCTCGACCAGGGTGGGGTGGGCCTCGCCGAGCGCCTTGGCCCGCGCCCGGACCTCCGGGGTGAGCAGGAGCTCACGACATGGCGGCGCCCACAGCCGCTCGGTGGCACCGCCGTGCTCGGCGGGGATGGCGCGTTGGTCGGCGACCGCGAAGTGGCGGATCGAGTCGATCTCGTCGCCCCAGAACTCCACCCGGACCGGGTGCTCCTCGGTGGGCGGGAAGACGTCGACGATGCCGCCTCGGACGGCGAACTCGCCGCGCTTCTCGACCAGGTCGACGCGGGAGTAGGCCGCGTCGGCGAGCTTCTGGACGACGTCGTCGAGGGCCGCCTCCTGGCCGGTGATCAGCTCGACCGGCTCCAGGTCGCCCAGGCCCTTGACCTGCGGCTGGAGCACGCTGCGAACCGGGGCGACGACGACCTTCAGCGGCCCGTGGGCACCGTCCGCGTCCGGGTGGCGGAGGCGGCGGAGCACCGCGAGGCGGCGCCCGACGGTGTCGCTGCGCGGGGAGAGCCGCTCGTGGGGCAGCGTCTCCCAGCTCGGGTAGAGGGCGACCGAGTCGGGCGGCAGCAGATCGGTCAGGTCGTTGACCAGGTCCTCGGCCTCGCGCGAGGTCGCGGTCACCGCGAGGACGGTGCGCTCCTGGCGTACGAGACCGGTGACCACGAACGGACGCAGCGCCTCCGGCCCGGTGACGTCGAGCGCCAGCATCCGGCCGCCCTTGGCCTCCGCCATCACCTCGCTCAGGGCGGCATCGCGCAGTACGAGATCGGCGAGCGGGGCGAGGATCACTGGTGACTCCAAAGGGATGCGGCATGCACGAGAGCCCCCGGCCAGAAAACAGGGGGTGCTGGCTCCAGTCTAGGAGACATGCGTAAAGACGTTTGACTTCGAGCGCGCACGAACCCGAAGCGTGGATCACATGCGATACACGACCATCGGAACAGGCGCCGGCGAACGGCGCGTCAGCAAGCTCGCGCTCGGCGCGATGCGCTTCGGCACGGAGACGGACGTCGAGACGTCCTACGCGATCCTCGACCGCTTCGTCGAGGCCGGCGGCACCTTCGTCGACACCTCCAACAACTACGCCTACTGGGCCGGCGGCACCCAGGGTGGCGAGAGCGAGACGTTCCTCGGCCGGTGGCGGCGCGACCGCGGGATCGGCGAGGAGATCGCCATCGCCACCAAGGTCGGCGCACGTCCCACGGACACCGTCGAGCGTGTCGAGAACGGCTGGGCGACCCAGCGCAACCGGAGCTGGGAAGGGCTGGCGCCGCAGAACGTACGCGAGCAGGCCGACCGTTCTCGCGAACGCCTCGGCGTCGAGCGGCTCGACCTCTACTACGCGCACGTGCCGGACATGAACGGCGTGCCTCTGGAGGAGTACGCCGCGGGCTTCGCCGCCCTCGTGAAGGACGGTGTCATCGGCCAGTTCGGGCTGAGCAACCACTGGTCCTGGCAGGTCGAGCGGGCGCGGGCCGCGAACCCGGAGGCGGCACGCCCGAGCGTGCTGCAGTACCACCACACCTACCTGCGGATGCGCACCGACATCCCTGACCCCAGGCTGTCGGTCGACGGCGAGATCGGGGTGGCCGACGCCTCGCTGCTCGCCTACGTGCGGGCGACGCCGGGGCTGACCCTGGTCGCCTACACGCCGCTGCTCAGCGGGGCCTACACGAACCCGGCCAAGCCCATCGACGGCGCCTACGACCACCCGGGCACGACGGCGCGGCTGAAGGTGCTCGACGAGGTCGCGGCCGAGACCGGCGCCACCCGTAACCAGGTCGTGCTGGCCTGGATGCTCGGCGACGCGCTCCCGGTGATCCCGCTGATCGGGGCATCGTCGGTCGCCCAGCTGGAGGAGAGTCTGGCCGCGGTCGACCTGGAGCTCAGCGAGGAGCAGAGGGCTCGGCTCGACGCTGCTGGGCGATGAGCTCTGCATCCGGATCGGTTTCGCCGACCGCGGCGGCGTAGTAGGAGACCTTGAACTCGATCGCGTCCAGATGGGCGGCCGTCTCCTCCAGCTGCGCGCGCACCCGGTCGCGGTGTGCGCGCAGCAGGGCGAGACGCTCCTCCTCGTTGCCGGCGCCTTCACGGACCATCTCGGCGTAGCGGCGGATCTCCCGGATCGGCATCCCGGTCGAGCGCAGCCTGGTGATCAGTGTGATCCAGCCGAGGTCGCCCTCGGTGTACGCGCGGTGACCCGAGCCGTTGCGGCCGACGCCGAGCATCAGCCCGTCTCGCTCGTAGTAGCGCAGCGTGTGTGCGGTCAGACCGGTCCGTTCGGCCACCTCGGCGATGCTCAAGCCGTTGCTGTGCGTCTGCGGCTGCGTCGTCATGGACTCCAGTGTCCTGGTTCGAGTGCACTCGAAGTCAAGTGAGATCAGGCGGCTCAGAGCGCCGAGCCACCGGTCACGTCGAGCGTCTCGCCGGTGACCCAGCGCGCCCGGGGCGAGGCGAGGAAGCCGACCGCGTCGGCGACGTCGTCCGGCGTGCCGATCCGGCCGAAGACCGACAGCCCGTCGGCCTGAACCCGTGCCTCAGGCACGTCGAGCCAGTCGGCGTTCATGTCGGTCTCGATCACGCCGGGGAGGACCGCATTGACGGTCGCCCCACGCGCGGCGAGCGGCGCGGCCAGCGCGCGGGTGAGGTTGTTGATGCCGGCCTTGGCTGCGGCGTACGCCAGGTGGGTCGGGGCCGCAACCCGGGTGTAGCCGGTCGACACGTTGATCACCCGGCCGCCTTCGCGCAGGTGCGGGGCGACCGCCTGGGTCAGAAACATCGGGGCGATCAGATTCACCTCGAGCACCCGGCGAGCGGTCGCCGGGTCGAGCTCGTGGAGCTCCTGGTTGCCGTTGATGCCCGCGTTGTTGACCAGGATGTCGAGGCTGTCATCGCCGGCGAGCGCCGTTTCGATCCACGCCTCCGCGATCTCGGCGGCCGCCTTCGCACCGTCCTCACCGAGGTCCGCCTCGATCAGGACCGACCGGGCTCCGGCCGCCTCGACGAGCCGTGCGGTCTCCTCCGCGGCCGGGCGGTTCGAGCCGTAGTGGATGCCGACCAGGCCGACACCGTCGGCGGCCAGACGTACGGCGATGGCGCGGCCGATCCCGCGGGAGGCCCCGGTTACGAGTGCGTTGCGGGTCATCTCGGTCTCATTTCTGTAGTGGTCGCTAAATAATGCTCTGGGAGTTAATGTAGGGATCACTATGGAAATGCGCAAGCCCTCCCGCGGACGACCGCGCTCCTTCGACGAGGACGCGGTGCTCGACGCCGTGATGCGGGCGTTCTGGGAGCACGGGTACGAAGGCACGAGCGTCGCGACGCTCGAGGCCGCGACCGGACTGAAGGCACCCAGCCTCTACGGGGCGTTCGGCTCCAAGGAGGTCCTCTACCAGACCGCCCTCGAGCGCTACGCGAGCGAGCACGGCAACGTGCTGCGGCCCGACGGCCCGGCTCGCGAGGCCATCTCGGAGTTCCTGTACGAGGCGGCCGACCAGTTCAGCGAGAGCGGTCTGCCACCGGGATGCATGGTCTCGACGGCCGCCCTGGCACTGGGCGCCAGCCAGCGCGGCGTCGCCGACCGCCCGGCGAGGATGCGCTCCGAGACGCTCGGCGGCATCGAGCAGCGACTGCGGACGGCGGTCACCGAGGGCGAGCTGCCGGACGAGACCGACGTCGGCGCCCTCGCGCGGCTCTTCGGCGCCGTGATCCAGGGCATGTCGGTGCAGGCCATCGACGGCGCCACGCGGCAGGAGTTGCGCGGGCTCGCCGCGGTCGCGATGGATGCGTGGCCGCCACGAGGCGGGGCGGGCCGGTGAGCACCAGGATGTACGCCGCCGGGGCAGCCCTCCTGCTCGCGCTCAGTGCCTGCGGCAGGACGCCAGAGACCGGCCCGTCGCCGACGACCAGCGCCGCGGCCCCCTCGATCTCTGCGGAGCCGTCACCCAGCGACGTACCTTCCTCTCCTGACGTCGCCGAGCCGGGGACGGTGCCGCCGCCGTGGCTCGGCACCCGGGTGCTGAAGGAGGACGCCGAGGGTTACGGCATCGCCGGAGCGACCCCGAAGGAGCTGCGCAACCGGGCCTGGACCCTGCCGGACGTGATCCCGATGCTGCCCGGCGACGGCTTCGCCGCCGAGGTAGACATCGCGCCCGACGACGTGATCGAGCGCTCGACCTGGGTGCCGGGCTGTCCGGTCTCCAGGCAGGAGCTGGCCTGGGTGCGGATGACGTTCTGGGGCTTCGACGGCGCCCGCCACACCGGCGAGATGCTGATCAACGCCCGGGTGGCCGAGGACGTGGTCGGTGTCTTCCGACGGCTCTACGAGGCGAGGTTCCCGATCGAGCAGATGGACATCACCACGAAGGCCGCCCTGGATGCTCCGCCGACCGGCGACGGCAACGGCACCGGCGGCTTCGTCTGCCGGCCGTCCGTGGGCCAGACCTCGTTCTCGCAGCACGCCTACGGCCTGGCGATCGACCTGAACACCTTCCAGAACCCGTACGTCAAGGGCGACCGCGTCATCCCCGAGCTCGCCCGTTGGTACCTGGACCGATCCCGGAAGGCGCCCGGGATGATCCGCCCGGGTGATGTGGTGGTCCAGGCATTCGCCGAGATCGGCTGGGAGTGGGGCGGCGCCTGGCGCTCACTGAAGGACTACCAGCACTTCAGCGAGAACGGCCGCTGACCGCCGGCTCGACGGGTCAGACGGACTCGGCCTCGGCGAGCTCGCGCTTCCACTCGCGGAAGGTCTCCTCGGTGCGGCCGCGGCGCCAGTAGCCGGAGATGGAGACATCGGCCTTCGGGACGCCCCGCTCCTTGAGGAGGTAGGGACGGATGCCGTGCATGGTGACGGCCGCCTCGCCGTGGACGAAGGCGTGGACGCGGCCGTCGAGCCACTTCAGGTCGCGGACGGCGGTGAGGAGGAGCTGCTCGTGACCCTCGGCGTCCTGGGCCGCATGATGGGTGTGGTCGCCGGTGACCAGCCAGGTCACCTCGACGCCGTCGGGGTGGTCGAGCGGCTGCTCGTGGTCCGGCGCCGGGATGTCGATGACGGCGTATCCGCGGGCGTCGGCCGGGAGAGCGGCCAGAGCGGCGCGGATGGCGGGCAGGGCGGTCTCGTCGCCGGCGAGCAGGTGCCAGTCGGCCTCCGGGTCGGGCGCGTAGGCGCCGCCGGGGCCGAGAGCCAGGAGGGTGTCACCGGGCTCCGCCGCGACGGCCCAGGGACCCGCGTACCCCTCGGTGCCGTGGACGACGAAGTCGATGTCGAGAGTGCCGTCCTCGACCGACGGGTTGAGCGCGGTGTAGGTGCGCACCACGGGAGCGTCGTCAGCCGAGCCGGGCTCCCGAGGGATGGAGAGCTTCACGTAGCGGTCGGTGAAGACGCTCGACGAGAAGGCGCTCAGGTCCTCCGAGCGGAAGCTCACCCGGATCATCGTCGGGCCGAGCTGCTCGGTGGCGGTGACGACGAGGACGGTCTCGGGCTTCGCGGGTCGACTCATGTAGGCAAACCTAACTCGCCGCCAAACCGGTCTCGGTCAACCCGCCGACCGGGTGGAGTGCACGGAGCGGGGCTGGGTCGACTCGTTCGGTTCGTCGGACGAGTCGAAGGTGGGAGCGGCGACAGGATGGGCGACAGGAGGGGCGACGGGTCGCTGAGGCCTGTTGACCAGCGACAGGCTCGGCTCCAGAACCCGCAGCAGCGTCTCGACATGGCCACGCGCCTCGGTCACCAGCCGCCGCGCCTCGCGCGGTGATCGCCTCCGCAGGTCGAGAAGGTCGTCGTCGGCCGGCCGCCGGATCCGCCGCCGGGTCCGCTGCAGCGGCGCGAGCTGGACCAGCGCACGCAGCCGGGCTGCCGCATCCGCCTCCGAACCCGTGGGGCCGCCCAGGGCCGCGCGTCCCAGCAGATCGCTGAGCGCGGCGAGCTCGACGAGCGTGAACGTCCGTTTGACGGCCGAGGGCACCAGCCGTGCGACGTCGCTGCGATGGGACCGCTCGGCCGTGATGATCAGATCGGCACGCTCGATGTCGGCGACGTCGAGACGGTAGGCCTGATGCCTGGTCAGCCTGGTCCCGGCGAGAGCCACCTCGGAGGCGATCATCGAGTCCATGTCGTAGCCCTCGAGCGCCTCGCTGCCGGCCGAGATCACCGTGATGCCGTGCCGGGCGAGGCCACCGATCTGGCCGACGCCCTCACGGAGCATCGCCTCGATCGCCGGCGAGCGTCGTATGTTCCCGGTGCAGACGACCAGGATCGTCGCGGAGTCCATCCTGCCTACCTTCGAACAGTTGCCTGACGATTCTCGAGCGTGAACCGCACATCCACGCAGCGGACCCCCCGAACGTGACGAACAGACATTACGCAGTCCACGCACGACCCCCGAAACCAACGGCAGATCAATCCCCCATTTGGGGGAACGTGACGGCCGCTCGGCCCTGTCGCCCCCGGAACCGGGTGAGGATGTGCGATGGCCCCCGTGGACCTCCCCTGCCCTGCCGGGCGGATGAGTCGCGGATGGACGCCCTGGCAAAGACATCGGACGGAGTGACCTGTTGGACCTGCGCGACTACGTCGCAGCCCTGCGAAAGCGCTGGTACATCGTCGCTGCGCTCGCGATCATCGGCGCCAGCGCGGCCTTCGCGCAGGCGCACGCGAGCCCGCCGCAGTACCGCGCCCAGAGCACCGTCTTCGTCTCGATCGCGCGCGGCGCGACGACCCAGGAGCTGGTCCAGGGCTCGACGTTCACCCAGGAGATCGTCCAGTCCTACGCCAAGCTGGCCACGATGCCGGTGGTGCTCGACCAGGTCATCTACGACCTCGACCTCGACACGACGTCCAAGGAGCTGGCCGAGGAGATCACCGCCGAGAACCCGCTCGACACCGTGATCATCGAGATCGACGCGGTGGCGACGACCAGCACCGGCGCCTCGGACCTCGCCAACTCGGTCGCCGACGAGCTCACCACCACGATCACCAACCTCTCCCCCAGCTCCAACAAGAAGTCCGCGGTCGAGGTGACCGTGGTCGCCCGAGCCGACCCGCCCGAAGAGGCGTTCGCACCACGTACGCGGCTGGCCGCTCTGGTCGGCTTCACCGGCGGCTTCGGCCTCGGGGTCGTGATCGCCGTGGTCCGCGCCCTTCTGGACACGCGGGTCAGGACCGCTGCCGAGATCGAGCAGCTCACCGACGTGGGTCTCCTTGGGGCGATCCCCCGGCGCCGGGGCCAGCGGCGCGCCCGCGGTGCGATCACCGCGATCGATCCGCACAACGTCGCCTCGGAGGCCTATCGGAGACTGCAGACCAACCTGCAGTTCCTCGATGCCTCCTCTCGGGTCCGCTCCATGGTCGTGACCTCCTCGATCGGCGGTGAGGGCAAGTCGACGACATCGATCAACCTGGCCCTGGCGATCGCCGAGCAGGGCCAGCGCGTGCTGCTCATCGACGCCGACATGCGCCGTCCGGCGGTCGCCGACTACTGCGGTCTGGAGGGCGCGGCCGGGCTGACGACGGTGCTGATCGGGAAGGTCGAGCTCGACGACGTCATCCAGGTCTGGGGAGATGCGAACCTGCACGTGCTCACCATGGGCGAGATCCCGCCCAACCCCGCCCAGCTGATCGGCTCGCCCCGGATGGCCGCCCTGCTGGAGGAGGCGCGCGCCGGCTACGACGTGGTCATCCTCGACTCCCCGCCGCTGCTTCCGGTCGCAGACGGCGCGATCCTGTCGCGGCTGACCGACGGTGCCCTGGTGGTCGCCAACTGCCGTACGATCCACCGCCCGCAGGTGCTCGAGGCCATCGACAGTCTCGAGGCCGTCGACGCCCGCTGTCTCGGCATCGTCGCCAACCAGGTCCGCGACACCGCCGCGCACACCTACTACGGGCAGCCGGAGCAGAGCTGGTTCGCCCGCCTCCTCGCCGCCGTCGTACGCCACCGGGAACCGCGCCAGCAGGGCTACCCCGCCGCCGGGAGCTGACCGTGGCGGTCGCGACCGCGGTGCGCTCTCCGCGCACCCAGCGCACCCAGCACGCTGAGCGCACCGGCTGGGAGGTGCTCGCCGCGCTGCTGGCCGGAGCGGCGGCGTTCCTCGCGGGGACCGACTACGGCCTGGTCAGAGGGCTGACGGTCGGCGGCCTCGTCGGGGCGGCCCTCGCACCGATCTGGATCCGGGAAGCGAGCCGATATCGCGGGGCAGTCCTGGGCGGCGTACTGCTTCTTGCCTGTTTCATCTCCGCTCTGGCGCTCGCTACCTGGCGCTCGGCGACCCACCCGCCGACCGAAGCCGGCGTGCTGTTCGAGCTGCTGCCGGTCGTCTCGGCCGCGATGTGCGTCGGGGCGCTGCTGTGGGCACAGCGCGTGCTGTCGCCGGGGGTCGTGGTGTGCCTCTACGCCGTCGGCTCGTTCATGACGGCGACGATGAACTCGCGGTTCGCCGAGGACCCGTGGCGGTTCGGCTTCTCGATGCCGTCGACGATGCTCCTCCTGGGGGCGTGTCTGATGATCAAGCAGCGCCCACGAAAGCAACTCCTGGCCGAGCTCGTCACGCTCGGGGCGCTCACTGGGGTCACCGCACTCTCGGGGGCCCGATCGATGAGTGCATTCTTGATCATGACCGCGGTGCTGCTGGTGTGGCAGCACCGCCCGGCGACGGCGAAGAAGTCGACCTCCGTGCTGCTCTCGCTGGTGTTGGTCGGCGCACTCGGACTCGGGCTCTACCGCGCGCTCGAAGGGGCAGCGCTGGAGGGTTACCTAGGCCAGTCTGCGCAAGAGCGCACCGAGCTGCAGGTGCAGACAGCGGGATCGCTCATCCTCGGTGGCCGGCCCGAGATCGGGGCCACGGTCGCTCTCATGCTCCACGAGCCGCTCGGCTACGGTGCCGGCGTCATGGCGACGCCGACCGACATGCAGGCCGCCAAACAGGGCATGTCGGCGCTCGGCTATGACCCGGACAACGGCTACGTCGAGCACTACATGTTCGGCACCCGGATCGAGGTGCACTCGCTGATCGGCGACCTCTGGATCTGGTTCGGTCTGGCCGGGCTGGTCCTGTCTGGGTGGCTGCTGTGGCTCGCCACCGGCTATCTCGGCCGCAGCCTGGCGCACCGCACCGGCACCGCCCTCGGCATCTTCCTCGCCCTGCAACTGGGCTGGAACCTCTTCTTCGGGCCGATCATCAGCTCACTGCCGGCGCTCGCGCTGGCGCTCGGGGTGTTCCTGCTCCAACGCAAGGAGACGGCCGCCGAGCCGACTCCGTCGGTGCAGATGTCACCCGCGCCGGGGGCGCGCCGGTCGAGTCGTGGCCGGCGAGCTCGCCGCCGCTACCTCGCCGGAGGACCGCGGCATGCGTGAAGGCTGGATCGACTCCGCGCGCGGCCTGGCGATCATCCTCGTGGTGCTCTTCCATGCCGTGATCAACCTCGACCTGGTCGGCCTCGCCGGCCCCTGGACGCGGCTGGCCTATACCCTCGACACCTTCCGGATGCCGCTGTTCTTCTTCCTCTCCGGCCTCCTCGCGCCTTCGCTGCTCGCCCGCCCGCTGCGTGAGGTGCTGCGCACTCGGTGCCTGAACCTGATCTACCTCTACGTTCTGTGGTGCGTCCTCCTCGGCACCTTCCGCGCGCTGCTGCCGCACCCCCCGCCTGAGGCGTTCGCCTCGATAGCCCTGGTGCTGATCGAGCCGAACGTCTACCTCTGGTTCCTCTACACGCTGACTCTGTTCACGCTCGTCGGATGGCTGACCCGTCGGCTTCCGGCGTGGCTCGTCGTCGGGACCGCGCTGATCTGCTCCGCCGTCTTCGCCTCCGGGCTCGTCTCCACCGGCGACATCCCCTGGGACAAGACGTTCCGCTACTGGTTCTTCTTCGTGCTGGCCTCCCGCGCCGCACCCGCGGTGCGCTCGGCCGTGCCGCGGATGCGGCCGGTTCACGTGGTCGGGGCCGGCGTGGCGTACGTCTTGGTTCTGGGGTTCTTCCTCTACGTCGCCGACGACCGGATCATCTTCGTACGGCCGATGCTGGGACTGCTCGCGGTCGCCGCAGGCTGCGGGCTCGGGGTGATGATCGCCCGGATTCCCGCGCTCGGCTTCGTACGCCACCTCGGCACCCGAACCCTCCCGATCTATGTCGTGCACGCCTTCCCGGTCACGGCTGCCGCCGCGCTGCTGACCGACCGCGGCATCGACTGGCCGCCGGGCACCGGCCTGGTCGCGGTGCCGCTGCTGGCCCTCTTCGCGATCCTGCTGGCATTGGCTCTCGACCGGCTGATCACCGCCCGGACCCGCGGCGTCTTCGACTTCCCGTTCCCGCACTGGACCACCAGCGCCGCCCGCGAACCATCTTCCTCATCCCTCCAGAGAACCTAGCCCCGAGGACGTCGTCATGACTCTGTCCGAGACCTCTTTCAATCTGAAGCTGCACACCTTCCGGCGCGACTCGGGACGTCTCTACCGCGAGCTGCTCCGCAACCAGAAGATCGAACCCGCGGCTCTGGCCGAGCTGCAGCGCACCAGAGCGATCGCGATCGCCGAGTTCGCCCGGAGTCAGACGGTCTTCTACGCCAAGCACTTCGCCGACGCAGGCATCGACCCGGGACGGGCACTGACGCCGGACGACTGGACCCGGCTGCCGATGCTGAACAGGAGGAGGCTCAAGGAGCACGCCGACGACGTCACCTCGTCGGAGGCGACGCCCCGAAACTCGCGTCGGGCACTCACGGGAGGAAGCACCGGTGAGCCGCTCAGAGCGATGCACGACTCTCGTGTGCCGACTCTCGCGCTCGCTTGGCGCATGTACACATGGTGGGGTATTCAGCCATGGGACAACCTGGCCAGGATGGCCCGTTGGGGCTTCGGGCGTTTCGACACGCTCAAGAACGACATCGCCTGGTGGCCGTCGAAGCAGCGCTACGCGGACGCGGGACTCATGAGCCCGGAGTCGATGCGACGGTTCCACGCCGAGCTCACAAAATCGCAGCCGGCGCTGCTCGAGGGATACGTCGTCTCGACTGCCGCTTACGCCGACTTCCTCGAGGCCGAGGGTCTCCGCCTGCCATCGCTTCGCGCGGTCGCGACGACCGCTGCTCCGCTCGATCCAGCCACCCGAGATCGCCTCGAATCGGTCTTCGGCGTACCGGTTCATGACGAGTATCGGAGCGCAGAGGTCGGCTGGATGGCAGGTGAGTGTCACGAGCGCCACGGCCTGCACGTGTTCGCCGATGCTCGCGTCATCGAAGTCGTCGATGAGCAGGGGCGAGTGCTTCCACCGGGCGAGACCGGTGACATCGTCGTCACCGATCTCACCAACCGGGTCTTCCCGATCATCCGTTATCGGATCGGCGATCGGGGGAGGTTGCTCGATCGGCAATGCCCTTGCGGCATTGGCCTCCCGCTCATGGCCCAGCCCGAGGGCCGTGCCACGGACCTGCTGTACACACCCACCGGCCGCACGCTCGGTCAGGTCACCGGAATCTTCAGCGATGTCCCAGAAGCCGTGCGCCAGATGCAGGTCCACCAGCGCGCGGACCACTCAGTCACCTTCCGCGTCGTCGAAGGGCGGATCCCAAACGCCCGATCTCACGTGGAGCGGAAGATCGACCTCCTGCGGAATCGGATCGACAACGAGGTTCCTGTCACCATCGAGTACGTCGACTCGTTGCCTTACACCGGCGCGAAGCTCAAGTACGTGATCAGCGACGTGCCCAGGGCTGACGGGTAGAAGCTACCCGCGGAGATACTCGTGGATATGCGATCCCCAGGCGCCCCGGACCATCCCGACGCCACGAACCACCAGCCGAGTCCCTCGGGCATGATGAACGACGGACCCGGTCACCCGGCCGAGAAACAGGCGTACGCCTCCCCACGCGACCCGAACGACGCCGCGGGCCGTTTGCTCGAGTCGCACCAGACCCCGCGTTCCGGGCGAGGCGAGATAGACATGCACCCGTGAGTCGGAGTTGCCGACGCGGGAGGCACGGGCGAGAGCCCATTCTCGCGTCGCGCGGCTGGCCGGGACCAGATCGAAGACCGGCGCTTCCTCGCACCACACGATCCGTCCCCCGGCGGCAGTGAGGGCACGGGTGAAGGCAGTGTCGGAACCGCCGGAGAGACCGAACCCGAGGTCGAAGCGGAGCTCACCGACTTGGACCATGTCGAGCAGGAGGTTGTTCGTCGCTGCAGTGGTGACGACCGTGCCGGTCGGGTGGCTGAACTCCCGGAAGAAACCTCCCGCGGTGAGCCAAACGTCCGGTTCACCGTCGAGCCGGAAGACCACCGGCCCGACGACTCCCGCGGCGCCAGTCTCCTGCCAGCAACCGAACAGGGTCGACAACCACGCCTCCGAGGGCTGCTCGTCGTCATCGATGAAGACGACGACGGCCTCGGGACCGGCCTCGGCCAATGCCCGGTTGCGAGCGGCGGCGATACCGGGAGTGGGCTCGTGGACGTAGACGACGCGTACGTCGCCCCTGGCCGCTTCCGCCACCGAGGACGAAGCGGTCGGCTGGTCGTCGTTGTCCACCACGAGCAGCCGTGCGCCAGGAACGGCATCGAGCTGGGTCCGGAGTATGTCGATCGTCTCGGCCAACCCCTCAGGGCGCCGATAGGTCAGCATGCAGACCCAGACCGGCCTCCTCATCTCATCGTCACTTGATGATCACCGTCACCGAGTCGGAGCGGGAGACGTTGCCGAGCGGGTCCACCGCCTCGATGCGGTACTTCTGCGCCGAGCGGCTGGCGCGACCGGTGTCGGTGAAGGTCATCGCGGCGTGCTTCCAGAACGGAGCCGTGACCTTGACGGTCTTGATCGGCGTGGAGTCGATCGAGCCGCGGTAGAGCTTGTAGGTGACGGTCGCGTTGTCCTTGTCAGGGTTGCCGGGCCACTTCAGCGTGGCCTTGCCCGCGGAGGGTGAGGTGCCGGTCAGCGCCCACTTGGCGCCCTTCAGCGTCGGACCGACCTTGTTGGGAGCAATGTCCTTGACGGCGAACCGCACCAGACCCTGCTGGGCGACGCCGTTGACCTTCAGGAACTCACCGCCGTAGAGCACGTGCTTGGCGTCGGCCGTCACCGTCCAGGTCGACTGCTTGGCGCTGGTGAAGGTGCCGTTGGTCCACTTCGGGTACCACTCCAGGAACTCCGGGCGCGGGGTGCCGGGGTGGTCGGGGTAGTTGTACTTGGTGTCGGCGACGTTGGTGCCGCGTACGTCCTGGGTGGTGGCGGTGGCGTGATACCACGCCCGCGGCTTGGTCTCCGGGAAGCCGCCGGAGGTGTCACAGCCGTGCTTGTGGCTGGCCTGGTAGACCACACTGGCGGTGGGCCAGATGGCGTACGTGTCGCCGTGGCAGTCCTCGAGCCAGGTCAGCTTGCCGGTCGCCCAGTTGGCCTTGAAGGAGCCCTCGACGTTGCCGCCACCGCCGTAGTGGTAGCCGGTGCCGTAGAAGCTGGTGCCGTCGGACTCCAGAGAGAGGATCGCCGAGTTGGTGCCGCCGTTCCGGACCTCGGAGTTGACCGGCAGCGCCAGCGACTTGCCCGAGGAGACCTCGATCCGGGCCAGGCCGTAGCCCGGGTTGGAGGAGCCGTTCACGCTCGTGAACGCCCCGCCGATCACGATCTTGGTGCCGTCGGAGGAGACCACGATGTCGTTGACGTTGCCGCCGGCGAGCTTCGGGTTCATCGGCAGCAGCTGGGTGCCGGTGTCGCTGGGCTTGACCGCCGCCACCTTCGTACGTGCGGTGTTGTCGGCCGAGGTGAAGACCCCGCCGTAGAAGACGGCTGTCGAGGTGGCCGCGACCGCGTTGGTCGTCGAGTTGAAGATCGGCCGGAAGCTGGTGGCCTTGCCGGTGGCGAGATTGATCGCCGCGCCGCGGTAGCGGTTCACGCCGTCGACCTGGGTGAAGCCGCCGGCGACGTAGAGCAGCTTCTTGTCGGGCGAGAGCGCCATGTCCTTGACCTGGCCGTTGAACTTCGGCGCGAAGCCGGTGACCAGCTTTCCGGTCGAGAGCCGGTAGGCCAGCAGGTGGGACCGCGCCGACTCGCTGGTGCCGGCCGCGGCACCCGCGGGGCGAGCCGAGGTGAAGTTGCCGCCCACGTAGACGATGTCGCCGACGATCACCTGCTTCCAGGCGACCCCGTTGATCTGCACTGTCGGGAGTACGTCCGCAGAGACCGTCCTCGGCAGATCCGGGTCGGTCGGCGCGGTGTCCGCGGAGGCGGAGGTCGCGGAGGTCACCAGGGTCAGACTCGTGGCCATGAGCGCCAAGACAGCGAGGATCGGCTTCATCACATCTCTCATCGTGGGGGGACGGTTATCGCTGGGGGCGTCCCTTGAAGACCACCACGTCGGCGCCGTTGCCGAGATCGAGCTCGACGCGGACCGGACGGGACTCCTCAGGGATCTGGAAGACGTAGACGCCCGTGGCCGACTCGCCGGCAGCGACCGAGGCCGGGAACGGCACCTCGCCGTCGGAGGCGACGCTCACCGCGGGGGTGCGCTCGGGCCCGTAGTAGGCGTTGACCACGCCGAGCGCCAGGGATAGCTTCTTCCCGGTCTGGTTCTTCACCTTCACGGTGATCGCGAGCGCCGGACCACCGACCTCACCGGGAAGGCTCGCCGTGGCCCGGACGGAGTCGATCCTGGCCAGCCGCGCCGTCACGCCGGGTGCGGTGGTGGCCTCGGCCTTCAGACCGACTGAGCGGTCGCCTTTCGACGGCTTCCCAGGCTCCTCGTCCACCGACTCGGAGGCAGATGCGGACTCCTTCTCCGAAGGAATCGCCGCCGGTGAAGGCGCGGCGGCCACCGTCGAGCCCGATCCGGCGGTGGCCGGGCCAGACGGATTGCGCACGAGGAGCGCGACCGCGACGCTCACGAGGACGACGGCACCGACAGCTGCCGCGACGTACAGCCTCGAACGCGGGACTTGACTGAGCATGGGGGATCTTCCGCGGGCGGGGTTGGACAGTGACATCGAAATCAAAGACGGTGCATTCAAGCCCAGATCCACTGGCCGTGGGTGGATCCGCGCGCCCTCTCCCCAAGATCGGGTACGTGACGGTCGACGGTTACGGCTCGATCACTCTCAGGTCGTCATAGCTCACCTCGACCGGCGTCGCGCCGATCGCCGAGGAGCCGTAGCCACGCACCATCACCCCTCCGGGCAGCTGGTTGGCGGCAGCCGAGTCGGAGAGCTCGTACGTCCACCCAGACGGCTCCGCGGAGCCGACCGGCCACACCTTGGTGCGCACGGTCGACGGCGCGGTGCCGGTGACCTGCAGGCGGACCATCAGCCGGTCGCCGGGCGCGACGCTCAGACCTGGGACCACGTTGGCGCCGACGACGGGGGTGCCGCTGCGTACGAGGTGGACGCCGACGGTGCCGTCCGGGTTGAACCGGAGCCGGGAGGCGTAGTGGTCCGAGCCGGAGACCCGGGCACCGAGGATCGACCAGACGAAGCCCGCGTCCGGGAGCCGAGAGACTCCGACGCTGACGGTCGCTTCGACGTCACCCGCCGAGATCTCCTCGAGCCGGGACTCGGTGGTCCCACCGGGGGTGGTCGCGTGCCGGCCGCGGCCCTCGGAGACAGAGAAGTTGCCGGCGACGCCGGTGCTGCGCGTCCAGGTGCCGCCGGCCTCGGCCGTGCCCCAGCCGCTGGCCTCGGCACGCTCGAAGGCGTCCTCGGCGACGATGCCCTCGGCCGGCGGGACGGGCTCGCCGTCGACCTCGACGGTGACCCACTCGGTGAGCGCCTGGTTGCCGAAGGCGTCCTCGGCGACGACCCGGTAGCGCTGGGCGGAGCCCGGCGGTGCCTCGGTGTCGACGAAGCTCTGCGTGGCCTGCTTCCAGAAGGCGGCGGTGACCGGGTTGGTGTGGATCGGGGCAACGTCCGTCGACCCTCGGTAGACCTTGTAGGTGACGGTCGCATTGTCCTTGTCGGCGTTGCCGGGCCAGGTCAGCCGGACCTGGCCGTCGGCGGGCGAGGTCGCGGCGAGCCCGAACTCAGCACCGCGGAGAGCCGGACCCACGTCGTTGGGCGCGATCTCCTTGACCGCGAACCGCGCCAGCCCCTGTTGGGCGACCCCGTCAACCTCGAGGAACTCGCCGCCGTAGACCACGTAGTCGTCGTTGGCCGAGACCGTCCAAGGCGCCTGGTTGGAGCCGGTGAAGGTGCCGGGCGTCCACTTCGGATACCACTCCAGGAACTCCGGGCGCGGGGTGCCGGGGTGGTCGGGGTAGCCGTAGATGTCACGGGTGTTGGTGCCGCGTACGTCCTGGGTGACCGCCGTCGAGTGCTGGTAGCTGCGCGGGCTGGTCGCCGGGAAGCCGCCGGAGTTGCCGCAGTAGTACTTGTGGCTGGCCTGGTAGACGACATCGTCGGTGGGCCAGATCGAGTAGGTGTCGCCGTGGCAGTCCTCGAGCCAGGTCAGGTTGCCGGTCGCCCAGTTGGCCTTGAAGGAGCCCTCGACGTTGCCGCCGCTGCCGAAGTGGTAGCCGGTGCCGTAGAAACTAGTGCCGTCGGACTCCAGGGACAGGATCGCCGCCTTGCTACCCGCGTTGCGGACCTCGGAGTTGACCGGGAGCGACATCGAGGCGCCGGTCGCCACCTTGATCCTGGCCAGCCCGTAGCCCGGGTTCGATGAACCGTTGACGCTGGTGAAGTTGCCCGCGATCACGATGTCGGCGCCGTTGGGCGAGACCACGATGTCCTGCAGCGAGCCGTTCGAGACGGTCGGGTTCATCGGCAGCAGCTGAGTGCCGGTGTCGGTAGGCCGGACGGCGGCCACCTTCGTGCGCGGGGTGTTGTCGGCCGACGTGAACGCGCCGCCGTAGAAGACCGCGTCGGCGGTCGCGGCGACCGCGTTGGTGGTGGAGTTGAAGATCGGCCGGAAGCTGGTCAGCGCCCCGGTGGCGAGGTCGATCGCCGCGCCGCGGTAGCGGTTGACACCGTTGACCTGGGTGAAGCTGCCGGCGACGTAGAGCAGGCTCTTGTCGGGCGAGAGGGCCATGTCCTTGACCTGGCCGTTGAAGCTCGGCGCGAAGCCCGGGATCAGCTCACCGGTCGACAGCCGGTAGGCCAGCATGTTGGCCCGCGGCGTCTCGTTGGTTCCGGGCGCGGCACCGGCCGGACGGGCGGAGGTGAAACTGCCACCGACGTAGACGATGTCGCCGACGATCACCTGCTTCCAGGCGACTCCGTCGATCTGCACCGTCGGAAGTACGTCGGCCGAGACCGTCGCCGGCAGCTCGGGGTCGACCGGAGCCGTGTCCGCCGTCGCCCCTCCCGACACGACCAAGCCACTCACTCCGAGCCCTATTGCGACCGCCCCGGCCGCCAGCACTCGCCACTTGGCCCAGACGGGCTTGCCCTGAATCCGCGTCATCATCCATCCCTGCCCAAGGCGGCCACCTCGGCCGCGACACGCGAGTGTCGCGTATACCTGCCCCGACCCGCTCGGCAGGTGCGGGTCCGTTCCCCAGAATCGGGGATGTCTTGACCCCTACCCACGGACTGAGATGCCGACTCGCTGCATCGAGAAGAGGACACTGCCCTGAAATCCATTAGTCCACTCATTCGGTCGCGCCGGCCCGACGTGTACGCCGTCCTCGCTTTCCCTACCGGTGTCCCGTATACGACGAGAGCCAAGGAAACCTCGATCTAGGATCGGCGCAACTCACCAACCGAGCGGTTCGGCATCGACTGGCCCAACAGCCTAGACATCGTCTACGAACCAATCGCACCAAATCTGACCCGACTCGTCAGGGACAACGCCATAGGCAGTTGGCTCTGAAGTTGACAAAATTAGGGAGGTATAACCTCCGCGTTGCAAATCCTCAGTGTCATCCTCTTCCACACCCCATGGAAACTCTTTATGCGCAATAACAGCTTCGCCGTCACTCAACCTGAGCCCAACCGCGGGCTGTTCCACAGGGTTTCTCGCTGAACTCAGGGATGGATCAACAAAAACGGAAACTAGCGATCGGGGCCTTAACATCGGAGCCAATTGCGACAGAGCTCCGCCGGACGACCGCATCCATCTCGCACCGAAAGCGCCTCTCGCAAATCGTTCCCGCACGAGGATCCGCGACTCTCTTGCGTTCGATATCGTCGACCAAAAGGGCGCGCTAGCGCTAGTAGTCACCGGCTGACCCCTAAACTCTCCATCTCGACCTGGAGCAAATTCGACTAGCGCATGGCGTCCCGGCACAGCCCTATATATCGGGAACAACTCCGGCTGGAACTCGACGAATATTACAGCCCCATAGGAGGCGCCAATCACGACACCGGGCGCGCATAAAACGAAAGACGGCCCGTCGCCTGACGCAATTCGAAGCAGCTCGCGCAAACCAATCTCCCGAGCAAGGACGCTCCCGAGGCGCGGAGCGTTCGAGTCGAAGGTACTACCGATATATAGGTCACCGACCACCAGTTCTTCGACACGCCATGAACTCAGCACGTCCTCAAGAAATTCAAGGACGTCAGTTTCGTAATCCCTCCAGCCAGAAACCGATGCCAGGCCTCCGCGAACATCGTCCGAACGGGGTGAAATCCTTATACTGATCACTTTGCGATCCGTTCGAATCCATGAAAGTCGCCGCTGGTAGATACGTCTAAGCCGTATGTGCCCTCACGGGCGCTATCTTTGGGAGATTGGAAGTTCTTTTTCCTATTGCTCGAACCCTTCACGACTCCACCAACATGACCGGTGTTGTCGTAAGTAATCCGCTTGGGCTGGCCACCCGACGCCTTTCTGTTCTCCCAGATTGCTTGACCGCCAGCCGACCTCTCCTTGGTCTTATCGTAGCCAAGGTACTTGGCAACGTCTTCCGTTTGGCTCCGCGTAAGCGGGTTCCCACACTGACGACTTGCATTGTGGACAATGATATCGCCAGCACCAGCGTGGTACGTGTGGAGCCCACCGACCGTTAGGTTGTATGCTGTCAAATCGCCGATCCACACATCGACAGCGGTGACCTGGACCCGGGTCCCAACTCCCGTCTGGAGAAGATCGCCGATCGCCAGAGCGATCGCCGGCACCCACGCACCGTCCGGTCCACGGTTGTCGACCCAGAATGGGTGATTGTCGGTGGCGTCGATCCAGTGGCCGTCGGCAGTCTGTACCGACGCCATCGTGTGCGGGCCCGAATGCCGGATCAGGTTCGTCACCGGGCGCGGACCATCAACTCCAGTCACCGGGTTCGTCGCCCACACCCAGTCGCCGATACGTACATCCCGGATCGGGATACGTCTCCCGTCAGCGAGGAGGACGAGCGTGTCGCCGGTGAAGGAGTTGCATCCTGGCGAGTACCTCGCGCGCATCGTCGCCAAGAGCTTGCGAGCGGCCTTCTGCTGCCCGATGAACTCTGCAGCAGCTTTCCCGATCTTGTAGAGCGCCTTACCAGCCTTGTACGCCTTGCCCCACGGGACACTCCCGAGCACGAGACCGACGCAGGCCTTGTAGTCCTTGTCCAGACATGAGACAAGGTCGTTGTAGCCGATGAAATCCTTCAGGACCTCCCAGCCGACCTTGAGCGCAACATCACCGATTGAGCGGTTCAGTGTTGCTTGGGCCTCTGCGGCGGCCTCGAGTTCCTCGCGAGAAGGACCAGTCTGCTTGTCAGAGACCTTCGTGGTCCCGCCGCCAATGTCCCCGCCTGTTGAGGTCGGGTATCGGCCCGGCGTGCCGGGGGTGTCGTGCCAGTCGCCGTCGTTGTCGCTGTCGAACCAGGTCACCTGGGTGCCGTCGTAGCCACATGATCCGGCGGAGCCGCCTGCATCGCTCGCACACTGGGGCGCCAGCCCGGTCGGATCAGACCAGGTCAACGGGTTGTTGTTCGCGTACACATAACCCAGCGCCTGCGAGGAATTGGCGGTGTCCAGAAGCGGGTCGACCGAGATGAACCTGCCGATGCCTGCGTCGTATTGCCGCGCCCCGACCGAGGTCAGGCCGGTGTCGTCGTCAACCTGCATGTTCAAGAATCCACGACTGGTCGGCCAGGCGTCGGTCTCCTCGTCCGGGTTTGCGCCTGTGATCGTGGCTCGGTTTTCGCCGAACGGAGTCATGTATCGCCGGGTCGCCGTCAGGCTGGCGGCGTCGAGGCTGGTCTGGGCGGTGCCGTGAGCGTCGGGGATCTGGAAGTCCAGAGACCCGTCACTGTGACGGACCGCGACCTGGCCGACCGGGGTGTCGTAGTGGCGCGCTGCCGAGGTGACCCACGGGCTGGCTGTCTTGTCGACGGTGATCTCGAGGCCAAAGACCATCAGGGTCTTCTCGGAGGGTGAGTCCTTGACCAGGAGGGTGCCATCGGCGCCGTAGAGGTAGGTCGTTGCCTTGTCCGGGCCGTCGCCCTTGACCGTAAGAGAAGCTAGGTCACCTTCGCTGTTCCAGGTCAGATCCTGGGCGGTGCCTGCAGCTGTTCCGGGACGCGCGATCGTGTTACCGGCGTCGTCCACGCCATAGGGGTCGGTCTCGATGACCGCGCCTGTGGCGGTGTTGGTGCGGGTGACCTTGCTCGGGAAGTTCGCGTGCGCCGATCCCGCTGCCGGGTAGGTGTAGGTGTCGGTAACCTCGCTGGCCGGGGTTGTGGTCCCGACCGCAGGCAGGTGGCTGGTCTGGGTCTTACGTAGGCCGCTGCTGGTGTAGGTCCAGGACTGGCGGTATGGAGCGGGGCCTCCGAGCAGAGCGGTGGCCGGGTCTGTCCCACAGTTGGCGTCGGCAGGCGTCCACGCAGCAGCGAGACGTTGATGATCGTCGTACGTGTAGCACTGAGCGTCACCGTTGGCTCGGTCGTGGTCCTTGGTCGGGTTCCCCGCCGGGTCATAGGTGTAGTGGTGGTCAGAGACGACGGTCTCGGACAGGCTCGTGGTTGCGAGCGTTCGGGTCAGCCGGCCGGTGGCTTCTTGATAGCCGTTGGACAGATACAGCGACTGGTTGGGGCCTTGGCCGAGGTGAATGTTCGAGGGCTGGTTCCAGCCGTCGTAGTCGATGTCCTGGACGATCCAGTTCGTCCCGCCCATCGTGATCGGGTTGCCGAGCTCGTCGTAGGTGTAGTCGACGTTCTCCTTGGCGAGCACGCTGGTGGTGCCGACAGTGACACCAGGGGTGTAGTCGATCGAGACGGACTGGTCGACGTTGTACTGGACCTGGTGAACCAGTGATGCGGGGAGTCCGTTGTCGAGGCTGGTGAGCGTCTCGTCGCCAGTGGCGGCGCCGGTGACGGTGAAGTTCTCTGACGAGACATTGTAGGCAGTGTTGTAACCCGCGATGGTGTGGGTGAACTTCGCGCCGTTCTGGCCGCCCACGTACCGACTGGTCGAGCTCGGCAGACCCTTCATCGGGGTGTCGTAAGTCCACGACGTCAGGAGTTTGGTGGCATCGGCTGTGGCGCCGTCGTAGAGGTGGGTGGACCGGTTGAGCTGGTCGTAGACGGTGGACGTTGCCTTGCCACGTGCGTCGGTAGTGGAGGCGAGTAGGTCGTTCTCGGTGTAGGTGAACTCGGTGGTGCCCGCCTCGGGGTCCGTCTGGAAGGTCTTACGACCCCTGAGGTCGTAGTCCCATTCGAACTCGCCCGCGGGTGAGCGCATGGCGAGCATCCGACCGGCCAGATCGTAGTCATAGGTCGTGGTCAGGTCCCGGGCGTCGGTCGAACCGTGCTCGACGTGCTTGACCTGCTGGCCGCGGATGTCGGTGTAGCCGGTTGTCGAGGGTGCTCCCTGGGGCGGGTCGACTGTGGCCTTGTCGGCACCGGCATAGGTCAGGTTGGTCGACCAGAGCTCGTCGGTGTGGCTGTATTCGGTCACCTTGGTCGGCCGGGCAAGGCCGTCGAAGCTGGTCTTGACTGAGTGCGAGGCCGTCCCAATGAGGACATCGGCCATGGTGTCGGTGGGCACGCCGGTGGTGAAGAGCCGGTCATAGGATCGATCAGCGTTCCCGAGAGCGTCATAGAGGACGCCGGTGATCAGGCGCCCGCCGGGTGACGCGGTCTGAGTTTGGCGGGGCCGAAGGAGGGAGTCGTAGATCTCCGTGCTGACCCGGTAGCCATCACCGAGCCGGTTCAACGTGCTGGTGGTGACCGCAATCGGTTCGGTGCGACTGATCTTGTAGCTGTACTTGACTGACGGGGTAGCAGAGGCGGATCGGTTGGTCTTCCACAACGACACCGTCCGCCCGAGGGAGTCATAGGCGGCCGAGGTGTTCTTGCTGTTCGGGTCGGTGATCTTCGCCGCGATCGACCGCTCGGGCGTGTAGGCGGTCGTCGTCTTGAACGCCTTCCCGGTCGAGTCCTGCGTCTGTGCGACGCTCGCGAGCGTTCCGTCGGCGGTGTGGGCGTAGACGGTCGTATCAGTGCTGGTCGCGCCGTTGCCAGCCGGCACCTTCACGCTGATCTGGCGCCCGTAGGCGTCAAAGGTGCTGGTCGCAGTGATCTGGAAGACCGGGGCCGGGGTGGTGTTGAACGACTTCACTCGGTCGGTCTCGGTCGGCAGGCCTTTGGTAGGAGCTTGGCCTTGGGTGCCGCCGTCGTAACGCGTGCGGGTGTGAGAGATCGTGTTGGTCTCGGACGGATCCAGAGCGGTCGCGCCGCAGACGCCCTTGGAGGTGACTTGTCGAGAGGCGAACCCGACCATCCAGGCCGCGTCGACTGTCCTGGTGCCGGCGTAGGCGGTCGCCGTGCAGGTCTGGTCGGTGGACACGGTGGTATCGCCGAGGTCAGAGGCCCGGGTCACCAAACCAGTGGAAGTGTCGTGAACGTAGTCGATCTGACGGGTGCGGTAGCCGCCGTCCGACGACGCCTGCTTCGTCAGGGTCATCTCTGTGCCGGTGAATGCAGCCGATTCCAGTCCGCTGCCAGCGGTGACGTGGACCCAGGGCTTATTGATCGTGCTCGTGTGCACCGCGCCCCCGGCGCCGGTCAGCGTCTTGGTCTCCAGGGCGCGCCCGGCCAGGTGGATGTTGTCGGCGTGGGAGGCACCCGTGGAGTCGGTGACGGTGACGTTCTTGGCGCCACCATCCGCGTTGGCCCGGTCGCCGTCCATGCCCTGGAAATAGGTCGCGACCGATTGGGTTCGGGTGTCGGTGATGCCGGGGTCACCAGTAGTGGTCCGGACTGTCTTGTATCCACGCCACTGCGACCAGGTGCGGTACTTCTCCGGGATGAGGCGTGAGTTGTTATAGGCCCACGCGGCACCACCCTCGTAGTTGTAGAAGGTGGTGATCGGGTCACCTTCACCGGTCTGGTCGATCTGGTCGACCTGGGTCACCACGTACTTGTGGAACCAGTCCTTACGTTCCTGGGTAACCCCTTCAGGTGTCCATTTCACCGGGTAGCAGCGCCGCGCGTTCGACTCGGCTGCCGCGGGAAGATCACCAGGGGTGCAGTTGGGGTCGCTGTAGAAGACTGAGGTGTGGGCGCCGGTCTCGGTAGTGATGCCCTGAAGTCGGTAGCGGGTGAGCGGCGAGATCCCGTCAGCGGCACTGTTGACGCGGTTGTCGTGGTTGGACCAGGTGAACGTGGTCGGCGGCAGCGTGATGTCGGCGCCGTCGCCGGCTTTACCAGTGCGTGTGATCTTGTTCAGCCACAGCACACTCTCTTGCTGGTTGTCGGGGTTGACCCAGGTGTAGTCGAAGGCCCACTCATCCACCGGGGTGTAGGCCCCGCCGACGCGAGTCTGCGTAGTAACGGTGTTCAACCGGTGGCGGGTGAAGTAAGTGGGCGAGAGCTTCCCCGTGCATTCCGCGCCTGCGGCGCAGAGTTGGTCGAAGGGTGTATCAGGCCAGTTCGACTGGGTGTAGGTCTCACAACCGGTCGCTGCCAGGCAGCGGGTGGCGTAGTCAAGCGCAACCCGGTACGGCGGCGCGTTGTTGGTGGTGCCACCGTCGGTGCCGTTCCGCAGGCCGTAGTCGATCTGGGTCAGGCGCCCGCCCCGGGTGTACTCGGTCGGGGTGGTGTTGTTGCGACGGTAGTGGTTGATGTCTTCGGCGTATCGGTAGGCGGTGCCGTTGCCGGAGGTGTCCACGACGTAGTCGAGGTTCCACCGCCAAGCCTGCTTCCCACAGAAGCTCTCGGCGCCGGTAGAGGCGCTGTAGCACGGCTCGCCGTCGTTGTTGCCGTAGACCGGTGTCGTCCACACCGAGTTCGTTGGCTCGGTTTGGCCGGGTACCCGCGAGCGGCCGAAGTAGAGGCGGGTGCCGTCGGGGCGGGTGACTTCCCAATATTCGTTGTTGTTGTCCGGGTTTGCCGCTGCCAACGCAGCGTTGCTCTCGACGCGCGTGTTGGTGGAGTCCGCGGCGGTCGCGATGCGCCGGATCCGGGTGCCGTCATCGTTGGCGAGCTTCCACGTTCCGTCCCCGGACTTGACCAACTCTCCGCCGGCACCCGCCATCGCGAGGGTGGCGTTGTCGTTCTTCCAACACATGTCGGCCTTGTTCTCGCGGCCGTCGGTGTCACACACCAAGTAGGAACGTTCGATGAAGGCCTGCGACAGATCAAATCCCTCGCCCAGCACCGAGGACTGGTTGTTGGTGGTCGAGGTCATCCCGTCGACAGTCTGAGAGGAGTACTCCACCGCAAGCGAAGGCGCCGATCCTGCTGCAGGTGCGGTCATCGTGAACGGATGGGACCAGGAGAACCCACCGGATCCGCCTCCAACCGACCACGATGAGGACGCCGCGAGAGGAGTCGCGGCGAAGTCACCGGTGCCCGTGGCCGATGCGCTCGTCGCCGCGAAGAGCACCACCCCCGAATCGGTGAGACCGGTCTGCGGGACATCCGCAATGATCGATTTCGTCTTGGGGTCGCGGTCGGCGCCCAGGGTGGTGAAGTCCTGGCACGCCTGTTTCTCCGGGGTAGTCAGAACACATTCGGGATAGAGCCGCGGGGAGACTCGGCCTGCCCAGTCTGCGCCGTGGGCGGCCTCGATCGAGGTGTAGTCCAACCGCACCTCGACCGGAGCGGCCTTGCTCGACTTCTTGCTCGACTTTTCCTTGGCTGTGGCAACTTCATGAGCCAGTTGCTGTTGGGACGTCGTGGGGACGAGGCGAACCGCGACACCGTCGACGCCCGCCTTCACTGACTTGGCGTGGGCGACGACTTCGGTTTCCAGGTCAGCCCATTCAGGCTCGGCGAACACGTCGACCGGGCCCAAGTCTGCTGAGACTGACTCGGGGCCGTTCTCGCTGCCCGCGGCACTGTCGCTACCCGCGACGGCACCGGCGTTGTCGCCCGGTGCCGTTGTGGCTGGCGATGCGAGCTTGGCGGTTTTTGCTGCGGGCCAGGTGACCTTGTTTTTTCCGACAGTCTTGGCGCGGTCGACGTCAGCTTGCTGCTCCTTGGTCAGGCTGGCAGCCTTCACCGGTTGGTGGTCGGTGACCTTGACCGGTTTGGTTGCCTCAAGCTTCGGCTTGTCGAACCCTGAAGTGGCCGCCGCAGCAGGCAGAGTCAACGTGACACACAGGCTTGCGGCGAGGCCAGTGATCGCGAGCCCGACACCACCTCGTCGCCACACCTTGCCGTGACCAAGATGGCGGGTCAGCGAGTCGCCCATCCGCCGACTGATCGTGGGCCGCTGGGTTGCGGATTGGTTGCCATCGAAACTGTTGCTGAGTGTCATGCGTGGGGGGTCCTTCCGAGATCAAGCCAAGGCGAGCAAAGAGGTGAACGAACGGGGCGAACGGCGTCCGGGCTGGTTTCAGGGCTAGGCCGACCGGTGGTTCCTCGTCCTGTGGACGAGGAACCACCACGGGGAGGCCCCAGCGCGGGCCGGGTTAGCCGGTGCCCTCTTGGTTAGGCGAGGCTGCCGGTGCGGTGTTCCACTCGGCCGCAGTCTCACCAACCTCCGTCGCGGAGGCAGGGCGCGCATGCATCGCTACATGAGCAAACGATGCCGGGGTAGGGAGGGAAACCCCTCCGCTAGCGCCGGGGTCGCCGCCGATCATGATCTTTCGTGCGAGCTCGGTCGGCGGCGTGAACTTGCCTGCGGCCGCGATCGCCGCGACCCGGGTCCCGTTGACGTACAACGCCAAAGTGTGGCCGTCCCACACCGATGCGACGTGGTACCACTGGTCCGAGGAAAAGGACACGTCCGTTGGTGTCGATGCCACTCGGTAGGCGCCACCGATATGCGCGCTTACGCGCAGAGCAGACCCGAGGAAGGAAATCCCAATCCCACCGGATTCCATGCCGGAGCACAGATGACTCTGACTTTGCACAGGCAGAGCGGTCTCGACACGGAAAACACACTCGAAGGTGAATCCACCCGACAGATCCGCCCATGCATCGAAGTCGAAAGACACCCCGTCATTGACACCATCGGCTCGCATGACCTGCGTCGGCCCACCAACAGAGATCTGGTCGTCGGTCCAATACGTGGGGGCATCCCAGATCCGAGCCGGTAGATCTCGGCTGTTTTCGTTCGGAGTCCCACCTGCGAAGTCGACATCAAGCTTCGTCGAGGTCTCGAGCGGAGGAACGACCGGGTTGGCCGGCGTCTCCCACTTCGCCGCGATCTCGGCGACCTCAGCATCCGAGGCGGCGCGCGCGTACACCCCTGCGTGAGCGAAGGAGGACGGCGGAGCCGGGGTGGAGACACCTGGGCCGGAACCAGCATCGCCGCCGATCATGATGTGACGTGCGACCTCCTCCGGGGGCCTCAATGCGCCAGAAGCGGCCGTCTCGGCGACCCGGGTGCCGTTGATGTACAACGCCAAGGTGGCGCCATCCCACACCGATGCGACGTGGTACCACCGGTTCGAGGCAACAGACACCTCCGCTGGTGTCGAGACCACCCGGTAGGTGCCACCGACGTGTGCCACTGCGCGGAGGTCGGAGCCTACGATATTGATCGCGAACCCGCCATTCTCCTTGCTTGAGCACAGGTCACGCTGACTGCTGACCGGCAACGTCGTCTCGATTCGGAAGACACACTCGAAAGTGAAACCACCCGCCAGAGCAGGCCACGGGTCATCCGCGAAGGAAACCCCGTCATCGACACCGTCGACCCGCAACACACGCGACGGGCCACCAGTCGATACTTGGTGATCGGTCCAATATGCGGGAGCGCCCCAGACCTGCGCCGATAGGCCCTGGGCATGTTCGTTCGGTGTGTCGCCAGCGAAGTTGACATCTAGCTTCGCCGTGGTCTCGAGCGGAGGAACAACCGGGGTATCCGGTGTCTCCCATTTCCCCGCGATCTCAGCGACTTCAGCGGTCGAGGCAGCACGCGCATACAACCCTGCGTGAGCGAACGAGGACGGCGGAGCAGGGAACGAGACTCCTCCGCTGGAACCGGGGTCACCACCAATCATGACCTTCCGTGCGACCTCGGCCGGCGGCGTCAATGGCCCCGCCGCTGCGGTCTCCGAGACCCGGGCGCCATTGACGTACAACGCCAGTGTGGTGCCGTCCCACACGGATGCGACGTGGTACCAGCGGTTGGAGACAGCTGGAGCGTCGGCCGGTGTCGCGGCCCTCCGATAGGTGCCACCGATATGTGCCGCTGCGCGGATCTCAGAGCCTTCGACAGAGATCGCAAACCCGCCATTCTCCTTGCTCGAGCACAGGTCACGCTGACTGCTGACCGGCAACGTCGTCTCGATCCGGAAGACACACTCGAAAGTGAACCCGCCCGCCAGAGCAGGCCACGGGTTATCCGCAAAGGAAACCGCGTCGTCAACCCCATCGACCCGCATCACGCGCATCGGACCGCCAACCGCAACCTGGTCATCGGTCCAGTAGGTGGGGGTGCCCCATACCTGGGCCGGCAGACCCTGAGCGTGTTCGTTCGGGGCGTCACCAGCGAAGTCGACATCGAGCTTCATCGTGGTCTCGAGCGGAGGAACGACCGGAGCATCCGGCGTCTCCCACTTCGCCGCGATCTCAGCGACCTCAGTGGCCGAGGCAGCACGCGCATACACCCCTGCGTGAGCGAACGACGACGGCGGCGCTGGGAATGATACGGATTGATGCATCCCGGAGTCCCCACCGATCACGATTCGACGCGCGACCTCGGTCGGCGGCGTCAACGGCCCCGTCGCCGGTGTCTCCGCGACCCGGGTCCCGTTGACGTACAGAGCCAGCGTGGCGCCATCCCACACGGACGCGACGTGATACCAGCGGTTCGAGACAGCTGGAGCATCCGCCGGTGTCGAGGCACTCTGGTACGTGCCACCGATATGCGCCATAACGCGGATGTCAGAGCCTTCAACAGAGATCGCGAATCCACCGGCTTCCTTGCTGGAGCACAGGTCATGACGGCTGCTGACCGGCAGCGTGGTCTCGATGCGGAAGACACACTCGAAGGTGAATCCACCGGACAGCTCGGCCCACGGATCGGTCTCGAAGGAGACGGCGTCATCGACACCATCGACTCGCATCACCTGCGTCGGTCCTTCGGCAGAGACGGTCTCGTCTGTCCAGTAGGCCGGGGTGCCCCAGGTTCTCGGCTCAAGTGATTCAGCGCGTTCATTCGGGACACCTCCAGCGAAGTCGACGTCGAGCTTCTTTGTCGTCTCGAGAGGAGCCACCGCCGCATCGGCTGGGGGCGGGGTCTTCCAGCTCGCAGCCATCGTGGTCGCCTCCGAGGCGGACACACCCCGCGAATACACCGCCGCGTGCGCGAAGGAGGCCGGAGGGGACCGGAACTGAATAGCGTTGTTGGGGCCGGAGTCACCTCCGATCACGAAGTTCCTGGCCGTCGAAGCCGGTGCACCCAGGGCACCACCCGCCGCTGTCTCGCCGACCCGGACCCCGTTGACGTAGAACGCCAAGGTTGTGCCGTCCCACACCGAGAGGGCGTGATACCAGCGGTCGGCCTCAGCAGGCGTAGACACAACCTGGTAGGAGCCACCGATGAAGGCGTTGGTGCGCAAATCGGAGCCTTCGACGAAGATCCCGAAGCCGCCACTTTCCTTATTCGCGCACAGATCCCGCTCGCTGGATACCGGCAGGGTGGTCTCGATCTTGAAGACACACTCCACGGTGAATCCGCCACTCATCTGCGCCCACGGGTCAACCGCGAACGAAACCGCGTCGGAGACACCGTCAACCTGCATCACGCCGGTCGGCCCCGCAGCAGAAACCGTCGCATCCGTACCAAAGCCGGGAGCACCCGAGGTCCGTGCTGCCAGACCGGCAACCCGCTCGTTGATCACACCGTCAGCGAAGTCGACATCAATAACCTTCTCGGTATCAATCGGCGTGATCACCGGAGCCTCGAACGGAGGAGTAACCCCGTCCCCTCCCTTCTCAATCGCGTCGGCAGTCATGGCGCCGGCAAAGAGCTTGATCCGGGCGATATCACCCGCGAACGGCGCCTGGGGCCCTCCGAGGGACTGATTCGCGGTGCCGTTGCCAAGGCTGAACGCGCCTCGCGCCTGCCACGGGGTCGTGAACGCGTCCTCGGCCCGCGGTGAGAACTCGCTGCCGTCGTCATCAGCGAATGCTTGGCCGTTGAGGTAGAGCTTGATCACGTTGTTAGTTGCGTCATATACACCCGTCACCGCGTTGAAATCGTTGAGCGAGTCAACATTCAACCGGACCTCGGAGACCCCAGCCGAAGCCGAATCAGAGGCCGCCATCCGGAAGTAGAACTGCATCACCCCATCGCTGGTCGGCCGATACCCCAACGTCCAGGCAGCAGTGTTGGTGCTCGTCTGCTGAGCAATCACCGCTGCACGGCTGCCGTCCGGGATCCGCACCAACGCTCCCACCGTGAACGAGGTCGATGAGGCCACTGGGGACTGCGGCATCTTGACCTGCTGCCCCGGTTCACCAGGCAATGTCAAGGCCGGAACCGTCACGGCGCCATCGAGCGCACCCGCCAGATAGTTAGAGCCCGCACCAGAAACCGCGAGCTTGGCTCCAAAGGAGCGGTCCGTGATCACCCCGGCAGTCGAGGTGTCAGCAGCCATATCCCAGTCCGCTGCGGTCGAGGTCTCCTCACGAGTCTCTGAATCGAGCTTCAAACGCGCGGTCACATCGGGATCGCCGATCGCAACATCCCAGATCCCGACCTGGTCCACCATCCCGTTCGCGCATCCAGGTGCGTTGAGAGCTGAGTTGCCGCAGCCCAACTGCCAACCCTCGACAGATTCGGCCGCTGCCGTATAGGTGGCCGTCCCGTTCTTGACGCCGTTGACATACAGCGTCACCGTCTTCGAGGAGGCTTGGTAGGTCGCCGCCAGGTGGGCCCACTGACCCACGTCGGCCACTGCGTTCGAGGATGCCTGCCGGGTCTCGGTGCTGCTGCGCCGACCCGCCACCCACTTGCGTGAGCCGGCGTCATAGCCGAGTTCAAAGGCGTCTCCAGTCGCCGACGTGGCCGCGATTAAAGTCGCTGACTCCGAGGTCGATACACGAACCCAAGCTGCAACCGAGAAGTCCTGGGTGGTGCTGACCCCAGCCACCGTCGTCGTTGCCGGGGCGCCACCGGTGAACCTCAGCCCGTCATCAGCGCGGCCCAGATCGCTGATTGTCGCGCCCCCCAGCGACAAAGTCCCGGTCGAGGGGTCCCGGCCAGTGTTCGCGCCACGTGCGGCTTCGTTGTCGAATGTCCAGTCAGCGACCGGTTCATTCGCCGCGACATAGAACTCATACGTCGCCGACGCGCCACCAAAGCCAGCCTCGTCAAAGGCCTGGGCCTGGATCTTTCGCAACCCCGTCTTCTTCGGCGTGAACGAGAATGTCTTCGCAGCACCGCCCGTGGTCGTCACTGACGTCTTGGACGTCGGCTCGCCCGACGCCGGCCCGACGACCCACCACTGATACTTGACCACATCAGTATCCGGTGCGTCGACAGTGAAAGTGCCGGTTCCTCCCACGCGGGTGCCGGTGTGTGGGCAGGTCGATGGTGCCTCGGCGGCGCATTCGGGAAAATTGCTGCTCGTCAGCTTCGGTGCCTTCGGAGCCGAGGTATCAACCCTGAAGTAACACCACCCCGAAGTTGACTTCGACTCCAGGTGCGATGACTTCGCAGAGTTCAGATACACCCGCGCACGCGAATAAACCCGATACTTATGTCCATTTGACACAGTTCGCGAAACCCACGAAACCTGACCCGATTCCTTACCCGTGGGTGCGACCTGAGCCGCCGTGCCGCCGGTGCCGGTGTTCTCGATCCTGAAGGCCCCGTACAGCTTGTCCTTCGCCGACCGGATCGACACCTCCGCACCCAGCTGAATGTCGGTCGACGTCACGATCGCCGGATCTGTCGAGCTGCCGCACGCCACGGATCCAGAAGAATCCTTCAAGTACGTCTTGGACGTATTTGGGTACGGCATGTAGCTGATCTCAAGATGCGCGCCGTCGTCATCGAACTGCTTCCACGCATACTTGTTCGACTCGTCCTTCCCCCGAATCATGAACGTACCCGACGAGACACCCTGGTCCGCAATGTTCTGCATCCCGTACTTCACGTTCCAGCCGACCCAGTTCGAACCGGACCCACACCCGGCGTAGGAATAGCGAGTGTCCTGCAACGCACCACGGGCCGGTTGCCGATTCCACGTCGTCGCCGTGCCGATCGGATCAGTGCGGTACACCTGGGTCGGGTGCTCCGCACACTGCGCCGCATGGATCTGCTTCACGTTCATCGCCGCCGACAGAACACGGGTTCCCTTGAGCGCGGAAGTGATCGGGAAACGGAAATATGAGCGGACCTTCTTGTTCTGCTCCCAACCCTCATACCCTGCGCCCAGGGAGTGCTCGGTCTGCCAAAACGACTTCGTTGGGTAGTTGGACCACACTGCGGTCCAGCCATTCCGTGTCGGCTGAGACGTCGCCGGGTCAATAACCACCGGCAACGTCGTCTTCTTCGAAGCCAACAGGGAGACATCCGGCTTCAGCACCATCTCCGTGTCCGACGCCACCGCGTCAAACACAGCGACCTGATCAGACGGGGCTGGACCATCCGTAGCCTCCTCGCCCGAGTCCCGAGCGACCTCACCACCCTTGGCATCCCACATCATCGGCGTGCCCGACCACACCACCCGACGGCCATCGGCGTCCACAAATGCCGTGCCACCAGCCGAGGCCTTCGGCTTCAAACCGTTCAACCGCAACGGAATCCGCAGCTCCGCCAACTTCGGCGACTGCGCCGCCGCGCGAGTGTTCACCACGAAGAAGTACGAGAATCCCGCCGGCTTCGCCTCGACCACCAAGTCAACGCCAGGGATGACGTCGACATAGGTAGCAGTCGGTCCATCCAGCGATGGCTCCGGCAGGTCAAAGGGCGCGAGGAGCTCGTATGCCGCACGGTCACCCTTAGAACCCTGTACGCGGAACGGGGCATACGACGCAACGACCGAGCCCTTCGCGCCACCGTCAGAAACGACGACAGTGCCATTAACCGATGCAGCCTTCAACATCCCACCCGGACCGTCGACAAGATCCGTGTCGATGTCTACCCAGTCGCCATCGCCACCATCACGAACCCTCACTGGTTCCAAAGACACCACCGCCCGCAACGGCCCCTCAGGCGTCGCCGTCACCAACGTGTTCTCGGTCGTCAACGAGTCAACGGTCGTCGGCTCCCCCGACTTAGCCGCCAACGCCATCGCCTGCGCGGTCGACCCCGCGGCCAAGCCGTCCGTCGATGACATCGACCGCGCTTGAGCGGGTGCCGGCGCGAAGACCACGGAACCCGCGAACATGCCCGTGAGCAATGCCAGCACCAACGTGCCAGAGGTTGAGCGACGATAGGACAACAGGACAAAACCGAGAACCCGGGACATTCCGGTGGCCTCCAAGTGGCGATCGGACAGCGAATCGTGCCTCTCCGATCCCGAGTCGGTTTAGCGAAGCCTGACGCTAGCCCCCCAGGGCATCACTACATCTGACGAATCCGAACGTCGTTACCAGGCTGTGGTAATCGGTGACAACGAACTTCGCCGGCCGGGGCGACCTCCCGCCGCGAAGATTAGGCCCCGGTCACGCGTTCCACCCCGGGATCGGGGCCTATCTTTGAACATCAGCATCCAGTCCTCGCAACCGCGCGGCGACGGTGCAGAGTCGCGCCACATCAAGTGGCAGCACGGCACACAGGAAGGCGTACGTCTTGGCTGTCTCCCCTGGCTCGTCCCGGATCCTCCTCCTCTGCATCTCCGCGGTTGCCACCGTGGTCGCCTTGGGCTCGACCTACGCGCTGACCACAAGTGCCGCCGAGGACACCGAACCGCGTGCGGAGAGGAACTACGGCGATCTGCCGCCCGACGACTTCGGCGGGCCGGGGCCGGTCATGTCGACCAGCTCCCCATCGGTCTCTCCCTCTGCGTCGTCGACGCGCTCACCCAAGCCCTCCGACGGTACGGATCCGAAAACGCAGCCCGCGGATTCCGCAAAGTCGAACCGATCCGGCGATCGGCCGGCCGAACAGGAGCCACGCGAGGGTGAGCCACTGAGCTCTACACCGGCGAACGGCGCTCCTGGGTCAGGGCACATCGGCGTACCGCGGAAGAAGAAGCTGCGCGTCCACCGTGGCGACCTGGTGATCAGGACCGCGGGGAAGGTGGTCGACGGCCTCGAGGTGCACGGCAGGGTGAGCGTCGAGGCGCCCAACGTGACGATCCGCAACACCCGGGTGATCGTGCCGACCGGTTCCGAGACCTCCGGGATCTCCAACAACAACGACAAGGGTCGCGGGATGCGGGTGCGCAACGTCGAGGTGCGGGCCGCGAGCGCCGCGTCAGGCGTCAACGGCGTGGTCGGCCACGACTTCACCTTGGAGAGCTCCGAGATCCATCACGTCACCGACCAGGTGCACATCACCGGCAGCAACGTGACGGTGCGCAACAACTGGTTTCACCACAACTACCACTTCGAGAGCGACCCCTACCAGGGCGGCGGCGCCTCCCACGACGACTCGATCCAGATCATCGGCGGCGGCAACATCACGATCGCGGGCAACCGCTTCACCGGCGCCTACAACGCCGGCGTGCAGATCACCCAGAGCATCCGCGACGTCAACGGGGTCACGATCCGTGACAACCTCCTCGGCGGGGGTGGCTGCACCGTCAACATCGCCGAGAAGGGCCGGGGCCCGGTCGAAGGCGTGGTGATCCGCGACAACCGGTTCCTGAGCGACCAGCGCATCGACGGCTGCGCGATCATCCGGCCGACCACGACGAAGGTCAGCCACTCCGGCAACGTCTGGGACGACACCGGCGGTCCGGTCACGGTCAGCCGCGGCTGACCTTCCGGGCCAGTGCGCCCCGCACGGTCACTGCCAGCGACATCACGTCGCGCCGGACCGGCGGGACAAGTAACAAGAACGCGTACGCCGCGGCCCCGGCCACCACGCAGACCGGCACCGTCACCCCGGGATGCTGCTCGTCGAGCGCCTGGGCGGTGACGTAGGCAGCGGAGGCGACCGACCCGGCGACCAGAAGGACGCGCGCGGCACCGAGGTAGAGCGGGCCCACTCGCAGCTGAGTGCGACGGGAGATCCACCACAGCGACAGCGGCCACTCCAGCAGGTGGGCGGTCGCATAGCCGACCGCGACGCCGGTGATCCCGTAGCGCACCCCGATGACCACGCAGACGACCTTCAGTGCCGAGGCGACCAGGGTGTAGTGCCGCAGCTCCGTGGTCAGCCCGTGGGCCAGGTAGACCCAGTAGCCGACGTAGGCCAGAGTCTGAAAGAGGCCCGCGCAGGCGAGCAGGGCGAAAACACCGGCGACGTCCCAGCCGGGGCCGAGGAGGAGCGCACAAACAGGCCCCGCGGCACCGGCGACCAGCCCGAGCCCGGCACCGAGGCTGTAGCCCAGCGCGATCTGGCCGCGCTGCACGAACCGCTGGGTCAGAGCGGGGTTGCCACGGATGCGGCTCAGGACCGGCAGGGCCACCGTGGTTGTGGGGCTACGCAGCTGGCCGAGCGGTGTCATCAGCAGATGCCAGGCGCGGTTGTAGGTGCCGAGCTCCTGAGCGCCCAGGCGGGTGCCGATGAGCACCGAGTCGATGTTGCTGGCGGCATAGTTGATCAGTTGCGTACCCGCCAACGACCAGCCGAAACGCAGGAATCCGCCCATCTCGACGCCGCGCCGCGGGCGGCCGGGGAGCCAGCCGGCAAAACCGCTGGCGACCACCAGCGCGACGGCGCTCTGGATGAGCTGCTGAACAGCCAGGGCCCAATAGCCCGCGCCGTTGGCCGCTGCGTACGCCGCGACCCCGAGAGCGAGCACTGGCGCCGCGACCTCGGCGAAGGCGAGCCTGGTGAAGAGCATCCGACGGGTGAGGTCGGCGCGATACTGCGCGGCCATGCCGTTGAGGACGAACATCCCGGCCATCGCCACGGTCAGCATGGTGAGCGCCGGCTCCCCGTAGAGCGCGGCGACGAGCGGAGCGGCCGCGATCGCGAGGAGCGCGAAGCCGAAGCCGAGGCCGGTGTTGAGCCACCACAGATTTGTCTGCTGCTCGCGGCTGAGCTCCTTGGCCTGGATCGCGGCCGTCGAGAGCCCGAGGTCACGGAAGATCTCGGCGACCGCGACAACTGCCAGCACCATCGCAATCAGGCCATAGTCGCGAGGGCCGAGCATCCGGGACAGCACCACCACCGAGGCGATCTGGACCAGGATGCGTACGCCCTGGCCGCCGAGCACCACCAGCCCGCCGCGGGCAGCGCTCCTACCCAGACTCACGCCACCACCTCCGTAGCGCAAGCGCGAGGGTACGGATGCGGCGGCGTGTGGATCCGACGGTTCGCTCGCTGGCGCTCGCTCACCCGAGAACCTCGCCCGCGATCTCCTCGCGATAGCGCTGAGCGCCGAAGCGCTGCTCGGCGTCCTTGCGCCCGGCGGTGGCGAGCCCAGCAGCCAAGGCGGGGTCGGCAGCGAGCCGCTCGATCGCATTTGCCAGCTCTCCGGCGTCGTCGGGCGTCACCAGCAGCCCGGTCTCGCCGTCGCGCACGATCTCGGCCAGTCCCTGCACCCGGCTCGCGACCAGTGGCCGCTCGGCGAGCAGCGCTTCGACGGCGACGTTGCCGAACGGCTCGACGCGAGAGGGCACCAGCACCACGTCGGCCTGCTCGAGCTCGCCGGCGGGCTCGGCGACGTAGCCCAGGAACTCGACGCTGCCGGCCAGGTCCCCTGCGGCCGCGCGGGCACGGAGCTCCTGCTCGAACCACTCATAGCCGGCGAACACCGACCCGCACACGCGCAGCCGCGCATCGATCCCGCGCCGGCGCACCTCGGCGAGCGCATCGAAGGCCACGTCGGTCCCCTTGCGCGGGGAGAGCCGTCCGACCAGCACCAAGCGCAGCTGTCCGTCCGGCGTCCGGGCGCGGGCAGCGGCCACGTACTCCGGTCCGGGAACGCCGTTGTAGACGACAGTCGTACGCCGCCCCAGCACCGGCAGCGTGCGCGCGATCACGTCGCGCGAGGCACGCGAGTTGGCCACGACACGGGTGGCCAGCAGGAGCGGAGCGGTCAGGGCGAGGCGTACGGGCTTGGGCTGGTCGTCCTCGGCCTCGTGCACGTGGCAGACCACGGGGACTCGCGCGGCACGGGCGACGAGGATCCACCACGGGATCGTCACCGTGTTGACCAGCATCCGGCTCGGCCGGGCCCGGCGCCACAGCCGCGCCGCGCGCACCCAGAAGACCATCAACGCCGCGGCCAGCCGGACCAGGCCGACCGGGCTGAGGTAGGCCTTGCGCAGCACCGGGAACGTCATCACCTCGACGCTCGCCCCGGCTGCCTCGAGCAGCGGGAGCAGCGGACCGGGCTCGGGCACGACCACCGTGACCTGCTGCCCCGCCTGGTGCAGCCCGCGCACCGTCTCGACCAGCTGAAGATCGGAGCCGTAGACGTCCGGCGACGGGTGGGCGACCAACACAGGCATGATGCGAAACCGTATGCCACCGACACGATCCGGGCCGAAGGTCCTGCAAAGTCCTCCCCAGATCTGGGGAGAGGACGAACGCGGTGACCGCCGCGGGTCCGGAGGCGTCTAGGGTTTCCGATGTCCTCCCCCGATATGAGCGAAGTAGGAACGAGCATGGCCGCGACCGGCGCCGAGCGCGCCCCAGGCGGGTTCCGTACGCATCTGGCGGCGCTGGGACAGGCGCAGAAGCCGTCGCTCAACACCGCGGCCTACTCGCGGCTCGTCAACCGGCCCGCCGGCCGGGTCGTCGCCGCGGCCGCGCACACGCTCGGCGCGACGCCCAACCAGGTCACTGCGCTGAGCGCGACGCTCTCGGCCGCCGGCCTGCTGGTGCTCGCCCTGGTCGAGCCGCACTGGTGGACGGGGGTCCTGGTCGCGGTGCTGCTGGCCGCGGGGTACGTGCTCGACTCCTCCGACGGTCAGCTCGCCCGGCTGCGCGGCGGCGGGACGCGCTCGGGTGAGTGGCTCGACCACACCATCGACTGCTTCAAGACCGCCAGCCTCCACCTGGCGGTGCTGGTGTCCTGGTACCGCTTCGGCCCGGCCACCGACGGCTGGCTGCTGGTGCCGCTGGGCTTCGAGGTGGTCGCTGTGGTGACGTACTTCGGTCTGATCCTGATGCCGACGCTGCGCCGGCCCGCGGTGGTCGAGCTTGTCGAGACCCGACCCACGACATCAGCCGATGAGAACCCTCTCCGCAAATGGGCCCTCCTGCCGATGGACTACGGCGCGCAGTGCTGGATGTTCGTGCTGCTCGGCTTCGGGGTGCTCTTCCAGTGGACCTATGCCCTGGTCTTCGTCTGCAACGCCGCCGCGCTGGCCATCGCGCTGCGCAAGTGGTGGCATGAGCTGCGCGCGCTGGATGGCCCCTCACAGGTGTCACGATGAGTGCCCTCGCTCGGCTTGCCGTGGTCGTGGTCAGCTACGGAGATCCGTCGCTGCTCGAGCGACACACGACCCAGGTCGCCGCGGCGCTCCGCTCCGCGCGGATGGTCGTAGTCGACAACCTCTCGACCGACGCCAACCGCGCCGCGGTCCGGCAGCTCTGCGAGCGGGAGGGCTGGACCGGGGTCTTCCCGGGCACCAACACCGGCTTCGGCGCCGGCTGCAACCTGGGCGCCGCGGCCGCGCTGGCGGAGGGCGCCGAGGTGCTGCTCTTCCTCAACCCGGATGCCACCATCGATGCCGAGTCGGCCGTACGCCTCATGGCAGCCGTCGAGGCCGAGCCGCTCCTGCTCGCCGGGCCGACCGTCCTCGGACCGGGCGGTGAGGTCGCCTCCGCCGGTCTCGATCTCGACCTCGACACCGGAACGATGCGCCCCTGGCGGCAGCGAGCCCAGCACTCCAGGTCACAGCACCCCGAGGCCGAGACGCTGCCGTGGATCACCGGCGCCTGCTTCGCGGCCACGCGCGAACTGTGGGAGAAGGTCGGCGGCTTCGACGAGCGCTACTTCCTCTACTGGGAGGACGTCGACCTCTGCGCCCGGGTCCGGGCGGCCGGCGGCCGGGTCGCGGTCGTCGACGGGGCCACGGCGACCCACTCCGGAGGCGGCACCCAGCGCGCGGAGGGTTCCCGAGCCAAGTCGCCCACCTACTACTACTTCAACATCCGCAACCGTGCCCTCTTCGCGCGGACCTGGCTCAGCCAGGAGCGTCAGCGGGCCTGGCGTCACGGGGCGGTCGGGGCGGCGTACGAGATCTTGATGCGTGGTGGCCGCCGGCAGCTCCTGCACCCGGTCCGGCCGGTCTCCGCAGTCGTGCGGGGGCTGCGTGACGGGCGCCGCGACCGGCCCGTCCGGGTCCTGGAGTCGGTCCACGAGCTGCGCGCGACGACCAACCCCTACATCGTCCAGCTCATCGAGACCCTGGGCCGGCGCGATGACACCGAAGTCCTGCTGTTCGGCTTCGCCCGGGCCATCGCGGGCCGCTACGACGTCTTCCACGTGCACTGGCCCGAGCTGCTGATGACATCGTCACGTACGCCGCTGCGCCGGCTGGCCCGTCAACTACTCACCACCGTGTTCATCATCCGGCTCCGGCTGACCCGCACCCCGGTCGTACGCACCTGGCACAACCTCGTCCGACCCGACGGCCTGAGCCGCTGGAACCACCGGCTCCTGGACGCGCTCGAGGGCCGCACCGGCCACGTCATCCGGCTCACCGACCAGACCGCGCCGCCGCTCGAGGTGCCGACCTCGACGATCGTCCACGCCCACTATCGCGACTGGTTCGCGCCGGTGATCGAGGTCTCGACAAGCTCGACCACCGGATCGACCACCAGCCACCCGAGACGGGTGCTCTACTTCGGCCTGATCAAGCCCTACAAGGGCGTCGAGCTGCTCCTGGAGGCGGTCGCCGACAGCCCGGAGGCCGACCTGGACGTACGCCTGGTCGGCTCCCCCACCGACCCTGCTCTCGCCGACCAGGTCCGTGCCGCGGTCGCCGCCGACGCCCGGGTGAGCGCCGAGCTGAGCTACGCCGACGATGCCACCCTGGCCTCCGAGATCGGCCAGGCCGCGTTGGTGGTGCTGCCCTACCGGGCGATGCACAACTCGGGCGCGCTGCTGCTCGCGCTCTCCCTCGACACCCCGGTCCTGGCGCCCGACAACGAGGTCAACCGCCGTCTGGCCGAGGAGGTCGGCGCGGGCTGGCTCCACCTCTTCGAAGGCACTCTCACCATCGAGGACCTGGAGCGTGCGTTGAAGTCCGTCACCACCGACCCGCCGCCGGGTCGACCCGATCTCTCGGCGCGGGAGTGGCCCGAGTCGGCCGCGCTGCATGCCGCGGCGTTCCGGGCGGCGCTGCGACCTTGAAGCGCTCGAGCTAAGATCTCAGGCATGTCGAGTCCCGAAGCAGACAGGTCAGGGGCTGCCGGTCACACCGCCAGCCCCGTGAACGACTGAGCATTCCGCCCGTGATCTGAGCGGGCGCGTTCGGCATGCTCCGGGCCGCCGGCCGTGGTGACCAGAAGGACCATCTTCTGACCACTCACCTCGGAGTACTCGATGCCTTTCGCCCTCTACATGCTTGCCCTGGCGGTCTTCGTCATGGGCACCTCGGAGTTCATGCTCGCGGGTCTGCTGCCCGCAATCGCCACCGATCTCGACGTCACCGTCGGCACCGCCGGTCTGCTGACCTCCGCGTTCGCCGTCGGAATGGTCCTCGGCGCGCCGCTGATGGCTGCCTTCGCCCGCCGCTGGCCCCCGCGTACGGCGCTGCTGGTCTGCCTGCTCCTGCTCGCCACTTGCCATGTGGTCGCCGCGGTCACACCCGTCTTCCCCGTCCTTCTCGTCGCCCGGGTGCTCAGTGCGCTCGCCAACGCGGGCTTCCTCGCCGTGGCACTGGCCACAGCGACCGCACTCGTGCCCGAGGACAGGAAGGGGCGTGCCCTGGCCATCCTGCTGTCCGGCACGACCATCGCCACGGTCGCCGGTGTTCCCGCAGGGGCACTGCTCGGCACCGCGGCCGGATGGCGTACGACCTTCTGGGCCATCTCGCTGCTGTGCGTTCCTGCTGCGATCGGGATCCTGCGCGGCATCGCGGACTCCCAGCCCCGGGCTGATGCCGGCACCGGTTCACCGCGGCTCCGCGCCGAGCTGGGCCAGCTGCGTTCGCACCGTCTACTGCTCGCGATGGCCCTAGGCGCACTGGTCAACGGCGGCACCTTCGCAGCCTTCACCTTCCTGGCACCGGTGGTGACCGAGACAGCAGGGCTGGAAGACGCCTGGATCTCCGTGGTGCTGGTGATGTTCGGCCTCGGATCGTTCCTCGGTGTCACGGTCGCAGGACGGCTGTCGGACACCAGACCGGGCCTGGTCCTCGCCATCGGCGGCCCGCTGCTGCTGGCCGGCTGGATCGCACTCGCCCTGGCCGCGTCCAACCCCGTCCTCCTCGTCGTCCTGGCCCTGGTCCTGGGAATGCTGTCCTTCGGCGTCGGCAGCACGCTGATCGCCCAGGTGCTCTACGCCGCGTCCGGAGCCCCGACGATGGGCGGTTCGTACGCGACCGCCGCGCTCAACCTCGGAGCCGCAGCCGGTCCCATCCTGGGCGCACTCGCGCTCACGACCGAAGCAGCCGAACTCGCCCCCGTATGGGTCGCCGCCGGCCTCACCGCCCTGGCCCTCGCGGTGATGCTCCTGTCGAGGCTGACCGGCGGTGGCGTCGGCGTTCTACGCCGAGAAGTCAGTTCCCGGCCGCGAGAAGTCAGTTTCTGAGCGCGAGACGTCAGTTCTTGACGCCCTGCATGTCAGGGTCAAGAACTCGACGTCAAGAAATGCCCTCTCGACGTCAAGAACTGCCCTCTCGACGTCAAGAACTGACTTCTCGACGTCGAAAACTGACTTCTCGCGTCCTTTACTAGCCTGGCGGGGTGTCTTGCGACTCATCCCCCACGCGCCCACCGCTCTGGATCTCCGTCGCCTCGTTCGTGAGCAGCTTCGACAGATTCGTGGTCAGCCCGATCCTGGTCCTGGTCGCGACGACGTTCGGGGTCTCGGTGGGACAGGCGGTGGCGATCGCCAGCGGCTACTACCTCGCGTACGGCCTGTGCCAGCCGCTGTGGGGCGCCCTGTCAGACAGATTCGGCCGAGTCCGGCTGATGCAGGGGGCGCTCGTCGGGGCGGGGATCGCCGGTCTGGTCTCCGCAGCGGCGCCCAACCTGGTGACGCTGGTCGCGGTGCGGGTGGTCGCGGGGGCGTTCTTCGGGGCGATCGTGCCGACCTCGCTGACGTACGTCGGTGACACGGTCTCCGACGCCCATCGCCAGCGCGCGCTCTCGGACCTGATGGCCGCGATGGCGGTCGGCACGGCGCTGGCCGCAGCCGCGGCGGGGATCACCGGCCAACTGCTGGGATGGCGGGTCGTGTTCGCGGTGCCGGCGGTCGTGGCCCTGGTCACCGCCTGGGGCCTGCGCTCGCTCGCCGAGCCACCGCGAACCGCCAACGGCGGGGTGGCCGCCGCGTTCCGAGCCGCACTGAGCAACCGCTGGGTGGTCGTGGTCGGGCTGCTGGTCTTCGTCGAGGGCGGGCTCGTCCTGGGTGTCCTCACCCTCCTCGCGCCCGCCCTGCAGGCCCAGGGCGTCGACGCGGCGAGAGCGGGGCTGGCGGCCGCTGCGTACGGCATCGCGGTCCTGCTCTCCTCGCAGGTCCTCAAGGCCCTCACCCGGCGGCTCCCCCGCTGGTCGCTGATGGCGATCGGCGGCCTCGCCCTGACCGCCGGGTACGCCGTGGCGGCGATGAGCGTCTCGGTGCCCACCATCATCGGCGTCGTCGTGATGCTGGGGGTCACCTGGGCCTTCCTGCACACCTCGCTGCAGACGTGGGCCACCTCGATCGTCCCCGAGGCGCGCGGCACCGTCGTGGCCTGCTTCGCCGCGTCGCTCTTCATCGGGAGCTCCATCGCCGCCGTGATCGCCGGGCCGGCTGCCGACCACAACCAGTGGCACACCCTCTTCACGGCGTGCGCCGTGACCGCGGCGGTCCTCACCGTCGCCGCCGTCCTCGCCTACCGCGCCTACGCCGCCCGCGAGCCCGCTCCCCCGGCCGAGGAGATCACGACCGACCTCTAGGGCATGAGGTTGTTGACGGATCGAGCGCGACCTCGATCGGCGGCAGGCTGTTCAGCCCCTGCGATGCGACGGGTGAGGAGATGGAGTGCGTCTGCCGACGTGGCGTCGTTGGGGGTGTAGATCTCGAGGCGGTGGTCCTGGCTGTCCGGCTGGAGCCACACCTGGTAGGCGACGCTCGCGCTGCCGACGGTGGGGTGTCGTAGATGCATGTCGCCGGTGGTGCAGTCCGCGACCTCTCCGGTGGCCCACAGCTGGGCGAACTCGTCGCTGCGCATGGTGAGTTCGCCGATGAGATTCGCCAGGCGTGCGTCGGTGGGGAACCGGCCGGCGGTGAGCCGGAGGTAGGCGACGTGGACGTGGGCGAGCTCGTCCCAGTTGCGATGCAGGTCTCGGGTCAGCGGGTCGAGGAAGAACATGCGCGGAACTGAAGGTCGCTGGTCCGGGTCCTTGGGCGCGTCGACGTCGACATGCTCGGCGAACAGTGCGTGACCGGTGCGGTTCCAGGCGAGCACGTCTCCGCGCCTGCCGAGCAAGATCGCGGGTGTGGCCTCACCGAGCGAGTCGAGCAAGGCGAGCACACGAGGGTGGGGGTGTTCGACGGGTGGTTCGGCGAGGTCGGTCCTGATGTTTTGGCGGGCGAGATTGTGCAGGTGGACCTTCTCGACCTCGTCCAGTTCCAGCACCCGGGCCAAGGCGTCGAGAACCTGTGCTGAGGCCGTACCGGCTTGCTCTTGTTCCAGCCGTGTGTAGTAGCCGACGCTGACGCCGGCGAGGTGAGCCAGTTCTTCGCGGCGCAGACCTGGGACGCGCCGACTGTTGCCGTATGTGCGCAGCCCGATCGCTTCAGGGGTGACCTGGTCACGACGGCTCTTCAAGAACGTTCCGAGGCTCTCCACACCTTGAGCCTAGACACAGGCCGCCGGGATGTGGGTGCACCTGCCAGGTGTACCCACACCAGGTGGATGGCTGTCCCCGGGCGGGGCCTAGAGCGTTGAGGGCATGACTCAACATCCTGTTGCCACGACCAACGCCGGCGACGTCCGGTATTGGCTCAGCCTGCTCGTCGTCCTGGGCCCGGTTCTGCTGGTCTCGATGGACGGGTCCATCCTGTTCCTCGCGATGCCCCGGGTCAGCCAGGCACTGAACCCCAGTGCTGACCAAGCACTGTGGATCCTCGACATCTACGGGTTCGCTGTCGGATCGCTTCTCGTCGCATTCGGCAACCTCGGCGACCGCTACGGACGCCTCAGACTGCTCATGATCGGGGCGGCGTGCTTCGGTCTCGGCTCGGCGGCCGCCGCGTTCGCACCCACGCCAGAGCTGCTCATCGCCGCCCGCGCAGTCATGGGGATCGCCGGCGCGACACTGCTCCCGTCAGCGCTGGCGGTCCTCAGCGAGCTGTTCACCGACCCGGAGAAGAGAGCGCAGGCCATCGGCATCTTCGCCGCAGCCTTCGCAGCGGGCTTCGCGATCGGCCCTGTGATCGGCGGGGTGCTCCTAGAGCGTTTCTGGTGGGGATCGGTGTTTCTGATCAACCTGCCTGTCATCGCTTTGTTCCTCTGCTTCGCGCCCGTACTGCTGCGGGAGGTCCAAGCCACTCGCCCCGGCCGCGTCGACGCGATCAGTGTCGTCACCTCCGCCGTCGGGCTGCTGCTGGCGATCTACGGCATCAAGAACGCCGCCGCCGAAGGCCTGACGCTGTCCGCTGTCGCCTACGCGATCCTGGGCAGCGTCGTACTGACGTGGTTCAGCCTCCGGCAGCGACGACTCGAACACCCGCTCATCGACTTCTCGCTGTTCCGCGATCGGACCTTCACCGTCGCCATCATCACTGGACTACTGCCGCTCGCAGCCTGGTCGGCCGCCGCGTACCTGGCCGGGATCTACCTGCAGTCCGTGCTCGACATCTCCGTCCTCCAGGCAGCACTCTTGGCGCTTCCCGGCGCCGTCGTGCTGACCGCGACCTGCATCGTCACCCCGATGGTCGTCGGCCGCGTCGGCAAGCGGACCGCATTGCTCGTGTGCCACTTCACGATCGCTGCAGGTCTGCTCCTCCTGCTTCCCACCACCGTCACCGGCGGCGTCGGCTGGTACATCGCCTCGACTGCTGTTGCGGGCATCGGCTACGGCATCTCGTTCGCGGTTGTCGCGGACACTGCCGTGGTCGCGGTTCCTCCCGAGCGCGCTGGATCAGCTGGTGCGATCGCAGAGACCAGCAACGAGATCGGCAACGCCCTCGGTATCGCGCTGCTCGGGTCGCTGGCGGCCTTGCTCTTCCGACTCCAGGGTCCCGATCTCGCACCCACGCTCGACGAGACGCTCCAGCTCTCCGATCTGACAGCGACACTCGTGACCGACGCCAAGGCGGCCTTTCTCACCGGACTGCACATCGCCGCAGCAACCGCCGCCGTCCTGCATCTCCTACTCGGTCTCCTCGCCCTGCGTTGGCTGCCCCGAGAAACTCCCGTCCCCGCAGCTGAGCACGAAGTGGCGACGACCTAGTGCACATCAGCGCAGGTGGGCGCGGATGAGCGATTCGTACTTGTCGGTGATCCGGCTCCAGGTGAACTCGGCGGCGTGCCGCGCATGGGCATGGCCGGACAGCGATGCTGCCAGCTCGTGATCGGACAGGAGCCGCTCCAGCGCGGAGACGATGCCGGCCTCGTCGGAGAAGTAGAGGGCGGCATCGTCGGCCACCCAGCGGTTGTAGCGGTTGTCGTGGGCGATCACCGCGTTGCCGCAGCCGAGCGCTTCGACCAGCGACGGGTTGGTGCCACCGACCTGATGCCCGTGGACGTAGGCCACCGAGTGGAAGCGCAGGGCCGAGACGATGTCGGTGTCGTAGATCGCACCGAGGAAGACGACCTCGTCGCCGGCCGCCTCGAGGACGGCGCGGTGGTAGTCGTCTGCGGGGTCGTAGTCACCCAGGACCACCAGCTGCCGACCCCAGCGGCGGCTGGAGAAGGCGCGGACGATCTCGAGGATGTTGTTCTCCGGCACCGGCCGGGCGATCACGGTGAGGTAGGAGCCCGGTTCCAGGCCTCGGTCGAACACCGCCCACTCCGGGGCGTCGACGATGCGCGGGGCGCCGTAGGCGATCGTGGTGATCTTGTCGGCGGGCACCCGGGTCGCCAGATGACGGGCGATCTCGGGATGGTCGGCGATCAGATGGTCACCCAGCCAGCAGGCAGCCCGCTCCTGGGTCCACAGGAACGCCTTCTCGGGGCCCGACCAGCGGGCCCGCTTCCACTCGATGCCGTCCATGTTGACGATGTTGGGGACCCGACGGGAGCGGAGGACGGCGTTGAGCGCACCGGTGTTGTAGCCGAACGTCACGCATACGCTGCCGTCTCGCGCGGCCTCCCGGGCCGCGTGTCGCACCGCGCCGACATCGAACTCGATCGTCCCGCGCGGGCCGTCGTGCCGGGCCGGCACATGGACACGCTCGATGCCCTTCCAGGAGTCGACGCGCAGCTCCGCGGAGGGCTCGTCGTCCTGGCAGTAGACGACGACCCGCCAACCGCGGTCGACCAGATCCAGCCCGATGTTCTCCACGGCGGTCTCGAAGCCGCCGTGGGCAGCAGGAACGCCGCGGGTCCCGAGCATCCGCACAGTTGGGGTCACGTGGGGTTGACTCCTAGTTGGCTAGGAGCCGACGGCCCCTATTTTCAACACAAAGAGCCATCTAAAGGGATCCGCACGCGCGACGGGTGCGAAGCCATGGGCTTATACCCCAAATGGGTTACGTGACGGCAGGCCCCCGGGTCAGCACGAACTGGCGCAGCGCGTCCGGGTCGTCGAGATCGACGTACTCGAACCCGTCGACCGCCACCGCGACCTCAGTGATCGCGCACATCGAGTCGTAGACCTGCACGTACGCCGCCGACTGCGGGGCCCAGTCCAGCACCTTCGCAGCGCGTTCCCGTGCTCGCAGGGCCAGCTCGACCCGGAGCTCTGGGTCGTCGAGCAGCGACTCGACGGCGTCGGTGAACGCGGCCACGTCCCCGGAGGGGACGAAGAGCGCAGCATCCTCGGCGGAGACCCGGGTCTCGACCAGGTCGAAGGAGACCGACGGCAGGGCGTAGGCCATGTACTCCATCGTCTTGTTCATCGTCGACACGTCGTTGAGCGGCGTCTTCAGGTCGGGGCACAGGCCGACGGTCGCGGCGCTGAGGTGCTGGGCGATCAGCGCGGGCCCGGCCCGGCCGGTGAAGGTGACCACGTCGTCGAGGCGCAGCTCGGTGCAGCGGCGCTCGAGCTCCTCGAGACAGTCGCCGAAGCCCATCAGCACAGCGTCGACGTCGCTGCGGCCGCGCCGGTGGACGAGCTCCTCCATGACCTCCAGCACCGTGTCGACGCCGTCCTGGGGCCCCATGATCCCGAGATAGACCAGGGTGTGCCGGCCGCCGGCGGTGCTCTCGGACGCAGGGTCGTGGGGCCGTACCGGGCGCATCACTGACGTATCCGGTCCGCTGCGGACCACAGTCACGTCCCGAGGGTCCATCCCGCCTCGGTCGATCGCTACCTTCCGGTAGGACTCGTTGGTCGAGATGACCTGGTCGGCGGTGGCGTACGTCTGCTTCTCGAGCCAACGCAGCGCGGCCAGCTGGGCGCGACCGGACAGCGACGTCGGCGTGCCGAACCGGGAGAGGAAGAGCTCGGGGTTGAGATCGTGCTGGTCGAAGACGAACCGGACGCCGCGCCGCTTCCAGATGCGGGCCAGCAGCCAGTAGGTGTCGGGCGGGTTGCACGCCTGCATCACGCTGAACGGGCGGTCCCGCCAGACCTTGTTGGCCAGCAGTGCGGTGCGGATCCAGCAGTAGACGAACTCGAGCAGGTAGCCGAGCACGCCGCTGGCCTGCGGCGCTGGCCGGTACTTGTAGATGCGTACGCCGCTGAGCTGCTGTCGCCCCGGGTCGCCGGGCCCCTTCGGGCAGATCACACTGACCTCGTAGCCGCGCGCGACCAGCGCCTGACACTCCAGCCAGACACGTCGGTCCAGCGGCACGGGCAGGTTCTGGACGATGATCAGCACGTGCGTCCTTGCGACGCCGTGTCTCTGCTGGGCTGCGTTGACCATGGGAGCAGCGTTGTGGAGCGCGGAGACCCCCTCCCCAGGGGCGCCCGGCATATCCCCGAATCCGGGGATCGTGAACGGCGGCACAGGGGCCGGGGCACCCTGCGGCTCCTAACGTCGCCTGCTGTGAACCCGTTGGCCGAGCGCATCCGAACCGTACGCAGCCGACCCCACTCGGAAGCCGTGATCGCGGACCGGCGCACATCGGTCGACGCGGCCGGGCTGGCAGACGCTGCCGAGGAGCTGCGGCTGGGCCTCGTCAAAGCGGCCGGCGCCCGGCGCCCGTTGGTCGCGGTGTCGCTGCCGCTGTGCACCGACGCGGTCGTCGCGCTCGTGGCCGCGATCCTCGGTGACCTCTCCGTCTGCTTCGTGGACCCGTCGGCCCCCGAGGAGCGCCGCCGGTCCCTCCTCCAGGCGCTGCATCCCGACGTCGTGCTCGACCGGTCGGGGATCCGGACGGTCGCGTCATCATCGACGCCTTCTCAGGACGCGCTGGAGGCCGGGTACGTCGCGATGTCCTCGGGCTCGACCGGCGGTGGCCCGAAGGGGGTGCTGTCGCCCTGGGCCGCGATCGACGCCTTCGTCCCGCACGGCGCGGCCGCGCTCGACCTCGATGCCTCCTCGATGTGGGCAGAGGTCTCCCATCTCTCCTACGACCTGGCGATGACCAACCTGCTGGTCGCCCTGGCCGCCGGCGCCTCGATCCGGGTGTCCTCGTCGCTCGGTGACCGGCTCCGGCCGCTCGGCTTCTGCGCCCGCGTCGGGGCGACGCACGTACGCCTGGCCCCTCGGTTCATCTACCTCGCCGCCAACGAGCGCGGCAGCGCCTCCCCGCGAACGCTGCGGGTGTGGGGATCCGGCGGCGACCGGCTCTCGGCCGCCGACGCCCAGCGCGTCTTCGATCTCGGGGTCGCGACCGTTGTCAACACGTACGGCACCAGCGAGACGATCGGGTTCGCGAGCGCTGCCCGCTTCGAGGCCGGCGACGACCTGCCGACGGTCCACGGAGCCCTCGGGATCGGACGCGGGTCGGTCGGCGGGTGGCGTACGTCGCTCGCTCCCGACGAGGCCGGCGAGATGCTGATCATCGAGTCGCCTCTTCTGCCCCGCGGCTACCTCTTCGGGACCCCGAGCGGAGAGTTTCCGCGCTGGGACGGACCGGATCGGGTGCTCACCGGCGACCTCGGCGCCCGGCGCGGCGAGGAGCTCTTCTGCCTCGGTCGCGCCGGCCGCCGGGTCAAGCGCAGCGCGAGCTTCGTCGACCTGGACGCCCTCGACGCCGAGGTGAAGGACGCCTTCGGTCTGGCCACCTTCACCGCCGCCACTCCCGAAGGTGCCCTGGTCAGCCTCGTCGAAGGCGCCGGCAACGACCTCGACGACCTCCGCCGCCGGCTCCCGACGGTGCTGCGCCCCGACTCGGTCCCCGACGTACTCGTTCCCGTCGCCCAGCTTCCTCGCACCGGAAACGGCAAGATCGACCAGGTAGCGGCCCAGCACCTCGCCGCCACCGCGGGCTGAGCCGCGCTGGTCGAGCGGCCACGCTGGTCGACCAGCGCGGCTCGACCAGCGTCAGCCGATCTGCCCACCCACGTACTCGGCCAGCGACCCGACCGACTCGAAGACCTCGGCGTTGATGTCGTCCTCGTCCATCTCGAAACCGAAGCGGTCCTCGAGGACGGTGATCAGCTCGACGAGGGCGAGCGAGTCGAGCTCGGGCAGGGAGCCGAAGAGGAGGGTGGCCGCGGTCAGCGAGCCGGCGCTGTGGTCAGGTCCGATCACCTCGGTGATCGCCTCACCGACCCGGTCCAGGGTCGCTTCGGTGGTGTCGATGGTCATGGACAGACTCCTTGGGTTCGGAAGATTCGGGGGGGGTCAGACGAGCACTTCGAGCGGCACCGGGTGGCTGAGGAAGGCGGTGGGGCTGGCGGTGAGGCCGTACGCGCCGGCCTGGTGGACCACGACCAGGTCACCCACCTCTGCGCGCGGGAGGCTCACCTTGTCGCCGAGCAGGTCCAGCGGCGTACACAGGCAGCCGACGACCTGCACGGTCTCGGTGACCTCCTCGCCGGCACCCGCAGCGACGACCGAGATCGGGTAGTTGCGGCGGATGACCTGGCCGAAGTTGCCCGAGGCGGCGAGCTGGTGGTGCATGCCGCCGTCGACGACGAGGAAGGTCTTGCCGCGAGAGATCTTGCGGTCGACGACCCGGGTCACGTAGACCCCGGCCTCGCCGACCAGGTAGCGGCCGAGCTCGATGACGACCTGCGCCGAGGGCAGCGAGGGTCTCACCCGCGTCGCCATCAGCGACTCCAGCCGCGAGCCCACCATGTCCAGGTCGAGAGGCTGATCCTGGGTGTAGTAGGGGATGCCGAAGCCGCCACCGATGTTGAGATAGGTCATCGCCGCAGGCAGATCGTCGGAGAGCCGCAGGACGAGGTCGACCGTGCGTTCCTGGGCCTCGGCGAGAATCTCTGCGTGCAGGTTCTGGGAGCCGGAGAAGACGTGGAAGCCTGCCACCTCGACGTCGCGGTCGTGCAGGGTCTTGAGCAGCATCGGCACCGTCTCGGCGTCGACCCCGAACTGCTGGGCACCACCGCCCATCCGCATCCCGGAGCCCTTGACCTCGAAGTCCGGGTTGACCCGCACCGCGACCCGCGGCCGGACCCCGAGCCGGTCCGCGGCCTCGACCAGCCGGTCGGCCTCCAGCGGAGACTCGATCTCGACCAGCACCCCGGCCGCCACGGCCTGGGACAGCTCGGCGACCGACTTCCCCGGCCCGGCGAAGCTCACCGCCCCCGGCGCAGTCCCGGTGTCCAGCGCCACCCGCATCTCGGCCCCCGAGGCGACGTCGAGCGCATCGACGGCCCGGGCCAGATGCTGCACCAGGGCCGGCATCGGGTTGGCCTTGACCGCATAGCTCAGATGGACGTCACCGGGAAGAGCAGACCGCAGCGAGGCCACCCGAGCGTCGATCGCGGCCCGGTCATAGGCGAAGAACGGCGTCGAACCGACCCGCTCGGCGAGCATCCGGACCGGGACGTCCCCCACGTGGTCTCGACGAGCTCGACCTCCGGTTTCAGACGTCATCTCACCACTCCAGACATGTCAGCTCGCTGTACAGGTAGTCGACCCGAGCCGGGTCGAGGGCGTCGCTGCGCAGCATCTTCGGCCGCGGCCGCGACAGCCGGCGGGACCCGGCAGGGGCACCGCCGGCGACCCGGTGCTCGACCAGGGTCGCCGCGGCGCCGTGCTGCCTCAGCAGGTGCGACGCCAGCCGCGGCGCGTACCGCCGGAGCAGCTCCGGATTGCTCGCATACAGGACCGAGGCGAAGGCCCGTACGCCCTTGCGGGTGTCCTTGCGGGCCACGACGTAGCAGTGCTCGGAGCCCGTGCTCAGCACGATGTGCCGGGCTGCCACGGCGGCGCGGTGGTCGGCGTAGAGGTCCCGCTCCTCGCCCTGAAGGACCGAGTCCAGCACGTCGGGACGGCTGCTCACCCGCACCCCTCGACCCGGCAGCGCCATCGCGGGAACCAGCGAGGTGGTCGTGTCCAGGTCGGTGAACTTGAGCTTGCGGTTGAGCGCGACGACGTTGCCCGAGGGAGAGAAGTCGGTGAACTCGTAGCCGGGCTGCTTGAGCAGCGTGGTCAGCAGCCGCAGGCCTTGGTGCCGGTGGCTGTCGAGCACGCACCAGGCGCCCAGGTTGCAGATCCGGAGCCGTTCGCCGCCGACGTCCCGCTCGGAGTAGTAGGCGAGGTACGCCCCGACCACGCGATCGTCCGCGGTGAGGAAGAACCCGTGGTTGGGCTGCGGTACGTCCCACGGCACCCGCAGCGCCTGAGACCACTCCAGCGCCCGCACCCGCGGGTTCAGCTGCTCGTGCAGGAACGTCGAGACGGCCGGAAGGTCCACGGCCGTGATCGGAGCGAGCACCGCCTTCATGCCGCCCCCACCCACTCGGGACCGCGCGGCGCGCTCATCCGGCGACGGCTCACCAGAGTGCGGACCGCGCGGCGCGAGGTCTGCTTCCCGAGCAGCGCACGGCTGCACTCCCGGGCCAGCACCATCAGCCAGTACGCCGCTCCCTGGACCCGCCCGCGGCGGGCGGTGAAGAGCCGCACCCGGTTGGCGACCAGCAGCGTCCACAGCCCGGGTGAGGTGGTGGACTCGCCACCGAGGTGCACCGCGCGGGCGGCGGGCACGAACCGCACCCGGAACCCCCGGTCGCGGGCGCGGAGGTGGAACTCGGTCTCCTCGGAGTAGAGGAAGTAGGACTCGTCCCACGGCCCGCACGCGCGCCAGCACTCGGCACTGATCAGCTGTGTGGACCCCTCGGCCCAGTCGGTGTCCTGACCGCGCTCGTACTCGGCCGGATCGGCCACGATCTCCCCCGCCCAGCGGACCCGTCCGGCGCGGTTGGCGCCTACGACCGCGTCGGCGAAGGCCCGCAGCAGGCTCGGTGCGCCCCGCATCGACGCGATCAGCCGGCCCTCGGCGTCGACCAGCCGGGGGACGGCGACGCCGACGCCCGGCAGACCGTCGTGAGGCAGACCGTCATCAGACAGACCCAGCTCGCGGGCGAGCGCCGCGCCGCAGCCCGGCTCGAGGCGTACGTCGGGATTGAGCACGAGCACCGCGTCGAGGTCGGGGGCCGCGGCCAGGGCGGCCGCGACACCCGCGTTGATCCCGGCGGCGTAGCCGCCGTTGCGCCCCGTCTCGACGACGGTCGCCTCCGGCGCGAGCCGGCGCGCGGTCTCCGCGGAGCCGTCGGCCGAGGCGTTGTCGGCGATCACCAGCCGCCACCCGAGACCGGCGAGCCCCTCCTGCAGGGAACCGAGGAGGTCGGCCAGCAGATGAGCACTGTTGTAGGTCACCACCACGACGGCGATGCGGATGGGAGGCTCGAACACGTCACCGAGTCTCGGCGGCGACCACCCCCTGTGAAGCCACCTCCCGACCGCAGATCCCCCGTATGAGGTAGGCCTCGGCAGCTATGGCCGGACCCGGCTCCCGGATACCTAGCGTTGAGGCATGCCCGCCCACGTGACCAACATCTGCTTTCACGGCATCGGCGAGCCCGGACGCCGGCTGGAGCCGGGCGAGGACCGCTACTGGATCAGCCGCGACGCCTATGCGGACATCCTCGACGCGATCGTCGACCGGCCCGAGGTGCGGATCAGCTTCGACGACGGCAACCGCTCCGACGTCGAGTTCGGGCTGCCGGGCCTGCTCGAGCGCGACCTGAGCGCGACCTTCTTCGTCCTGGCCGGGCGGCTCGGCCTGTCAGGAAGCCTCGACCGTCTCGACATCCGTCTCCTCCGGGTGGCGGGCATGCGGATCGGCACCCACGGCATGGATCACGTCAGCTGGCGCGGCCTCGACCCCGCCGGCGTACGCCGCGAGCTGGTCCAGGCCCGCGAGCGGATCACCATGGCCGCCGGTGAGGCGGTCGACGAGGCGGCGCTCCCGCTCGGCCGCTACGACCGCACCACGCTGAGGCACCTGCGCCGCCTGGGCTACCGGCACGTGCACACCAGCGACCGCGCCCACGCGGTGGCCGGTGCCTGGCTGCAACCGAGGTTCAGCGTCACCGCGGACGACGACGGCGACAGCGTACGCAGCCAGATCCTGAACGGGCAGGGCATCGCCAGGAGGGTGGAGCGCCAGGCAGCAGGCCTGGTCAAGAGACTGCGCTGAGCTGCGCGATCTCCTGATGTAACCAGTTTGAAGGATGCCCCCGACCCGCGCGGTCGGGCAGTGTCGAGAAGACAATGCCGAGAACGATGGCCATCAAGACGCGAACGGGTGCGAACACATGCCAATCAAGCCAGGACGGCGCCGGCGGATCGCGATCGTGAGCGGGCTGGCCCTGCTGCTGGCCGCCACGACCTGGTTCCTGTGGCCCGGCCCGAGCCCGGTGAGCACCATCGGCTCCGACTCGCTGCCGACGGTCCCGCCACCCGCGAGCGTGACGATGTCCGAGACGCCCTCGGCCTCCCCGAGCCCGACGACCCCGTCGGCCTCCCCGAACTCGTCGGCACGGCCGACGACGCCCGCGCCGTCGGACACCCCGGAGCGTACGAAGTCCACGACGAGGGCCGCGCCACCGGCCAAGGGGTTCCCCACCCGGGAGTCGGCGGGGCTGCCCGCCGGCTGGAAGCCGAAGCGCACCGTGACCGGGGACTTCTGGATCCGGCACCGCGGAGCTGTCGTGGAGGACCTGCGGATCACCAACGGCGTCATCTACGTCACCGCACCCGGCGTGACCCTGCGCCGCATCCAGGCGGTCGCATCGTCGGTGGTCAACGACTACAACGACCAGTGCAGCTCCGGGCTGCTGATCGAGGACTCCGACTTCGTCCGAAGCAGCGCTCCGACGACTGAGGAGGCCTGGCCGGCGGTCTCCTCGGGCGGCTACACGGTGCGCAACGTCGTCATCGACGGCGTCCCCGAAGGGCTGCGCGCCTCCAACAAGGAGCGCTGTGGTGGCATCCGGATCGAGGACTCCTTCATCCGGGTCACCTCGCCGGACGTGTGCAACGACTGGCACGGCGACGGCCTGCAGGGCTACGGCGGCGGCAAGGTCAAGGTACGCCGGACGGTGATGATCCTGGAGGTGAAGAACGAGTGCCACGGCACCGCCCCGTTCTTCAACCCCGAAGGTCAGGGCAACGACTCGGTCGACATCGACGGCCTGGTCGTGGCCGGTGGCGGCTATCCGTTCCGCAACGGCATGCCCGGGCCGACCCGCAACCTCTACGTGGTCGACCAGAGCTGGGTCTTCGGCCCGCTCGACGTCGACTGCTCGGTGGCCACCGACTGGAGCGCCGCCGTGGTGACCATGGACTCAGCGGGCCAGCCCGTCCCGATCCGCGACCTACCCTGCGAGTGACGTCCGGGCCGGAGAACACGCCATAGATACCGAGTTTTGGGGGTGACTGTGCCGGAGGGATCAAACGTAGTGTCGATGCCTTCGGCGGTATCCCATACGAACAGGTGCATTCATGCCCTCCCACAGCATGGCCCCCAGCGCATATCGACGACGGATCGACCGACCTCCCCACGGTCGCCGCAGAACCGCCCGGTGGCGGCGTACCGCCTTCGCCAGCGCCCTGGTCACCCTCATCGCCGGCAGCGCCCTCTGGGCGTTCGGCACGGCGACCGCGCACCCTGAGACGGTCAGCCTTCTCCCCGACGACGCGGTCCCCGCGGTCCTGACGGACCCCGACTCCCGCCCCGTGGAGCTCGGGCTGCGGTTCCGGACCTCGGAGCCGGTCGAGGCGGTCGCGCTCCAGGTGTATCTGGGCCCGAACAACCACGGCCCGCACCAGGCGACCCTGTGGTCCGGGCGGGGCCGTCCGCTCGCCCGTGTCCAGCTCGGCGGCGCGGCCGGAGACGGCCTGAGGGCCGTCTCGCTCGAGCGGCCGGTGCGTCTCGAGCCAGGCCGTTCCTACGTCGTCTCCTACACCGCGCCCGGTGGTCACTACTCGACCGACGAACACTTCTTCGACCGTTCGATCAGTAACGGTCCGCTGTCGGCCGGCGCGAACGCGGGTGTCTACAGCTACCGGCCGGGCGAGTTCCCCCGCTCGACGTACCGGGCCACCAACTACCAGGTCGACGTCGTCGTTCGGCCGGCCGGCCCTGGCGAGGAGCCGACGACCTCACCGACGCAGTCCGACGGCGCACCACCCTCCAGCGCGCCTCCGTCCCAGAGTCCCGGTCCCTCGACAAGCGTCAGCCCGAGCGCGCCGGCGAGCTCCTCGACTGCTCCGTCTACCTCCCCGAGCTCCCCGACCGGCGCTCCGACGACCTCCAGCCCCGCGCCCACCTCCGCCCCTCCCGCTGGTGGCTTCCCGACCCGCGCCTCGGCCGGGCTGCCGGACGGCTGGCAGCCCAAGCGGTCGGTGACCGGGACGTACACGATCAGTACGCCGGGCGCCGTCGTCGAGGACCTGCGGGTCACGAACGGGACGATCAACGTCACCGCCAAGAACGTGACCCTGCGCCGCGTGCAGGCGGTCGGCTCGGTGATCGCCAACTACGCCAGCGCCACCTGCGCGACCGGTCTCGTCATCGAGGACTCCGAGATCGTCCGTGGCACGGCCCCGACGACGGACGACGCCTGGCCCGCGGTCACCTCGGGCGGCTACACGGCGCGCAACGTACTCATCGACGGGGTTCCGGAGGGCTTCCGGGCCCAGGGAAGGTCGGCGTGCGGCGGCGTCGCGATCCACGACTCCTACGTACGTGTCGTCTCGCCCGACGTCTGTACCGACTGGCACGGTGACGGCATCCAGGGCTACGGCGGTGGGGCCCTCACCGTCCGGAAGACGGTCATCGACTTCGTCGACACCAACAACTGTGGCGGGACCGCCCCGTTCTTCTACCCCGACCAGGACAACACCTCCGTCGACATCGACGGCCTGATCGTGAGCGGCGGCGGCTACCCGTTCCGGCTCGGCACACCGGGCACGGTGAGGAACCTGTACGTGGTCGACCGGAGCTGGGTCTTCGGACCGCTCGACGTCAGGTGCAACCTGGTCACCCAGTGGCAGGCCGCGACCGCGACGCTGAACTCCGCCGGCCAGCCCGTCGTCGTCCGCAACCTGCCCTGCACGACCTGACGGGTTGGGCTGGTGGGACGGGTCACCCGGGTCGTACGGTCTGCGCCAGCTCTTCCCTGGCCTTCGTGCGATCCGGTGGCGCCTTCCCAGATGGTGACGGTGCGCTCAGCCGGGTGACCGCGCTGGCCAGCCCGAGCACAAGGAAGATCGTGCCCATCGTCATCGGGAACGCGAACGCGTCGAAGAAGGCCAGCCCGGCGAAGCCGGCGGCGGCGGCACCGATGAGCGCGACGACGAGGTCACGGGTCTTCGGGTCCTCGCAGGCGCGATAGACCCGGGCGAGCTGGATGAACGTCGCGATGATGAACGCCGCGAAGAGGAGCACTCCGATGATCCCGATGCTCACCATCATCTGGAGGTACTGGTTGTCGAAGATGCGGTACTTCGGCAGGAACGTCCCCAGCCCGCGCCCGAAGAACGGGTTGCGGTCGACGAAGAACCAGGCCACCCCGTAGCTGTCGGTGCGCGAGGTGACGCTCGGGTCCTCCTCGGCACCGACGAACATGCCGGTCACCGAGTTGATGATCCGGGGCGCGACCAGGAAGACCAGGCCCAGCCCGCCGACCGCGAGCCCCAGCACCATCACCCGCTGCTTGCGCGACCAGCCGATCATGCAGACCGCGACCGCGATGGCGGCGCCGAGGTAGGCCGAGCGGCTCGAGGAGGCGGCGATGATCATGCAGATCAGCGCGACCGGGGCCCAGCGGACGAGCGGGTTGAGGTTGCGGTGCTGGAAGCCGACGTGGAGCGCGATCGGAACCAGCATCCCCATCAGGGTGCCGTACTCGATCGGGCTCAGGGCGGTGCCGGCGGGACGTACGAGGCCGTTGCGCATCGCCAGCTCGACCGTCGTCACCGGGGTCAGGACGGGGACCGAGATCCGGTCGACGAAGATCTGCTTGGCGAAGAACTGCGCCAGGCCGAGGAGGGCGAGGAAGGTGCCGCCCACGACCAGCCGCCACACCAGCACATGGACCCTGGCCATGCTCGGGATGGCGTCGCCGGCGAGCAGCAGCGTGCCCACCCAGGAGACCATCGCGAGGATCGCGACATCTGCCGGGCTGATCTCGTCGCGGCTGATCGGACGCGACATCGCGATGACGTAGGTGACGCCGACGCTGAACAGGAACAGCGCCAGCACCAGCCGCATCGGCTGCGGGGGCCGGTCCACCGGCAGCGGCCGGCCGATGCTCAGCAGCACCCAGATCGCGAAGCTGCCCAGCCCCATCAGCATCGAGACCGAGCCGGCGCTGCCCAGCGGCCGGAAGACCAGCCAGGACGGGATCACGAAGACGGCGAACGTGTAGAGGCTCAGCCACGTCACCGCATCGACACCACGGCGTACGGCCATAGTTCCCGCCTCAGCCGTGGAGGCGCTGGACGATGTGTTCGTCGTCCTGGTCGGGATCGTCGGCGACGTCATGTGCAGCCAGGGACGAGGCCCGCTCCTCGCGAGCCAGGCGGCGGCGCAGCACGATCCCGTCGATCGCGTAGACGAGCACCGCGGTCATCGCGAGACCGAGCACGACCGCCATGATCCGCGCCCGCAGTGGACCGCTGCCGTCGATGGCTGCCGTCTCGTCCAGCGCGAGCGCGCGGGAGCGCAGCCGGGCGTTGCCCCTCGCATTGACCTCGTCCTGGAGCCTGCCGAGGGTGTCCGGGATCGAGTCGGCGACGAAGTCGAGCGCCTCGATGGCGTTGGCCTCGCTGTCCGCACTGACGTCGATCGCGATCACCGGTCCGCGCGTCGACTCCTCCATCGAGACCGTGACCACGGCACCCGGGGTGACCTCCGCAATCGCCTCCTGGGCGGGCGCGCTGGTGTAGTAGGCGACCACGACCCGGGCCGGCAGATCGAGCCCACCGAGCCCCAGGAACGGGTTGCCGCCGGGGCCGACCGCGTTCTTGGAGGGGAGCATCAGGACCAGGCCACGGGCGGTGTAGGTCGGCGCCACGAAGGCCGACGCGCTCCAGCCGAGCACGCCGGTCACGAGGATGCCGACCACCGCGAGATACCAACGCCGCCGGATCGCACCGACGAACTCCGACAACACCATGGGCCCGAACGTACCGATCCGGCATCGGTGCGAGCCGACCTCGCCGAGGGCCTACCCGATTTGGGCGATGACCCCGCTGACCTGGGCGGACTCGGCCTCGGCGGACCTAGCGTTCCGATCATGGCGTTGTGGGACCTGCTGCGGGCGATGGTCCGACGATGGCCGATCGTGGTGGTCGGCGCGATCCTCACCCTCGCCGCCGCGAACTACGCGAGCCAGGACCGCAGCATCTACTGGACGCGTACGGACCTGGTCTTCCTGGCCCCGAAGAACGCGCAGTACCCGAACGCGCTGCGGGCGACCTCCGAGGACCTGGTGATCACGGCCGGCGCGGTCGGCAAGCTCGTCGTCGGCACTCGGCAGATTCCGAAGTTCACCGCCACCGATGCCGGGCTGATCGGCATGGGCGTACGCGACGGGTGGACCGTCCGGCTGCCCGACACCGGCGGCCAGTGGGCGCCCAACTACACCGACCAGTGGCTGATCATCGAGGTCGTGGGTCCCGATCCGGAGACCGTCCGCATCCGCAAGGAGCAGCTGGTCGAGGCCATGGGAGTCGCGCTCGACCGGGTTCAGGACGAGTACCAGGTCGCCCAGGCCTTCCGGATGACCACCAAGGAGGCGCCCGGCTCGACCGTCGTCTACCCCGTCGGCGGGAGCTCCCGACGGGCGTTTGCCGTCACCGGCCTGCTCGGTGCAGCGGCCACCCTCTACCTGGTCGTACGCATCGACCCGATCCTGCTGCGGCGCCGCGAGCGCCGTGCCGAGACGCTGCCGGAGACCGATCTTGTCTAAGCCCAGATCCACCGATCTCCGCCTGCTACGCGCCACCATACGGGCGCGCTGGCGGCGTTGCCGCCGCTCAACAGACACCCGGTATGCCATCGCGGACGGCGCCTTGCCATCACACCCGTCTGGTGACGCTCGCGACGGCGGCCATCGGCGGATCCGGGCTGAGCCCCGCCCACACACCGCCCTGGCCTGGAGCATCGCGAACACCGCGGTGACCAAGCTCGGCACGATGGTCGTCGGCATCCTCGTCGCGCGGCTGCTCGGCCCGGAGAGCTACGGGACGTACGCCGTCGCCTTCCTCGCCCTGATGGCGGTACTGAGCTTCAACGAGCTCGGCGTGAGCCTCGCGGTGGTGCGCTGGAAGGAGGACCCGCGGGAGATCGCGCCGACGGTGACCACGATCTCGGTCGGCACGAGCCTGCTCATCGCCGCGGCGATGGTCGTCGGGGCCGGGCCCTACGCGCGCGCGATGGGCGAGCCGGACGCGGCCGTGCTGGTGGCGCTCTTCGCCGTCCCGGTCGTGCTCAGCGGGATCACCGCGACGCCGGCGGCGCTGCTGCAGCGCAACCTGATGCAGGGCAAGCGGATGCTCATCGACCAGACGGCCACGCTCGTCACGGTCCCGGTCATGCTCGGGCTAGCCCTGGCCGGTGCCGGCCCGTACGCCCTGGTCATCGGCCACCTTCTCGGCGTCTCCGTGACCACGGTGATGTTCCTGCGGATGTCGCCGCTGCCCTGGCGGATGGGGCTCTCCCGGACCCATGCGGTCGCGCTGCTCGGCTTCGGCGCGCCGCTGGCGGTGACCAGCATCCTGGTCTTCGCGGTGGGTTTCGCCGATCAGATCGTCATCGGCGGGCTGCTCGGCGCGACCGCGCTGGGCCTCTACGTCGTCGCCTTCAACCTCTCCAGCTGGCCGGTGACGATGCTGTCGCGGCCGTTGCGGCAGGTCACGCCGGTGATCTTCGCTCGGCTGCAGCGCGACCCGGACGCGATGCGGCATGCCTTCTCCCGGCTCTCGGCGTTGGTGCTGACTGTGACGCTCCCGGGCTGCGTGGCGCTGGCCGCGCTCGCTCCGGAGGTGATCCGGCTGGTCTACGGCGAGGTCTGGCAGGCGGCCGCGGCGCCCCTGGCCTGGCTCGGCGCGCTGGCGGTGCTGCGGATCTCCTTCGAGCTCGCCTACGACTTCCTCGTCATCGCCGGCTCGACGCGCAGCCTGATGACGATCCAGGTCGTCTGGCTGATCGCCCTGGTGCCGGCGCTGCTGGCGGGCGCGGCGTGGTCCGGCGTGGGCGGGGTCGGGATGGCCGCCTTCGGGGTCGGGCTCGTCGTCATCCTGCCGCTGCACCTCTTCTACCTCGCCCGGGCCGGCGTGGGGATCGGTGGCCTCGCGAGCGGTGCCGCCCTGCCTGCGCTCGGCGCGCTCGCCGTCGGGGGCGCGGCGGTCGGGCTGCGTGCGGTGCAGCCGTCGGTCTGGGTGACCTGCGCGGTCACCGGCCTGGTGCTCGCCGCCGTCTGGGCCGTGCTGCTGCGACGCCGGCGCGAGGACGTCAGCTGGTTCCGCTCCGGCGCCGGCTCCCCCACCCCCACCGAGCCCCCCACGACCCGGAGCGAGGACATCCATGTCTGACCGTCTCGACGCCAACCACGACGCCCTGGAGCAGATGTACGCCGCGGCCGCGGCCGCCGGGAGCCGACGTCCACGGCGCGCGGCCGCCCTGGCGCAGGCCGCTGCCGAGTTCGCCTGGGGCAACCACACCGGCTGGTTCGCGTACGAACCGCTCGAGCTGCTGCTCGCCGAGCTGGGCCGCTCGCTCCCGTCGGTGCCGGTGCCGGCTCGCCCGCTGCGTACGCTGCACGTGGTCACGCAGATGTACCAGAGCGGCGGGCACACCCAGATCATCGCCGGCTGGACCGACCAGCTCGGCGAGCGCTCTCACGAGATCGTCGCCACGCGCCAGATGACCTCGCCGGTGCCGGCCAAGATCACGTCCCGGCTCGGGGACCGGGTCGCTCTGACCATGCTCGACACGACGCCCGGGAGCCTGCTCCACCGCGCTGCCCGGCTGCGTGCGCTCGCCTCGACCGCCGACCTGGTCATCTCCCACTGCCACCCCTTCGACGTGGTCCCCGCGCTCGCCTTCGCCGACCGCCGGGGTCTTCCGCCCGTGGTCTACATCGACAACACCGACCACGTCTTCTGGGTCGGCGTGCGGGCCTATGACCGGGTCGTGCACCTGCGTCGCAGCGGCCAGGAGCTCGCTCTGCACCGCCGCGGCCTGCCGATGGGAAGGTCGGTCGTCCGCAACCGGCCGCTCGCCGTCAAGGGCCGGATGAAGCGCCGGGAGACCGCGAAGCCGCAGTGGGGAGTGGATGCGGCCGACGTCCTGGTCGTCACCGCGGCGGACCCGAGCAAGTTCCAGGGCGGCGACACCTACCTGGCGGCGGTCGAGGCCGCGGTGGCTGCCGAGCCGCGGCTGCAGTGGCGGGTCGCCGGCCCTGACCCGGAGTCGGAGCCGTGGGCCGGCTTGGCGCGGCGTACGTCCGGCCGGATCCAGGCCGTCGGCATGCTCCCCGACGTCGCCCCGCTCCACCACGCCGCCGACGTCTATCTCGACTCGTTCCCGTTCGCCGGGCTCACCTCGCTGCTCGAGTCCGGCGGTCTGGCCAACCCGGTGGTCACCTACCGCGGCCACCGGCCCGAGTGCGCGGTGTGGGGCTCGGACTCCCCCGGGATCGACCACCTGATGCTGCGACCCAGCTCCTTCGAGCAGCTTCGCGACACCCTTCTCGACCTGGTCCGTCGACCGCGCGAGCGGGTCTCGCGTGGCACCGCGATCGCCCAGGCGATCCTCGAGTGCCACACCGGTCCCGGCTGGGTCGAGGCCGCCGAGTCGCTCTACCAGGTGCCGCAGCGGCTCCAGGACGACCTGCTCGCGCCCGTACGCGGCCGCGGCCACCTCGACCTGCTCACCGTCTCCGTCCAGGCGACCAACCCGTTCAGCCGCTCCGGCGCCGACATCACCGCCGGGCTCCTCGGCGCCATGCCGCTCCCCGACCGGATCTCGATGTGGCGCCAGACCCGCCGCGGCGGCGCCGGCCGCGTCCGCGACCTCGCCCCCGAGTGGGCCGCCGCGGCGCTCCGGGGGCGGCTGCGCCGCCGGGTGGCGTGATACCCGCTCGAGCGGGTATCACAACATGAAGAACGCCCGATTCCGCGGCCGACTCCACAACGGCGCCAGCGCGCCCGGCTCGGCGCCGAAGAGGAGCCAGAGGCCGGCGTCACGCGCGAGTCCGACGACGTAGGGGCCGGTCGTGGTGGCGGCCAGCGGAGCGATCTCCTCGGCTCTCAAGCCGGCGACGAGGAGGAGCTCGCCGGGGGTGGCCGCGGCGACGGCGGCGACGACGCCGGGCCAGCGGAGGGTGGCCGCGGAGAAGGTGAGGCCGTTGCGCTCCATCCCGCCGGCCTCGGAGACGGCGCCGTCGCGGGAGGGATCGACGACGCGGATGGAGGAGCTGCCGGCGAGCCGGGCGGCATCGTCGACGAGCAGCCGGATGTCGGCGAGCACCACCTGACCCCGCGGCGTCCCCGCTCCACGCAGCGTGCGGGTCACCCGATGGGCGTGCACGGACTCGCCCCAGAACGTCCGGGCCCCACGAGCCCGCCGGGCCGGCCAGGACATGGTCGCGGCGCCGCGCTCGCCGGCGACGATGCCACACGTCGTGCGCACGGGCACCAGCCCGGCATAGGTCCGGCCGACGCTGCGGTGGGCGACGTCGAGACGGGCGAGGTTGGTGGTCATGCTGTTGTGGGTCAGCGGGATGTCGAGGGCCGCGGCGCGACGCCCGGAGGCGCGCATCCGGAGGCAGTACTCGACTGCGTACGCGTGCCAGGCGAGGTCGGGCGACTCCGAGAGCGGCTCGCGCAGCACCTGCGATCGGGAGACCAGGAAGAGCACCTCGTCGAGCGAGTCGACGTCCGCCGGGACCGAGGCGGACCGGCCGAGCGGGACGACCCGGTCGCGCATCGCACCGATGACCTCGCCGCGACGGCTGACACCGACCGCACCCAGCACGCCGATCGCCGGTTGGGAGAGAAGCGTCGCGGCGGCGGTCTCGAGCGCGGGCAGCGACTGCAGGTAGACGTCTTGGTGGACGAAGACGACGACCTCGTTGCGAGCCAGCCGGGCGCCGTGGTTCAGCGCCGCGCCGGCGCTCGCGAACGCACCCGAGACGTTGTCGACGGCGATCACCTCCGTCTGCCGTGACGGGTGGCCTGCCTTGACCGACGCCGCCAGGCACGACTCCAGCACCGCCGGGTCGTTGTAGACGCAGACGATCGAGACCGGGGTACGCACCTCACCCATGCTCCACCGCCGCAGCGAGCACCTCGGCGACGTACTCCTGCTGCTCCGGGCTCAGGTGCGGGAACATCGGCAGCGACAGGATCTCGCCCGCCGCCCGCTCCGCGACCGGGAAGGAGCCCTCACCGAACCCCAACGAGGCGTACGCCGCGGTCAGATGCACCGGGAACGGATAGTGGATCCCGGTGCCGATCCCGGCCTCCAGCAGCGCCTCGAGCACCCGGTCGCGGTCGGCGACCCGGACGACGTAGAGATGCCAGACGTCGAGGTTGCCCGGCGCGGACTCGGGCAGACGAACTCCACGGATCCCGTCGAGAAGGACGTGATAGCGGTCGGCCGCCTCGCGGCGCAGCTCGTTCCACTTCTCCAGGCGAGCAAGCTTCGCGGACAGCACGACCGCCTGGACCGTGTCGAGGCGGGAGTTCATGCCGACGACCTCGTGGACGTACTTCGTCTCCGAGCCGTGCGCCGCGAGCAGCCGGACCGTCCGGGCGATCTCCGGGTCGGAGGTGGTCACCGCGCCCGCGTCGCCCGCCGCGCCGAGGTTCTTGCCGGGGTAGAAGCTGGTCGCCGCCGCGGCGGTGAGCGAGCCGCTCCCGCGGCCGTTGCGCTGCGCGCCCTGGGACTGCGCTGCGTCCTCGATCACCGGGATTCCCGCCGCGGAGGCGAGCGGGAGCAGCTGCTCGACGAACGCGGTCTGCCCGAACAGATGCACCGGCACGATCGCCTGCGTACGCGGCGTGATCGCCCGCTCCACGGCGGCCGGGTCGATCAACAACTGCGACTCGTCGACGTCCACGGGCACCGGCAGCGCGCCGATCCGGCTGGCCGCCTCGGCGGTCGCGATGAAGGTGTTGGCCGGCACGATCACCTCGCCACCCGGCCGCACCCCCACCGCCCGCATGGCCAGCTCGAGCGCGTCGGTCCCGTTGCCGACGCCTACGCAGTGACCAGCACCGACGAAGCTCGCATAGGCCTTCTCGAAGGCGGTCACCTCCGGCCCACCCACGAAGCCGGTGCGCTCGAAGACGTGGTCCAGGCCGAGGCGTACCTCGTCTGCTATCTCTGACTGCTGCGACCCGAGGTCGACGAACGGCACCTTCACCAGATCAGCTCCTGACGTGAGTTCAGACGGCGGGCGGGCACTCCGGCCCAGGTCTCCCCGGCGGGCAGGTCCTCGAGCAGGACCGCTCCCATGCCGAGGACGGAGTCGGCTCCGACGGTGGTGCGCTGACGCACCGACGAGCTCATCCCGAGATAGGCGGCCTCGCCGATCACGACCTCGCCGCCGAGGGTCACCCCGGCGCAGATGGTCGCGTAGTCGCCGACGATGTCGTCGTGGGTGAGGACGGCGTTGGGCATCGCGACGACGTGGTGCCCGACGCGTACGCCGGCGGTCAGCACGACCCCGGCGAGCAGCACGGTGCCGGCGCCGATCTCGCAGCCGGGCGGCACCGAGGCGGTGGGGTGGAGGATGGTCGCGTAGCGATCGGCCGCCACCCCGTAGCCGCTGAGCCGGCGATGGACACGTCGCCGGGTGGACCCGGATCCGGCGCAGATGACCAGGTCATCACCGCAGTCGGTGACGACCTCGACCGGTCCGATCACCTTGACACCACCGGTCCCGTCGGCGGTGCCGATCACCTGACCCCGGCGCTCCGGGTCGTCGTCGACGGCGACGATCTCGTCGTAGGGGAGCTCGCCGGACCTGGCCGCCGCGGCGACCTCACCCGCCAACCCACCGGCGGCGACGAGCACGAGCGTCGTCACCGGCGCCCCTGTCGAAGTACCTCGACGACCCGCGCCTGCTCCGAGTCCGACATCTGGTGGAAGAGCGGCAGGATGAGGGTGTTGTCGGTGAGGTGCTCGGTGACCGGGAGGCTGACGCCCGAAGAGACGTACGCAGGCTGCCGGTGTGCCGCCATGATCCCGCGGCGCGCGGAGATCCCGGCCTCGGCCAGCGCACCCAGCAACCCCTCACGGTCCATCCCGTACGCAGGCCCACCTCCCGCCGACACTGTGCTCGATCGCGTCGAGACCCCCGTCCCCCGACAGACCTCGAACCCAGCAGACACCCCGGTGATCGAGCTCGTCGAGACCCCGGTCCCACGACAGACCTCGAACCCCGCAGTCTCGCCGGTGGTCGAGCCTGTCGAGACCCCCGTCCCACGACCGACCTCGAACCCAGCAGACGCCCCGGTGGTCGAGCCTGTCGAGACCCCCGTCCCACGACCGACGTCGAACCCAGCAGACGCCCCGGTGGTCGAGCCTGTCGAGACCCCCGTCCCACGACCGACCTCGAACCCAGCAGACGCCCCGGTGGTCGAGCCTGTCGAGACCCCCGTCCCACGACCGACCTCGAACCCAGCAGACGCCCCGGTGGTCGAGCTTGTCGAGACCCCCGGTCCAGGACAGACCTCGATCCAGAACGACTGGAAGTTTCCTGTCCCCCAAGCCGGATCCGTGACCGCGCGCAGCCCGTCGATCTCGGCGACCGCCTTCGCGTAGACCGCGGCCAGCTCACGACGCCGATCGACCACCTCGGGCAGCCGTGACAGCTGCACGATGCCGACCGCGGCCTGCATATCGGTCATCCGGAAGTTGAACCCGACCTCGTCGTAGGACTCCGGCGGCGAGACCAGGCTGGCGTGCCGGTCGGCGGCCGAGACGCTCATCGCGTGCTCGCGCAGCCTCCGAGCGCGCGCGGCCCAGTCCGCGCGGGAGGTGGTGAGCATCCCGCCCTCGCCGGTGGTGAGGATCTTGCGCGGGTGGAAGGACCAGGCGGCGATCTCGGCACCGGCACCCACGGGGCGGCCGCGGTAGGTCGACCCGGCGGCGCAGGCGGCGTCCTCGATGACCACGATGCCGAGCGGGTCGCAGACCTCCCGGATCGCGTCCAGATCGGCCGGCACCCCGCCCTGGTCCACCAGGACGACCGCGCTCGTGGCCGGCGTGAGCGCGGCCCGGACCGTCTCGGGAGTGAGGTTTCCGGTGATCGGCGAGACGTCTGCGAAGACCGGCCGGGCGCCGACGTAGACCGCCGCGTTGGCGGTCGCGACGAACGAGAAGGACGGCACGACGACGTCGTCGCCGGGACGTATCCCGGCCACGACCAGCGCCAGGTGGAGCGCCGTCGTGCAGCTCGAGGTGGCGACGGCATGAGCAGCCTGCTGGGACTCCGCGAAGCGGCGCTCGAACTCGGCCACGCGAGGCCCCTGGGCGACCCAGCCGGAGCGGAGCACCTCGGCGACGGCCTCGACCTCCTCCTCACCCAGCCAGGGCTGCATCACGCTGATACGGCTCACGACCCTCCCCCGCTCAAAGCCCGTCCCGCCGCGATCTCGGAGCGCAGCGGCGCCCACCACTCGACCAGCTGTCGCAGCCCCTCCTCGAGCCCGATCGTCGGCGACCAGCCGAGGTCGTCGCGGGCGGCGGAGATGGAGGCGAGCCGGCGGGTGACGCCGTTGACCGCGCGCTCGGGGCCGTGCTCGACCCCCAGCGGGGAGCCCATCGCCCGCAGCAGCGCCTCGGCCAGCTCCAAGAGCGAGGTCTCGGTGCCGGAGGCGATGTTGTAGACGCCCTCGGTCACCTCGGAGGCGGCTGCCAGGATGTTGGCCCGGGCGATGTCGGGGACGCAGACGAAGTCCATCGTCTGGCGCCCGTCGCCGAAGATCAGCGGCGGCTCGCCGTCGGCGATCCGCTCCATCCACCGCACCAGCACCTCGGTGTAGGCGCCGTGGACGTCCATCCGCGGGCCGTAGACGTTGAAGTAGCGCAGCCCGACGTAGTCGAGCCCGTGCATCGCCCGGAAGGATCGCACCAGCCCCTCGTTGTAGGACTTCGCGGCCCCGTAGAGGGTGTCGTTGTTGTTGTGGTGGTGTCCCTCGGGCGTCGGGAACTCCTCGGCGAGCCCGAAGACGGAGGCCGAGGAGGCGTAGATCAGCTTCGAGACACCCGCGTCGACGGCGGCCTCGACGACGTTGAAGGTGCCGTCGACCAGCACCTCGTTGGCCAGCCGCGGCTCCTCGGCGCACAGGGTGATGCGGATGGCGGCCTGGTGGAAGACCAGGTCCTTGCCTGCGGTCAGGTCGCCGACCAGGTCGCGGTCGCGGATGTCGCCCTCGACCAGGGTGACCCGGCCGGAGGCGAGGGCGTCGTCGAGGTTGGCCTTGCGACCTCGGATCAGGCTGTCGAGCACGTCGATGTGCGCGACCCCCTCGTCGAGGAGCTGGTCCACGATGGTGGAGGCGATCGTGCCCGCGCCTCCGGTCACCAGGACGTTCGCACCGCTGAGCTTGTTGTCGGGGGAGGACGTCATCGGATCAGCTCCAGGGTCGGGGTCTCGGCGGCCACCTCGACGAGGGCGCCGCGGGCTCGGAGGCTGGTCTGCGCCGCCTCCAGGACGGAGAGGACACGGAGCGCGGAGGCCCCGTCGGTGCGCGGCGTACGGCCTTCCCGGATCGCTCCGGCGAACTCGCCGACCATCCGGGACAGGGCCTCGTACTCGGGCAGCGCCGGCGCCCAGGTGTCGCCCAGCCGGTAGGAGATCGTCGCCGCGGCGCGGTCGGCTCGCTCGATCTGGTCCACGCTCTGCTGGACCAGGTCGACGCCACGGTCGAAGACGCTGAGCCGCTGCTGCGGGTTGAGGTCGTCCCAGACCAACGTGCGCCGGCTGCCGCCGATCACCATCTGCCTGATCTTGGTGGGGCTGAGCCAGTTGACGTGGACGTGGGCCATCGCCCCGCCTTCCAGCGGCAGGCTCAGATAGCCGACGCAGGCCTTGCCCGCCCTGAGCGGGTCGGCGCCGTGCGCGGCCACCCCCGTGGGGCGCAGCCCGCCGGGCAGGATGAAGTCGAGGATCGAGAGGTCGTGCGGCGCCAGATCCCAGAAGACATCGACATCGGGCTGCACCAGCCCGAGGTTGATCCGCACCGAGTCGATGAACAGGATCTCGCCGAGCGACCCGTCCTCGACCAGCTCACGGATCTTCTGCACGACCGGCGTGTAGCAGTAGGTGTGGTCGGCCATCAGCACGAGATCGTTGGCCCGCGCGGCCTCGACCATGCTCCTCCCCGACTCGACGTCGTCGGCCAGCGGCTTCTCGACGAGCACGTGCTTCCCGGCCCGCAGCGCCCGCTCCACCAACCCTCGGTGCGTCCGCGCCGGGGTCGCGATCGCGACCGCGTCCACGTCCTCGCGCGCGAGGACCTCGTCGAGGTCGGTCGTGGCCAGCACCTCGGTGCTGCCGCCGATCACCTCTCGGGCCCGGGCGAGATCCAGGTCGACCACTGCGACCAGCGTCCATTCCGGTGCGTTGCGAAAGTTCCGGATCAGGTTGGGCCCCCAGTAGCCGGCCCCGACCACCGCCACTCCCAGCGGCGTCTGTGCGGTCATGACAGTGCTTCTCCCCACATAGGCGATCGATGCCTTCGAGGTAGATCACACGCGATCCGCCGATCCCACCCGGCCGTTCAACGGGGTTATCCCCTCTATTCGGGAGACCGGACGGCGCGATCGAAGACGGATGCACACCATCGACGACTTGCGTAAAGACCGATATTCGGAGTTATCATCGCCGTATGACGATGACAGCCACGGAGGGCACTCCCGATCCGACGGACGAGGCAGCCGCGCTGAGCGCCGCTGCCTGCCTGTTCCACGGGTTCTCCGATCCCTCCCGCCTGGCGATCCTGCGACACCTCGCCCTCGGCGAGCACCGCGTGGTCGACCTGACCGCTCACCTCGGCCTGGCGCAGAGCACGGTCTCGAAGCATCTCGCCTGCCTGAGGGACTGCGGACTGGTGACCTCACGCCCCGTCGGGCGGGCCTCCATGTTCGCGCTGGCCCACAGCGAGGCCGTCCTGGACCTGCTGGCCGCCGCGGAGCGGGTCCTGGCCCTCACCGGGGATGCGGTGACGCTGTGCCCCAGCCACGGCATCGCCGCCATCCACGCCGAGACCCACGAGGAGGCGTGATGGCCGCCCACGTCCACGCCCCCACCGACCTGACCGCGGCCGACCGCAAGCGGCTCGGACGGCGTGCCCAGCTGCTCGCGGCGGCATCGGTCGCCTACAACGGCGTCGAGGCGGTCATCGCCATCGCCGCCGGTCTCGTGGCGGGCTCCGTCGCGCTGGTCGGGTTCGGGCTCGACTCCGTCGTCGAGGTCTCCAGCGGGCTCATCATCCTGTGGCAGTTCCGTCACCGGCTCCCGGAATCGCGCGAGCGGCAGGCGCTGCGACTGATGGCGGTCTCCTTCTTCGCCCTGGCGGCGTACGTCGCCTTCGAGTCGGCGCGCGCCCTCGTCACCGGCCACGACCCGGAGACCTCGACGGTCGGCATCGGCTTGGCGACCGCCTCGCTGATCATCATGCCGTTCCTGTCCTGGGCTCAGCGGAGGACCGGCCGGTCGCTCGGCTCGAACGCCGTGGTCGCCGACTCGACGCAGACCCTGCTGTGCACCTACCTCTCGGCGGTCCTGCTCGTCGGGCTGGTCCTCAACGCCACGCTCGGCTGGTCGTGGGCGGATCCCGTCGCCGGTCTGGTGATCGCCGCCGTCGCGCTCAAGGAGGGCTGGGATGCCTGGCGGGGCGAGTCCTGCTCGTGCGGCCCGGTCGCCGTCACCGACGACGACGCCACCCCTGCTGGCTGCGGCTGCGACGAGTCCACCTGTGCCGATGCCTGCTGCGCTCCCGACGCGGACGGCGCAGCCGGCGCTGACGGTCCTGCCGACGTCAAGCTCCTGGACGTCGGCAGGTCATCGGCGCCGACTCACCCGGCCGCCGGGCGGAACCGCACGTCCACGAAGTAGTTCGTGGAGTTCCAGGATCGGTTCGGGAGTCCCCCTCCGCTCCCGTACCGATACCGGCCGTTGGCTCCGCCCGGCGCCGTCAACGGGCCGACCGTCCGCGACTGGCTGAGGGCATTCGGCGTCGAGGCGTAGCGCCCGTTGGGTGCGTAGTAGGACACCACGTACGTCGCCCCCGGCGTGAGCGCGACCGGCGTCGGCAAGATCGCCGTCTGCCACCCGGTCGCGGTCTCGTTGGTGAAGGTCACCTGGGCGATCCGGGTGCCGGCCGCGTTCCACAGCGAGCCGACATGGGTCCCGGTGTTGCCGGTGCCCTTGAAGAACCGGATCGCCGTCACCGAGCCGGCCGCCGACGTCGAGAAGGCGGTGCCGACCTCGATCGGCATGATGTCGAGCGTCGACGCGTTCTGCGGAGTCACCCCGGTGAACAGCGAAACCTCGGTCACGGCGGCCGGGACCGTGGCGAATGACCACGTCTGCGTCGGCAGACCCGCCCCGTCGGTCGAGACCACCCCGGAGACCGTCACCGCCACCGTCGCCCCGGCTCGCAGCGCGGCCGACGGGGTGAAGCGCAGCGTACGTCCGTCAGCGCTGAGTGCCGCCGAACCGGCCACCGATGCCCCGTTGGCCGTGACCGACATGTTCCAGCCGCTCGCGATCCCGGTCGAGAACGTGATCGACGGGTTGGCCGAGGTCGGCACGTCGGTCGAGCCCGGACCGGGATCGCGGTCGGTGACCGAGATGGTCGCGCCCGCCCGTTCGAAGACGACGTCGGCGAAGTAGTTCGTCGACCCGAACGTGTACTGCGGGAAGCCGCCCGCGGCCCCGTAGAGGTAGCGGCCGTTGTTGCCCGCCGGGGCGGTCAGGTCCCCGGAGGAGTGGGCGGTCGTGAAGAACTGCGGCGTGGTCGCGTAGTGCCCCTGCGGAGCCAGATAGGAGACGACGTACGACACCCCGGCCTGCACCTCGACGGGGCTGGACAGCGTGGCCTGCTGCCAGCCGGAGGCGGTCTCACCGGTGAAGGTCACCTGGGCGAGCCGCTCGCCGCCGGAGCTCCACAACGACCCGACGTGAGTGCCGCCGTTGCCGGCGCCCTTGTAGAACCGGATCGCGGTCACCCGCCCGTCGCGGGTGGGACTGAACACCGTCCCGACCTCGATCGGTGAGCTGTCGTCCTGGGCCTCGACCGCGGGCACCACGTCACCGAAGAGCGTCTGGCTGTTCACCGTCTCCGCGGCTCTGGACCGGAACGTCCAGGTCTGTGTGGGCATACTGACCCCCTCGGTGGAGGTGATCCCGCTGATCGTGACCGTCACGTCCGCGCCCGCGGGCAGCAAAGATGTCGGGTCGAAGGTCAGCGTCGTCCCGGAGTTGCCGAGCGTCGTCGTCCCGGCGATCGGCTGGCCGCCCGAGGTGGCCGAGACCGAGTAGCCGGAGCTCAGCTCCGAGGAGAACGACGCCACCACATTGGTCGAGCGCGGCACCTCGACAGCCCCGGGGACAGGGCTGCGCGAGGTCATCGTCAGCGTCGGCGCGCCCTTCTCGAAGACGACGTCGACCATGTAGCTCGAGGGCGAGGTCGCTGCCGGGAAGCCCGTGCCATAGGCGTACGCACCTGCCGTCGAGGTCACCCGCAGCGGCGGCTTCGACAGGTCGGTGGAGGCGAACGCGTTCGGTGTGGCCGAGTAGTAGCCGTTGGTGCGATAGGAGGCGATGTAGTCGGTGTTCGCCTGGACCTTCACCGGTTCGGCGAAGCTCAGCGTCTGCCAGCCGGTCGTCGACTCGTCGGTGAAGGTGCCCTGGGCGAGCACGGCCCCGTTGGCCGACCACAGCGTGCCCGTGTGCGGTCCGGCGTTGTTCACACCCTTGTAGAACCGCACGCCGGTGACGGTGCCGGTGACGTCGGCGCGGAACCTGACACCCAGGGTCAGCTGCGCGTTCTCCGGGTCCTGGAGGACCGTCGGAGTGGTGTCCTCATCGAAGAGCGAGCACGGGCAGACTCCTGCCGCCGCCGGCGGCTTGGCCGTCCGGAACGACCACGTCTTCCCGGCCGAGACCGCCGTCCCACCGCTGTCCTGACCGGAGAGCGTGGCGGTGTAGCTGACGAACCCGGCGAGGTTGGCCGACGGGGTGAAGGTCACCGTCCTGGTCGTCGAGTCATAGGCGGTCGACCCGGCGACCGCGTTGCCGAGCGAGTCGGTCAGGCGAAGCCCGACCGACGAGGCGACCACCGGCTTGGTGAACCTGGCGCTCACCGTCGTGCTGCGCGGCACCGAGGACGACCCGGCCAGCGGCCACTGGTTGGTCGCGGTCAGCGGGGAGTCGTCGGTGGTCGTGAACAGCACGTCCACGAAATAGTTGGGGTTCTGGTAGGAGCTCGCCGGGAACTGACCGGCACCCGCATAGACCCCCGCCGGAGCGGCGCCATAGCCACCCTCGACCTCGAACGGGTACGCCTCGAAACCCTTTGCCGCGAAGGCCCACGGGGCCACGGCATAGCGCCCGACCGGAGCCGTGTAGGAGACGACATATCTCGCCCCCGCCGCGACCGCGACCGGCTGGCTGAACGTCGCCGACTGCCAGCCGCCGGCGGACTCGTTGCTGAAGGTGACCTGGGCCAGTCGCTCGCCGCTGCTGCTCCACAGCGAGCCGACGTGGGTGCCGGTGTTGCCAGCGCCCTTGTAGAAGCGGACGCCCGCTACGTACCCGTCGGCCTGAGGGGTGAAGCGCAGGCCGAGCTCGGCGGCGCTGCCGTCGCTGGCCGAGGGCGTGGCCGGGCTGGTGACGGCGTTCCAGGTCGTCGGCACCTCCATCTGGCCGAGGATGCTGCACGGGCAGGTCACGTTGAAGCTCCGGACGGCGGCGGTGCCGATGTTGGCGCTGTCATCGACGGCGCGCACACGCACCGGGGTGCTGCCGACTCCGGGCTGGACGTACGTCACCGACCAGGCGGTCGTCCCGGTTCCGTACGCTCCCGGGGCCGGGTGCCACGAGGTGCCGTCGTCGACGGAGTACTCGACGCCGGCCACCACGCCACCCCCGGTGTCGGTCGCGGTGCCGGTGAGCGTCACCTTGGTGCCGTTCGGCTGCGTCGAGCCGGCGGCCGGTGTCGAGATGGCGACCGTCGGTCCGACCGTGTCGGTCGACTTCGTCGCCGCGACCAGCCCGGTCATCAGCGTGGTCGGCCGGGCGTCCATGTCGGCGAGCAGGTTGACCTGCGCCTGCTGCATCCGCCGGTCGGCGGTCTCGTCGTGATACGGGTTGTCGTGCTCGGAGTCGAGGCCCCAGGTCCACTGGACCGAGCCGGCACCGAAGACGAGCGCCCCGCTGGCCGCCCGGTAGAGGGTGATCGCATGGGTCGTGGTGCCGTCGCCCGTGGTTCGGCCGAAGTCGGTCATGTACTGGTTGTCGATGAACCCGGTCGTCTCCGACATCCGGATCAGGCCGGGTGGTCGGAACCCGTTGTCCTGGTCCTCGTCGGACTCGTAGCCCACCGTGTGCGGAGCCAGCTCGGTCTGGCCGGCCGTCATCGAGGCGAGCCCGGTGTTGCGCCACATCCGCAAGCCGCCGTGGGACTTCTTCACTGTCACCGGCAGGTCGGTCAGGTTGGACATGAAGACGGTGCCGGTCAGCTCGTTCTCCGGCTTCCCGCCGCCCTGGCTCTTCGGCGCGTAGCGCGGGTCGCGCCAGGTGCCGGTCGACTCGGGTGCCGGGTCGAGCTTCTGCTGCGCCCACGACTCCTTGTACGTCACCAGGGTCCGGTAGGGCGTGTTGCTGCCGTCCTTCGACGCCTCGTAGCGCGTCCGCCAGTAGACCTCGTTGCCGCTGAGGAACTGCAGGTTCACGCCGGCGTCGCGCGCGGCCTCGACGTTTGCCCGCTGGCGTCCGCTCCAGTACTCGTCGTGGCCGACGCTCAGGAACGTCTCGTGGTTGGTGAGCAGATCGCCGCGGCGGTCGGTGTCGATCCCGGCGATGTAGCTGACGTCGTAGCCGTTGCGCTCCAGGAACCGCACCAGCGGGTACTCGTTGGCGAAGAAGAAGTCGTGGGAGGTGCCGCCGGAACGGGTCGCGAACGGCCGGTTGTAGCTCAGCTTGTAGGCCCGGCCGTTCCCGCCACCGGTGTAGAAGCTGGACCCACCGTAGGAGTTGTACGCCTGCCAGGTGGTGTCAGAGGTCTGGAAGACGACGTCGGAGCTGCTGGCGTCGTCACGGACGATGAAGGTGATGTGGCTCGACTCCTGGGTGTCTGCGCGGTCGAGCTTGGCGACATAGACACCCGAGACCGCGGTCGCCGGGACGTTCCAGGAGGCCGAGACCGCCCAGTTGCCGCAGTCGGTGATCTCGGTGGAGGTCTCGCGATAGCAGTTGGGCTGGTTCTGCGGGAGGCTCGCCGAGGGGGTCACCGCGGTGATCCTGCGGGCGCCGTCACCGCCGTAGTAGCCCATCCGGTAGATCGTGATCTGGTAGGCCGAGGCGTCGGTGTCGATCTTGAAGTCGATCCGGTTGCCCACGTCGACGCTGATGTCGGTCGCGAACCCCTGGATCGAGTCGTCGCCCGCTCCGGTGATCCCCCACTCGCTCGAGGGGGCGCCGGGCTTGCTGTTCTCACAGGAGATCTTGTTGCCCGTCGGTCCGCACGGATCGGCACTCGCGCTGGAGGCGGTGACGATCGTCATGATGGGGGCGACAAGTACAACTCCGAGCAACGCGGCCAGTCCCGTTCGCAGCTTCACGGTCATGTTTCCTTCGGGTCAGGCCCGCGAGCTGTCGTCGCGTAGCCAGGTGGAGTAGTCGCCGGACCGGACGGCTCTACGGGAGAGCATCCGGGCGACGAGAGTGACTGTCAGGAAGACCGGGACCCGAAGCCCGATCGTCGGCTGACGCAGCCCGAGCAAGAGCAGCTGCGAGAACGAGGTGGATCCGTGCCGGGCCCCGTGGTCATCGGCTTGGGTGTTGCCGGTCGCGACGCGGATCCTACGTCTGACCAGGTCTTTCGTCGTACGAGGCGGCCGCACGACCACGACCGCGTCGGTGACGACGCGCCGCTCGGCGGGCGTGAACAGCTCCGAGGCGACGAGGTCGTCGTTCATCAGGCCCGCACCGGCGCCGGCGACCCGAGCCTGGCCCTCTGCGGTGAGGCAGAAGGCTCCGCGGCCGAACAGGCCGCTGCGTACGGCTGGGAGGGACTGCCACACCCGGTAGTAGGCACGGACCGGCCACGAGGAGTGCTCGGTCGGAATGCTCCGCCCGGGCGCGACGGCCAGCACCCCGTCCTCGTCGAGCGCGTCGACCAGTCGGAGCAGGTCGGTGCCGGTGAGGCGTACGTCGGCATCGAGGTGAAGCCGTGGGAAGGTCGCCGCCGCGGCGTTGCCGACCTCGACCGCGCGCGCCTTGGAAGCCTCGGCGATCTCCAGGACGCGCACGCCCGGGACCTTCCGGGCCACCGCGGCGGTGTCGTCGGTGCAGCCGTTGCACACGACCACCACCTCGACGGCCCCGTCGGGGATGCCGTCGAGCAGGGCAGTCAAGTTCGCCGACAGCCCCTTGGCCTCGTTGTGCGCCGGCACCACGACGCTCGCGATCACGACCCACCCCCGCTGGTCGAGCCGTCCGCCCCGCCGGCCGAGCCGTCCACCCCGCCGGCCGAGCCGTCCACCCCGCTGGTCGAGCCGTCCACCCCGCTGGTCGAGCCGCCGGAGCCGCTAGGCGGAGGCGTGTCGAGACCAACACGGTCCCCTCTGCGCTCGATGGGAACCGTGTTGGTCTCGACACGCTCGCTGGCGCTCGCGGCTCGACCGACGGGGCGCGGCGGGACGACGAAGTTGATCATGTTGCTGTTGTCGTACTCCCTGGCGATGACCCGGCCGGGGTTGCCGCCGACGAGGCTGTGCGGCGGGACGTCCTTCGACAGCACCGTGCCGGCGGAGATCGTGCAGCCGTCGCCGACCGTGATCGCACCACAGAGCACGGCGCCGGGGCCGATCCACACGTCGTCGCCGATCGTGGGCAGCCCTTGGTCACCGTCGGCGATGCGCTGGCCGATCGTCACGTTCTGATGGAGCACACAGTTGCTGCCGACCACGGCCGGTCCGACGATGATCCCCGAGCGGTGCATGAGCAGGAGCCCAGGGCCGATGTCGGCGCGGCGGAAGATGTCGGCGTGGTGGATCCGGATGTTGTGCCGGTTCCAGAACCAGTAGAGCCCGAGCGCCAGCACTCCGAGCAGCGGGTGACGGGTGCGCAGCCGACCGGCCCAGCGCCCGAAGCGGTAGGCGGCGACGCAGTGCAGCTCGTAGTCGAAGAGCCAGAACCGCAGCCTGGACAGCCAAGACGTTCGCGGACCGTCGAGGACGATCGCGTACATCTTGGCCAGGTCGATCTCGAGATCACCTGCCTCGCGGGCACCGTCAACTAGCAAGGGACTCTCGTTCCCGGGCTCGTTCCTGGGCCGCCGTCTTCCGGCCGACGTACGCAACCAGGTTGGCGACCCCGTCGAGGTTCTCGGGGACGGTCTCGGTCTCGTGGACGGAGATCTCGAACTCGGCCTCGAGGAACTCGATGAGCTCCAGGATCCCGGTCGAGTCGATGACGCCCGACTCGACCAGCGACTCCGAAGGTGCGGGAAGCCGGGCCGTATCGCCCAGCAGCAGGCTGTCGAGGATGAACCCTTCGATCGTGAGCTGTACGTCCGTCATCACGTCTCCCTGTCTGTGAACGCTCGAGAAATCTCCGCTCTTCCGTTTCTGCCAGCAGGAGGGCCGTCGGAGCCGAAATGAGGCCCGTAGATGCCGACATTGGGTGATAAACGCACCTTCTCCGAGGTCCTGGCACCCCGTCGCGGACGACCCTTCGAGGACCGTCCAGGATCGATCGAGGAGCGACATGTGCGGGATCTGCGGGGTGCTGAGCGGCACCGAGGTGCCTGACCCTGCGCTGATACGGCGCATGCTGGGGGCACTGACCCACCGTGGCCCCGACGGCAGCGGCTACTACCGTGACGAGCGGGTCGCACTCGGCCACACCCGGTTGGCGATCGTGGACACCGTCGGCGGCACCCAGCCGATGTCGAGCCGATCCTGCCGATCGCCGGCGGCGGACGAGCAGGTCTGGGTCACCTTCAACGGCGAGATCTACAACCACGTCGAGCTGGCCGCCCAGCTGCGCTCGCGCGGCCACGTCTTCGACACCCGCTCGGACACCGAGGTCATCGTGCACGCGTGGGAGGAGTGGGGTCCCGGCTGTTTCGAGCGGTTCAACGGGCAGTGGGCGCTGGCCATCTGGGACCGCCGGACGGGCTCGCTCATCCTCTCTCGTGACCCCTTCGGCGTACGCCCGCTCTTCTACACCCGCGCCGGCGGTCAGCTGCTCTTCGCCTCCGAGGCGAAGGCCCTGTACGCCTCCCCCGCCGTGCCGCGCGAGCTGGACCCGGCCGGGCTGGACCAGGTGCTGACGCTGTGGTCCGCGGTCGCCCCGCGCACCGTGTTCCGCGACATCGCGCAGGTGCCGCCGGGCTCTTACCTCTCCTTCAGGGACGGGGTCGAGACCGAGCGCCGATTCTGGGCGCCGACGTTCCCGTCGGCGGGAGCCGAGGAGCTCACCGACCTGGAGGCGAACGCCGAGTCGCTGCGTACGGCCCTGACGGCCGCCACCCGGCTGCGGTTCGAGCGCAGTGACGTGCCGGTGGCCGGGTACCTCTCCGGCGGGATCGACTCCGCGGTCACGGCCGCGACGATCGCCGCCGACAGGGCCGTACGCAGCAGCTCGGCGCCGCTGCACACCTTCTCGCTGCGGTTCGCCGAGGCCGAGTTCGACGAGGGCGGCTTCCAGGCTCTCATGGCCGAGCGACTGGGCACCGTCCACCACGACGTGGTGGTCGGCGAGCGCGACATCGCCGAGGTCTTCCCCCAGGTCGTACGCCACGCCGAGTCGCCGCTGCTGCGGACCGCCCCGGCACCGATGTTCCTGCTCTCCCGGCTGGTGCGGGAGGCCGGCTTCAAGGTGGTCGTCACCGGCGAGGGCGCCGACGAGGTGCTCGGCGGCTACGACATCTTTCGCGAGGCCAAGATCCGCGACCTGTGGCTACGCGACCCGGCCGCCGCCGAGGACGCGGTGAAGCAGCTCTATCCGTGGATGCATCGCTCCCCCAACCAGACACCGGCGTTCGCGCGGCGCTTCTTCTCGCGCAACCTCGCCGCGGACGATCTGGCGATGTCGCACCGGCCACGGTGGGACTCCACAGCGGTGCTGACCTCGATGCTGCGGCCGGAGGTCCGCTCGCTCGGTGGCGCGGCCGAGGGCGTGGTCGCGGCCATGCCCGCCGCGGCCGCCTCATGGGACCCGGTCGCGCGGGCCCAGTGGCTGGAGATGACGACCCTGCTGCCCGGCTACATCCTGGCCTCCCAGGGCGACCGGATGCTGATGGGCAACTCGGTCGAGGGCCGGTTCCCGTTCCTGGACCCGCACGTCGCCGAGCTCGCCGGCCGCATCCCGGCCGAGCACAAGATCCGGGGCATGGACGAGAAGCACCTGCTCAAACGGGCCTTCGCCGACCTGGTGCCCGACCAGATCCTGCGCCGGCCCAAACAGCCCTACCGGGCGCCGGACGCAGCCGCGTTCTTCGCCGGTGGCACCCCGGACTGGGTCTTCGATGTCACCTCGGGCGCTGCCCTGGAGGCGGCCGGGGTCTTCCGCCCGGAGCTCGTCCAGCGACTGCTGGAGAAGGCCGGCCGAACGGGCGGGCGCGGTCTGGGCAACACCGACAACATGCGCCTCGTCGCCGTCCTGTCCACCCAGCTGCTGCACAGCGAGCTGCTCACCGGCCCGGTCGCGGGTCCGACCACGCCACCCGAACCGCTCACCGTCTTCGACACCATCCTCGAGCACCGCACCCTCGAGCCGACCGGAAGGACACCAGCCCAGCCATGAACAACACCGTCACGACCAGCCCAGAAACAAGCCCAGCCGCAGCGTACGGACTGGAGACGCTCCGCTTCGACGAGGAGGCGGAGGCGAAGCGGATCGGCGATACGATCCGCCGCTACCTGGTGTCCAACAAGCGGAAGGGCATCGTGCTCGGCGTCTCGGGCGGGATCGACTCCAGCGTGGTCGCCGCGCTGGCCGTGAAGGCGCTCGGTCCGGAGCGCGTCTTCGCGCTGCACATGCCCGAGCAGGAGTCGTCGGAAGACACCATCGGGTTCAGTACGAAGCTGACCGACTCGCTCGGGATCAGGTCGGCGCTCGAGGACATCTCCCCGGTCCTGGTCGGCCTCGGCGCCTACCAGCGGCGTGACGACGCGATCCGGCGGGTCGTGCCCAGGTACGGCCCGGGGTGGAAATCGAAGATCGTGCTGCCCAGCGTGGTCGACTCCGACGCGTACCGGCTCTTCTCCGTGGTCGTCGAGGACCCGTACGGCGTGCAGAGCGCCCACCGCCTCACCTCCGAGGCGTACCTGGAGATCGTCGCGGCGACCAACTTCAAGCAGCGCGCCCGCAAGGCGCTGGAGTACTTCCACGCCGACCGGCTCAACTACGCCGTCGCCGGCACCCCGAACCGGCTGGAGTACGACCAGGGCTTCTTCGTGAAGCTCGGCGACGGTGCCGCCGACGTGAAGCCGATCGCGCATCTCTACAAGTCGCAGGTCTACAGAATGGCCGCCCACCTCGGCGTACCCGAGGAGATCCAGGCCCGCCCCTCCACCACCGACACCTACTCCCTGGAGCAGTCCCAGGAGGAGTTCTACTTCTCGCTGCCCTACGAGCGGATGGACCTGTGCCTCTACGGCCTGAACAACGGGGTGCCGACCGCCGAGGTCGCCGAGGCCACCGGGCTCACCGTCGAGCAGGTCGAGCGCGTCTACCGCGACATCGAGCAGAAGCGCCGGACGACCGCCTACCTGCACGCCGCCCCCGAGCTCCTCGACGAGGAATCATTGAATATCAAGGTCAATTGATATAGCGTCGCAGGTATGAGCACACCACCCTTCATCCCTGCCGACCACCTCGGCGCCGTGAACCGCGCGCTGACCACCACGACCCGCGGCGGCGAGGAGCTGCGGATGCTCGTCGTCGAGCGCAGCTACGACGCCGCGCCGGACGAGGTCTGGGACGCGCTGACCACCAAGGAGCGCATCCCCCGCTGGCTGATGCCGGTCACCGGCGACTTCGAGGTCGGCGGCCGCTACCAGCTCGAGGGCAACGCCGGCGGCGAGATCCTCGCGTGCGACCGCCCCAAGCTGCTCTCGATCACCTGGGACTACGGCGACATGAGCTCGTGGGTCGATGCGACCCTGACCGCCGCCGGCGACCGTACGCTGCTCCGTCTCGAGCACTCCGCCCCCGTCCCCCCGGAGCAGTGGAAGGAGTTCGGCCCGAGCGCCGTCGGCATCGGCTGGGAGCAGATGCTCCTCGCCCTGGCCCTCCACCTCCCGGCCCCCGAAGCCGAGAAGATGGACCCGATGTCCCCCGACGCCCTCCCCGCGATGATCGAGCACACCAAGGGCTCCGCCGCCGCCTGGGTCGAGGCCGACATCGCCTTCGGCACGGACCCGGAGCAGGCCCGCGCCGCCGGCGAGAACTGCGTAGCCGCCTACACCGCGATGCCGGAGTAGGAGCAGGCTTGCACGCCTTCGACATCCTCGGAGACCCCGTACGCCGCCGCATCCTCGAGCTCCTGGCCACCGGCGACCTCACCTCCGGCGAGGTCGTTGAGTCCATCTCCGCCGAGTTCGGCATCGGCCAACCCGCAGTCTCGATGCAGCTCAAGGTCCTGCGCGAACATGGCTTCGCCACCGTACGCCCTGCCGGCACCCGCCGCATCTACTCCATCGACACCGGCCCCATGGCCGAGGTCGACGTCTGGCTCAACCAGTTCCGCCACTTCTGGACCCAGCATCTTGACGCTCTGGACACGGAGATTCGGCGGGGGCGTCATAGGGGTTCTACGGGGGACTGAAGCCGCATAGGGACTGGCCGCCGACCCGTTATGGATGGTGTTCACGCCGAATCCCGGAGTCAAGGCGATGTATCGAGCTTGTCGAGATGACGGCCTTCGGCCGCCGGCTTCGCCGGCCGCTATCGCGGTCCTTGACACCGTGACCCGGCGAGAATTTTGGCTGGCTATCGGGTCGGCGGCGGGGTTTGGCGCAGCGAAATTGGGTTGAGCACGGGATTGGGGACCGGGGTTGGCCGGTCCTGCCAGGGGAGGTTTGCGGGGCGCTGTACTAGACGATGACACCTTGTGAATTCTTCGCAAGGGGGCGCTCCCGTGTCTTGCTGGAGGTCGCCGGGTCGTCGGCTAGGACAGAGGGTCCGACCTTGTGAATGTTTCACAAGGTCGGACCGGTAGGCAGGGGCAGGGGGCAAGCCCGGGCGCGCGGTCAGACGCGGCGGGCGAACCGGATCCGTCCATCCGGTAGGCGTTCATAGTCGTAGTTCGGATCGTGGATCCGGCGATGATCGCTCGGACACAACAACACCATGTTCGCGAGATCGGTTCGGCCGCCTTGAGACCACGGTTTCAGATGATGGGCCTCGGTCCAGGCCGCTGGTGCATCACAGTCCTCAGCCTGACAACACTTGTCTCGTAACCGGAGTGCTCGGTGTTGGACCGGGTGGGCTAGGCGGGTGGTGCGGCCGAAGTCGAGGATCTCGGAACCTGTGTCCAACACGACGGGGATGAGGTCGGCGTTGCAGGCCATCCGGCGGGCCTCGGCGGCGGTGATCTTGTCGCCGTCGAACCCCAACGCCGCGGTGCCGAGGTCGTTGCGGAGGTCCTCGACGTCCATGGTGATGAACACCGTGGTGCCGTGGCCACCATGGCGGGGGAGCTGGTCGACGTCGTAGGTCTCGACGATCCGGGCGAAGGCCTGGCCCAGCAGCCGGTCATAGGGCGCCTCGCGGCCACGGTCCTCCGCGGAGAGCTTCCTCGGCTGGGCCAGGGAGTCCAAGAGGGTGCGCAGCCTCATCCCGACCGCGTAGGAGACCCGGGCGTGGATGTCGACGGTGCCGTCGCCGTTGGCGCGGGATTGAAAGAAGGTGCGCCGTTGGGCGTGTTCTTCCTCCCGCTGCAGGGCTTTGGCTTCGGCGGCCTCGAACCGTTCGGGGTCGACCTCGACCAGGATCCGCTTCCCGATGTTCTTGAGGTCGTCAGCGGTCAGCCGGGTGGCGTAGTCGACCAACAGCTTCTCCGCGTAGGCCAGGTCATCAGCAGTGGCTGCCGGGTCGGCTTCGACCGCCTCGAGGGCCTTGGTGATCACCCGGGCCTTGTCCTGGGACACGACCCCCTCGGCGAGGCCGGCGGCGACCAGCTCGTATCTGCTCACTGCGGCCGCGAACTTCGCCTCAGCGCGGCCGATCTTCTTGTCGACCAGCAACTCGGTCAGCATCCACCCCGAGACGTCCTTCGCGCCGGTCTCTTCGGCAATGTCACCGGAAGCAGCAAGGATGCGGAGCTTCAAAGCGGCCTGCTTGGCCTGGATGATCTCCAGACGCTTCAACCGGTCCTTCTTCTGGCTGGTGCGCCAGTAGGCAGGGTCCCTCGCGAGAAGGTTGTCGAGGGAGAACTCCAGGGCAGCGAGCTCTGCGTCGATCGGGTCCACAGGGTAGGTACCCCAGTGGTTGATCTCGTGTTCGAGATTCATCGCCGCCCCTCCTCTCTGGTGTGTGTAGAGGCGTGTCGTGATGGGTCTGATTCTAATCGTTTCGACCGTTCGATTCTACTTATATTCGCAGGTCACGCCTTGTTTTCGCGGTGAGCGAACGGCCTCATGCTTGTCGTGTCTCAGGACATCGGTGACAGTTCTGCATCAGGACATCGGTGACGTTTGATGTGTCAGGACATCGGTGACGTTTTGAGGTTTCCGGGGCCGGGGTTGAGGGGTCGCCCGTTGCCGACGTAGGTGACGCCTGGTGCGGGTCGGGTGTGCTCGATGAGGATCTCGCCGTCCAGATCGGCGATGGTGATGTTCTCACCGCTGGTGATGACCAGGACGTGTTCGTGACGACGTCCTCTGGCGACCTTGTACTGGACCTTGTCCAGGAAGAGTGTGCCGACGCAGGTCAATTTCCGAGCTTGGGTGTCGGGCGGCAGGTCGGTCGGGATCACCGCTGGTCGCGGTCGGTGGGCAGGGGTGAAGGGTGTCGGCGTGGGTCGCGGTGCCTCGGTCTTTTCGGTGGCCTCCCACGCCGTCTGCGGCGTGACGCGGCCAGGTAGCCCTTGATGGGGGCGCTGGGTGTTGTAGATCTGGTCGAATGTGTCGACTTGGGCCTGCAGCTCGGCCAGGCTGGCGGCGAGTGGTTGTTTGTCGAGGTAGCGAAACAGGGTCTGGTGGAAGCGTTCGTTCTTGCCCTGGGTGGTCGGCTTGTAGGGCTTGCCGGTGATGGGCTCGACTCCCAGCTCCATCGCTCGCACCACGAGACGGCCCAATATCCCGCGCCGGGTCGGATTCAGCGCCAGGCCGTTGTCGGACAGCAGACGTTGGGGCACGCCGTGGGCCGTGAGGGCCTTGTCGAAGACGGCGACCGCCGCATCGGAGGTCTCTGCCCACGCCACATGGGAAGCGACCGCGTAGCGGGAGTGGTCATCGATGAGCTGGAAGATCACGCACCTACGGCCCCTGGTCAAGACGTACTCGGTGGCATCCAGCTGCCAGCACGCGTTCGGTGCGGGGTACACGAACCGACGCCACGCCGAGCGGGGCTTCTTCCTCGGCTCAAGACGAGCCACACCAGCGGCACGGAAGATCCGTGCCAACGATGCGACCGAGGGGACCGGGTCGAGCCCCATCGCGTGCATCTTGTCGTGCACGCTGATCGGGCCGTGGTCCAGGCCCGAGGACTCCAGTGCCGCACGCACCTCAAGGGCTTGCTGCTTGACCACCTCGGTGATCCGAGAAGGGCTCGCCTGGGGCCGCCGGCTGCGGGGCTCAAGCGCTGGGGCCGCGCCCTCGGCGCGAACCCTGGCACGGATCGAGTAGAAGGTCTTGCGAGAAATCTCGTGCTCGGCACAGAAGGTCGTCACCGCTCCCCGCGGCGCATCACGTGGCCACTCCACGATCGCGAGACGGACACGAGGATCAACAGGCTCATTGGCAGGCACCACCCAAACCCAGCCAGAAGTGTCACCACCAAGGTGATTCGAAGTGTCACCGATGTCCTGATGCAGAACTGTCACCGATGTCCCGCGACATGACAGAACGGCCTCATGCTTGTGGATGGTAAGTGGCCCGAAGGGCCACCCTCCTGCCCCTTCAACCTCACCGTTCTCGAGCAAGATTGCGCTGCGCCACACCCGGGCCGCCGCCCCGATAGCCAGCCAAATCTTTCTCGACGTGGTCCGGTGTCAAGGATCGCCGAAGGCGACCGGCGAAGCCGGCGCCCGAAGGGCGTCCTTGACTCCGGGGCAGGTCGAGAAGACCCTCGAAGAAGGGTCGGCGGCCCACACCAGCCTCTGGGTGGGACGATCCGGCAGGGAACTGTGTTGGTCTCGACACGCCTCCGCCTAGCGGCTCCGGCGGCTCGACCAGCGGGGCGAGGGGCTCTCGACCAGCGGAGGTCAGGCTCTCGACCAGCGGAGGTCGGGGATGGAGCTCACCCGATCCGCCCACGCCGCCGATCGGTGGTGATGAGCTCGACGTTGACCCCCGCAGCACGCACGAACGCGATCAGCTCGTCGTCGAACATCTCCCCCGGCTGAGGCGGGCTGAGCGTACGAGCACCAGCGACACCGAGCTCCACCAGCGCAGAGTCGAGATCAGGAGCCATGAAGGCCAGATGATGGAGACCGTACGCATGCGGCCCGGGCGACAAAGGAGTGATGAGCTTGAGAGAGATCGAGTCGGCCTTCTCCAAGAAGACCCCACGGACCCCGTGACGGGTGTTGACGACCGGGGCGGTGACGCGACGGTAGCCGAAGAGCCGTTCGAAGGCCTCGGCGGTGCGGAGCAGTTCGCGGACCTGGATGCCCACATGGTCAAGTCGAAGGTCGGGCATTCTCGCCTCCTGTCGGAGCTCAGGCGACCGGGCTGTGGGTCGCGACGATCTTCAGCAGCTCGGCGGCGACGGCCGTCGCGCCGGCCTCGTTGAGGTGGCCGCGGTCGTAGGTCAGGTTCTCGTTGAGCACGTAGTAGGGACGGCCGTCCTGGCGGCGTTCCCCGGTGCCCTCCGCCTCGGCGGCGGCGATGTCGACGAGACGCCCGGTGGCGGCGTACTTCTCCCGGATCATCGCGTTGTAGCGCTCCCGGGCGACGTTGTCGGCCGGTCCCATCTCGTCGTCACGGCCCAAGGCCGCCTTGACCTTCGACTTCCAGTTCCGATCGGCGGTGAGCGGCACGGTCGTGTAGAGGAAGCGTACGTCGGGATGGGCTGCCTCGACCTCTGCCATGGTCGACTCATACGCGTCGAAGACCGCCTGCACGTCGGTGGCCGCGGTGATGTCGACGTAGCAGAGCTTCATCAGCGCCACGTCCACGTCCTCCCCAGCGGTGCCGTCCATCATCTCCGTGAACGCGGCGATCTTGCTGAGCGGATCCTCGTTCACCCCGATATAGGCATGCCGCAGCGTCGCGTCCCCGACCTCACCCGCGCCAGCCCCGTCGGGCACGTCGGCATCGGACACGTCGACACCGGACACGTCGGCGATGGCCGGCACCGGCACCGCAGCGTCCGCGTACACCTTCGAGACCCCGTCGAGGATGTTCATCCCGACCGAGTTGTGCCCGAAGAGCACGGTGGTCTTCCCCACGACCCGTAGCTCGGACTCGGACGGCTCTGCGACTGCGACCTGGTCGTTCATCCCCGGGCTCCTCAGCAACCACGCTCCGGCCAGTGCGACCGCGAGCCCCAACACTCCTGCCCATACGCCGACCAGCAGCCTCACCGATCCGGGCACTTCTCTCTTCGCCATCTCAACCCACCTTGATCCCTTCGCAGCCTGCGTCGTCCGCGTCACCGAAGCCGTCGCCCTGCTCGCCGGCTGCGTCCTGCGCCAGCCGCAAGCACATCGCGCGTACGTCGCGCTTGATGACCTTCCCGTTCGCGTTGAGCGGCAGCGCGTCGACGAAGCGGACGACCTCGGGCACCATGTGCTTCGAGAGCCGCTTGCGACAGTGCGCGATGACGTCGACACCCCGCAGCTCCGACCCGCGCCGCGACACGATCACCAGCTCGACCCGCTCACCGGCGGCATCGTCCGGGAGCCCGACGGCCGCGGCCGCCACCACGTCCGGCAGCTCGAGAGCAGCCGACTCGACTTCCTGGCTCGCGATCCGGTGCCCCCACGACTTGATGAAATCCTCGGCCCGATCGACCACGTAGATGTAGCCGTCCTCGTCGACCTTCGCCAGATCTCCGGTACGCAGCATCCCGCCGGGCATCTTGCGAGCCGTCGCCTCGGGGGCGTCGAGGTAGCCGGGCGAGATGTTCGCGCCGCTGGCCCAGATCTCGCCGATCTCACCGGGACCGACCGGAACCCCGTCACCGTCGAGCACCCGCAGATCCACACCGGGAATCCCACGGCCGATCGATCCCGGGCGCCGAGTGAGCTCATCGGGCGGGAGGTAGGAGAGCCGGGCGGTGGCCTCGGTCGCGCCGTACATCACGAAGATCTTCGCCTGCGGTTGCGCGTGCATCATCTGCTCGACCAGCGCAGGAGCCAACCTGCCACCGGCCTGCTGCACCGTCCGCAGCGACGGAAGCGTCGCGGTGCCGAACGTGCTGTTGCGCAGCAGCATCCCGAAGGTCGAGGGCACCCCGGCCAAGCCCGTGCAGCGCGCGGACGCCATCCGGTCCACCACCGCCTGCGGGAACACCATCTGCGGCTGGATCACCATGGCGGCACCGGCGCGCAGATGGGTGTGCAGGAGCGAGAGCCCGAAGACGTAGGTGAACGGCAGCACGACCAGCATCCGGTCCGCCGGCGCGACGTCGAGGTAGCCGAGGATCGAGGTCGTGTTCGCCTGGATGTTGCGGTGGGTGATCCGCACGGCTCTGGGATCGCCCGTGGTGCCGGAGGTGAACATGTAGAGCGCATCATGGTCCGGGTCGACCTCGATCGCCTCGGCCAGCTCGACCGATGCGGATCGAGGCTGTGGGATCAGCCGCTCCTTCCGCTCCACGACGAGCGGGACGCTCCTGGGCAGGCTCAGCCGGAGCGCCTCGGCCTGGGGGCGCCCCACCAGCAGCGCGTCGGCGCCGACCCAACGCACTCGGGCCACCACCTCGTCGGTCGGCAGCGTGACCGCCAGCGGCACCACGACCAGACCCATCCGGAGCGCGGCGAGATAGGCCGAGGCCCAGAACAGGCCGTTGGGCGCCATGATCCCGATCGGCGCACCCGGAGACAGACCGAGCACGGAGAGCCGTCCGGCGAGCACGGACACGCTGACCCGCAGCTCTTGGAACGTGTATTCGCGACCCGCCTCTGCGAGCGCGATCGAATCCTCGGGCGCTAGCTCGAGAAGAAAGTCAGCGGTGTTCAACGTGGCCCGCTCCCCGGGTACTTCGGCCGGGACAGTTCCCGGCAACGGCAACGTCGCACGGGTCCCCTCCATCGACCGTGGCCGGTCCGACAGGCTGCCTGAAATTGAGTACGCAGCCCACCCATCTGTCTCGACCGGGCTCCACCGCACGTCGACTGGTCTCGTGAACCTCAAGCGCCTCCTCCTCTTCGTGCTGCTCGGCGTGCTCGTCGGGATCACGATCTTCTGGGTGCCCGGGCGCTTCGCCGACTCCTCTGCCGAGGACGGCGATGACTCGCCGGGCGCCTCGTCATCCCAATCGGGTGCGCCAGAAGCCGGGTCCAGCCCCGATCCGAGCGCCGGCTCCGGTTCAGGTGCCGGTTCAGGCCCCGACGTCACCTCGATTCCGGATCCCGAGCCGGCAACCGAGGCGCTGCCCAAGGCGGCGTCACCCCAGACCGAGTCAGGTCTCCCCGGACTCTCCGAGAAGCGGCGTACGAAGTCGGCGGCGCTGGTCGCGGAGCCGCTCCCGAAGCAGGCGGTCCGCAAGGGCGTCCTGGTGGCCGGCTATCCGACTGCGCTGGCGCCACCGGCACGCACCACCGTCGAGGTCTCCAGCGTCTCGCCGACCAAGGGCGTGCTCCAGGTCGCGCTGACGGCGAGCTGCCGTAGGCCGTGCGACGTACTGCGTCACTTCCGCACCCGCCTCTCGAAGCACGGCTTCGAGGAGGTCCCGACCACCTCGGTCGAGAACACCCCCGCGCTGTCGCTGCGTCGTGGTGATGAGACCGTGAGCGTCACGGTCACCGACACCGAGCGCCGCGACGTCGACTTCAGCGTCTACTCCGTCCTCCACACGTTGGCCTGAGCGCCGGTGTATCTCTCACTCAGCGACCGTCCCACCACGGATGTCGAGCCGCGGAGCACCGGCGGGCGGGTCTCCCGGACCGTCGTCATCCTCGGCATCGTCAGCCTGCTGACCGACATCTCCTCGGAGTCGGTCTCGGCGATCCTGCCGCTCTACCTGACCGCCGTGGTGGGGCTCTCGCCGGTGGCGTACGGGCTGATCGACGGGCTCTATCAGGGCGTCTCCTCGCTGGTGCGGATCGCGGCCGGTTGGCTCGCCGACCGCACCGACCGCCCGCAGCCGGTGGCGCTGACCGGCTACGCGCTGAGCGCGGTCGCCCGGCTCGGGCTGATCTTCGCCGGGGGCTTCGGCACGATCTCGGCGGCGATCTCGCTCGACCGGGTCGGCAAGGGCGTACGCACCGCTCCGCGGGACGCGATGATCGCCGCCTCGAGCGATCCGGCGCACCTCGGCCGCAGCTTCGGCGTCCATCGGGCCCTCGACACGATCGGGGCGACGCTCGGGCCGCTGCTGGCGTTCGTGATCCTGTGGCGGATCGCCGACGGCTACGACACCGTCCTGGTCGTCTCGCTCGGCTTCGCGGTGCTCGGGGTCGCCACGATGGTGTGCTTCGTGCCGTTCCGCACCGGAGCCGTCCGCCGGGTCGTCCCTCGACGCACGAGACCGCGTACGAAGGTGCGCTGGCGCAGTGCGCTCACCCCCGGGCTCATGCGAGTGACCGGTGTGTCCGGCGTGCTCGCCCTGCTCACCGTCGGCGACGGATTCGTCTACCTGGCGCTGCTGGAGACCGGCGGTTTCGCGACGCAGTGGTTCCCCGTCCTCTACGTCGGGACCAACCTCGCCTACCTGGCCCTCGCCGTCCCGATGGGCCGGTTCGCCGACCGGGCCGGACGCGCGAAGGTCCTCGTGCTCGGCCACCTTCCGCTCGCCGCCGCCTACCTGTGCGCCGCGACCGGGTCCGGAGCGCTGTGGACGACGTTCGCCGCGGTGCTCCTCCTCGGGGTCTTCTACGCCGCCACCGACGGCACCCTGGCGGCGGTGGCGGGACAGCTGGTCCCCGTGACGGTGAGGGCCAGCGGCATCGCCACCGCCCAGACCGCGGTCGCGCTGGCTCGGCTCGTCGCCGCGACCGGCTTCGGCCTGCTCTGGTACGCCGTCGGTCCTCGCGTCGCGATGTTCGCCGTCTGCGCGGTGCTGCTCGCCGCGATACCGGCAGGGCTCGCCGTGCTCCGCCGGGCAGACCGGTCTTCAGCGGCCGAGCCGGCCGAGCCTGTCGAGCCCCGAGGAGGGCGGCCATGACGTGGCGGACCACGGCATTCGGTGGCGTCGTCGTGCTGGTCACGGCCGGGATGACGGCGTACGCGCTCTCCGCGATCGCCGAGAACGACCGGCGTACGTCCACGGCGACCGCCGCCACGACCACCACCCTGGCGCAGGTCGAGAAGGGGCCCCGGATCGTCTTCCGCCACACCGGACGCGACGCCGAGTACGGGCACGTCGGTGCTGTGGCGCTGGCCGATCCTGGCGGCCCCCGAGCGCTGACCGACCTGAGCTGCGACCGGGTCTACGCCCAGGACCGGTCGGTCTCCTGCCTGAGGACCGAGCGCGGCGTGGTGAGCCGATACCGGGCGACCGACCTGGCGATCTCGCCCCCGGGACAGGCGTGGCGGGAGGTCGACGAGACCGACCTGCCCGGTCTGCCCAGCCGCACCCGGCTCTCGCCGGACGGACGGCTGGTCTCCACGACAGTGTTCGTCAACGGCGACTCCTACCTGGCCAGCGGGTTCTCGACGCGCACCGCCGTCCGCCGGGTCGGTGGAGCGAGCTACGGGGACCTGGAGAGGTTCAAGCTGGTCGTCGACGGCCGCCGGGTCGCCCCGGTCGACCGCAACATCTGGGGCATCACCTTCGCCGACGACGGCCGCACCTTCTATGCCACCGTCGCCACCGGCGGACGGACCTATCTGGCCCGTGGCGACCTCGCCGAGCGCTCGCTGACCACCGTCGCCGACCACGTCGAGTGCCCCTCGCTCTCCCCGGACGGCACCCGGATCGCGTTCAAGGAGGCGGACGAGAGCGGCACCCGGTGGACGCCGGCGGTCCTCGACCTCGCCACCGGCCGGCGCACCGTGCTCACCGGCGAGGCCCGCAGCATCGACGACCAGATCGAGTGGCTCGACAACGACACCGTCCTCTACGGCCTGGCCCGCCAGGGCGAGCCGGTCAGCGACGTGTGGGCCCTCGACACCTCGACCACCGCCACCCCTCGCGTACTGGTCCCGGAGGCGTCCTCGCCCGCGGTCCTACGCTGAATCGGGTACGCCGTCCCCCGGCGTGGCCCGCAGGCCACCCGGTCCCGGTTTCCTGACGGTATGACCGTTGAGGAAGCCGACGTGGAGCCCCGGATCGAACCCAGCGCGGATGTCGACGACCGTGCCGTGATCGGCGCCGGAACCCTCGTCTGGCACCTGGCCCAGGTGCGCGAGCACGCGCGGATCGGCAGCGAGTGCGTGATCGGCCGGGGAGCGTACGTCGGTCCGGGGGTCGTGGTGGGTGACCGCTGCAAGGTCCAGAACCATGCGCTGGTCTACGAACCGGCGGTGCTCGAGGACGGTGCTTTCGTTGGGCCGGCGGTGGTGTTCACCAACGACCACCTACCTCGTGCCGTCAACCCGGACGGCACCCTCAAGGACGGCGACGACTGGGAGGCCGTGGGCGTCACGGTACGCACCGGAGCCAGCATCGGCGCGCGCGCCGTCTGCGTCGCTCCGGTCACGATCGGCGCCTGGGCGATGGTCGCGGCCGGCGCCGTGGTCACCCGCGACGTACCGGACCACGCACTCGTCGTCGGAGTGCCGGCCCGACGGGTCGGCTGGGTCGGGCACGCCGGTGCGCCGTTGGTCGCCGAGGGAGACGACTGGCGCTGCCCGACGACCGGCCGGCGCTACGCCCTGCGCGGCACGGGCGAGCACGAGGGCCTGGTCGTCCGCTGACGCGCGAAGACATCAGGCGACCCGCCACTCGGCCTTGTGGGCGATGCTGATCGCCGCGATCTGCGAGGAGACCCCGAGCTTGGCGAGGATCGACTTCACCTGCGTGCGCACCGTCGCCTCGGAGACGACGCGGAGCTTGGCGATCTCGCCGACCGTCGAGCCGTTCATCAGGTGCTCGAGCACCTGCGACTCCCGCGGGGAGAGCTCGGCGAGCCGGCGACGGAGCTCGATCATCTCCTTCTCCTGCCCCGCCCACGCTCTGATCCAGCGCTCGCGGTCGTCGACGTCGAGCACGCTGAGACCGTAGTTGAGCCTGCGCACGGTGCCCATGATCTCGCCCAGCGGCACCGTCTTGGACAGCACCGTCCGGGCTCCGGCGTGCAGCGTATGACCCCAGCGGGACTCGTCGGCCGAGCTGGTCACCACGACGACGTCGGCGCCCGACCTGGCGAGCGGGGGGATGAGGCGTATGCCGGAACCGTGCTGCCCCAGATCGAGGTCGAGCAGCACGATGCGCGGCTGCGAGCGCATGATCAGCGACGCGAGCCTGGCCTCCGACTGCGGCTCCACCGGAAGATCGACGCGGTGGGCGTCGTATCCCTCGAAGGTGAGCGCCAGCTCGAGCGACTCGGCGAACAGGGTGTGGTCATCGACGAGGGCGACCTTCAACCGTTTACGTGGCGAAACCACGGCGCCCTCCCTGGCCCGAGGCGCGCTCGTCGGCCACGTCAGCGCGGCCGAGCAGCGGGATCCCGATGACGAATGTGGTGCGCTCGCCGGACTCGGAGAGCTCGAGGTAGCCGCCCTGCCGCTCCATGAGGTCGCGCGCGGCGTGGAGACCGATGCCTTGGCCGGTGGAGTCCGGGCCGCTCACGCCCCAGGCGAAGATCCGCCTGCGCAGCTCCGGCGCGACCCCTGGCCCGTCGTCGGTCACGGCGATCTCGACGGAGGTGCTCGGGCGGTCGGCCGCACGCACGTCGATCCGGACCGGGCCGCTCCCATGGGTCGCGGCGTTGTCGAGAAGCACGTTGAGCGCCTCGGTCAGCTGGTCCGAGTCGCCGAGCGCGAGCATCCGGCTGGGGCGCCACTCGACCTCCGTCCCCTTCGCCTCGTGGGCCAGGACGATGGTGCCCACGACGGCGTCGAGGTCTATCACCTCAGCGACCTCGTCCTCCTGCCTGCTGGCCGGCAGTCTCGCCGTCTCCGAGCTGACGGACTCCTGCTGCTTCTGGACCATCCGCTCGAGCCGTTGCAGCTCGCTCTGCGCCATCTGCGCCAGCGCGGCTCGCCGCTCCCCGTCGACCCCGCCGGGCTCGTTCAGCAGCGTGGTCGCGGCCCGGATCCCGGCCAGCGCAGAGGCAACCTCGTGCAGCCGGGCGCGCTCGTCCCGACCGACTCGTGACATCGACAAAACACTCCCCTGAAGGCTCTCGAGCTGCGCCCTCCCAGACACAGCCAGACAGGTGAAACATGTGCGGACCTCGAGAACCGACTTGAACAGCCGCCCATGGCAAAGGACCCTACTCACCCAAACCCCTGGACGTATTGCCTACCTATTTTTGGTTACCGGCCGTTACCGACTGTTGCCTGAAATTGAGGAACGGTGAGGGGTTGGGCCCCACGATCGGGCAATGCCGGTTCCCCTGTTCGGATGGCCATGCTCGATCACCCGCCCGTGCCTCCGCAGCCGGCGCCTGCGGACGGGACCGCACCCGGGTGGCGTCGGCGCGCCCGCAAGCCGTTGATCGGGCTGCTGGTGTGCCTGCTTCTGCTCTGCGCCGCGGCGCTGGCCGGCACCTTGTGGCTCCGGGCGAAGGTGGAGGGAAACATCCAGCGGCTGCCCGACACCTTCACCGGGCTCACCGATCGGCCCGCCAAGCCCACCTCGGGGACAGCCGCGGACGCGATGAACGTCCTGGTGCTCGGCACCGACACCCGGTCCGACGCTCCCACGACCGGCGCCGAGGCACCCGGGTGGAAGCCAGGGCAGGCGCGCTCGGACACGATGATGCTCGTCCATCTCGACGGCGACCGCCGCTCCGCCTCGGTGATCTCGATCCCACGTGACTCCTGGGTCGACGTCCCCGGCCACGGGAAGGGAAAGGTCAACTGGGCCTACTCCCTCGGCGGTCCGAACCTCACCGTCGAGACCGTCGAGAAGATGACCGACGTACGCATCGACCACCTCGCCGTCGTCGACTGGGACGGCTTCCAGGCGCTCACCGACGCCATCGGCGGCGTCGACATCGACATCCCGAAGACCGTCTACGACTCGGCCCGCGGGGTCCGCTGGGAGGCCGGTCGCCACCATCTCGACGGCGAGCAGGCGCTCCTCTACGTACGCCAGCGTCACGGCCTCCAGGACGGCGACCTCGACCGCGTCGCCCGCCAGCAGGCCTTCCTCCGTACGCTGCTGAAGCAGACCCTCGAGCAGGAGCTGCGCAAGAACCCGGAGCAGGCCCTCGACCTCCTCACTCTCTTCTCGAAGCACGCCTCCGTCGACGACGAGTGGTCGACGACCCAGATGGCCAGGCTCGCCGCCTCCCTCCGCAACCTCCGCACCGACGACATCAGCTACCTCACCGTCCCCACCGACGGCACCGGCATGGTCGGAGACCAGTCAGTCGTACGCCTCGACCCCTCCCGCGATCGCGACCTGTGGCGCGCCGTCCGCGAGGACCGGATGGCCGAGTGGGCCGACGACAACCAGGATCTGCTGACACCCGACGTCGTCCGCTGACGCGGGATCCTCGCTCACCGGTTGCTCACGGAGCGGCCCACTCCGACGCCCGCTCGTGGTCATGGGCTGGGACCACCTTCACCGAGGCTGGCAGCGCATGGAGACGGTGCAGCGTGCGCCAGGTCTGCTCACGATCCACGTCCACGAGACAGCCGGGGAAGCCGGAGCGCTGGCGCAGATGCTCGATCTGCAAGCCGTGCCACGCGGCGTCTCCGACGAGCAGGACGGGCCCGTCCGCGGTGGCGAGCAGGACACCGACGCTGCCGGGAGTGTGTCCGGCCACGTCCACCAGCACGACGCTACCGTCGCCGAACAGATCATGGCTCCGCTCGAAGGTGAGGAGCGGCGGCCCGTCGAGGGAGAACTCCAGAAGATCGCGATCCGCGAGCCCACGGCGTACGCCGCCCACCGGTGCCTGGTCGCCGGCAGCGGCCCAGGTCAGCTCCTCGTCGTGGAGGACGGCAGGCAGACCCGGGAGGTCGAGCAGCCCCGAGACATGATCCCAGTGCGCGTGGGTGCTCAGGGCGAGGTCGGGTCTGACCCCAGCCGTCGCGAGAGCCTCGACCGTCGGGATCGTCGTCGCCGGCGGCCCTACGATCCGCCGCAGCAGCGGCTGGAGCTCGGACACCGCCTGATCATGGAAATGTCGCGGCACCGCGGGATCGATGAGAATCGTGGCCTCGCGATGATGGACCACGAAAGACTGAAGACTCAGCCGGTCCGCGCCCGGCATCCCCTCGTACAGCAGCCGGCTCGGCACCGGACGCGGCCGCTGCCGCAGCGTCTGCAGCCGGACAGTTCCCGTCGCCGGCGGCAGCGGACCCTGAGCGCGCTCCGACAACGTGGCCAGCAGACGCCGGTCGGCTCGTCTCGGCGCCACGAACGAACGAGCTCCCGCTACGGCCGTCTCCACCAGCTGCCGAGAGGTATAGGCGGCAGGCAACGGATCGAGTCCTGCGAACGGATTTGGCCGGTTACGTAGTTCCATGTCCCGAACGCTAGAACTTAAGGTCGACCTGAAGGCAAGATGTTTCCATGCGGATCTCGTTGGCCGCCGACCTCGTCGGCGTACCCGCCCATGTTCTGCGGCACTGGGAGGATGAAGGGGTGCTCAGGCCGAGCCGTCGGAGCGGGAAACGCCGAGACTTCACCGATCAGCACGTGAACGAAGCTCGGATCATCCATCGCCTTCGCCAAGCCGGCATCGGCCTCGCCGAGATCAGGGAGCTCCGATCCACCCCTGCCGGCCACCGCTCGGCCAGGCTGACAGCCTCAGCCGAGCGGATGGCCGCGGAGGCGAACCGACTCGGTGCGGCAGCCGCGTTCCTGCGCCACACCGCGGAGTGTGAGCATCCGGTCATCGACGAGTGCCGGCAGTGCCGCGACTACGCGATCGCCGGAGGCCTGCGAGCCGCCCGCGGCAGACCGTAGTGGTCACGCAGCGTCGTACCGGTGTAGTCGGTTCGGAAGAGTCCACGCTCTTGAAGGATGGGGACGACAGAGGACGCGAACGCTTCGAGGCCGGACGGCAGGACGGCCGGCATGATGTTGAACCCGTCCGCGGCGCCGTTCTCGAAGTAGTGCTGGATGGTGTCGGCAACCTGCACAGGTGTCCCCGCCACGGTGCGATGCCCACGGCCACCACCGAGCTTTCCGATCAGCTCGCGAACGGTGAGCCGGTCGCGTCGGGCCCAGTCGACGATGAGCGTGTAGCGGCTCTTGGCGCCCTCGATCTCGTCCTCGACAGGGAGATCATCGGGCAGCTCCGCGTCCAGAGAGAGCCGACCCGGCGGGACCCGGAGCAGCTGCGCGAGCTGTGAGACGGCGTACTCGGGGGCGATGAGCCGGTCGAGCTCCGCCTCCAGCTCACGCGCCTCGGCCTCGGTGTCGCCCAGGATGGGGACGATCCCGGGCAGGACCAGCACATGGTCGGGGTTGCGACCGGCCGCCGCGACCCGTCGCTTGATGTCGACGTAGAACGCCTGGCTCTCGGCCAGCGTCGGCTGGGCGGTGAAGATCGCCTCGGCCCAGCGGGCGGCGAACTCCTTGCCGTCGTCGGACGAGCCCGCCTGGACGAGCAGCGGGTGGCCCTGGGGTGGTCGCGGCAGGTTGAGCGGACCCTCCACGGAGAAGTGAGGCCCGACATGAGAGATCGGCCGAATCCGGTCGCCGACCGCATGCACCCCGGCATCCTTGTCGGCGACGATCGCGTCGTCCGCCCAGCTGTCCCACAGCTTCGTGGCGACATCCAGGAACTCCGAGGCCCGCTCGTAGCGGGTCTTGTGCAGCGGCTGCCCCTCCAGACCGAAGTTGCGGGCGGCGGCGTCACCGGCGGTGGTGACGATGTTCCATCCCGCTCGCCCACCGGAGAGGTGGTCCACCGAGGCCAACCGTCGGGCGAGGTTGAACGGCTCGTTGTACGACGTCGACGCCGTGGCGATCAGGCCGATGTGCTGCGTCGAGACCGCCAGCGCGGACAGCAGCACCGTCGGCTCGAGACGCCCCGACGGCCGACGCCCCGGCTCGCCGAACAGAGCCGGCGAGTCGGCCAAGAACACCGAGTCGAGCTTGGCCTCCTCCGCCACCCGCGCCAGATGCTGGTGCGCCTCCAGCGACAGATTGGCGTACGGGTCCGAGGAGGGCAGCCGCCACGACGCCTCATGATGACCGGTGTCGAGCAGGAACAGGTTGAGGTGGAGCTGTCGCGCACCCATCAGGCCACCTCCTCGACCACACCGAGCTCGGCCAGCAGCTTGGCCCGCAGCGCCGCGAACCGCGCGTCACCAGGACTCCGCTTCGAGCCGAGATCGATCCGGATGTCCGAACCGACGACACCGTCGACCAGCACGATCACCCGGTCGGCCAGGGCGATCGCCTCGTCGACGTCGTGGGTGACGAGCAGGATGGCGGGGCTGTGGGCGGCGTACAGCTTCTGGAGGAGCTTGTGCATCTTGATCCGGGTCAGCGCATCCAGTGCGCCGAAGGGCTCGTCTGCGAGAAGGAGCTGCGGGTCGCGAACCAGCGACCGCGCCAGCGCCGCGCGCTGCTGCTCGCCACCGGAGAGCTCGTGCGGCCACGCCCTGTCGCGGCCTTCGAGCCCGACCTCGGAGAGCGCCTGGAGACCGCGAGCACGGGCGTCGGAGCCCGACAGCCCGAGGATCACGTTGTCCAGCACCCGCCGCCACGGCAGCAGGCGGGAGTCCTGGAAGACCACCGAGACTCGCTCGGGGACGTCCACGACACCCGATCCCGAGACCGAGCGGTCGAGACCGGCCAGCGCCCGCAACAGGGTGGACTTCCCGGATCCGGAGCGCCCGATCAGCGCCACGAACTCGCCGCGGGCGATGGTCAGGTCCAGCCCGTTGAGCACCCCGCCGGCCTCGGAGAAGCTGCGGCGCAGCCCCTCGACGCGTACGGCGGGTCCTTCGGGTGACGTCAGTGGCTCTCCAGCGTGCGTCGCCATGCCAGTGCCTTCCTCTCGGTGAAGCGGACGATGCCGTCGGCGACCAGGCCCAGCAGGGCGTAGACGACCAAGCCGACGACGATGATCTCGGTCTGGCCGTAGCTGGACGCGAGGGTGATCATGTGGCCGATGCCGCTGGTCGCGTTGACCTGCTCGACGACCACCAGGGACAGCAGCGCGTTGAGCACCGCGAACCGCAACCCGAGCAGGAATCCCGGTGTCGCGCCCGGCAGCACCACGTGCCGGACGAACGCACCACGCCGCAGGCTGACGGTCTCGGCGAGCTCCGCATAACGGCTGTCGATGCCACGCAGCCCGTTGTGGGTGTGGATGTAGATCGGGATGAGTACGCCGAGGGCGATCGTGATCACCTTCATCGGCTCCCCGATCCCCAGCCACAGGATCAGCAGCGGCATCAGCGCCAGGCTCGGGATGGCCCGCTTGACCTGCACCGGGCCGTCGATCAGCGCCTCGCCGACCCGGCCGAGCCCGGAGACCAGCGCCAGCACCAGTCCGACGCCGACCCCGATCACGAGCCCGAGCGACGCGCGATAGGCCGAGGTCGCGAGGGCGTCGGGAAGCCGTCCGTCGGCGATCAGCCGCTGAGCGGTCTCGACCACCACCCACGGCTCGGACAACGTACGCGGGTCCAGCAACCCGGTCGCCGAGGCGAGGCACCACAGGCCCAGGAGCAGGACCGGCCCGATCCACAGCGTGCCGGGGATCCGTGGCCCGGGGCCGAGCCGGCGGCGTACGACCCGCTTGTCGGTGGCCTTCTCGGAGACGGTGCCGACGATCGGCGCCTCGACTGCGGTGGTGGCCATCACTGACCGCCCTTCACGGCCTCTGCGATGGCCTTCTCGTAGCGGCGGTCGTAGAGCTCGGTGACGTCCAGCTCAGGATGGTTCTGCTCCTTCGACAGGATGTCCGCGGTCTCCTGGTGACGCTTGATGAACTCGTCCCAGCCGCCCGGGATGATCCGCTGGCCGGAGCTCTCGAAGACCTCCTTGCCGTCCTCGAAGGTGAGCCCTTCATGATCGACGTAGTAGGCCTGGATCCATTCGTCCGGGTGCTCGTCGACCCACTTCTCGGACCTGACCCACAGCTCGAGGAAGTCTTTGAACGCGGCCGCCTTGCCGGCGTCCTCGAAGGTCTCCTCCGGCCCGTAGACGAGCATGGCGTCGTCGCGGATGCCGGTCCGGATCGAGGTGGCTCCGTCACGGCCGTACTTGGCCAGGTAGGAGGTCAGCTGCGGCCCGCCCAGCGGGGCGACGTCGACCTGGTTGGAGGCCAGGGCGTTGGAGTAGGTGTCGTCGACGCTCTGGATCTCGACGAGCTCGACGTCCTCCTGAGCGAGCCCCGCGGCGGCGAGGGTCTTGAGGACCAGCGCGCCCTGCGCCTGACCGGGTGAGTAGGCGATCTTCTTGCCTTCGAGGTCCGCGAGCGTCTTGACCTCGGACCTCGGTGCGATGCCGAGCTCATACATCGGGTCCTCGAGCGGGTCCGGGTTCTCGGTGACCGCGACGATCTTGACCGGGGTGTCGGTCCAGGTCGCGAACAGCGGCGGGATGTCGGCGACGTAGCTCGCGTCGAGCGCGCCGGCGCGGAACGCCTCGATGCTCTTCGGACCGCCGGAGATGTTGGCCCACTCGATCTCGTAGCCCTCGACCTCGTCGATCAGGCCGGACGCCTTCAGCGCGACCTCGATCGGCGGGAGTCCGAGGCGCAGCACGGTCCCTTCCGGGACCTGGTCGGGGAGCTCTGCGTCGGCGGCGAGCCCGGCGGAATTGGTCGCGTCGGCGCCGCCGCAGGCCGTCAGTCCCAGAAGCACGGTGGTGAGAACTGCGGCGATGACAGGCAGCCGCGGTGGGGTGGGGCGGATCATGGCTCTCCTCTGGTCGGTCCGTCCAAACCAGAGTAAGTCAGTAGAGATTAGCTATAAATGGCCGCTCGGATCCTGAGACGTGACCGCCGGAGGAAGAGGCGCGGGATCAGAGGTAGACCGACTTCAGCTCCGTGTACCGAGCCAGGCCCTCCGGACCGAACTCCCGCCCGATCCCGGAGGCCTTGAACCCGCCGAAAGGTGCCGCGAAGTCCATCGTGTAGGTGTTCACGCCGTACGTCCCGGCCCGCACCTGACGAGCGACCTCGAGCCCGGCCTCCTGATCGGCGGTCCACACCGTCCCGGCCAGCCCGTAGTCGGAGTCGTTGGCGATGCGCACGGCCTCCTCCACCGAGCCGTACGGGATCACCGAGAGGACCGGGCCGAAGATCTCCTCCTGGGCGATCCGCATCCGGTTGTCGACGCCGGCGAAGACGGTCGGGCGTACGTACCAACCGGTGTCCAGACCGGCCGGGCGACCGGTCCCTCCGGTGAGCAGCCGGGCGCCCTCCTCCTGGCCGAGGGCGATGTAGCTCTCGACCCGCTCCTGCTGGCGGCGCGCGACCATCGGTCCGATCTCGCTCTCCGGGTCCGACGGGTCGCCGACCTTCATCGCTGCGACCGTCTCCGCCAGGGCGCCGGCGATCTCGTCGTGGCGACCGACGGGGACGAGTACGCGGGTCTGGGCGACGCAGGCCTGTCCGGAGTTCATCAGCGCGGTGAACTTGAGGCCCTCCAGCGTGGCCGCGAGGTCCGCGTCATCGAGGACGATCGCGGCCGACTTGCCGCCGAGCTCGAGCGAGACCCGCTTGAGCCGCTCGCCGCACAGCGCGCCGATCCGCCGTCCGGCAGCGGTCGACCCGGTGAACGCGACCTTGTCGACGCCAGGGTGTGTGACCAGGTGCTCGCCCACCTCACGCCCCGCAGCGACGATGCTGACCACGCCCGCGGGCACCCCGGCCTCGATCAGCATCTCGGCGAGGAGGTTGGTGTCGAGCGGAGTCTCCGGAGCGGGCTTGATCACGATCGTGCAGCCGGCCAGCAGAGCGGGGATGAGCTTGGACAGCACGGTGAACTGAGGGACGTTCCAGGGCGCGATCGCGGCGACGACGCCGACCGGCTCGTGGCGTACGACGACGTCCGAGCCGAGCGCGCCGGTCCGCCGGGACTCCCAGGGGAACTCTCGCGCGATGGCAAGGAAGGCCTCGATCTGCATCCACGGCGCGGGCGCCTGGGCGAGGTTGCTGAACGAGATCGGCGAGCCCATCTCGGCGGTGATCACCTCGGCCATCTCGCCCAGCCTTCCGGCGTAGAGGCCCGAGAGTGCCTGGACGATCTCGATCCGTTCCTCCGGCGACATCCGGGGCCAGGGGCCCTCGTCGAACGCCTCACGCGCCGCGGCCACGGCGGCGTCGATGTCCTGCACCGAGCCTTCGGGGACCCGCGCCACCACCTCCTCGCTGTGCGGCGAGATCACGTCGATCGTCGCGTCCGTGGCAGGCTTGGTCCAGGCGCCGCCGATGAAGAGTGCATCGTGGTCGTAGGTCATCGTTCTCCTCAGAGTGCCGAACGTGCTCTCAGATCCGGTCGAACCAGTCGGTGAAGCCGGAGGGGCCGTGGCGGCCGAGGATCCCGTGCTCGAAGAGCCCCCAGCCGACGGCGCCGTCGGGATCCGCGACGCCAGGACCGTGCGCGACAGCGCGCCCGACGTGGTCGATGACCCCGAACGGCACCCGACCGGCGACCTCGGGCCCGTTCATGTCGTACGTCAGCCGCTCGGTGAACCCTTCGCCCTTCCAGACCCCGTGGGCCCAGTCGGTGTCGCCGCCGTAGCCGCCGCCCACGTGGATCGGCACGCCCAGGAGCGAGGAGACCTCGAGCACAAGCGGCTCCCCCGAAGGCGTGGTGCACGTGATCGTCGCCTCCTCAGGCAGACGCGTGCCGTCCCGGTAGTGGACCCGGACGTGCGGCCAGCCGAGCTGCTCGACGCGTCCGTCGGCGAACGTACGCGTGCAGTCGTTGAGGGTGCGATGGCCGTCCGGGGTCTCCTGGATGATCAGGACCACGGCGAAGTAGTCGAACCGCAGCGGCACGTAGAGCCACCACATCCCGTCGAACCCCGGGTCGGCAGGCTTGCCCGGCGGCAGCCCCTCCCCGGAGGGGCGGATGCCCCACGACCGGTCCCTGGTGCCGACCCATCGGTCAGGGGTGACCTCGATCCTCTGCCCGTCGACCTCGATCAGGCCCTCCCAGGTCCCGACCTGCGCAAACCGCTGTGCGTCGAGCACGGTAGCGGCCCCCTGCCGCATCACGTGCGGCTGCTCCTGGACCACGTCGAACGAGCCGGTCCAGTGCAGGTCGAGGGCGATCCCGTGGGTCTCCTCCATCACCAGCCGCAGCTTCCGCAGCGGCTCGGTGACCTCGATCCGGTACGCCCCGACCCGCTGCTCCATCCGGTCACCGCCGCGCGGGTCGGCTCCGTCGCCGAGGTGCACGGCGGTCTGCTCGTCGCCACGGCGGAGCAGGACGTACGCGTCCTTGGTCCCGAGGTTGGGATAGAACCCCATCCCGGTGATGAGGAAGAGATCGCCGGTGCGGTCGTGGGCGTTGAGGTAGCAGCGGTCGTAGAAGTTGCGGTCGCTGCTCCCCGCCCAGGCCACCGGCCGCGGTAGCTGGTGGATCGGATACTCGTCGAGCGGGCCGACACCGACGTACTCGCCGTGCGCCTCTCGACCGTCCTCGATGGCACTCATGCCGCCGCCTCCGTAGCGCAAGCGCCATCGTACGGATGCGGCAGCCTGAGGCCTGTGGTCGCTCGCTGACGCTCGCTCATGCCCCCACCTCGTCCAGCATCGCCGCGAACATCGCCCGGTGGTAGAGCACCGACTCCGGCTCCTCGGGCGCCTCGATCTCCCCGAAGTGGATCTGGCGAGCCGCGATCCGCAGGTAGATGACTCCCCACATGACCGCCGCGTGGACCTCGTGCCAGGTCAGGTCGCCGAGCTCGACACCGCTCGCGGCGGCGTACGCCTCACGGACCTCGTCGGCGGTGAGGAAGTCCGGCATCCCCGGCATACCCAGCATCGCGGCCAGGTCCTCGAAGATGCGGTGGGCGAAGATCATCCAGGTCACGTCCATCTCGCGAGGCCCGAGGCTGACCATCTCCCAGTCGAGGACGGCGACCGGCGAGAAGTCGCGGTAGATGATGTTGCCGATCCGCGCGTCCCCCAGCACAGCACCGGCTCGCCGCCATCTTCGGAGAGGTCAGTGCCGGGGAGGTTGGCCTCGAGCCAGGCCAGGCCTCGCTCGACCAGCGGCGAGCGGCCGCCCCACTCCTCGGCAGCGGAGGCGAAGGCGTACCAGGCCCCGGTCTTGGCCAGGTTGCGGGCGACCAGCGTCTCACCGTGGTGGCCGGCCGCGGCGGGGTCGAGGAAGCCGAAGTGCGAGGCGGCGTCGGGGATCCCGTGCAGCCCGGCCAGCACCTCGACCGATTGCTGCTGGAGCGCGGCCCGGTCCGCCGGCGAGGCGGCGAAGAGCCAGCTGTCGCCGAAGTTATAGGGCATCACGTCGGGCGGGACCACCCCATCGACTCGTTCCATCAGGAAGAACGGGGTCCCCAGGACCGAGCCGCTCATCTCAGCGAGCCCTACCTCCGGGACCGGCACAGCGGAGAGCGACCCGGCCAGCCGCATCGCGTCGTACTGCGCCTGCAGGTCATAGGTCGCGAAGACGGGGATGTCCTCCGGGCGGGGCGCGACCCGCAGGACGTACGCCTTCGTCCCCCGCTCGCCGCCCTCGGTCGAGGTGACATCGAGCAGGACGGTCTCGCTGGAGAGCCCGTTGGCGTCGATGCCGCCCAGGAGTGCGACCTCAGGATCGGCGCCGGGCGGGAGCGCCGTGGCCAGCCATTGCTCCAGCTTCGTGCCGAGCGCCGCGGGGTCGCGGCCCGATCGCTGGAAGGTCATGTCGGGCGGTGGGGGCGCCTGGGTCACGTGCTCCTCCTAGAGGCGTGTGAGTCAGATCACACGCCTCTAGATTGGTGGAACGCGTTCTAGTTTGTCAACGGTCAGAACTTGATCTTGGCCGGCGTCTCGGTGGGTGCAGCCTTGGAGACGAACGCCTTCCGCTTCGCAGCGAACCCATACCTGTCGTCGAAGATGTCCCGTGCCATCTCGGCCAGCTCGATGCTCTGGTAGTAGGACATCGGCATCGCCTCGGCACGGCGTGAGTCCCGGGCCGCCAGGGCCGAGTCGTACGCCTCCGGCTCGATACGACGCCGCGCGAGGTCGCGCAGCCAGCCGTCGAACTCGGTCGCGTCGCGCGGGCCGAGGTCGCTGACCATGCCGATGCGCCGGGCCTCGGTCGCTGAGATCGGCAGCTTCGCACCGAGCAGCTGGTCGGCGAGCTCGTTGCCGACCCGGCTCGGCAGGCCCCAGGTGTGCAGCTCGGAACCGAAGATGCCCATGTCGTAGTAGGGGTTCAGCACGACGCCCGCGCGCGCGACCGTGATGTCTGCGCAGAGGCCCGCCATCACACCGCCGGCGCCTGCGTTCGCAGTGAACGCGGCGATGGTCAGCTGCTCGGCCTCGGCGATCGCCAGGCAGAGCTCGTCGATGGCACGGATGTTGTCCCAGGCCTCGGCAGCCGGGTCATCCGCCGCCTCGATCACGCCGAGGTGGATGCCGTTGGAGAAGGCATGCTCGGTGCCGCGTACGACCAGGACCTTGGTGTCCTCGACGAGCGCCTTGCCGACCGCATCGGTCAGCCGTCGGCACTGCTGGGTGTGCATCGCGCCGCTGTAGGAGCGGATGGTGAGGAAGCCGACGTCGCCGTCGCGCTCATAGGTCGCCTCGGCCAGCGCATCGGGCATCTCCCGGAAGGGCGCGTGCTGGACATCGAGCACCCAGGCCGCCGGGAGCTTGGGGCCACGCTTCTTCTCGAGCGTCGCGGCGTAGCCGACCCACAGGGTGCCCTCGCCGGTGGCGAACGCGACCGCATCGGTGTCGACACCGACCACAGTGCCGGGCTTCACGTCGCCGTGCTGGTCGCGAGTCGTGGCGGCGTCGAAGAGGCAGTACGTCTTGCCGTCGACGGTCGCAGGAGCACCCGGAGCACCGTCAGCCGCCGCGATCCGCCGGGCGATCTCGGTGGCCGGTGCCGACCAGTCGATCTCAAAGGCCATGCGGCGCAGCAGCGGCAGCTCGCCCGTGCCCTCGACCTCCGCCGGCCACTCCTCGGCAGGCTTCGGCGCCTCCCCCGCCACGACCATCCGGAGGACCTCCGCAACACAGTCCATCGCAGCGTCGGCCACCGGGCCGTTGTAGAGCGCGCTCTTCGCGATCGGGACCTCGGGCATCTCGAAGGTCTTGGTCGCCCAGACCGGGCCGGCGTCCATCTCCTCGACGGCGGACAGCGCGGTCACGCCCCAGCGGTCGCGACCGTCGAGCGTCGCATGGTCGAGCGAGGACGGACCACGGTCGTCGATCGGTCCCGGGTGGATCACGACGGTCGGGTAGCGGTCCCAGACCTGCTCCGGCACCCGGTGCTTGAGGAACGGGCACAGGATCAGGTCGGGCTCGATCGCATCGACCGCCGCCACCAGGGAGGGATCGTCGTGGACCGGGGCCAGCAGGACACCGACGTCGTGGCCGGACTCCTTCAGATCGCACCAGACCCGTTGGGTCAGGCCGTTGAACGCGGAGACGAGCAGCAGAATACGCATGTGGGGGAGTGTCCTTCTCCTAGGTAGCCCGAACAGACCTCTTATCCCCCGAGGGGTATTTATCCCCCGAGGGGTGTCACTGTATCGAGCGCGCCCTGCCGAGTGCACGTCGGCGTCCAGAAGAGGGACGGAAGACCCTGATGCACTTCGGACCGCTCCCCCGGCGCCGCGCTGGGCACCACACCGGTGCCTTGCCGCCGCCTGCAAGGATGGCTCTGTCAGGAGGGGGAGCATGACAACAGTCGACCCGATCAGCGGGGGACGCAGCACCATCGCAACCGTCCGGTCGTTGCCCGACCCCTCCGGTGAACACAACCTGATCACCGGGCTCGTCGATCTCGTCGAGGCGAGCAGCGACGAGATGGCGCGTGAGCTGGCCAAGTTCCGGATGCGCTACAAGTTCGCGATCGACGAGGTCTCGACCAAGATCGCGATCCTGCGCGAGGAGTTCGAGCACGCCCACGACCACAGCCCGATCGAGCACGTACGCACCCGGCTCAAGTCGCCCGACAGCCTGCTCGCGAAGGCGCGCAAGATCGGCTGCCCGCTCACCCTCGACGCTGTCGAGCAGAACATCCGCGACATCGCCGGGATCCGGGTGGTGTGCCCGTTCGTCTCCGACGTCTACTGGATCATGGAGATGCTGAGCAGCCAGTCCGATGTCGACGTCGTCGAGGTCGAGGACTACATCGCCGAGCCCAAGGCCAACGGCTACCGCAGCCTCCACCTGATCATCAAGGTGCCGGTCTACCTCTCCGACCGCGCAGTGGACGTGCCGGTCGAGCTGCAGATCCGCACCATCGCGATGGACTTCTGGGCCAGCGTCGAGCACTCGATCTACTACAAGTACGACGGCACCGTCCCCACCTCGCTGCGCGACGAGCTCGGCGCCGCGGCCCGCACCGCGGCAGACCTCGACGCCACCATGGCCAGGCTCCGCAGCGAGGTCCACGGCGCGGTCCATGGTCCGATCGGCTGAGCCGGGCCCGCCGATGAAGGACGTACACGTGCAGCCGGGCCCCGGCCTGCCCGAGGGACTCGTGATCCCCGACTCCGAGCTGGTCGAGCGGTTCTCCCGCTCCCCCGGCCCCGGAGGGCAGTCGGTCAACACCACCGACTCCCGGGTCGAGCTGGAGTGGGACCCGGCGTCCTCCGGCGTTCTCGACGAGGCGCAGCTCGCGCGCATCCGGAGCCGGTCGACCGGCCCGATCGTCGTCGTCTCCCACGAACAACGGTCCCAGCACCGCAACCGGATGGCTGCCCGCGAACGCCTCGCGATGCGCGTCCGCGACCTGCTGGCCCCGCCACCACCGGCCCGCCGCCCCACCAGGCCGACCCGTGGCTCCAAGGAGCGCCGTCTCGACGCGAAGCGCCAGCGCGGCCAGACCAAGCAGCTCCGCGGCCGAGTCCAGGACTAGCCGAAGCGTCACTCCCGTCGGCCGAAGCGTCACGTACGTCGGCCGAGGCGTCACCCAGGTGACGCCTCGTTTCGCCGGAGCGACGCTTCGACCGTCGGGAGTGACGTCTCGGCGACGTACGAATCTTCTCGGGGTCAGGCGGGGTCGGGGTCGGTGGCCAGCCGGGCGTGGGTCTCGGTGTCGTAGCGGACGCCGTCGTACAGCAGCTTCTGCCGCTCGCGGCCCTCGACGAGGAAACCTGCCGAGGTCGCGACACGGCACGAGCCGGGATTGTCGACCCGGTGACCGGTCTCTAGGCGGAACAGGCCGAGCTCGTCGAAGCAGTGCTTCGCCAGCAGCTTCAGACCGGTGCCGCCGACGCCCTTGCCGCGATGCTCCTCGAGGGTCCAGTAGGAGATCCAGCCGATGCCGTGAACGCGCAGCTGGGTCGTGACCCGCATCTGACCGAGGACGTCGTCTCCGTCGACGACGGCGAAGGTGTGGGCCCGGTCAGCTTCCGCCTCCTCCGCCCAGTCCGCGATCAGCCGCTCGGCGTCCTCAACGGTGGCCACGTCGCCGGGCCTCTCCGTCGCCATCCCCGCCCCGCCGTACGCCGCGAGCAGAACCCCCGCGTCCGACGCCTGCCACTTCCGGAGCCGAAACCCGTCATCTCCCATGGCGCACACCATAGTGCGGACGCCAGAGCGACCGATCGGTCACAGGGTCGACTGGATACCAGCGAGCAGCTGGCGGGCCATGACGATGCGCTGGACCTGGTTGGTGCCCTCGTAGATCTGGGTGATCTTGGCGTCGCGCATCATCCGCTCGACCGGGTAGTCGCGGGTGAAGCCGTAGCCGCCGAGGAGCTGGACGGCGTCGGTGGTGACCTGCATCGCGACATCGCTCGCGAACGCCTTGGCCGCGGCACCGAAGAAGGTGAGGTCCTTGTCGCCGCGCTCGGAGCGCCCGGCGGCGGCGTAGGTGAGCTGGCGGGCGGCCTCGATCTTCATGCCCATGTCGGCGATCATGAACTCCAGGCCCTGGAACTCCGCGATCGGCTTGCCGAACTGCTTGCGCTCCTTCATGTAACCCAGCGCGTAGTCCAGCGCACCCTGAGCGACACCGACGGCCTGGGCCGCGATGGTGATGCGAGTGTGGTCGAGGGTCTGCATGGCATAGGTGAAACCCATGCCCTCCTCACCGATGATCCGGTCGGCGGGGATGCGTACGTTGTCGAAGTAGACCTCACGCGTCGGGCTGCCCTTGATGCCCAGCTTCTTCTCCGGGGCACCGAACGAGACGCCCTCGTCCGACTTCTCCACGACGAACGCAGAGATGCCCTTGGAACGCATCGAAGGGTCGGTCACGGCCAGGACGGTGTAGTACTCCGAGACACCCGCGTTGGTGATCCAGCGCTTGACGCCGTTGAGCACCCAGAAGTCGCCGTCGCGTACGGCCCGGGTCTTCTGGTTGGCCGCGTCCGAGCCCGCGTCGGGCTCGGAGAGGCAGTAGGAGAAGTTGCCCTCGCCGGCCGCGAGCTTGCCGAGGTACTTCTTCTTCAGCTCCTCGGAGCCACCGATCTGCACCGGCAGCGAGCCGAGCTTGTTCACGGCAGGGATCAGCGAGGCCGAGACGTCCGCGCGGGCGATCTCCTCGATGACCAGGACGGTCGCGAGCGCGTCTGCCCCGACACCGCCGTACGCCTCCGGCACGTGCGGCGCGAAGAACTCGGTCTCGACCAGCGCGTCGTGCGCCTCCTGCGGGTAGCGAGCCTCCTCGTCGACCGCAGCCGCGGCCGGCGCGATCTTGGCGTCGCAGATCTCGCGGATGGCCTTGCGGATCTCCTGGTGCTCCTCGGAGAGGGCGAACAACGGGTAGTCAGCGCTCATGTGTCGCAGTTTATGACCATTAACTACTCACGGGTAATGCCGGCGCTCCGGAATCCTCCGGCCCGCCGTCTCGTTACACCGACATGACTGCCGCATGGCTCGACTCCGACACCATCGACAACCTCCTCGACGACAGCGAGACGTGGGCCGTGGTCGGCCTCTCGGGCGACCCCTACCGGACCGCCTACTCGATCGCGCAGGAGCTCCAGCAACACGGCAAGCGGATCATCCCGATCCACCCCGGCGCCGCAGCCGAGGGCAAGGAGGTGCTCGGCGAGAAGGTCTACGCGACCCTGGCCGAGGCCGCCGCGGCCGTCGGGAAGATCGACGTCGTCGACGTCTTCCGCCGCTCCGAGGCGGCCGGTCAGTTCGCCGACGAGGCCGTGGCCATCGGCGCGGGCGGCGTCTGGTTCCAGATGGGCGTGGTCGACGAGGCCGCCTTCGAGCGCACCGCTGCTGCCGGCGTACCGATGGTCATGGACACCTGCCCCAGCAAGATCTGGTTCGAACGGCAGCGCGCTCAGGCCTGACCCGTCTCTTCCTGAACCCACCGAACCCCCGGCGGCGAGGCGATCTCACGCTCGCCGGCGCTGAGCAGAAGCTGCATGAGCGCCAGCGCCGCTCGTGACATCGGCCGCCGCGGGTCGTGGATGAGACAGATGTCGCGCTCGACCACCGGAGCGACCAGAGGCCGCACCACCACGTCGGCGAACATCATCATCGGCAGCACCAGGCTGGGTGCGGCGGAGACGCCGAGCCCAGCAGCAACGAGACCCGCGACGGCACCGATGTTGCGCGCCTCGGTCAGCGCCCCGGTCCGAGTGCCCGTCTCTGTCAGCACCCGGTCGACGTAGCTGCGGATGCTCGAGATCCGCTCGAAGGCGACGAACGGCTGACCCGCCAGATCGGCCCACCGGAGCTCCTCCTCGGCCGCGAGCGGGTGACCAGCCGGCAGCACGGCCGCGAAGGCATCGACGGCGATGTGGCGTACGGCCAAGGTGGCCGGCACACGGGCGGCGACCGAGACGGCGAGGTCGACCTCGCCACGGACGACGAGGTCGAGGACCTCCCCGGAGAAGCCGTCCTTCACCGACACCGCGACCTCGGGGTGACCCCGGCGGAACGCGGCGAGCACGGGCGGCAGCATCGAGCCGGCGAGGGACGGGAGCGCGGCCACGGAGACGGCGCCTCGGGTGCCCGCCAGATAGCCCTCGAAGTGGTTGAGCGCGGCGTCGAACTCCGCGACGAGCCGCCGCGCGGTCGCGAGGAACGCCTCCCCCTCCAGAGTGGGACGCACCCGGCGCGTCGTCCGCTCGAAGAGCGGCACGCCGATCCGCTGCTCGACCTCCTGCACGGTGCGGCTGAGGGACGACTGGGCCACGTGCAGCTCACGCGCAGCGGGCGTGTAGCCGCCCGCGTCAGCGACGGCGATCACCACCCGAAGGTGACGCAGAGTCAGATCGATGCTCACAGCACATCAATCTATCGGGTATTGGTGTTGGACAGGAACAAGTGATTGTCATCACACTCGTGTCCATGCTCTCCCTCATGGGCTTCGTCACCGTCGCGGTGATCCTCGCCCTCCTCCTGACCAACCGAGTCGCGGCGGTAGTCGCGCTGGCCGGTGTCCCTGTCCTCACCGCGCTCGTCGCCGGGTTCTCCCCCACCGAGATCGGCGAGTTCGTCGCCGGTGGTCTCGGCGGGGTCGTCGGCGTCGTGGCGATGTTCGTCTTCGCGATCGTGTACTTCGGCCTGATGCGCGACGCCGGGATGTTCGACCCGATCATCCGCCGCATCGTCGCCTTCGCCGGGAACGCACCCGTCACCGTCTGCCTCGCCACGACGACCCTCGCGATGGCCGCCCACCTCGACGGTGCCGGGGCGACCACCTTCCTGATCACCATCCCGGCGATGCTGCCGCTCTTCGACCGGCTCGGCATGAGCCGACTGGTCCTCACCACCTGCGTCGGCCTCGGCGCCGGCGTCATGAACCTCGTCCCCTGGGGCGGCCCCACCGCTCGGGCAGCGGCCACCTCGGGCGTACCGGCCAACGAGCTCTGGGTCCCGCTGATCCCCGCCCAGCTCGCCGGCATGGTCGCCGTCCTGGCCATCGCGTGGTTCCTCGGCCGGCGCGAGACCCGCCGGCTCGCCGCAGTGCCTGTCGACGCCTCCGACGGCACCGAGGAGCGCCCGGAAGCCGACGGTCCGCTCGACGGCATCGCCACCCTCAGTCCCGAGGAGCAGGCGCTGCGTCGTCCCCGCCTGTTCTGGGTCAACGTCGCCCTCACCGTGGCGGTCATCGCAGCTCTGGTCAGCGCCGCGGCCACACCCGAGCTGGTCTTCCTCATCGCCGTCGTGGTGGCGCTGCTCATCAACTATCCGGGGCTCAGGAACCAGACCGATCGAATCGAGGCGCACGCCAAGGGCGCGATGCTGATGGCGACCACGCTGATCGCGGCCGGCGTCTTCCTGGGCGTCCTCGACGGCAGCGGCATGATCGAGGCGATGGCCGAGACCGCCGCCGGCGCGCTTCCCGACGGAGCGGCTCCGGTGCTCCCGGTCCTGATCGGCGTGCTGGCCGTGCCGCTCAGCCTGGTGTTCGGTCCGGACCCCTACTACTTCGGCGTCCTCCCGGTCCTGATCAGCGTCGGCGAGCTCCACGGCATCGCCGCGGCCGACATCGCCCAGGCCTCGATCATCGGCGAGGAGACCGTCGGCTTCCCGATCAGCCCGCTCACCGGCTCGTTCTACCTGCTGGTCGGTCTGGCAGGTGTCGACATCGGCAAGCACATCCGGCACCTCATCGGCTGGGCGTGGCTGGTCTCCCTGGTCATGCTCGCGGTCGCGCTGATCACCGGCGTCATCCCGGTGTGGGCCGCATGATCCGGCTGGGAGCGGGCGCCGGATTCGCCGGCGACCGGATCGATCCCGCCGTCGAGCTGGCCCGAGAGGGCGCGCTGGACTACCTCGTCTTCGAATGCCTCGGCGAGCGGACCGTGGCGGCCGGGCAGCTGCGTCGCCTCACCGACCCCGACAGCGGATACGACCCGCTGCTGGAGGCGCGGATGCGCGCCGTCCTTCCCGTGATCGAGCCCGGCGGCACCCGGATCATCACCAACTCCGGCGCCGCCAACCCGCTCGCGGCCGGTCACCGCGTCGCCGCCGTTGCCAAGACGCTGGGCCGACCCACCCGGGTCGCCGTCGTCACTGGCGATGACGCCCTGGAGGCCGTACGCCGCCTCGACCCCATCGTGTGGGAGACCGGCGAACCGCTCTCCCGGTGCGCGGACGAGCTGGTCTCGGCCAACGCCTATCTCGGCGCCGACGGGATCCGACAGGCACTCGCCGAGGACCCCGACGTCGTGGTCACCGGCCGGGTCGCGGACCCGGCGCTCTATCTCGGGCCGCTGCAGCACGAGTACGGCTGGGCCTCGGACGACTGGCAACGTCTCGCCGCCGGCACCGTGGTCGGTCACCTCTTGGAGTGCGCCGGCCAGCTCACCGGAGGCTACTTCGCCGACCCCGGCACCAAGCCGGTCCCTGGCCTGGCCCGACTCGGCTTCCCCTTTGCCGACGTACGCCCCGACGGCACGGCCACGCTCGGCAAGGTCGCCGGGAGCGGTGGCCGGCTCGACGTGCGGACCGCCACCGAGCAGCTGCTCTACGAGGTCGACCGCCCGGATGCGTATCTCACCCCCGACGTGGTCGCCGACTTCTCCGGCGTCTCGTTCCAGCAGGCAGGCCCGGACCGGGTCGAGGTCGCCGGCGCGAGCGGCGCCGCGAGGCCGGACGAGCTGAAGGTCACCCTCGGCTTCCGCGGCGGCTGGCTCGGCGAGGGACAGATCTCCTACGCCGGCCCGCGCGCCCTGGCACGGGCGGAGCTGGCGGCCGAGATCGTCCGCGAGCGCCTGACCGCCGTGCACGACATCGCCCCGGAGGCGATCGGTGTCGAGCTCATCGGTGCCGGTGCCGCGTTCCGCGGGCTGGCGCCGGCGAGCGAGCCGCTCGAGGTGCGCCTCCGCGTCACCGCCCGCACGACCGACGCCGCCCGGGCGCACACGGTCGGCTGGGAGGTCGAGTCGCTCTACACGAACGGACCTGCTGGCGGCGGCGGAGCGCGCTCCGGCACGCAGCAGAGCCTGGTGGTCCGGTCGTGCCTGGTGCCCCGCGACCTGGTCTCCCCGACCGTGACCATGATGGAGGAGCGATGAACGAGCTGACCGTCGACGACCTCGCCGACGTGCGCGCCGGCGACAAGGGAGACACCCTGATCCTCGCCGTGCTGCCACGTGACGTAGAGGCGTACGCCCTCCTCGAACGCTCGCTCACGCCGGAGGCGGTCGCCCGTCACTTCGCCGTCACCGATCCCGTCGTGCGCACCGAGCTCCCGCATCTTCCGGCGCTGGTCTTCCGGGTCCCCTCGATCCTCGCCGGCGGCGTGACGGGCCACTCCGGTCTCGACGGCCACGGCAAGACCCTCGGCTATCACCTGCTGATGCTCCGCCTCGAAAGGACCCTCTGATGCTCCGACGCACCTTCGCCGCGACCATGGCAGCCGCAGCCGTCGTCGCCACCCTCGGGATCGCACCGGCGGGCGCAACCACCGACCGGCCTCCCACCGACCCGTTCTTCGGCTATGCGCGAGCCGCGACGTACGACGTCGTCCGTGAGGATGTGCGCGTCCCGGTCCGTGACGGCAGCACGCTGGCCTGTCAGCTCTACCGACCTGGTACGTCGACGACCGCTCCGGCACCGGGCGAGTTCCCGGGCATCGTCTACGAGTTCACCGCATACGCCTCGAACGCCGCGGCGTTCGGCCAGGGTGCGGCCTACTTCGTGGAACGTGGCTACAACGCGCTGGTCTGCCAGGTGCGCGGCTCCGGAGCCTCGCCGGGCGAGCTCGACCCGTTCAGTCCGCAGGAGCAGCGCGACAACTACGACGTCATCGAGTGGCTGGCCGACCACCCCGGCTCGACCGGTGACATCGGCCAGATGGGGCTCAGCTACGGCGGCCACGCAACCCTGCTCGCCGCGGTGAACCAGCCGCCGAGCCTCCGCGCGATCATCCCGATCAACGGGCTGAGCGACTGGTACGAGAACACGATCTACCGCGGCGGGATCCCCAACGCCCAGATCCGCAGCTGGCAGGCGAGCACGGCTCCAGGCACCCTCGTGACCTATCCGCAGCACCCGACGTACGACGACTTCTGGCGGGGTCGCAGCGTCAAGTCGCGTTGGGACCGGCTCACCGTGCCCACCTTGGAGATCAACGGCTGGTACGACCGGTATCGCGACGGGATGGTCGGCAACTTCCTCGCCCAACCCGACAACGTCTGGCTCGTGTCCGGCCCCTGGCAGCACGGCTACCCCGAGGGTCAGCACGCCGACATCGGCCGCGGCGGCTACCTGGCCTGGTGGGACCGTTGGCTGCGGCACGACCAGAGCGCGCCGCTGCCGAGAGCCAAGGTCACCTCCTACGAGATCCCCGGACCGGGAGCCGGTGAAGGGTGGCAGCAGTACGCCCAGTGGCCGCCCGCGGGGACCGACGAGGTCGACCTGGCACTGACCTCGGAGGGTGGTCTGCGCCCAGGTGGTGGCCGCCCCGCGATGCGGGAGTTCTCGGTCAACACCGAGACCACGGGCCCGGAGGCTCACGAACGGCTTCTCTTCCGCAGCCGCCCCGTAGCACAGGACGTGGTCGTGGCGGGCAGCATCGAGGCGACGATCCGGGCCTCGTTCACCGCCGCCGAGGGCCACCTGGCGGTCGTCGTCTACGACGAGCGGCCCGACGGCACCAGGACCCGAGTCACCGAGGGCTGGCTCAAGGCCAGCCACCACCGATCGCACTCCGATCCGCTGCCGGTGCGGCCGGGACAGACCTACGACCTCGGGGTGCACGTCTTGCCGACGCACTACCGTCTGACCGCCGGGCATCGGCTGGTCGTCCGCCTCTCCAGCGACGACTACCCGGAGATCGACTCGGTGGCCCCGGCCGGGCGCGTGTCCGTCGAGGTCGGCGCCCGCGGATCACGCCTGACCGTGCCGGTTCTCGACGGTGAACTCGGCTGACCGCGCTCGCCCTCAGGGCTCGAGGGTCATCGTGCGGAGGTGCTCGTAGATGACCGAGGTCTCGACGTCCGCGACCTCGGCTCGCGAGGTGAGCCTGTCGATCACGAAGGCATAGAGCGCATCGTTGTCCGCCACCGCGACGTGGACGATGAAGTCCATCCGGCCGGAGGTGACGAACACGCCGATGGCCTCGGGGAGCGCGCCGACCCAGTCGCGGAAGGACTCGATGTTGGCGCGCGAGGGCGGCCGGATGCGTACGGCGACCAGGGCCTGCACGCCGCGGTCGATCTGGCGGAGATCGACGTCCAGGTAGGCGCCGCGGATCAGGCCGCGACGCTGCATCGCCCGCGCGCGGTCGTGCACGGTGGTCGCCGAGACGCCGACTTCGGCGGCGATGTCTCGCAGGCTCCGCCGTGCATCCATCGCCCAGGCAGCCAGAATCTGACGGTCGACTTCATCCATGCCCGGCAGAATATCCGATCTGGCTGACATTGCACGGTGTGATTGCGTGCAGTCCTGACGTTCCTCAGACTTGGCGTCGAATCAGTTGACGAATGACAGGAGCTGAACGATGAGCGCAGGTGTCGAGACGGCGACGATCGGGTTCGCCCCGGACGAGATCGACCAGTCCGCGAACACGCGGGATGTGTTCTACAAATGGGTGGTCGTGGTCGACCAGGGCCTCCCCGCCGGTCGCGCCGTCAACGCGGCCGTCTGCGTCGCCGGCGCGACCACGCAGCGTACGACGGGACTTCTCGGCGAGGACGCGACCGATGCTGACGGTTCGGCGCATCCGGGCCTGCCGTGGATCGGTTGCACGGTGCTGGGTGCCCCGAGCCAGCGGCTGACCGACATCCGGCGTCAGGCGGTCGCCCAGCCGGGTGTCGCCGTGGTCGACATGCCCACCCAGGCGCAGCACACGAGGGTGTACGACGACTATCTCTTCGCTGTCGGGACCAGTCGCGGCGCCGACCTGTCCTACTCCGCGATCAGCCTCTTCGGCCCTCGCCGAATCGTCGACAAGCTGGTCAAGGGGCTGTCGTTGCTGCCCTGACGCTCAGGATCGGGTGGCGTTGCGGACGACCTCGCCCTTCGCTGCCGCCAGCTCAGCCAGGGACTTCTCGTACGCCACCAGCTTCTGCTGCAGCTCGGGGTCGGAGACACCGAGGATGCGGGCGGCGAGGATGCCGGCGTTCTTGGCGTTGCCGATGGCGACGGTGGCGACCGGGATGCCGCCGGGCATCTGGACGATCGACATCAGCGAGTCCATGCCGTCGAGATACTTGAGCGGCACCGGGACACCGATGACGGGCAGCGGGGTGACCGAGGCGAGCATGCCTGGGAGCGCGGCCGCACCGCCCGCGCCGGCGATGATCACCGAGAGGCCGCGGCCGGCGGCCTCTCGGCCGTAGTCGAGCATCTCCTGCGGCATCCGGTGGGCCGACTTCACGTCGGCCTCCCACTCGATGCCGAACTCGTCGAGAAGCTCGGCCGCCGCCTTCATCGTCGGCCAGTCGGAGTCGGACCCCATCACGATTCCTACACTTCGCGTGCGCATGGGGACAGGCTATGTGGCGGCGTACGTCACGGGCGTCATCGGTCCGACCTTCGCCCGTCATCTCGATGTCGGTGCAGCCCGCTAGGGTCATCCGACGCCGACCTTGCAGTCCCCCGCGACCCCCACAAAGGCAGATGGATCCAGCTACGAGCACCGATGTCGTCGTCAGCGCGCCACCGACCCGGGCCGCGGTCGAACGGTTCACCGGTCTGAGCAAGGCGGAGCGCAAGGCGCTCCCGTCCCGGCTGCGCCAGGTCTCGTCCTGGTCCAGACAGGCGGCGTCGGCGACCGGTGCGCGGGCCGAGATCGAACGGGAGGCAGCCGAGGCGGTCGACCACTACCGGGCGAGCGCGGCCGAGCTCAAGCGGGCGGCGCAGGTGGCGTGGCGCAGCATCGCGCTCGACCGGAGCGACGGGCCGCGGCTGGCCGCGATCGCGCGACGTCACGCGCTCGACCCCGTCGACGAGGCCACCCAGGAGCTCGTCACCGCGCTGGCCGATGTCGCCGGCGACATCGCGCAGGCGAAGAAGGCCTACGGCGCGCGCCGCCTGCTCCTGCGCTCGAGCCGCCGCGAGGAAGCGGAGCTGGCCGGCAGGCGGGTGCTCGACGTTCACGAGTGGGCGAGCGAGGTCCGCGCGCCCCGGCTGCTGGGCGAGCTGACCAAGCTGCCGGACCGGCGCCGGGTCCGGATCCGCGAGGCGCTGCTGCCGAGCGTCGGCCTCCTGCCTGCCCTCGAGAGCGTCGGCTCGGACGCGGTCCTCTCCCACCGCAAAGGCATCCTGGTCCTGCGCAACGAGGGCGAGGCGCTCAACGAGGCCAGGCGCTCCGAGGAGCCCGCTCGCCGGGCCGCGACCGAGGCCGGCAACGCGGTCAGGAGCGCCGACACCGACACCGCGGTCAGGTCGCTGCCGGTGGAGGAGCTGGCCGATCTCGTACGCATCGAGTCTCTCCTCGAGGCCGGGATCCGCACCGTCCACGAGGTGATCCGCCCCACCTCTGACCTGCGCGCGCTGCCCGGCGTGGGCCCTGCCACCGCGATGCGGATGCAGGAGGCGGCGCAGGCCCTGTGGCAGCGCACCTACGACGAGATGCCGCTCGCCATCGACAACGAGGTCCGCACCGCGGCAGCCACCAGGCTGCTGGCGCGTCTGGCGGAGTGGGAGGCTGGGCGGCGTACGAAGGATGCGGGGGCGGAGCTGGCGCTGGTCCAGTCGCTGCGGCCGCTGACCCGGTCCCTCACTCAGCCGTCCAAGGGGGGCGCGAGGTTCTATCTGATCCTGGCCGGCGCGGCCAGCCTCGATGACTTCCAGGGCGCGCTGCGCGCGATCGCGCATCGGGCCGAGATGGCGCGCCGGGTGCGTCCGGGCAACCGGCCCGCCGACCCCTGGGAGGACTTCCAGAGGCGACCGGCCGACTACTACGCGATGCTCTCCGAGCTCGGCTTCCTCACCGAGGACGAGGACAAGATCCATGGCGACCTGTCGGCCGAGATCGTCGAGGCGGTCCGCGCGCAGGAGCTGCGCACCAACAACCTGACCGCCTCGCTGCGCGGCTACCAGCACTTCGGCGTCCGCTTCGCGCTCGTACAGATGAAGGTGATCATCGGCGACGAGATGGGGCTCGGCAAGACTCTCCAATCGCTGGCGGTGCTCGCCCACCTGCATGACATGGGCGCGTCGCACACGCTGGTGGTCTGCCCGGCCGCCGTGGTCACCAACTGGGTGCGCGAGACCGACTCGAAGACGACCCTGATCCCCCACCGGCTCCACGGCAACCGGCGGCTGAAGGCCGCCAAGGTCTGGGTCGAGCAGGGTGGCGTCGCGGTGACCACCTACGAGACCCTCAACGCGATCGAGCCGCTCCTCGACCAGGTCGAGGTCGCCTGCGTCGTGGTCGACGAGGCACACATGATCAAGTCGCCCCGGACGCAGCGCACCGAACGCGTACGCCGGGTGCTGGACTCCTCCGAGCGCGCCATCCTGCTCACCGGGACCCCGATGGAGAACCGCATCGAGGAGTTCCGCAACCTCGTCTCCTATCTCCGCCCCGACCTGCTGCTCTCCGCGGACGAGTTCAACCCCCACCGGTTCCGCAAGCAGGTCGCGCCCGTCTACCTGCGCCGCAACCAGGAGGACGTGCTCACCGAGCTGCCCGGCCTCGTCGAGGTCGAGGACTGGCTGCCGCTGTCGGCGGCCGACGAGCGGGCGTACGCCGCGTGCGTCCGCGACGGCAACTTCATGGCGATGCGCCAGGCCGCGATGCTCCAGGGCACCTCGTCGGCGAAGGTCGAACGGCTGGTCGAGATCGTCGGCGAGGCCGAGGAGAACGGCCGCCGCGTGATCGTGTTCTCCCACTTCAGGAAGGTCCTCGACAACCTGGTCACGCTGCTCCCGGGTGACGTCTTCGGGCCGCTCACCGGGTCGGTGCCGGCCGAAGAGCGCCAGAAGATGGTCGACGAATTCTCCGCCGCCGGCCACGGCGCGGTCCTGGTCAGCCAGATCCTCGCCGGCGGCGTCGGCCTCAACATCCAGTCGGCCAGCGTCGTCGTCATCTGCGAGCCCCAGCTCAAGCCGACCATCGAGTGGCAGGCGATCGCCCGCGCCCGCCGGATGGGTCAGCTCCGGTCGGTCCAGGTCCACCGCCTGCTCTCCGAGGTCGGCGTCGACCAGCGCATCCACGACATCCTCGCCGCCAAGGCCGAGCTCTTCGACGACTTCGCCCGGGTCAGCGCCACCGCGGCCAGCAGCCCCGAGGCGTACGAGACCTCCCACCCCGACGACGCGGTCACCGCCCTCGCATCCGAGGCCTCCGACGCCGAGATCGCCCGCGACGTCGTCGCCACCGAGCGCCATCGCCTAGGCATCTGACCCCAGCCGAGGCGTCAGGTACGTCGGCCGAGGCGTCACTAACGCTGGACGAGTTGGCACCGGTGTGACATCTCGGCCGACCTGAGTGACGTCTCGGCCGACGCGCGTGACGTCTCGGCCGACGCGGGTGACGTCTCGGCGGCTAGTCCGAGTCGTTGCCGAGATCGCCCTGGAACCAGTCGGCGGCGTGGCGGGCGCGCTCGAGGCAGTCGTCGAGGTCGTCGCCGTAGACGTTGACGTGGCCGACCTTGCGCCCCGGGCGCATCTCCTTGCCGTAGAGGTGGACGCGGAGGTGGGAGTCGCGGGCCATGGCGTGCGGGTAGCCGTCGTAGAGGCGGCCGACGTTCTCCCTGGTCGAGCCGAGGATGTTGACCATCACCGACCACTTCGCGCGGGGCGCGGGAGAGCCCAGCGGAAGGTCCATCACCGCACGCAGATGGTTCTCGAACTGCGAGGTGACGGCACCGTCCTGGGTCCAGTGGCCGGTGTTGTGAGGACGCATGGCGAGCTCGTTGACCAACAGCCGGCCGTCGACGGTCTCGAACATCTCGACCGCCAGGATGCCGACGACGCCGAGCTCGCCCGCGATGCGCAGCGCGATCTGCTCACCCTCGACAGCGAGCTCGGGCGAGAGGTCGGGCGCCGGAGCGATGACCTCCTTGCAGACGCCGTTCTCCTGGTAGGTGTGCACGACCGGGTACGCAGCGGCCTGGCCGCTCGGCGAACGGGCGACGATCGCGGAGAGCTCTCGGCGGAAGTCGACCAGCTCCTCGGCCAGGACCTGGACCCCCGCCTCCTCCGCGACGCGGAGCGGCTCGGCGACATCGGCGACGCCGCGTACGACCCAGACGCCCTTGCCGTCGTAGCCGCCACGAGTGGTCTTGAGCACGCACGGGAAACCGAACGACTCGATCTCGGCGACGGAGGAGACGATGGCGTTACGCGGACACGGGATGCCGAGCTCGGTCAGTCGGGAGCGCATGACGCCCTTGTCCTGGGCGTGCACGAGGGCGTCAGGCCCTGGCCGGACCGCTACGCCGGCGGCCGAGAGCGCATGCAGGTGCTCGGTCGGGACGTGCTCGTGGTCGAAGGTGACCACCTCGCAGCCCTCGGTGATCTTCTTCAACGTGTCCAGGTCGCGGTAGTCGCCGACCATCTGGTCGGGGATGACCTGAGCTGCCGACACACCCTCGCCCTCGGCGAGGAGCCGGAGCGGGAGGCCGAGCGCGATTGCGGGCTGAGCCATCATGCGGGCCAGCTGGCCGCCGCCGATGATCGCAAGTGTCGGTGCGAGGGTCACGACGACAGGGTAATGAGCCTGCCCCGCCGGGGCCGATTTCGCGGATCCCCCTCACGCTATCCGCGAAACCCGACCCCCGGCAGGTGAACGAAGGTCAGGCCTTCTCGAAGCGCAGGCCCTTGCCGCGCAGAGTGGTGATCAGATGGGGCTTCCGAGGGTCGTCGCCCAGCTTCCGACGCACCCATCCCAGGTGGACGTCGATGGTCTTCGACGAGGTGTAGAAGGTCGCGTTCCACACGTCCCTCATCAACTCGTCACGGGAGACGACGTTGCCAGCCCTCTTGATCAGGGCATGAACCAGGTCGAACTCCTTGCGAGAGAGCGTCAGCTCCTCATCGTTCCGCCATGCTCGCCGCGTCTCGGGGTCGAGCTTGATCTCCTGTACCTCGATCATGAGATCGACATTAGGGAGGTAAAGAGCCCTTGGCAAAGGATTGCACGATATTGCCAGTGACATCTTCATGCCACACTGCAACGAATTGGGCATGACAAACGTGCACCCCCGAATGGCGCTCTCCACCATGCCCACGAAGGCATGGCCAGGTAAAGCGGTCAGGGCTTGCCGTTGATCTACTGTTAACTACAACGGAACGTGAACAGATCCGTGAAATTGCAGGTCAGAGGCGCCCTGAAAGGTAACGACTCAGACACGACGGACGGCGACGGGCTCCACGATCCCGAAGCCCCGCACCGGCCGAGCGGCCAGTCGCCGGGTCTCGAACTCGTCCTCGGGCATGGACCCGGCAGTCGCCTCGTCGACGATGATCCGGTTGCGGCGGGCGACAGCGGTCAGCCGCGCGGCCATGTTCACGGGCGGCCCGAAGACGTCCCCCAGACGCGAGACGACGTTGCCGGAGGCCAGCCCGACACGTACGTCCGGCATCCGCGGGTCGCGGCCGATCACGTTGATGATCCCCTCGGCGGTGCCGTAGGCCTGCAGCGGGTCGTCGTTGACGAAGAGCACCGAGTCACCCAACGACTTGATGATCCGTCCGCCCCAGGTCGCGACCACGTCCGCGCACCGCGATTCGAAGAGCTCGACCAGGTCGCCGATCTTCTCCTCGGTCAGCGTGTTCGACAGCGCGGTGAACGAGACGATGTCGGCGAACCCGACGGTCTGCCAGACCGTGCCGAGCTGCTCCTCGGGTCCAGCGATCGACGCCTCGGCCCGGGCGAGCGCGGCGCGCATGTGCCGGCGCCAGGCGAAGATCATCATCTCCTCGAAAGCGCTCTCGAACTGCTCCGAGACCGAGACGGTCGCCTTCAGCATCTCGGCAGGCGTACGGTCGTCCTCGTCCTGCGTCTCGACGTGGTGCAGCAGCGCGGAGACCTCGTAGTCGGAGAGTCGTGCCATCGACTGTCCGATACCGCGGGTCAGGTTGACGACCAGGTCGAAGCTCACCAGCCCGTTGCCGGCGATCTCGTTGGCCTTCGTGAGGGCGTTCACGTCTGCCTCATCGAAGAACGCCTCGTCGTCCCCGATCTCCGGGAACCCCAGAGCGCGCCACAGACGTTTCGCCTGTTCCAGGCTCACGCCTGCCTTCTCGGCGACCTCCGCCGAGGTCAGGTTGACGGGCTGCTTCGATTTCGCCACGAACCGATCATGCCATCCGGCTCGTCACGACCGCCGGTCACGAGCCCGGTCGAGCGCCCTTGTCACGACCGCGGACGGAGCCGGGCATGGATCACGTCACCCGCGCCGACCACCCGCGGCCCCTCGTCAGTCGCGATGACCAGCCGGCCGGAGTCGTCGATCGCGGTGGCCACGCCCTCCCATACATCGCCGCCCGGCAGCTCGGCCCGCACCTGCTCACCGACGGTCACCGACAGCTCGCGGTAGCGACTGACGAGCTCCTCGGGCTCCGACCCCCAGATCTCGTACGCAGCCCCGAGCTCCGCCAGCAACGCGGCCAGCACCTCGGTCCGATCGACGGGTGCGCCGCTCTCGAGCTCCAAGGAGGTGGCGTTCTCGATCGGCAGCTCCTCGCGGGTCTGCGAGGTGTTGAGCCCGAACCCGATGACGGCCGCCGCCCCAGGCTCGGTGGTCGAGCTTGTCGAGACCTCGATCCGCTCGATCAGGATCCCGCACACCTTGCGACCCTCGATGAGCACGTCGTTGGGCCACTTCAGCCCCGCTGCGTACCCCATCTTCCGCAGCGCGGAGGCGACGGCGACGCCGGTCATCAGCGGCAGCCACGGCCACCGCTCCACCGAGATCGACGGCGAGGGCCGCAGCAGTGCGGAGACGGCCAGTGCCGAGCGCGCCGGGGTCGTCCAGCCCCTGTCGAGCCGCCCGCGGCCCGCGGTCTGGTGCTCGGTGGTGACCACCAGACCCGGCGCCTCGCCCGAACGCGCTCGCGCCGCCAGCGCGGCGTTCGTCGAGGGCGTCTCGTCGAGGATCTCGACCCGCCAGCCGCCCGGTAGCGCACCGAGCCGGGCGTGGTCAAGTGACGGGCGTCGCATCGCAGATGGTGGCACGGGCATTAGATTGGCCCCCGCACCGCCCGAAGTCCAAAGGAGCAACGTGAGCGAGCGTCAGCGAGCAACCCATCAGATCATCACGCGGCCGCGTCCGTATATTGGCGCTAGCGCTACGGAGGTGGCCGCGTGAGCGCCGAAGCAACCCCTCAGCCCGAGATCGACCTGCACACCACTGCCGGGAAGCTAGCCGAGCTGGAGCGTCGTCTCGACGAGGCCGTCCACGCCGGCTCCGCCAAGGCTGTGGAGAAGCAGCACGCCAAGGGACGCCAGACCGCCCGCGAGCGCATCGACATGCTGCTCGACGAGGGCTCCTTCCAAGAGGTCGACGAGCTGGCCCGTCACCGTTCCACGGCGTTCGGGCTGGAGAAGAACCGTCCCTTCGGCGACGGCGTGGTCACCGGCTACGGCACCATCGAGGGCCGTCAGGTCTGCGTCTTCTCCCAGGACTTCACCGTCTTCGGCGGGTCGCTGGGTGAGGTCTACGGCGAGAAGATCACCAAGATCATGGACCTCGCCATCAAGACCGGCTCCCCCCTGATCGGGATCAACGAAGGCGCCGGGGCGCGCATCCAGGAGGGCGTCGTGTCCCTGGGGCTCTACGGCGAGATCTTCAAGCGCAACGTCCACGCGAGCGGTGTGATCCCGCAGATCAGCCTGATCATGGGCAACTGCGCCGGCGGCCACGTCTACTCCCCGGCCGTCACCGACTTCACGATCATGGTCGACAAGACCTCCGGCATGTTCATCACCGGCCCCGACGTCATCAAGACCGTCACCGGCGAGGACATCACCATGGAAGAGCTCGGCGGCGCGCTGGCCCACAACTCCAAGTCCGGTGTGGCCCACTACATGGGCACCGATGAGTCCGACGCGATCGAGTACGTCAAGGCGCTGCTCTCCCACCTGCCCTCCAACAACATGGAAGAGCCCCCGGCGTTTGAGGAGACCGCGGACCTGGAGATCTCCGACCTCGACCGCGAGCTGGACACCTTCATCCCCGACGGCGGCAACCAGCCCTACGACATGCACGAGGTCATCTCCCACATCGTCGATGACGAGGAGTTCCTCGAGGTCCAGGCGCTGTGGGCGCCCAACATCATCATCGGCTACGCCCGCATCGAGGGCCGCCCGGTCGGCATCGTGGCCAACCAGCCGATGCAGTTCGCCGGCTGCCTCGACATCGACGCCTCCGAGAAGGCCGCCCGCTTCGTCCGCACCTGCGACGCCTTCAACGTCCCCGTCATCACCTTCGTCGACGTGCCCGGCTTCCTGCCCGGCACCGACCAAGAACACAACGGCATCATCCGCCGCGGCGCCAAGCTGATCTACGCCTACGCCGAAGCGACCGTCCCACTGGTCACCATCATCACCCGCAAAGCCTACGGCGGCGCCTACGACGTGATGGGCTCCAAGCACCTCGGCGCCGACATCAACCTCGCCTGGCCCACCGCCCAGATCGCGGTCATGGGCGCCCAAGGCGCAGCCAACATCATCCACCGCCGCACCCTGGCCGAGATGGAAGCCTCCGGCATCAGCACCGACCAGGTCGAGGCCAAACGCGCCGAGCTGATCGACGAGTACGAGACCACCCTGGCCAACCCCTACATCGCCGCCGAACGCGGCTACATCGACGCCGTCATCCCACCCCACGAGACCCGCGCCGAAGTCACCCGCGCACTCCGACTCCTGCGCACCAAACGCGAGACCCTCCCCGCCAAGAAGCACGGGAACATCCCGCTGTGACCGGCCAGGCTGACGAGAAGAACGTGGACGACCAGAAGCCCCTGCTCAAGGTCATCGACCAGAACGCAACCCCCGAGGACGTGGCCGCGATCGTGACCGTCTTCTCGGCCCTGGGCTCGGCGGGCGAGGCGCCGAAGAAGAAGCCACGCTCCCTCTGGGCGGCTCCGCAGCTGCGTACGCCCGTCCACCCCGGTCCCAACGCCTGGCGCGCCAGCGGTCTGCCTCGCTGACGAGGACCGCGACGTAATACGGGGCTCCTGAGAAGATGGCTCCGTGATCACGTTCTCTCGGCGATATCTCCTGGTCACCCTGGCATGGCTGGTGACCCGGGGATGGCTGGTGGTCCTCTACGGCTTCCCGGTCGCGGCGGAGGGCTGGTTCGACTGGTGGGGCGCCGAGTGGGGCGTGGTGGGCGACGTCAACTACTACCGCGAGAGCCTCGACGCGCTGGCCACTGACGGGACAGCACAGACGCTGGTCGAGTACCCGGTGCCGGCGCTGTTGCTGCTCTGGGTCCCGTACGCGGCGATCGGTCTGTTCGGCCTGGGTGGTGATGCCTACATCGTGGCGGTGCTGGCGATGGCGGCGCTGACGGATCTGCTCTTCATGGTGCTGCTCGTCCTCAACCGTCGTGGGACACACCCGCGGTTCGGCGTCTCCGCCGCAGAGGCGTTGTGGCTGGCCGCGATCCCGGCGCTGGGGGCGACCGCGTACGCCCGCTTCGATCTCTTTCCGGGGATCATGGTCGGTCTGGCGGTCCTCTACGCGGTCAGAAGACCAGGGGTGGCAGCGGCCTTCGCGGCCTTCGCGACCGGCGCGAAGTACTGGCCGATCCTGGTCATCCCCGCCCTGGCGGCCGATCGCACCACCCGCCGACGGGTCATCCTGACCGTCGCCGGCACCGGGCTCGCGCTGGCCGGGGTGAGTCTGGTCCTCGGCGGCTGGGACCGGCTCTGGACGCCGCTGAACTACCAGGGCGAGCGGGGGCTTCAGATCGAGTCGGTCTTCGCGACTCCGGCGATGGTCGCCTGGGGACACGACGGCCCGGCGAGTGGCCATGCCATCGACTACACCGAGTGGAAGGCCTACGACATCAGCGGGCCGATGGTCGAGCCGCTGCTGCTCGCCGCGACGGTCGCCTCCGTGGTCGCCGGGGCGCTCGTCATCGTCTGGTGGGTCCTCGCCTGGCGTCGTCTCCCCAACGGCGAGCGGACCGAGGAGACGATCGTGTGGCTGGTGCTCGCGACGGTGGCCGCCTTCCTGGTGACCAACAAGGTGCTCAGCCCGCAGTACATGCTCTGGCTGCTCCCCGCCGCGTCCGCCGGACTGGTCCTGCTCCGCGGCCGCGCGCGCAGGCGGCTCGGGGTCTGGTCGGTTGTGCTGATCGCGGTGACGCTGCTGACCCACGAGATCTTCCCGCGGATGTACGGCTACATGCTCACCTTCGACGACATCGGCTCACCGTGGATCACCGAGGTGCTGGCCTGGCGCAACGGCCTCCTCGTGCTGCTCTTCCTCTACGCCGCGTGGCGCACTACTCGGTTGCTGGCCGCCCTTCCCGAGCGAGGGCGGCCAGCAACCGAGGGTCAGGAGAGGCAGACCTTGGCCACGTCGCCCTGAGCCGAGTAGATCGTGACCGGCGCCTCGGCGAAGACCGGGCGACAGGCCGCCGCGGTGAGCTCGTGCACGGTGATGCCGTCGAAGAACCCGTGGTCTTCGCAGTTCTCGTAGTTCACGTAGACGTCCTTGGGGTCGTCCCCGTCGCGGAAGATCCGCAGGATGACGTACGCCGTGACCGGCTGCCCCGGCGCACAGTTCTGCGGCGTGTTGGGACCGGAGCGGCGTGGCGCGCTCCTGATCGCCTCCACGAGGCCGGCCGCGGCGGTGTCGGTGATCTCTCGCGAACCGGTCAGCGATGCCGATGACGGCTCGTACCGGCAGACCGCGATCGACTCCGGAGCATCGCCCTCCAGCGGCGAGGTCGACGGTTCGGTCTTCGGGCGGACCGGGTCACCCTCTGCCAGCGGCGAGGCGGTCTCGCAGCCGTAGGGGTCCTTCGGTGTCGTCCTCAGCGAGCCCTTGACCTGGTTGTTGATCTCGTCGTCACCGGGGCCGGTGAGGATCGTCGCGTACGCGTCCTCGATCTGGACCCGGGTCAGCAGCCAGCCCTCGTGCTCCCAGGAACCGGTCTGAAGACTGGCGCCCTTGCCCGGCATCTCGATCAGGACATAGGGCTGCCACAGCGCGAACGGCACCTTGCCGAACTGCGGCGGGAAGTCACGGTCGCTGGTCTCGTTGCAGGCGATGCTCGGCACCGGCTGGTTGGTGATGTTCGCGACGTAGGGCGTCCGCGGCACGGTGTCCCACCGGTCACCCGGCTCCGCGATGCACTCCGGCAGCGCCGGCGCCGTCGCGTCGGCCCACTCCTCCGGCACCTGGAAGGCGACGTCGTAGCGGACCGCCCAGCGGTTGCCCTCCGCGGGCGCGGGCAGGTCACGGCGGCCAGGCTCGCGGTAGGTGCCTTCGGGGGCTGCTCCGTCCTGATCGGCGAGCGCCTTGGGCGCGTCACCAGAGTTCTCTTCGCCACCGGCGGCGTCGCTCGCCGCTGTGCTCTCGTCGCCGCTGCCGGTGGGCTGAAGGTTGGCCACCACCCCACCCAGGCCGACGACGGCCAGCACCGCGGCGGCCGCGGCCAGGATCCATGGCGCTCGGCGGCGTACGGGTCCCTTCGGCTCGTCCTGCTCTGTCCGCTCGATCTGCTCGTTCTGTTCCGTCTCGTCGGACACGTCCATCGGTGTGGTCGTGTCAGAACCCCCGGGGATCGCGAGCTCCCGCGGCTCGAAGCCGTCGGCCGCGCGGGCCAGGGCGGCCCGGAAGGCCCGCTCCTCGCGCTCGAAGTCACTCATTGTCAACCCCCTCGTTCATTCCCTGCTTGTTCGATCCCTGCTCTTCCAGACGCTTTCGCAGCTTGGCCAGCGCCCGGTGCACATGTGACCGTGCGGTCGCCTCGGCGCAGTCGAGCACCGTCGCTATCTGTGCGAACGACAGGTCCTCGTAGAACCGGAGCACCACCGCCGCTCGTTGGTTGGACGGCAGCGTCTGCACCAGTGCCCACGCCTCGTCCGCGTCGCGCTCCTCGGGGCCGGGCTCGTGGCGGGTGGCCATGGGCTCGACGTCCTCGACCAGCACCAGTCGGCGCCGCTTGCGCCATCCGCTGATCGACCCGTTGACGATGCTCCTCTTCACGTACGCCTCCGCCGTCCCGGACGCCGCCAGCGACTCCCACCGCGGCAGCGCACGAGTGAGGGCGTCCTGCACCAGGTCAGGGGCGTCGGAGCTGTTGCCGGTCACCAGGTAGGCGAACCGCTGCAGCGCGGGCCCCCTCGAGGCCACCCAGGCCCCAAAATCCACATTCTCGGCTGGGCTCCCCGCCTCCTCGTCGGCATCCACGGACACCTCCTCTGGCACGTTCACACACCTCCTACGCGAAGTCTGACGTGTTCGTTGCGTGTGGCGCGGAATTGAGTTGCCCCGAAACGTCGCGGTCCTAAGGTTGGCCGGGTGACCCGTGACGTAGACGCCCGCACCGACCGCTATGTCGAGGAGCTCTGCGCCCTCGACCCGCTGACCGCGACGTACATCGGTGTCGCCGACCACGACGCCGACCTGCCCGACCTGTCCCCCGACGGGATGCAGGCGGTGGAGGAGCTCAACCGGGCGGCCTACGCCGAGGTGGCCGCGATCGAGCCGGTCGACGAGCGTGAGCAGGTCGCCAAGGAAGCATTCCTGGAGCGGACCGGGCTCGACATCGAGTTCGCCGACGCTCAGCTGGACCGGAAGTTCGTCTCGGTCATCTCCAGCGGCATCCACAACCTGCGTGAGGTCTTCGACCTGATGCCGACCGACACCGAGGACGACTGGGCCGCTATCGGGGCACGGCTGGCGGGGATGCCGGAGGCGGTCGCGGGATACACCGCGACGCTGCGCGAGGAGGCCTCGGCCGGGCGGGTCTCCGCGAAGGCTCAGTACGCGAAGGTCACCGACCAGATTCTGGGCTGGACCGGGCAGAAGGGAGCCGGAGCCTTCTTCACCGGTCTGGTCTCCCAGGCCCCGGACGGCACGCCGGCGTCCTTGCGCGCGGAGCTCGAGGCCTCGGCCGCGAAGGCCAACGAGGCATTCGCCGAGTTCGGGCGCTTCATGGCCGACGAGCTCATTCCCGTCGGGCTGCCGAAGGAGGCCGTCGGGCGCGAGCACTACCAGCTCGCCTCCCGGCGCTACCTGGGCGCCGAGATCGATCTAGAGGAGACGTACGCCTGGGGCTGGCAGGAGCTCGAACGGCTCTCCGCCGACATGGACACGACCGCCGACCGGATCCTGCCGGGTGCGAGCCTCACCGAGGCCGCGGCCCATCTCGACAAGGACCCCGCCCGCCAGCTGACCTCGACCGACGCGCTCAAGGAGTGGATGCAGACCACTGCCGATCGGGCGATCGCGGAGCTGGCCGAGGTGCACTTCGACATCCCCGAACCGGTCCGGCGGATCGAGTGCATGATCGCGCCCACCTCCGACGGCGGGATCTACTACACCGGCCCCTCCGAGGACTTCTCCCGTCCCGGCCGGATGTGGTGGTCCGTGCCGGAGTCGGTCACCTCCTTCGGCACCTGGCGCGAGCTGACCACCGTCTACCACGAGGGAGTGCCGGGTCATCACCTCCAGGTCGCCCAGACCGCCTACCGCGCCGAGCTGCTCAACCGCTGGCAGCGGCTGATGTGCTGGGTCTCGGGCCACGGCGAGGGCTGGGCCCTCTACGCCGAGCGCCTCATGGACGACCTCGGCTACCTCGACGACCCCGGCGACCGCCTCGGCATGCTCGACGGCCAGTCCTTCCGAGCCGCCCGGGTGATCATCGACATCGGTATGCACCTGGAGCTGACGATCCCGAAGGACAACCCGTTCGGCTTCCACCCGGGCGAGGTCTGGACCCCCGACCTCGGCCGCGAGTTCATCGGACAGCACTGCCTGATGGAGGACGCCTTCCTCGACTTCGAGGTCGCTCGCTACCTCGGCTGGCCGGGCCAGGCGCCGTCCTACAAGGTCGGTGAGCGGATCTGGTTCCAGGCCCGCGACGATGCCCGGGCTCGCGCGGGTGATGCCTTCGACCTCAAGGCCTTCCACCGCGCCGCCCTCGACCTCGGCTCGCTCGGCCTCGACCCGTTCCGGGCGGCGTTGGCGCGGCTGTAGCTTTTGGGCTGGGCAGAAGATTTTGGGCGTACGTTCTGGGCTCACACTTCGTTGGGTTGCCGTGTTTTCGGGGTTGGTCTGGGCCGCCGACCCGATCTCTACGGTCTTCTCGACCTGCCCGGCGGCCCGGGTGTGGCCGCGGGAAAATCACCTACGACAGGTCCCCGTTATGTCCTACGGCCAACAGAGCCAGCTGAGGAGAAGGCGCACTCTTCTGGGCGAACGAAAATTCGTTCGCCCGCACTAGCCAAGTCCCAGCCGAGAACGACCCCGGCGCCCGAACGAAAATTCGTTCGCCCGGACGGTGGCGCGCGCTGGTGAAAGAAACCCTTCTTTCACCAGCAAACCCACCCCTCCAACCAGGAGCACCGGGCCCACGCGGCCCAAGCCCCTGCCCAACCCAAACCCCCGCACCAAACCCCTGCCGCCGACCCGATAGCCAGCCAAAATTCTCGGCGACGGCCGGTGTCAAGGATCGCCGCAGGCGACCGGCGACAGCCGGCGGCCGAAGGCCGTCCTTTACTCCGGACGACGGCGAGAACACCCTCCCCGAAAGGGTCGGCGGCAAACCCAACCACAAAGACACACCGACCCGACAGCGTCAGGAAACCAGACCAAGCCAGGACCCAGAGCCCTACCGACGCCGCGTCAAAACCCTCTGCGCAACAACGAACACCAACACCAACACCCCGATAGAGATCCGAGTCCACCAAGAAGACAACGTCCCGTCGAAAGAGATGAAGGTCTGGATCGTCCCAAGCACGAGCACACCGAGCAACGACCCGATCACCAACCCACGCCCACCGGTGAGCAGCGTGCCACCGATGACCACGGCAGCGATCGCGTCGAGCTCCATCCCGACGGCATGGAGCGAGTAGCCCGAGAGCGTGTAGAGCGCGAACAGCAACCCGCCGAGCGCCGCGCACAGCCCGCTGATCGCGTAGACGCCGACCTTGGTCGCCGCCACCGGCAGCCCCATCAGCAGCGCCGACGGCTCACTGCCACCGAGCGCGTAGACGGTGCGCCCGAAGCGCGTCGAGGAGAGGACGTACGCAGCAACTGCGACGACCACGAGGGCGAAGACCGCCGTCCAGCCGAGGTAGTAGCCACCTGGCAGGGTAATCGAGCCGAACGCGATGGCCGAGAAGGTCTCGTCCTTGATCGGGATCGACTCGACACTGATCAGGTAGCAGAGTCCGCGAGCCAGGAACATGCCTGCCAGGGTCGCGATGAACGGCTGGATGTCGAAGTAGTGGATCAGCAACCCCATCGCGGCGCCGAGCAGCGTGCCGGACAGGAGCACGACGCCGATGACGGCGGCTACCGGCCAGCCGAGCTCCAGCGTCCTGGCCGCGATCAGTGTCGAGAGCGCGACGTTGGAGCCGACCGAGAGGTCGATCCCACCGGTGAGGATCACGAACGTCATCCCCACCGCGAGCACGATCAGGAAGCCGTTGTCGAGCAGCAGCGTGAGGAAGACCTGCGGGTCGGCGAATCCCTCGTAGCGGATCCCGCCGACGCCGAACATGCCGATGAACAGGGCGAACGTGCCGAGCACGGGCAGGTAGCGCCGCGGCGGGCTGAATCGGGCGACCCGGGCGAGAAGCCCGTCGTCGGTCGTGGCGACCTGGGCGCTCATACGACCGCCTCCTCGCGGCTCGTCGGGATGGGTTCGCGGCGTCGTTGAAGCACCGCCCGCGCCTTGGGCGACTGCAGCAGGCACACGATCACCACCACGAGCGCCTTGAACAGATAGTTGGCCTCGGCCGGGATCCCGATGTTGGGGATGGTCCGGGTGAGGGTGGCGATCAGCATCGCCCCGACCAGCGTTCCGGTCAGAGAGAACCGGCCACCGGCAAGTGAGGTGCCTCCGATGACGACGGCCAGGATCGCGTCCAGCTCGATCCACAACCCGAGGCTGTTGGCGTTCACCGAGTGGGTGTTGGCGGCGATGATCAGGCCGGCCATCCCGGCGCACAGAGCGGCGAAGACGTAGACGGTCCAGATGATCGTGCGGGAGCGTACGCCGGCCAGCCGGCTCGCCTCCGGGTTGATCCCGACCGACTCGATGAGCAGACCGAGCGCGGTGCGGCGTACGACGATCTGGGTTACCGCGAAGACCCCGAGCGCGATCAGCGCCGCCACCGGCAGCGTGAGCAGATGGCCCGAGGCCAGCGCGGCGAAGGCGTCGTTGTTGACCGTGGTGATCTGGCCGCCGGTCACCAGCATCGCGATCCCACGGCCGGCGACCATCAGCACCAGCGTGGCGATGATCGGCTGGATGCCGACCACCGCAACCAAAAACCCGTTCCACAGGCCCAGCGCGACGCAGACCGCGAGTGCCATCGAGATCGCCACGATGGCAGTGCCCGCGGCCCCGTCGGCCGGACCCTTGACGATGTAGACGCAGGCGACCGCGCCCGCGATCGCCGCCACGGCACCCACCGAGAGGTCGATCCCGCGGGTCGCGATGACCAGGGTCATGCCGATCGCCACCAGCAGCACCGGGGCGCCGTTGCGCACGATGTCGACCAGGCTGCCGTAGAGGTGACCGTCCTGGATGCGTACGTTGAAGAATGTCGGCGTCGCGATCAGGTTGATCGCCAGCAGCGTTCCGAGCGCCGCCAGAGGCCAGAAGAGACGGTGGCTCACCGCGCGGGCCCCGAGCTCCTTGACTGCCCTCGTCCTGGTTGGCTCAGGCATCGGCCCGCTCCTTTCCGATGAGGATTCCGGGCTCGCCGGTGATGATCTCGAGTACGTCGTTGACGTCGATCTCCCGGTTGGGCCGCTCGGCGATCTTGCGGCGGTCCTTGAGCACCACCAGTCGGTGGCTCAGCCGCAGCACCTCCTCGAGCTCGGCGGAGATGAACACGACGCTCATCCCCTTCCCGGCGAGATCGGCGACGAGCTGCTGGATCTGGGTCTTGGCACCGATGTCGATGCCGCGGGTCGGCTCGTCGAGAAGGAGCACGTCGGGCTCGGTGATCAACCAGCGCGCCAGGAGGACCTTCTGCTGGTTGCCACCGGACAGGCTTCGTATCGGCAGGCTGGGGTCGGCAGGCCGGATGTCGAGAGCGGTCATGTACTCGGCGACCAGCTTGTCCCTGGTGGCCGTCGGGATCGGCCGCAGCCAGCCGCGGCTGGCCTGGAGGCCGAGCATCATGTTGTCGGCCACGGAGAGCTCCTCGAAGACTCCTTCGGCCTTGCGGTCCTCGCTGCAGAAGGCGAGGTTGCGGTCGATCGCGTGCCGGGGACTGCGCAGCCGACGCGCGCTGGAGCCCTTCACCGTCAGGTCGCCGGTGTCCGCTGAATCGGCCCCGAAGAGCAGCCGGGCGAGCTCGGTGCGTCCCGAGCCGAGCAGACCGGCGATGCCGACGACCTCCCCGGCGTACAGGGTCAGGTCGGTGGCCTCCAGGCTCCCCTTCCGACCCAGACCGACGGCGCTCAGCACCGGGAGGCGCCGCTCGGCGGCCTCCTCGGCGGTCTCGTGCACGGCATGGTCGATGCGCTCGAGGACCTTGAGGTCGCGGCCGATCATCAGCTGAACCAGCTCCAGCTGGGTGGTCTCCTCGGTCAGCCGTTCGCCGACCACGCGGCCGTTGCGCAGGATGGTCATCCGGTCGGAGATCTCGAAGACCTGGTCGAGGAAGTGGGAGACGAAGACGATCGCCGTGCCCTGATCGCGCAGCCTGCGCATCACCTCGAAGAGCCTGGCGACCTCATCGGCGTCGAGGCTGGAGGTCGGCTCGTCCAGGATCAGCACCCGGGCGTCGGTGTCGACCGCCCGCGCGATCGCGACGAGCTGCTGGACGGCGATCGGATGGCTGCCGAGCTCTGAGCCGGGGTCGACGTCGATGCCGAGACTCTGCAGCGAGGCCGCCGCGCGACGGTTCATCTCCCGGCGGTCGATCGGGCCGAACCGGGCGAAGCGGCGCGGCTCTCGGCCGAGGAGCATGTTCTCGGCCACGGTGAGGTTGGGGATCAGGTTCACCTCCTGGTAGACCGTGCTGATCCCCGCCTGCTGCGCCGCGGCCGGGGTGGCGAACTGGGTCTCGACGCCGTCGATCCGCACACGCCCGGCGTCGATCGTGTAGACCCCGGTCAGCGCCTTGATCAGCGTCGACTTCCCGGCTCCGTTCTCCCCCATGAGCGCGTGCACCTCCCCTGGCAGGAGGCGGAGCGAGACGCCGTCGAGCGCCCGGACCGCTCCGAACGTGATCGACACGTCGAGCATCTCCACCACGGGCAGGGGCTGCTTCACATCTGCCTGGCTCATGTCGTACTGGCTCCTGCGGGGTCGGGGTGGCGCGGGGACGGCGGACCGTTCACCGAGTGACCTCGGCGGGCGCGCACTTCCTTCGGGGAGTTCCACGAAGGAAGCGACGCCTCACCGAGGTATCTCGGTCGACGGGCTCAGTACTTCCGGTCGGGCAGCGCCTCGGCGGCCTGCTCCGGAGTGAAGGTGGTCTCCTCGGTGACGATGAGGTCGGGGACCTCCTCGCCGGCGACGACCTTCTCGGCGACGTCCATCAGCTGCTCACCCAGCAGCGGGCTGCACTCGACGATGAAGTTGATCTCTCCCGCGGCCAACGCGGTCATCCCGTCCTTGACCGCGTCGACGGTGATGATCTTGATGTCGGTGCCGGGCTTCTTTCCGGCCGCCTTGATCGCCTCGATCGCGCCCAGGCCCATGTCGTCGTTGTGGGCGTAGACGACGTCGATCTTCGGCGTGGACTGCAAGAAGGCCTCCATGACCTGCTTGCCGCCGTCACGGGTGAAGTCACCGGTCTGGGAGGCGGTGATCTTGATCTTGGAGTCCGAGGAGATGACGTCCTCGAACCCCTTCTTGCGGTCGAGCGCCGGGGCCGATCCGGTGGTGCCCTGCAGCTCTACGACGTTGACCGCGCCGTCCTTGTCGACGTCGGAGGCCTCGGCGTTGTCGACCAGCCACTGACCAGCCTTCTCGCCCTCCTCTACGAAGTCGGAGCCGATGAAGGTGACGTAGAGCGAGGTGTCCTCGGTGTCCACCGCGCGGTCGGTCAGCACGACGGGGATCTTGGCTCGCTTGGCCTCTTGGAGCACCGCGTCCCAGCCCGTCTCGACCACGGGGCTGAACGCGATCACGTCGACCTTCTGCTGGATGTAGGACCGGATCGACTTGATCTGGTTCTCCTGCTTCTGCTGCGCGTCGGAGAACTTGAGGTCGATGCCGGCCTCCTTGGCCGACTCCTGGATCGAGGTGGTGTTGGCGGTGCGCCAGCCGCTCTCGGCCCCGACCTGGGCGAAGCCCATGGTGATCGAGCCGTCGTCGGCACCTTCTTCGCTGCTACCGCACGCGCTGAGCGACATCCCGCCAAGGGCGAGCGCACACAGGGCGGTGAGGGTCTTCTTCACTGTCGTCCTCCAGTGTTTCACTGCGGCGGCCCAGTGTGACCGTCGTCACGATGCGACTTAGTGTGAGCGTTAACATCGGCGGGGTCAAGCGGAATCGGAAGATCGGTTCGAATCGGCAGCAGGTCGTCCGGAACTCCCCATAATGTGTCGACCATGACGCTCACCCTGTCCCCGGAGCAGGCCCGCCGGATCGCAGTTCGCGCCCAGCTCCTCGACGCGCGGCGGCCCGTGTCGCTGGTGGAGACCGTCGACCAGCTGACCCTCCTGCAGATCGATCCGACCAAGGCGATCGCACCGAGCGCGGATCTGGTGGCGTGGTCGAGGTTGGGCGATGCGTACGATCATTCGGATCTCACCTTCGCCCTGGAGCAGGAGCGCTCGCTGGTGGAGTTCTCCAGCTTCATCGTGCCGATGGACGAGATCGAGACCGTCCTCGCCCTCTCCCCCAGCCGGATCCACCCGACGGCCATCGAGTGGGTGGAGGCCAACAAGAGCTTCCGTACGCAGATCCTGGATCGCCTGCGAGCCGACGGTCCGCTCGTGGCCGGCGAGATCGAGGACACCGCCGAGGTGCCCTGGGCCTCGACCGGCTGGACCAACGACAGATCCGTCCTACGGATGATCGAGCTGCTCAACCGGATGGGCGAGGTCGCCGGCGCTGGCCGGCGCGGCAAGCTGCGCACCTGGAACCTGGCCGAACGGGTCTACCCCTCCGATTTGCTGCTTCCCTCACCCGAGGATGCACTGAGGGTCGAGACGGTGCGCCGACTGGCCTCGCTCGGGATCGCGCGTCCGGGGCGGAAGGAGTCGTCCGGCGGCGAGATGCTCGGAGCCGGGGACGTCGGCGTCCCGTGCACCGTGGCCGGCGTCGACGGCGAGTGGCGGGTCGACCCAGAGGCGGTGGCCGCCCTCGAGGACGGGTTCGCGCCGCGTACGGCCCTGCTCTCTCCCTTCGACCGTCTGGTCTACGACCGCGATCGGGCGCTGGACCTGTTCGGGTTCGAGTACGTCCTGGAGATGTACAAGCCCGCTGCCAAGCGGCGCTGGGGCTACTTCGCCCTCCCGATCCTGCACGGCGAGCGGCTGATCGGGAAGCTCGACGCGAAGGTGGACCACAAGAAGGGACGGCTGAACGTCTTCGCCGTCCACGAGGACTTCGGCTGGACCGCCGAGATGGGGGACGCGGTGCGGGCCGAGATCGAGGCGCTGGCCGGCTGGTTGGGCGTCGACGTCGCCCACCCGTGACGGCCCGCCGAAGTAAATACGCACATCTGGGCAAACCGACGCAAATTCCCCTTCTCAGCACTCTCCGGCGGGCCTACTGTGAGCGAACGGGGTCGGAAATCGATCAAAGGAGACGATCCGAATGGCAACGCTCAACCCGTACATCAGCTTCAAGTCCGAGGCCGCCGAGGCTCTCGAGTTCTACCGGTCGGTGCTCGGCGGCACCGTCGAGACGATGACCTTCGACTCCATGGGCGACGCGATGGGTCCGGTGCCGCCGGAGGCGAAGGGCCTGGTCATGCACGGCTCGCTCACGCTCGACGACGGCCTCGTCCTGATGGCCGCCGACACGCCTCCGGACATGGGGATGGAGTACATCGCCCCGACCGCCGGCGTCACGGTCGCGATGACCAGCGCCGACCCCGCCGATCAGCCTCGCTTCGCCGACTACTTCGCCAAGCTGTCCGAGGGCGGAACGCCCGCGATGCCGTTCGAGCAGGCGCCGTGGGGCGACTACTTCGGCCAGTTCGAGGACAAGTTCGGCGTGACCTGGATGTTCGACGTCGCCAGCCCGGCGTCCACGGCCTCCTAGACGAAGGTCCGAGACAAGTTCCGCCTTTCGTAGGAGGCGCCCGGGATCGCTGCGCCGTAGCGTCTGAGGCATGCTCATCGCCGAAGATCTGTTGCTGCTCGTGCTCGACGACGAGAGGGGCACGCTCGCCTCGTCCTGGGTCCAGCAGGCGCTGGGCGGAGCGATCCTGACCGAGCTCGCCATGGCCGGCTCGGTCCAGGTGCAGCCCAAGTCGGGGCTGACCCCGGCCAAGGCCGTGGCGGTGCCGGGCGGGCGCCCCGACGAGCCAATCCTGGCCGCTGCGTACGACTCATTGGCGGCCAAGCCGGTGGCGGCCAAGAACGCGGTAACCAACCTCGGCAAGGGTCTGCACGAGGCGCTTGCCGCCCGGCTGTGCGACCGCAACATCCTCAGGCGTCGCGACGAGAGGATCCTCGGCCTCTTCCCGCGCACCACCTGGCCGGCCGCGGACTCGACCCACGAGAACGCCGTGTGTGGTCAGCTGTACGCCGTCCTCGTCCAGGGCGTCACGCCGGACGCACGGACCGGGCCGCTCATCGCCCTCCTCTCCTCCATCGACTTCGCCCACAAGGTGGTCGACACGAAGGCGGTGGGCGCAGGAGCGGTCAAGAAACGGGCCAAGGAGATCGCCCGGGGCGACTGGGCCGCCGAGGGCGTCAAGGACGCCATGGACGAGGTCGTCGCGGTGATGACGGCGGTGATGGTCGCCACCACCGTCACCACGACGGTCACCTGACAGAACCCGAGGATCGCAGCCGCGGAGGGGCTGCGATCCTCGGGTCGGTTCGTACGTGCCGTCAGGCGAAGAACGTCCGCAGGTCGGCGGCGATGTCGCCCGGGCGCTCCAGGGCGGCGAAGTGGCCGCCCTCGGGGAACTCCGACCAGTGCTGGATGTTGGCGTTGTCCCGCTCCGCCAGGGACCTGATCGTCTGGAAGTCGTCCTTGAAGACGGCGACCCCGATCCGGCCCTGGGAGACCTCCGGCTCGCGCTCGGCGTGCCCCTCCTCGTAGTGGTAGCGCGCCGCCGCGGCGTAGGAGTTGGTGAGCCAGTAGTAGGTCGCCTGCTCGATGACCTGCTCGGGGGTGACCAGCGAGGTGCCGTTGCCGAACGACTCGAAGAGCTCGCTGTAGGCGAGCGTCCCGATGGGTGAGTCGGCCAGCGCCGCGCCGATCGTCTGCGGGCGAGAGCCGTTCATGGCGTTGTAGCCGCCGACCGACTGGAACCACTGCATGTGCTCCAGCGCCGCGTACTCCTTCGGCCCGAAGCCCTCGAACTCGCTCGGGTCGCCCGAGGGGAACGAGAAGAGCTGCAGGACGTGCGCGCCGAGGAAGCCCTCCGGGTTCAGCAGGGCCAGCTCGCGCCCGACCATCGCGCCGCCGTCGCTACCGTGCACCCCATAGGAGTCGTAGCCCAGCCGGCGCATGAGCACATCGTACGCCTCCGCCGCCCGCTTCATCGTCCAGCCGGTGTCCACCACCGGCGTCGATAGTCCGAAGCCCGGCAGCTCCGGGATCACCAGGTGGAACTCGTCCGTCAGCAGCTCGACCATCGGCAGGAACTCCAGGAACGAGCCCGGGTAGGTGTGGGCGAGCAGGAGAGCCTTGGCCTCCGGGTTCGAGGAGGGTACGTGGACGAAGTGGATGGTCTGGCCGTCGATCTCGGTGATGTGGTTGGGCACCGCGTTGATGCGCGCCTCGACCGCGCGCCAGTCGAAGCCCTGCCAGCGCTCGACCATGTCGGCGAGGTAGGCCGTCGGGGTGCCGTAGTCCCAGGAGTCGCCGGGCACGCTCGGCGCGAACCGGGTGCGCTTCAGGCGGCTGCGGAGATCGTCGAGATCCGCCTGCGGGAACTCGACGGTGACCGTGCTGATCTCGTCGTTGGACTTGGCACTGAGCCCGGTGTTGACCTGCGTGTTCATGACTTCTCCTTGGTGGTTTCCGACCTTGTGAGACACACGCTATGAAGGGTTCCGGCAAGCCTGATTCCGGAATTCCGCTGGCCCGTGAATCTTTTTTGCCGCACTCTGAGCCCGTGCTGGAAACCTCTGCCCGACTGCTCGCGCTCCTCGGCCTCCTGCAGGCCTCGGCCGGCTGGACCGGTGCCGACCTGGCGACCCGGCTCGACGTCTCCGAGCGCACCGTGCGCAACGACATGACCAAGCTGCGCGAGCTCGGCTATCCGGTGGAGTCGGTTCGCGGCCCCGGCGGTCGCTACCGGCTCGGTGCCGGCGGGAAGCTCCCACCGCTGCTTCTCGACGACGAGGAGGCGCTCGCGGTCGCCGTCGGGCTGCGTGCCGCGACGGGCATCACCGGCGTCGCGGAGACCAGCGCCAGGGCGCTGGGCAAGCTCGAGCAGGTGCTGCCCGACCACCTACGTCGCAAGCTGGCCGCGGTGGTCGACGCGATGGACGCCGGCCCGGTCAACACCGACAGCAACGTCCCCGACCCAGACGTCGACTCCGGCACCCTGCAGGCGCTCGCGACCGCGATCCGCGACCACATCGGCGTACGCGCCGACTATCGCGACGAACCCATCGAGGTCGAGCCCTACCGGCTGATCGCCTGGCAGCGTCGCTGGTATCTCGTCGCCCGCGACCCTCGCGACGACACCTGGCAGCCGCTTCGCGTCGACTGGCTGCGCCTCAAGGTCCCCGGCGGGCGCCCGTTCAAAGCAAGCGAGCCGACCCTGATCAATGGGCAGAGCGACCTCACCGAGTTCGTGGTCCGCGAGGTCGCCCGCACCGGCTGGGCCATCCACGCCCGCCTGATCATCGCCGCCTCCGCCGAGGAGGTCATCTCCCGCATCAACCCCGCCGTCGGCACCGTCGAGCCGATCGCCGCCGACCGCAGCGTCCTGGTCACCGGCGGCGACAGCCTCGAGGTCGTTGCCGTCTGGATCGGCATGCTCGGCCTCGACTTCACCGTCGAGTCACCGCCAGAGCTCCGCGACCACCTCGAGATCCTCGCGAAACGCTACGCCGCCGCCGTCAGCACATGATTCGTCGTTTTCACGGGCGGCCCGGGCTGCTGCCCACTACCCTCGCATCGTGCTGATCGCGGAGGATCTCGTACTGCTGACTCTGGAGGACATCACCGGACAGCCCGTCAGGGGGCTCGGTGACATGTCGAAGAGGAACATCCTGCTCGGCGGCGCGCTCCTGGCCGAGCTCGCGCTCGCCGGGGTCATCGAGGTACGGAAACAGTCATTCTGGCAATCCTCGAAGGTGCATCAGGTGGCCATCGGAGCACCCGTGGACCGCCGCCTCCAGCAGGCCTTCTCGATCATCGGGGAGAGACCGATGACCCCTCGCGCACTGGTCAGCCGGATCGGGTCTCAGAAGTTCGACCACCTCGCCGGTGTGCTGGTCGGACGCGGCCTGCTCCGTCGGGAGCAGCGTCGGGTGTTCCTCACCACCAAGACGTTCTGGCCGGCGGTCGACCCGCGGTCCAAGATGCCCGTGCGCCAACAGGTCGCCTCCGTGCTGCTCCACGACGCTCATCCCGACCACCGCACCGGCACGCTGATCGCCCTCCTCTCCGCCGTCGACCAGGCCCACAGGCTCTTCGTCTCTCCGTCGGTGCCACCACGCCAGGTCAAACAGCGCGCCAAGCAGATCGCCCGCGCGGACTGGGCTGCAGGGGCCGTACGCGACGCGATCGTCGCCACTCACCGAGGTGTCGAGTCCGGCTTCAGCGGCGGTGGCTTCAGCGACGGCGGCTTCGGTGGCGGCGACGGCGGAGGCGGCGGCGGCGGCGACTGACTAACGCGCGCTCCGCCTCACGGACTCGACGAACACGCGCACGAGCGGATGGACCGGGGCTCCGGCGAGGGCGCCGATGTGGGGCTGGAACATGCTGGTCACGTAGAACGGGTGGCCGGGGAACTCCAGCACCTCCGCTCCGGCATCGTCCGCGGTGGCACCGACCACGACACCGGCCTTCTCCAGGCCGGCCACGGCGTCGGCGGTCGGCGCGTAGTTGCAGAAGTGCATGCCGGCGAACGGCTCCAGCTGCCAGCCGGCGAAACGGGTCCCGGCGATAGGAGTCACCAGCCGCTCCTCGCCGTAGAGCGAGCAGGCAAGTGCGGCCACCACGTTGTCGTCGCCCGCACCCTCGGACTCGGCGTGGGTGCCGACGGATCCGAGTACGTTGCGGGTCCACTCCAGCACCGCGTACTGCATCCCACCGCACACCCCGAGGAACGGAATCCCCCGCTCCCGCACCACGGTCAGTGCCTCGAACACCGCGGCGTCATCGGCGTAGGGCGAGCCGGGAACCAGCCAGACCCCGTCGTACGTCGCGATGTCGAACCCGGAGTCGGTCGGCACCCACTCCGTCTCGACCCCGAGCTCGGCCAACTGCGCCCGAAGGGCGTTGAGCTCCTGATGGCTGCGGTGTCCTCGGTCGTCGCCGAGCAGTGCGATCACGCGTCGAATCCTCGCAGCCACGCGACGGCCGATCCAACGAATTCAGGCACAGGTTGCTAGGCCGGATCTACGCTGGTCACATGACGACGCAGGTCCGGCTCGGCGGCCTCCGGGGCATGTTCTCGCTTCCGAGCGATGACGAGTGGGAAGATGCGGATGAGGAGCTCCGGGCCTTGTTCGACCCGGATCTCGAGATTCAGCCAGTCCGCGACCGACCCGCCTGAGAACGCCGTGCGGCGACATCACCAAGGGCCACGAGCGCCCCTGAAAGGCGTGCGACACGCGGGCACACGGCGTGTCGCACGCCTTTCCAGCGGGCGTGGCGGCCGCTACTCGGGCTTGATCCCCAGCCGGTCGAGCTCCTCGTCGATCACCGACGGGTCGAGCTTCTGGAAGACCGGGGTGGGCTTGGCGACCGGCGTGCCGACGACGATCGGGTGGCTCTGCCAGCTCGGCGCGCCGGAGTAGTCGCCGGTGATGATCGGGTAGGGCTTGCCGTCGTCGAGGTCGTCGACCTCCTCGATGCGGGGCATCGGGGCGACCTCGCCCTTGCCGCCGAGGGCCTTGTCGATCTCGTTGGCGGAGAACGGCAGGAACGGGGACAGGATCAGGTTGAGGTCGGCCACGCACTGCGCCATCACGTGCAGCACGGTGCCGAGGCGCTCACGGTCCTCGGGAGCCTTGGCCAGCTTCCACGGCTCGAGGTCGGTGACGTACTTGTTGACCTCTCCGACGGCTCGCATCGCCTCACCGATCGCCTGCTTCTGCCGGTGGCGGCCGATCAGGTCACCCACGGTGCCGAAGGCGCCGCCGACGGTGTCCAGGATGGCCTTGTCGGCCTCGGTCAGCTCTCCCGCAGCAGGCAGCTCGCCGAAGTTCTTCGCGATCAGGGTGGCGGTGCGGTTGACCAGGTTGCCCCAGCCGGCGACGAGCTCGTCGTTCGTACGCCGCACGAACTCCGCCCAGGTGAAGTCGGAGTCGTTCGACTCCGGGCCGGCGGCGGCCACGAAGTAGCGGAACGCGTCGGGCTGGTAGCGCGAGAGGAGATCGCGCACGTAGATCACGATCTTCTTCGAGGAGGAGAACTTCTTCCCCTCCATCGTCAGATACTCGCTGGAGACGACCTCGGTCGGCAGGTTCAGCGCGCCGTACGAGCCGGTCTCGCCACCCTTCGACCCCTGACCGTTGTAGGCGATCAGCTCGGCCGGCCAGATCTGGGCGTGGAAGACGATGTTGTCCTTGCCCATGAAGTAGTAGGAGAGCGACTCGGGCGCGTTCCACCACTGGCGCCACGCTTCCGGATCGCCGGAGCGCCGCGCCCACTCGATCGAGGCGGACAGATAGCCGACGACCGCGTCGAACCAGACGTACATCCGCTTGGTCGGGTTGTCGCGCCAGCCGTCCAGAGGCACCTTGATGCCCCAGTCGATGTCGCGCGTCATCGCCCGCGGGCGGATCTCCTTGAGGATGTTCTGGCTGAACCGGATGACGTTGGGACGCCACAGGCCGGTCTGCTCACGCTCGTCGAGGAAGGCGTGCAGCGCCTCGGCCAGCGCCGGCAGATCGAGGAAGAAGTGCTGGGTCTCGACGAACTCCGGCGTCTCCCCGTTGATCTTCGAGACCGGGTTGATCAGCTGGTCCGGGTCGAGCTGGTTGCCGCAGGTGTCGCACTGGTCGCCACGCGCCCCGTCGGCTCCGCAGATCGGGCAGGTGCCCTCGATGTAGCGGTCGGGGAGGGTCCGTCCGGTCGACGGCGAGATCGCGCCCTTCGAGGTCTGCTCGATGAAGTAGCCGTTGTTGTAGACCCCCAGGAACAGCTCCTGCACCACCGAGTGGTGATTGGCCGAGGTGGTGCGGGTGTAGAGGTCGTACGTCAGGCCGAGCGAGACCAGGTCCTCGACGATGATCCGGTGGTTCTTGTCGACGAGCTCCTGAGGCGTCACGCCGGCCTCGTCGGCGGCGATCAGGATCGGGGTGCCGTGCTCGTCGGAGCCGGAGACCATGAGCACGTCGTGGCCCGCCATCCGCATGTACCGACTGAAGACGTCGGAGGGCACGCCGAAACCGGCGACATGGCCGATGTGGCGCGGGCCGTTGGCGTACGGCCAGGCGACTGCGGACAGAACTTTGCTCATGGCTCCATCCTAGGGAGCCTGCGTCACCGGGCCTCTATCGACACCGGCTCACGGGTTGAACATCTGGTCCCGCTGGTAGGCGTACTTCCGGATCCACGGCAGCCACTTGGCGAGCTGGGCGCCCGGGCAGGAGGTCTCGTTGGTGTGGAAGTGGCCGTCGATGACCCAGACCCGGACCCGGCGGCCCGCCGGGAACCGGTCGCTGCCCTTCGAGACGGTCACCAGCTTGCCGCGCGCGTCGCGGCCGGCCATGTCGAGCTTCCAGGCCGCCATCCGCTCGGTCTTGATGAGGGCGTCGTCGGAGGGACGTACGTTCTCGAAGTTCCCGAGCAGGGCGATGCCCATCGACTGGTGGTTGAAACCGCGCGTGTGGGCGCCCTTGACGAGCCGGTCGATGCCGCCGGAGCGGCCCTCCCAGGCGCGGCCGAACTTGTCGATGAGGAAGTTGTAGGCGATGTCGAACCACCCCAGTGACCTGGTGTGATAGCTGTAGATGCCGCGGATGATCCCCGGCACGTCGCCCTTGGAGTAGTTGTTGCTCGTGGCGGTGTGGTGGATGTGGACCTGCTTCAGCGCAGTGTTGTACTCCGGGCGGCCGTTGCGCCAAGAGTTGTTGGCACCCCACTGCGACCGGGTGAAGATCACCGGTTTCGGTGCCCACCGCGGACGCGACCGCGCCACCCGGCCGTTGGCGCTGCCCTCAGCACTCCCGTAGCTCTGGTCACCGGCCTCCTTCTTCGGAGCCTTGACGTCCTCCTGCGGCCCGGTGTTGATCAGGGTCAGCCTCAGGTCCTCGGGCTGCGCGCCCTCGACCCGCACCTGTACGCCGCTGGCCCGGCCGGTCCACACCGGCTGGGTGCCGCGGCGCTCGACCTTGCCGCGGGCGGCGACAGCACCTTCGGCGCCGTCGGGCAGGTCCTCCTGCAGCGGCAGCACCTGCCAGCCACGCCACTGGTCGGACTTGCTCACCCGCACCTCGACCTTCGGCGTCTCGGCGCCGGTCCAGGACACCCCGACCATCGAGAACGTCGTCGTGCTCAGCTTCTCGGTCGATGCCGCGCTGCCCGACCGCTCGGTCAGCCTCGGAGGAAGCTTCACGTCACGGGTGGCGATGCCGTCCTCGAGACGAGGCAGCTTGATCACCTGGCTGTCCTCGGCGGCGGCCGGATCGATCCCTGGGACGAAGCCAGAGCCGATGGCAGGCACGAGCATCGACGCGCCGATGACGACAGCGGTCAGGGTCACTGTGATGACGCGGGGGAAGCTGGCCATACCCCTGATTTTGGAGAACCGGAAGCCCGACATGCCGCAAACGCATGTGTTCGGTGTGTCGCTTGGGACTTCTGTGGCTAGTGCGACAGGGTCGGTGTGAACGGCACCGGCCGTCCGGCGTACGCCGCCAGGTGCTCGTAAGCCCCCGCCCCCGTCGGTGCCGAGAGGGCGTTGGCGAAGGCCCGCCCCTTGCGCTCCGGGCCGAGGATCCGGTCCATCGCGACGACCGCCCGCTGGGCGACCGCCTCATCCATGCCGTCGGTCGGCCGGCCGAGCGCCACGCACAGGTCCCAGGTGTGGACCGCGATCTCCGTCGACTGCCAGTCGGGGTCGACCATCACCATGTCATCGGCGCCGACCTCGCGCCACAGGTTGATCAGCTCGTTGCCACGCGTACGCAGTTCCTCGCCCAGGTTCACCGCGTAGTCCTCGTGCCCGGCCCATCCCGGTGGCGAGCCCTGGAGCATCGTCACGAAGATGCGGGGCTGGGCGATCAAGTGGTTGGCCAGCCTTCGCAGATCCCACTCGGGACACGGTGTCGGCCGGGTCAAATCGTCCGCCGTGACGGTGTCGAGAAGCTCTGCTGCCTGCGTCATGGCCCGCTGCAGCGCGAGCACTCCCATCTGGTCAACCACACGACCATGGTGTCAGGCGAGGGCGCGTCCCGCGAAAGCAGCCAGCCGCTCATAAGGCCCCGCGCCCTCGGGCGCCGTCACCTCGGCACCGAACGCACCGGCGCGCATCTCCGGCTTCAGGCTCGCTCTCATGAAGGCCAGCCCGACCTCGGCCAGCTCGGGATCGAGCTCGGCGGACGGGACGTCGAGCGCCTGCGCGAGGTCCCAGGAGTGGGTGGCGTACTCGGCGACGAGCAGGCCGACCGGCACCGCCGCGCCTCCCTCCCAGCCGTCCGTGCCGGGGCCCTGCTCCCACGCGCGCAGCACCTCGTCGGCGCTGGCCTTGAACGCCTGCCCCCAGTCCTCGCTGACGTGCGGCGTCGGCGCACCCCAGTCCGGCTCCCCGCCACGGATCATGGTGACGAAGTTGGTCCCGTCCGCGATCACGTGGTCGGCCAGCGCGCCGACGTCCCACTGCTCGCACGGCGTCGGCCGCGAGACCGTCCCGGCGTTCACCCGACGGAACAGACCGCTGGTCTGGTCCAGCGCCCGCGAGAGGATTGCTGCCTCGTCTGTAGTAGTCACGCCGTCAACGTACGACTGGTCGGGCGGTGGCGTCACTGGCAATACGGCGGCGGGCTCAGCTGAAGTCGAGGTCGTGGACCCGGGCGCGCTTGAGTTCGTAGACGTAGGGGTAGGCGGTGATCAGCTGGAAGCCGTCCCAGAGTTTGCCGGCCTCCTCACCCTTGGGCGCCTTGGAGATGACCGGACCGAAGAAGGCCGAGCCGTTCATCGCGATCGTCGGGGTGCCGACGTCGTTGCCGACCTGGTCCATGCCCTCGTGGTGGGACTTCGCGATCGCCTCGTCGAGCGAGGTGTCGTCCATCGCGTCGGCGAGCTCGGCGGGCAGCCCGGCCGAGGTCAGCGCCTCCTCGATCATCGCCCGGTCGAATTCCCGGCCCTCGACATGGCGGCGGGTGCCGAGCGCGGTGTAGAGCTCGGCGAGCTTCTCCTGGCCGTACTCGTTCTGCACCGCCATGCAGACCCGCACCGGGCCCCACGCGGTCTTCAGCATCTCCCGGTAGTCCTCCGGGATGTCCTTGTCCTGGTTGAGGTACGCCAGGCTCATGATGTGCCACGTCACCTCGACGTCGCGCACCTTCTCGACCTCGAGGATCCAGCGCGAGGTGATCCACGCGAACGGACAGGCCGGGTCGAACCAGAAGTCGGCGGCGGTCTTCTCGGACGGCGGGGCGGGAGTGGTCTGCGTCATATCGACACTCAACCACTCCCGCCCCGGATCTGTTCCGCTCACCTGACGGTGGTGAAGTCACCCCCGCTGGCCCAGTAGGCGACCTCGTCGCCGCTGTAGGCGCCAGTGACGGCGTACTCGCCCGCGGGCAGCTTGACGAAGGTGACGCCCGCCGTCCCGTTGCCGAGGGGCTTGGTGACCGTACGTCCGCCGTTGGTCGTGATCTTGACCGAACCGCTGGGCACGTAGCCCGGCGCGGTGACCTTGACGACCACGTCAGCCTCCCGGGAGCCTCCGGTCGCGGTGACCTCGACGGTCGGCTTGACCCGCACCCGGCCGCTGGGACCGTACGTCTTGGACACGGTCTCGCCACTGCGAGACCTGGCGACCACGGTGACGCTGAGCCGGCGACCGACGTCGGCGTCGCTCGGGCGGTACTTCTCGGTCGTCGCCCCCGAGATCGGCGTGCCTTCGCGCGTCCACTGGTAGGAGATGTCCACCGCTTCGCTGAAGCTGCCCGGATCGACCTGCATCAGCCCGCCGAGGCGAGTGCCGCCCTTGACGTAGCCGGCCGCGGTCTGGGTCAGCGACCCGCTCGGCGGCTCCGGCTCCGTGGGCTGCTGCGGAGCCTTGCCGCCGACGACGAGAGAGGTGGCGAAGGCATAGGAGTACTTCGGCTTGTACCCCTCCTGGACGCCGACGACGACCGCGCCGACCCTCTTCCCGGAGGCCGCGGCGGGCACCTTCAGGAAGCGGGACTTGGTGCGCGCGATCAGCTTCTTGTCCGCGTACCACCTGACCTCGCCGATCTTGGCCGACGGCTCGTAGGCCGCTCCGCCGACGGAGATCGTCGAGCCGACCTTCTGAGCCCCGGCGATCTTCGGCTGCTTCAGCACCCTGAACGTCCCCTGCTTGATCGGCGGCAGGATCTCGCTCATCGTCTTGGCGTCGCTGTAGTCCCGGCGGGTGCCGGTGAGCACCGCCGCGATCTGCTTGCCGGCGAGGTGGCCGGGGATGCGGAAGGTCTTGTTGGTCGCACCCGGGATCGGCTTCTTGTCCACGATCCACTGGTAGCGGATCTTGTTCGGGTTCGGGCTCCACGAGCCGGTGTTGACCGTGACCGCCTTGCCGACCTGCGCCGCTCCCTCGACCGTGGGCGCCTTGGTGACCGAGAGGCGCTTGTCGTTGAAGTGGACGAACCCGGTCGGATAGTTCGTAGAGCCCTTGCTGATCCGGCGCCAGCTGATGTCGCTGCCGTAGTTGGACTCCGAGATCGTGATCGAGCTCGAGCCGACCCGCTCGACCATCGCGACGTGCCCGAAGCGACTCGCGCTGGGGTGCGAGGAGTGCCACCAAGCGACCGAGCCCACGGTCGGGGTCCGGTTGGTCAGCTTGCTCATCGCCACGCCCCAGTTGGTCGCGTTGCCCTCGCCCGACCAGGGGCGAGCGTTCGGCAGACCGGTCTGGATCAGCTTGTACGCCACATAGTTGGTGCAGTTCCTTCCGGCGTACATCCGCCAGTACATGCTCCCCCAGGCGTTCTCGTATCCGCCGGTGGGATAGCCCTTGCTGCGGCAGTCCGAGAAGCCGGAGCAGAGCGTGATGGAGCCCGCGTGCGCCGGTGATGCCAACTTGGGGATGACTTGCACACCGAGGCCGACGAGCAGCAGAACCGCGCCGGTGACCAAGGCCCGGCGCAGCACCCCGCCAGGCTTCCCCACCTGGCGCGACTCATGTGAATACTGATGTTCCTGTGACTTAAGGGGCACATGAGCACCCTAGGGAAAGTTGTCAACCATTGATACCGGTGTGTCGGAATTACAACGCTGTATTTTTACTTTCCACGCTCAGCGACACCCAAGAACGGTCAACAAACGCGATATAGATGTCTCGAAATCCGGGCAGAATGAGAGGATCCACGCATGCCTGGAACCAATCTCACGCGTGCCGAAGCCACCGCTAGAGCCGCCCTTCTCGACGTCCTCTCGTACGACATCGATCTCGACCTCACCACGGGTATCGAGACCTTCGGCTCGACGACGACGATCACCTTCACCTCCACCGAGGCCGGTGCCTCCACGTTCGCCGATCTCGTCGACGCGACCGTCCACGAGATCACTCTCAACGGCGTCGCGCTCGACCCCGCGGTGGCCTACCAGGATTCTCGGATTCTTCTCGACGGCCTCGCAGCCGAGAACGTGCTGGTCGTCAAGGCCGACTGCACCTACTCCCACACCGGCGAGGGCCTGCACCGCTTCGTCGACCCCGCCGACGACCGCGTCTACCTCTACTCCCAGTTCGAGGTCCCCGACGCGCGCCGCGTCTACACCACCTTCGAGCAGCCCGACCTCAAGTCCGTCTTCACCTTCCACGTGACCGCTCCCGAGGGCTGGAAGGTCGTCTCCAACGCCGTCACGCCCGAGCCGAAGCCGGTGGGGGTCTCGACAGGCTCGACCACCGTTGCGCGCTGGGACTTCGAGCCCACCAAGAAGATGTCGACCTACATCACCGCGCTGATCGCCGGTGAGTACCACGAGGTCCAGGACGTCTACGAGGGCAAGTTCGGCACGATCCCGCTGGGCCACTACTGCCGCCAGTCGCTGGTCCCCCACCTCGACCGCGACGAGGTCGTGAAGATCACCAAGCAGGGCTTCGAGTTCTTTGAGGACGCCTTCGACTTCCCCTACCCGTTCGGGAAGTACGACCAGCTCTACGTGCCTGAGTACAACATGGGCGCGATGGAGAACGCCGGCGCCGTGACGCTGCGCGATGAGTACCTGCCGCGCTCCAAGCAGCCGCGCTCCTTCTACGACTTCCGCGCCTCGGTGATCCTCCACGAGATGGCTCACATGTGGTTCGGCGACCTGGTCACCATGAGGTGGTGGGACGACCTCTGGCTCAACGAGTCGTTCGCCGAGTGGGCCTGCTACCACGCTCAGGCCAACGCGACCGAGTTCACCGACGCCTGGACCGGCTTCACCAACGCCCGCAAGCAGACCGGCTACCGCCAGGACCAGCTGCCCACCACCCACCCGATCGCCGCGGACAACTACGACCTGCAGGCCGTCGAGGTCAACTTCGACATGATCACCTACGCCAAGGGCGCCTCCGTCCTGAAGCAGCTGGTGGCGTGGGTCGGGCTGGAGCCGTTCCTGGACGGCCTGAAGGCCTACTTCAAGGAGTTCGCCTACGGGAACTCCGAGTTCAAGGACCTGCTGCGCCACCTCGAGGCCGCCTCCGGGCGTGAGCTCCAGGGCTGGGCGCAGGAGTGGCTGCAGACCGCCGGCGTCAACACCCTCGCGCCGTCGTTCGAGCTGGCCGCGGACGGGACGTACACCTCGTTCGCCGTCAGGCAGAGCGCTGCCGCCGACTACCCGACGCTGCGCCGCCACCGCATCGGCCTCGGCCTCTACGACCTCGTCGAGGGCGCGCTCGTCCGCCGCGACGCGTTCGAGATCGACGTGACCGGCGAGCTGACCGAGGTCCCGCAGCTGGCCGGCGTCAAGCAGCCCGACCTGCTGCTGCTGAACGAGGGCGACCTGACGTACGCCAAGATCCGGCTCGACGAGCGCTCGCTGGCCACCGCGCTGTCGGCGCTGTCGGCGCTGGACGACTCGCTCTCGCGCGCACTGATCTGGGGCGCCGCCTGGGACATGACCCGCGACGCCGAGATGCGGGCGACCGACTTCGTCGAGCTCGTCCTCGCCAACATCGGCCAGGAGACCGACGCCTGGGGCGTCACCCGGATCCCGGTCTTCGCCGCCCAGGCGGTGGGCTCGTTCTCCGCCCCGGCCAACCGCGACGCCCTCAAGGCGCGCTGGGAGACCGGGCTCAAGAGCCTGCTCGAGGCCGCTGCCCCGGGCAGCGACCACCAGCTGACCTTCGCCCGGACGTACGCCGCGGCGGGCCGCTCCGAGGTCGCGATCGCCGATCTCCAGGGGCTGCTCTCCGGCGACCTGGTCTTCGACGGTCTGGAGATCGACCAGGACCTGCGCTGGGCGCTCGTCACCGGCCTGGCCGCCTCCGGCACCTTCGGTGAGGCCGAGATCGACGCCGAGCTCGAGCGCGACAACACCATCTCTGGCAAGGAGAAGGCCGCCGCCGCCCGCGCCGCGCAGCCGACCGCCGAGGCCAAGGAAGCGGCCTGGGAGTCGGTCGTCGTCCGCACCGACGTGGCCAACGAGACCGCGCGCTCGATCGTGCTCTCGTTCCAGCGCAACGGGCAGGACGAGGTGCTCGCGCCCTTCGTCGACCGCTACTTCGAGGCCGCCGACACGCTCTGGGAGCACCTCGGCACCCACCGCGCCTCGACGGTGCTGGAGTACATCTTCCCGAAGCCGGCCGCCTCCCCGGAGCTCTTGGAGAAGGCCGACAAGTGGCTGGAGACCTCCCCCGCCGAGCCCGCCGCCAAGCGGTACGTCCGCGAGGGACGTGACGAGGTCGCCCGCGCCCTCGCCGCCCAGGAGCGCGACGCGAAGTAGCTCTCTCACGTGAACGACCCCCGGCCACGTGGCCGGGGGTCGTTCACATTTACTCAGAAACAAAGAAGGAAGGGAGAACTCTCCCTTCCGCTAATAACTTTATAGCGCACATGGGGGCTTGCCACAAGGCCCCCGGATTGCGGCAGAATCTCCGTCTCGAACAGGTAAAGTGCCTGCTCAGACAGGGGTTCAACGTTGCAAGCATTCGATCTCACGGGCCGTCACGACGCCAAGGCGGACCCGGCACTGATCGCCGATGACGAGCAGCACTTCGCTGCCATCGGGCAGAGTCTCGAAGAGCAGATCGCTGCGCTGAACGAGCGGCTCGATGACGTACGCCGCCGCCCCGGCGGACACGGGCAGGAGGCGATGGACCGCGATCTGGAGGTGCACCGGATCGGTGGGCAGCTGCGGATGCTGCGCAGGTTCAGCCTGGATCTGTGTCTGGGGCGGATCGTCACTGAGTCCGGCAGCACCATCTACATCGGGCGTCTCGGCCTGACCGCCACCGACGGGCGACGGCTGCTGGTCGACTGGCGCTCGCCTGCCGCCGAGCCGTTCTTCGCGGCCACGCACGCCGATCCGCGCGGGCTGCTGAGCCGGCGCCGCTACCGCTGGACCAACGGGCGGATCGCCGACTACTGGGACGAGGTCTTCACCACCGAGGGGCTTGAAGGGCATGCGGCACTGGATGATCAGTCGGCCTTCATCGCCACCCTCGGCAGCAGCCGCTCACCGCGGATGCGCGACGTCCTCGGCACGATCCAGTCCGACCAGGACGCCATCATCCGCGCGTCCTCGCGAGGCGCGCTCGTCGTCGACGGCGGACCGGGGACCGGCAAGACCGTGGTGGCGCTGCACCGCACGGCGTACCTCCTCTACTCCGACCCGCGCCTCGGCGAGGGCAAGGGCGGGGTGCTGTTCGTGGGCCCGCACGAGCCCTATCTCTCCTACGTCGCCGACGTGCTGCCGAGCCTGGGTGAAGAGGGCGTACGCACCACGACGCTGCGCCGGATGGTGCCCGAGGGCGCCTCGCTGGCGCCGGAGACGGACAAGGAGGTCGCCCGGCTCAAGGCCGACGCCCGGATGGTCGCGGCGATCGAGCCGGCGGTGGCTCTCTACGAGAAGCCTCCCTCGAAGCCGACCCTCGTCGAGACCCCTTACGGCGACGCCGTGATCAGCACCAGCGACTGGGCCGAGGCGATCGCCGCGGCCGAGCCGGGTACGCCGCACAACGACGCTCGCGACCAGGTCTGGGACGCGCTGCTGAAGATCGTGACCGAACGGATCCAGAGGAACATCGGCAGCGACCCCGATCGCGACTACGACGCCGATGTCGACGCCTGGGCCGAGGACGACTGGGGCAGCCCGGGCCAGGAGGAGGATGAGTTCGACGCGTACGGCCTCGTTGACGAGGATGCGACCGACGCCCTCCGGGCCTCGCTGGAGACCAACGCCGGGCTGCTCGAGGTCTTCGGCCAGGTCTGGCCGCGGCTGCGACCGGCCGACCTCGTCGGGGATCTGTGGGAGGTGCCGGCGTTCCTGCGGCTGTGCGCGCCCTGGCTCTCCCCCGAGGAGGTGACGACGCTGCAGCGCAATCCGGTTGTCCAGGCTGGGCAGGCCTGGACCGAGGCGGACCTGCCGCTGCTCGACGCCGCCCACCGTCGCCTCGGCGACCCCGACGCCTCGCGGCGCCGGAGCGCCAAGAAGGCGGCCGCGGCCGCCGACCGGAAGGCGAAGGCCGAGGTCGTCTCCGACCTGATCAGCCACGACGACTCCGACATGAAGGTGATGTCGATGCTGCGTGGCCAGGACCTACGCACAGCGCTCCTCGACGACTCGGTGCGTGAGCCGGACGAGCTCGACCCGTACGCCGGCCCGTTCGCGCACATCGTCGTCGACGAGGCCCAGGAGCTGACCGACGCCGAGTGGCAGATGCTGATCAACCGCTGCCCCTCGCGCAGCTTCACGATCGTCGGTGACCGCGCCCAGGCCCGGCACGGGTTCACCGAGTCCTGGCAGGAGCGTCTCGAGCGAGTCGGTCTGGATCGGATCGAGATGGCCGGCCTGAGCGTCAACTACCGCACGCCCGAGGAGGTGATGGCCGAGGCCGAGCCGGTCATCCGGGCCGCGCTCCCGGATGCCAACGTGCCCACGTCGGTCCGCGCCGCCGGCATCCCGGTCGTCCACCGCCCCGTCGCGGACCTCGACGAGATCCTGGACACCTGGCTCGCCGAGCACGACGAAGGCATCGCCTGCGTCATCGCGGCCGGCTCGTCGGACCTCGACGAAGGCCGGGTACGCCGCTTGAGCCCCGAGCACGCCAAGGGGCTCGAGTTCGATCTGGTGGTCCTCATCGACCCCGAGACGTACGGGACCGGGATCGAGGGTGCCGTGGACCGCTACGTCGCGATGACGCGGGCCACCCGTCAGCTGGTGATCCTCACCAGCTGACCCGCTGCGCGCGCCGGGAGGCTGCCTAGACGGTCAGTGCGTCGCGGCGGGGAGGTTGTCGTCGTCGCCCTTGTGGGGCTTGGGCAGCAGCCCCTCGCCGCGGAGCACGCCGGGCAGGAGCACCACGAGGGAGATGACCACCGTCAGGATGATCGGGACGATCAGGATGAGCAGGAGCAGACCGGAGGCGGTCATCTCCTCGGCGACCGGCCAGCCGTTGGGGACCTCGGCGCTGGCGGGGCCGGCGGTAGCAACAGAGGCGACGACAGCGGCGGTGGCGGAGGCGCCGAAGAGGCCGGCGCGGCGCAGGATCTGGTTGCTCACGCGCAGATACTAACCGGCGTAAGCTCTGGTCCTCGTCAACGCCCCTCGTCCGGCCAGAGTCGCCGCCACCTGGGATTGGCCGCGGACCTTGAACGCGTTGGATACTGGAACTCATGTCCATTCCCCCGAACCCCCCACTGGTCTCGGTCTCCTGGTCGACTCTCGGCGAATGGGTGATCGGCATCCCCCTGCGTATCGCCGGCCTGATCCTGCTGGCGATCGTGCTCCGCTGGATCCTTCACCGGGTCGTCGACAAGGTCGTCGTCCGCGCCGTCGAGGCGCCCGGGCTCACCGGCAAGATCACCAAGTCGGCCGAGGCGAGCGACACCCCCGTCGCCTCGTCTCGCCGCAGCCAGCGCGCCCAGGCGATCGGCTCGCTGTTCAAGAGCGTCGTCACCGGGGTCTTGATCGCGATCTTCGCCACCATGATCCTGGACCAGCTCGGCATCAACATCGCCCCGATCATCGCCTCGGCCGGAATCGTCGGTCTGGCGCTCGGTTTCGGCGCCCAGTCGCTGGTGCGGGACTACCTGTCCGGCATCTTCATGATCATCGAGGACCAGTACGGCGTCGGTGACAGCATCGAGGTCAACAACATCGTCGGCACGGTCGAGGCCGTGACCATGCGGATCACCCGCCTGCGGTCGCTCGACGGCACGGTCTGGTACATCCCCAACGGCGAGATCCTCACCGTCGGCAACCACAGCCAGAACTGGGCCCGCGCCGTCATCGACGTCGGCGTCGGCTACAACGAGGACCTCACCAAGGTGCAGCGTGTGCTTCGCGAGGTCTCCAACGACCTGTGGGTCGACGAGGAGTTCAAGGGCCAGATCATCGAGGAGCCCGAGGTCACCGGTGTCGAGGCGCTTGCCGCCGACGCCATCACCCTGCGGGTGCTCATCAAGACCCTGCCCCTCAAGCAGTGGGCGATCGCGCGCGAGATGCGCCAGCGGATCAAGGCCCGCCTCGACTACGAGGGCATCGAGATCCCGTTCCCGCAGCGGGTCGTCTGGCACCGCGAGGAGAAGGCTGCCGAGGAAGACCCGGCCAAGGCCTGACGTACGCCGATGGTCAGGCCGCCTGACCCCGCTGGTCGAGCCGCCGGGCTCGACCAGCGCGGGCTGATCAGGCGAGCGCGGCGTCGAGGGTGATCGTGGTGCCGGTGAGGGCCTGGCTGACCGGGCAGCCGGCCTTGGCAGCCTCGGCGAGGCTCACGAAGGTCTCGTTGTCGAGCCCCTCGACCTCACCACGGGTGGTCAGCTTGATGCCGGTGATGCCCTTGCCGGGCGTGAACTCGACATCCGCGCTGGTCTGCAGGCTGGTCGCCGGGGTGCCGTTGTCGGCCAGGCCCTTGGAAAAGGCCATCGAGAAGCAGGAGGAGTGGGCGGCGGCGATGAGCTCCTCGGGGCTGGTCTTGCCGCCAGGCTCCTCGGAGCGGGCCGGCCAGGAGACGTCGTAGGTCCCCAGACCGGAGGAATCCAGCGTCACCTTCCCGGCACCCTCGAAGAGCGTGCCCTCCCAGACGGTGGTGGCAGTGCGGGTGGTGGCCATCGTTTATCTCCCAAAGTTCGAGTGTGTGCGTACGCCTCCGATCCTGCCACGGACGCCGAGCGCGGACCCGCGTGGAAGAATGGCTCAGTGACGTTTTATGAGGAGATCGGCGGGATGGAGACCATCCGCACGATCGTGGCCAAGTTCTACGAGGGCGTGGCGACCGACGAGCTGATGCGGCCGATGTATCCGGAGGAGGATCTAGGTCCGGCCCAGGAGCGACTGACCCTCTTCCTGGCTCAGTACTGGGGCGGTCCGTCCGCCTACTCCGAGCAGCGCGGCCATCCACGGCTGCGGATGCGGCATGCGCCGTTCGAAGTCACCTCGGAGGCTCGGGACCGCTGGCTCCAGCACTTCCGTGAGGGCCTCGACGCCGCCGGGCTGACTCCGGAGCAGGACGCGCAGTTCTGGGCCTACGCCGAGCACGCTGCGAACTTCATGATCAACACTCCCGGGTGAGCGAGGAGGCACTGCCTTTAGAGTGACGCCCGTGTCGACGTCCTCCTCCCCTACGCGCCGGGTTCGCCGCGGAAAGGCGCTGCTGCGCCATCCAGCCCAGGTCGTGGCGGTCGGCTTCGCCGCGACGATCCTGGTCGGCACGCTCCTGCTGATGCTTCCGGTGGCGCGCACCGAGCCGGGCCATGCACCGTTCCTGACGGCCCTGTTCACCGCGACCAGCGCCGTCTGCGTCACCGGTCTGGCCGTCGTCGACACCCCTACCTACTGGTCCACCTTCGGCGAGGTCACCATCCTCGGGCTGATCCAGGTCGGCGGGATCGGGATCATGACCCTCGCCTCGATGCTGGCACTGGTCGTCTTCCGCCGGCTCGGGCTGCGGTTCCGCCTCACCGCCGCCGTGGAGCACACCAGCTCCGGCCTCGGTGACGTACGCAGCCTCATCAAGGGAGTCGTCGGCATCAGCCTGGTCATCGAGCTGATCATCGCGATCCCGCTGACGCTGCGGTTCTGGCTGGGCTACGGCGCCACCCTGGAACGGGCTGCCTACGACGGCGTCTTCCACTCGATCTCCGCCTTCAACAACGCCGGCTTCGCGCTGCGTTCGGACTCGCTGATGGGGTACGTCGCGGACCCCTGGATCTGCCTGCCGATCGCCGTCGCGGTGATCGCCGGCGGCCTCGGGTTCCCGGTGTGGCTGGAGCTGCTGCAGCGTACGAAGGTGCGGATGTGGAGCCTGCACACGAAGATGACCGTCACCGGCACCATCGGGCTGCTGATCATCGGCTCGGTGTTCTTCACCGCGGTCGAGTGGAAGAACCCCGACACCCTGGGCGCCCTGGACACCCCGGGAAAGCTGCTGGCCGGCTTCTTCCAGAGCACCATGACGCGTACGGCCGGGTTCAACAGCCTCGACTACGAGCAGATGCACGAAGGTACGCTGCTCGGCGCCGACGTGCTGATGCTCATCGGCGGAGGGTCGGCAGGCACGGCGGGTGGCCTCAAGATCACCACCTTCATGCTCCTCTTCTTCGTCATCGTCGCCGAGGTGCGCGGGCAGCGCGAGGTCGAGGCGTTCGACCGCCGCATCGACCCGCGGGCCATCCGCCAGGCGCTCACAGTCGCGCTGCTCTCCGTCGGCTTCGTGGTCTCCGGAACCATCGCGCTCCTCCATCTGGTCGATGCACCCACCCACCAGGTGCTCTTCGAGGCCGTCTCGGCCTTCGCCACCGTGGGCCTGTCGGCCAACCTCACCTATGACGTCCCCCCGGGCGGTCAGCTGATCCTGATCGCGATGATGTTCGTCGGCAGGATCGGCCCGATCACCCTCGTCTCCGCCTTGGCGCTCCGCGACCGCGAGCGTCTGCACCGCTTCCCGGAAGGACGGCCCCTCATTGGCTAGGACCAGATTGGACAAGAACGGCATCACTCGCGGCGGCGTCGCCGTGCTCGGCCTCGGCCGGTTCGGCAGCGCGCTCGCCCTCGAGCTCGTCGATGAGGGCGAGGAGGTGCTCGCCGCCGACCTGAACCCTCGGGCGGTGCAGGAGCACGCCGGCCGGCTGACCCACGTGGTCGAGGCCGACACCACGAGTGAGGACGCGATGCGCGGGCTCGGTCTCGGCGAGTTCGGCACCGTGGTCGTGAGCATCGGCACCGACATCGAGGCGAGCATCCTGACCGCATCGGTCGCGGTCCACCTCGGCGTACGCAACGTCTGGGCCAAGGCGATCAGCGAGCCCCATGCCCGGATCCTCGCTCAGATCGGGGTGGACAACGTCGTCCGCCCCGAGCACGACATGGGTCAGCGGGTCGCCCACCTCGTCCGTGGGCGGATGCTCGACTACATCGAGTTCGACGACGGGTACGTCTTCGTGAAGACCCGGCCGCCGGCCCTGCTGCACAACCGCAGTCTCACCGGCGTGGGCGTGCGCCAGACCTATGGCGTCACCGTCGTCGGGGTGAAACCGGCGGGCGGCACGTTCACCTACACGACCGCGGAGACAGTCATCCGCCCCGACGACCACATCGTCGTCTCCGGACCCCAGGACAAGGTCGAGGCCTTCGCCCGGCTCTAGTCGACCAGCGGGGCGATCTAAGCGCCCGGATCGAGGGTGTAGCCGACACCCGGCGTGGTGACCAGGTAACGCGGGCGGGAGGGGTCGTCCTCGAGCTTGCGGCGCAGCTGGGCGGCGTAGACCCGCAGATAGTGGGTCTCCTTGGCATAGGTCGGGCCCCACACCTCCTTGAGGATCTGCTCTCGCGGGACCAGCCGGCCGAGGTTGCGGGCGAGGAGCTCCAGGAACGACCACTCGGTCGGGGTGAGGCGGACGTCCTCCCCCGCCTTGTGGACGCGCTTGCGGGCGAAGTCGATCTCCAGGTCGCCGACGTTCACGACGGCGGCCGCGGGCGGTGCCGAGTCCTGGGACCGCCGGACGGCCGCTCGCAGACGGGCCATCAGCTCGTTCATCGCGAACGGCTTGGTCACATAGTCGTCCGCCCCGAGGTCCAGCGCCTCGATCTTGTCGTCGCCGTGCTGGCGAGCGGAGAGCACGACCACCGGCACCTGGGTCCAGCCGCGCAGTCCCTCGATCACCTCCGTGCCGTCCAGGTCCGGGAGACCGAGATCGAGCAGGACGACGTCCGGGTGGGTTGCCGCGGCGGCGGCGAGCGCCGAGCGCCCATCGGCCGCCGTCTCGACCTCCCAGCCGGCGGCACGCAGGTTGATGGCGAGCGCCCGAAGCAGGGCGGGTTCGTCGTCGACGACGAGCACGCGGCTCATCGGTCCACCTCCGTAGCGCAAGCGCCAGAGTACGGACGCGGACCGATGAGAGTTCCGATGCTCGCTCGCTGACGCTCGCTCATCGGCCCACCTCGGCACGCGGCACCGAGACGACCATGGTCAGGCCACCACCAGGGGTGTCCTCGGCGGACAACCTGATCCCGAGCGCCTCGCTCAGTCCCTTGGCCGCGGCGAGGCCGAGCCCCAACCCGTCCGCCGAGGTGTCGTCGAGGCGCTGGAAGGGCTCGAACATCCGCTCCCGCTGCTCCTCGGGAACACCCGGTCCGCGATCGACGACCATCACCTCCACAGTCTCCGGTGTCTCGTGCGCGAGGACGCGTACCGGCTCGCCGGGGCGCGGCCCTTGGCCGCTGGCCCGGACGGCGTTGCTCACCAGGTTGGCGACGACCCGCTCCAGCAACCCTGAGTCGGTGCGTACGAGAGGGGTCCCCTCGTCGACGTCGAACACGATCGATCCCGGAGGCAGGCCGGCGACCGCCAGCGGCAGCGACTCCTCCAGGCTGACGTCCCGCATCGCGGGGCGGACCAGGCCGGCCTCGACCCGGGAGAGGTCGAGGAGGTTTTCGATGAGCGCCTCCAGCTGGTCGGCTGAGGTGGCGGCCGACTCGACGAGCTCCTTACGATCCTGCTCGGCCAGTCGGCCCGTCAGCAGGCCGTCGAGGGAGGCGCGCATCGTCGCCAGCGGCGTACGCAGGTCGTGAGAGACCGCGCGAAGCAGCGAGGTCGAGGTCTTCTCGGCCCGCTCCAACGCCAGCGCACGGTCCGCCTGGTCGCGCAACCGGCGATACTCCAGCACCAGCGAGGTCTGGATGGCGAACGCCTCCAGCACACGCTGGTCCGCCGCTCGGAGCGGGTCGCCGCGCAGCACGATCACGTGGTCGTCGTCGACCCGGACCTGGGTGTCGCCGGATCCAGGCTCCGTCGCCGCGTCCTGGCCGACCTCGGCCAGCGTGTGCCAGCCCGACGCGCTCGCTCGCAGCAGGGCCACCGATTGCTGTCCGAAGCTCTCGCGCACCCGATGGACGATCGCCTCGGCGGTGTCCTGGCCGGTGAGCACCGATCTCGACAGGCCACCGATCGTCGAAGCCTCGGCGCGCGCCCGTGCCGCCTCCTCCGAACGTCGTGCCGCCTGGTCCACGACCCCCGCCACGGACAGCGCGATCGTCAGGAAGACGCCCAGCGCGAGGATGTTGTGCGGGCTCTGGACGGTCAGGTCGTGGTAGGGCTCGGTGAAGAAGAAGTTCAGCACCCCGGCACCGATCAGGGCGGCGACCACCGAGGCCCGCCTGCCTCCGATGAGTGCCACCGCCACGATCGCGCCGGTCATCAGCAGGCTGGCCACCGGGAGCTGAGCGTTACGCTCGGCCGCCGGCACCAGGTAGAGGCCACCGAACAGCGCGAACGGCAGCACGACCGCAGCGGCCCATCCCGCCAACCGCCGCGAACGGCCCAGCGCCGATCGTGGCCGCCGCAGGCGTAGGCCCGCTCCGGCATGCTCGTGGGTCACCAGGTGCACATCGATGCTCCCCGCCGCGGTCGCGATCCGGTCTCCGGTGCTGCCGGTGAACAAGCGTCGTACCCGGCCGTGCCGGGAGACACCGACGATGATCATCGTGGCGTTGGCACCGGCCGCGAAGTCGACGATCGCGGTGGCGGGATCGTCGCCGATGACGGTGTGGAAGGTGCCACCCAGAGACCGGGTGAGGCTCTGGCTCCGCGGAAGGTCACCGGCCGACCGCGTCAGCCCGTCAGCGGAGACGACGTGGACCGCGACCAGCTCGGAGCCCTTGGCCCGCTGGCAGAGCCGAGCCCCACGACGCAGCAGGGTCTCCGACTCGGGCCCACCGGTGACCGCCACCACGATGCGCTCCTTGGTGGGCCACGGATGCGAGATCTGGTGCTCACGCCGGTAGTCGCCGAGGGCGTCGTCGACCCGGTCCGCCAGCCACAGCAGCGCCAGCTCCCGCAGTGCGGTGAGGTTGCCGACCCGGAAGTACGAGGTCAGCGAAGCGTCGATGTTCTCCGGCTTGTAGACGTTGCCATGGGCCATCCTCCGCCGCAGCGCCTGCGGCGCCATGTCGACCAGATGGATCATGTCGGCGGTGCGGACGAGATCGTCGGGGACGGTCTCCCGCTGTCGTACGCCGGTGATCCGCTCGACCTCGTCGTTGAGCGACTCCAGGTGCTGGATGTTGACGGTCGTGATCACGTCGATCCCGGCCGCTCGGAGCTGCTCGATGTCCTGGGCCCGCTTGGTGTGCCGGCTGCCGGGCACGTTGGTGTGCGCGAGCTCGTCGACACAGACCACCTTCGGGTCGCGGGCGACCACCGCCTCCACGTCGAGCTCGGTGAAGGCCGTGCCGCGATAGTCGATCTCCCGGCGCGGGATCACCTCGAGCCCCTCGATCTGGCGCGCGGTGTTGCTGCGGTCGTGGGTCTCGACGAACCCGACCACCACATCCGTCCCCCGCGCCTGACGACGCTGCGCCTCACCGAGCATGGCGTACGTCTTGCCCACGCCCGGCGCGGCTCCGAGATAGACGGTCAGACGGCCCCGCGGTCGCTGCTGGGGCCGTCCGACCGTCGACGTGGTCTGCACGTCCCTATTCAACCTCTCCGCGCACCGCGATGTTGAGCTCGAGCACATTGACACGCGGCTCACCGAGGAACCCGAAGGTGCGGTCGTCGGTGTGCTCGGCCACCAGCGCCGCCACCGCGTCCTCCGAGAGCCCGTTGTCGCGGGCCACCCGGGACACCTGGAGGGCTGCGTAAGCCGGTGAGATGTCCGGGTCGATCCCGGATGCGGAGGCGGTGACGGCGTCGGCGGGAACCTGGTCGACCGAGACGCCTTCACGCGCGGCGACGTCGCGGCGGCGCTCCTTGATCGCGTCGACCAGGCCCGGGTCCTCGGGGCCGAGGTTGGAGCCGGCGGTGGCCAGCGTGTCCCACCCGTCGCCGGCCGCGCTGGGACGCGGGTAGAAGAGTCCCTCGTCGTCGTTGCGCTGCCCGATCAGGGCCGAGCCGACCGCCTCGGCAGGGTCGTGGGTGCGCACGCCGGCCTCGGTGACCAGGGAGCCGTCGGCACGCCAGCCGAAGGCGGTCTGGGCGACGCCGGTGACGACGAGCGGGTAGGCGATCCCGCACAGCAGGGTCGCGGCGATGAGCACGCGGAGCCCGGCGAGGGAGTGACGTAGCAATGCAAAGAGATCAGACATGTTCACAGTCCTGGGATGAGAGAGACGACGAGGTCGAGCAGCTTGATCCCGAGGAACGGCGCGATCAGACCGCCGACCCCGTAGAGCAGCAGGTTGCGGCGCAGCAGAGCCGAGGCCGAGGACGGCCGGTAGCTGACTCCGCGCAGGGCCAGCGGGATCAGCGCGATGATGATCAGCGCGTTGAAGACCACTGCGGAGACGATGGCCGACTCCGGCGAGGACAGCCGCATGATGTTGAGGACGTCCAGTGCGGGGAAGGCCCCGACGAACATCGCCGGCAGGATGGCGAAGTACTTGGCGACGTCGTTGGCCACCGAGAAGGTGGTCAGCGCGCCCCGGGTGATCAGCAGCTGCTTGCCGATCTCGACCACGTCGATCAGCTTGGTCGGGTCGGAGTCGAGGTCGACCATGTTGCCGGCCTCCTTGGCCGCGGTCGTCCCGGTGTTCATCGCGACACCGACGTCGGCCTGTGCAAGCGCGGGCGCGTCGTTGGTGCCGTCCCCGCACATCGCGACCATCCGGCCGCCGCGCTGCTCCTTACGGATCAGCGCCAGCTTGTCCTCCGGGGTGGCCTCGGCGAGGAAGTCGTCGACGCCCGCCTCCTTGGCGATGGCCGCGGCGGTGGCCGCGTTGTCGCCGGTGATCATCACCGTCTTGATGCCCATCGCGCGGAGCTCGTCGAAGCGCTCGCGGATGCCGTCCTTGACGACGTCCTTGAGGTGTACGACGCCCAGCACCCGCGCCGGGTCGCCGTCGCGGCGCTCGGCGATGACGAGCGGCGTGCCGCCGCTCTCGGCGATCTCCCCGACGATCTCGTCGGTCTCCGCGGGCACCTGGCCGCCGTTCTCCTTGACCCAGACAGCCACTGCGGACGCGGCGCCCTTGCGTACGTTCAGGCCAGGGCTGTCCAGTCCGGACATCCGGGTGGTGGCGGAGAACATCACCATCGTGGCCTCGGCCGGTCCGTCCATGGAGCGACCCACGAGCGTGAGGATGCTCCGCCCCTCCGGCGTCTGGTCGGAGAGGCTGGCCAGGACCGCCGCGTTCTCCGCGCCGGTCACCGTCACCCCGACGACCGGGACGATCTCGTACGCCTGCCGGTTTCCGTACGTGATCGTGCCGGTCTTGTCGAGCAGGAGGACGTCCACGTCCCCGGCCGCCTCGACCGCTCGGCCGGACATCGCGAGCACGTTGCGGCGTACGAGCCGGTCCATGCCGGCGATGCCGATCGCGCTCAGCAGAGCGCCGATGGTGGTCGGGATCAGGCAGACCAGCAGTGCGGTGAGGACCAGCCACGACTGGTGCGCTCCCGAGTAGTCGGCCAGGTAGTAGAGGCTCCCGCAGACTGCCACGAAGATGACGGTCAGGCTGCTCAGGAGCACGTTGAGCGCGATCTCGTTGGGGGTACGCTGCCGCTCCGAGCCCTCGACCAGGGCGATCATCCGGTCCACGAAGGAGTGGCCCGGGTCGGAGGTGATCCGGACGACGATCCGGTCCGAGAGGACCAGGGTGCCGCCGGTCACCGCGCTGCGGTCGCCGCCGGACTCGCGGATCACCGGAGCCGACTCGCCGGTCACGGCCGACTCGTCGACGCTGGCGACACCGTCGACGACGTCGCCGTCACCGGGGATCCGCTCGCCCGCCTCGACCACGACGACGTCGCCGACGCGCAGATCGGTGGAGACGACGAGCTCCTCGGCACCATCGGCTCCCCCACGCAGACGGCGGGCCGTGGTCTCGGTCTGGAGGGCACGCAGGCTGGCCGCCTGAGCCTTGCCGCGCCCCTCGGCTACCGACTCGGCCAGGGCACCGAAGACCACGGTGAGCCACAGCCATAAGGTGACCAGCCAGCCCATCGCCGATGGGTCTAGGACCGACATGACGGTCGTGGCAGCCGCACCGATCTCCACCACCAGCATGACCGGGGTGGCCACCAGCTGGCGGGGGTCGAGCTTGCGCAGCGCTACGGGCACCGCCTCGGCGACCTGCTTGGCCGTGAGCACCGAGGCCGCAGCCTCGACATGGCTGTGGTGCTCGGCGTGGTCTTCGGGGGTACGTACGGGGGTCTGGGTCATGACAGGGACTCCACGATCGGGCCCAGCATGAGAGCCGGGACGAAGGTCAGGCCGACCACGACCAGCGCGACGCCGGTCAGCAGGCCGACGAAGAGCGGGCGGTGGGTGGGCAGGGTGCCGGCGTTGGCCGGCAGCCGGTTGGCGGCCGCGAACCGGCCTGCCAGGGCGAGCACCAGGATCATCGGGACGAATCGGCCGAGCAGCATCAGCAGCCCGAGCAGCGTGTTCCAGAACGGGGTGCCCGAGCCGATCCCGGCGAAGGCGGAGCCGTTGTTGTTGGAAGCACTGGTGACGGCGTAGAGCGCCTCGGAGAGGCCGTGCGGTCCGTCGGTCGAGAGGCCGGCCAGCCCTGCCGGCGCGGTGAGCGCGATCGCGGCGCCGACGAGCACCAGGATCGGTGTGGCCAGGATGTAGATCGCGACCAGGACGATCTCGTCGCGGCTGATCTTCTTGCCGAGGTATTCAGGCGTACGTCCCACCATCAGGCCGCACAGGAAGACCGTGACCACGGCGAGCATGAGCATGCCGTAGAGCCCGGAGCCGACGCCGCCAGGAGCGATTTCGCCGAGCATCATCCCGAACAGCGCGACGCCGCCACCTGGAGCGGTCAGGCTCTCGTGCATGCCGTTGACAGCGCCTGTCGAGGTGCCGGTGGTGGCCGCGGCGAAGAGCGCCGTGGCGGCCTCACCGAAACGGGTCTCCTTGCCTTCCATCGCCGCTCCGGCGAGCTGCGGAGCGGTGCCGGGACCGGCCATCTCCGCCCAGGTCAGCAGGGTGATGCCGACGGTGAGCAGCGAAGCCATCGTCGCGAGGACCGCGCCACCTTGGCGCCTGTCCTCCACGATGCGACCGAACGCCCAGGCCATCGAGAAGGGCAGCACGAGGATCGCCCAGATCTCGAGGAGGTTGGTGAACGGGTTGGGGTTCTCGAACGGGTGGGCCGAGTTGGCGTTGTAGAACCCGCCGCCGTTGGTGCCGAGCTCCTTGATCGCCTCCTGACTGGCGACCGGACCACCGGTCAACGGCTGCGCTCCACCGGTCAGCGTGCTCATCTCGTGCAGTGGGTGCAGGTTCTGCACCACCCCGGCCGCGACCAGCACGATCGCGACCACGAAGGCCATCGGCAGGAGAACCCGGAGGGTCGTACGCACCAGGTCGACCCAGAAGTTGCCGATCCTTCCCTGGTTGCGTGACCGGGCCAGCCCGCGGGCGAAAGCCGCGGCGACCGAGAGACCGACCGCGGCGGAGACGAAGTTCTGCACCGCGAGCCCGGCCATCTGGATCAGGTGGCCGGCGGCGGCCTCGCCGGAGTACCACTGCCAGTTGGTGTTGGTCACGAACGAGACCGCGGTGTTCCACGCCCCGTCGCTGGGCAGCGGGTCGAATCCGCCGTCGAGCGGCAGCAGGTTCTGCAGCCGACCGAAACCGAAGAGGAAGAGGATCCCTGCCAACGAGAAGCCGAGCACGGACATCGCGTAGGAGCGCCAGTGCTGGTCGGCGTCGGCGTCCAACTTGAGGGCCTTGTAGGCCACCGTCTCGGCGCGTAGGTGCAGGGGGCTGGTGTAGACGTGGGCGAGGTAACGGCCCAGAAGCGGCACAGTGAGCGTCAGCGCCGCGACCAGGGTGACGATCTGCAGCACCGCGGCGAGCGTGGCGTTCATCGGGTGCAGCCTGCGTCGGCGCTCGGGACGGTTTCCTGATCGGCGACCTGAACGGAGCCAGGTTCGGTGGCCGGAGAACCCAGCCGACGGTTGATCAGCCCGACCAGCAGGGCCAGCCCGGCGAAGCACACGAGCGTGAGAAGGATGTAGATGAGGTCTGACACGCCCCCATTCCAGACCCGCAACGAGCCGGTGCGGCCGCCGTTGACGGATCCTTGACGCCCGCAGGGACGGCCTTGACGCGACCCTGACGTGTTGACCATCGTGGCGGTCGCCGGCTCTGGGCAGCTCGGGCCGGGCCAGGAAACACTGACAAAGGTCCCGTTACTCGACAACCGACGAAAGCACTGGGAGGCTACTGGCCTCAAGCAGAACATTATGTGGACCAGAGCGCTCTCGGAGGACGCATGCGGGCAATTCAGGGGGCCATCGCCGGAGTCGGGCTTGCCCTCGTCGCCGTCATCGCGGTGGCACTGCTCATCGGGAACCCGGGTTCGATGGGATCGAACCCCGCGGGCCAGCAGTCGAAGCAGGCGGCCGGGCCGCCGAGCCGGCTCGGCGACGGGCCGGCCGGTCCCGCCGAGCCCGTCGACGCCGCCAAGGACACCTCGGTGGGCACACTGCCGCCTCCTCCCGACGCCTCGCGCGCAACGCAGCTCATCTCTCGTGACCTGCTCGCGCCGCCCGACGCCGCGCCTGATTCACGGCGTGCCCGGACCCCGGCCGACGGCAAGACGCTGGCCGCGCGGAAGGCGCGTCCGGCGCAGAAGCCCGACGTCTCTGGCCAGGTCCCGGCGTTTCCCGAGGACTTCACGTTCACCCGTGACGGCTGGGAGTGGGACGCGTGGAACGGCACGGATGCTCGCTCCGACGACGGCGACGACTGCCGACGTGACCACCGCCGCGACCGCCAGCATGACTGTGACGATCACGACTGGAGCGGCTGGCGCGACTGAGGTCCGCTACAGCACGCTCTCGACGGCCGCACGCACCTCCGGGCTGGGCTCGACGGACTTCCCCGACTCCAGGTCGTAGAAGACGAGCGTGACCTGCCCGCGGGCGAGGCGGACGTCCCCGTCGGCGATCTCGGACTCGATCGTCATCGACTTGGTGCCCAACCGGGAGACGTAGCTCCACACGTCGTACGGCTCCGAGCGGGCGAGGACCGGGGCGTGGTAGCTGACGTCGGTCTGGGCGACCACGACGGAGGGCCAGTCCTTGAGCTCTTTGTGCGACCTGAGCCGCTTCATCAGCGCCAGCCGCGACTCCTGGAAGTACTCGAAGTACTTCACGTTGTTCACGTGCCCATAGGCGTCGACGTCGGAGAAGCGGACGAAGAGCGGGAAGTGTCCCTCCTCCAGCCGCTTCGGCTCGCCCAGCGCGAGCGGCTTCGGCGGCGTCTTCTCGAGGTAGGGCTCCAGGTTGGCCTTCTCCTCCGGCTTGAGCCGGCGCGGCGACTCGGTGGTGAAGACGTACGGAGCCAGGACCGTGCTCGCTCGCAGGAAGACTTTGCGGGTGCCGTCGGGCTGGTCCCGGAAGATCTCGTAGGCCATGGTGAAGCTCGCCGCGCGGATCTCGGTCACCCACGACTCGACGTAGACCGGCTTGAAGTCGAAGAGCAGCGGCTCGACGTAGGTGACCTGGTGGCTGACGACCACGACACCCTCGGCCAGGCCCTGGGTCTGCGGGCTCCGAGCATGCGTGCGCAGCATGTCCACGCGCGCCTCTTGAAGGTAGTCGACGTAGACGACGTTGTTGACGTGGCCGAGCATGTCGAGGTCGGCCCAACGCATGGGGCATTCATAGAGGTGGCGCACGTGGTCGATCCTTCCAGACGATCTTGGGCACTGGGCCTGGTCACCCAGCACAGTCCGGGCGAGTATGGTGTCGACCACAGTCCTACCTACTCTTCAGTAACCGGGAGTCTTCATGCCTGAGGCAGTCATCGTCGCCGCCGCCCGCACTCCGATCGGGCGAGCCAACAAGGGATCTCTGAAGGACTTCCGTCCCGACGATCTCGCCGCACTCATCACCAAGGAAGCCGTCGGGAAGGTCGAGGGTCTCGACCCCAACGACATCGACGACCTGCTGCTCGGGTGCGGCCTGCCTGGTGGCGAGTCCGGCAACAACATGGGCCGCGTGGTCTCCGTGCTCAACGGCTGGGACAAGGTGCCCGGCGCGACCATCACCCGCTACTGCTCCTCCTCCGTGCAGACCTCGCGGATGGCGCTGCACGCGATCAAGGCCGGCGAGGCCGACATCATCGTCTCGGCCGGTGTCGAGACCGTCTCCCGCTTCGTCAAGGGCACCTCCGACCACCTGCCCGACACCGTCAACCACCTTTTCGACGACGCCCAGTCGCGGACCACCGCGACCGCCGCGTCCAACGAGAAGTGGCATGACCCGCGCGAGGACGGGCTGCTGCCCGACGTCTACATCGCGATGGGTCACACCGCGGAGAACCTCGCCACCTCGCGCGGCATCTCGCGCCAGGAGATGGACGAGTTCGGCGTACGCTCCCAGAACCTCGCCGAGAAGGCCATCGCCGACGGCTTCTGGGCCCGCGAGATCACCCCGGTGACCACGCCTGACGGCACCGTCGTCTCGGCCGATGACGGCCCGCGCGCGGGCGTGACGCTGGAGGCCATCTCCGGCCTCAAGCCGGTCTTCCGCGAGGACGGCACCGTCACCGCCGGCAACTGCTGCGCCCTCAACGACGGCGCCGCCGCGGTCGTGGTCATGTCCGACGCCAAGGCCGCCGAGCTCGGCGTCACCCCGCTGGCCCGGATCGTGTCCACCGGCGTCTCCGGCCTCTCCCCCGAGATCATGGGCCTCGGCCCGGTCGAGGCGACCAAGAACGCGCTCAAGTACGCCGGCATGTCGATCGGCGACATCGACCTGGTCGAGATCAACGAGGCCTTCGCGGCCCAGGTGATCCCGTCCTACCAGGACCTCGGCATCGACATCGACCGCCTCAACATCAACGGCGGCGCCATCGCCGTCGGTCACCCCTTCGGGATGACCGGCGCTCGCCTGCAGAACACCATGCTCAACAGCCTCGACTGGCACGACAAGACCACGGGTCTGATCACCATGTGCGTCGGCGGCGGCCAGGGCATGGCGATGATCCTCGAGCGCATCTGACACACCCCCTCGACTCGGCGCGTCTGCCCCAGGCAGGCGCGCCGAGTCGGCGTTTCAGCGCATCTCGATGCCGGGGCGGTCGCAGATGAGGTAGTCCGAGACGGCGTTCATCACACGCCCCAGGGCCGCGAAGTCCTCGTCGCTGACCAGATCGACGAGGTACTCGCGTACGCCGCTGACGTGGACCGGGGCCGCCTCCCGCAACACCTCGAAGCCGCGGTCACTGAGGGCGGCGACGACACCGCGGCCGTCGTCGGTCGAGTTGCGGCGTTCGACGAGCCCGGACCGTTCCATCCGGGTGATCGTGTGGGTGATCCGGGAGCGCGAGTGTGCCAGCGAGTCGGCGAGCTGGGCCATCCGCATGGCGCCGTCGTTCTCGGAGAGTCGTACGAGGATCTCGTACTCGGACAGCGAGATGTCGAAGCCGGCGCGCAGATCGGCGTCCAGGCGGTCGTCGAGCAGGGTCATCCCCATCATGAGCGCACGCCAGGAGCGCTGCTGCTCTTCGTCCAACCACCGAGTTTCATCACCCACGGGGCATTACGTTAGCCCGGTCTCGGGGCCAAACCATGCACTGGCACCCCAAAAACGGCACGAAATGGTCACCGAAAGTTCGATCGGGACCCGGGACGCCAGACCCGGATGGGTTGGGACCAAGGGCAGAAGCTTACCGGGACCTAGAGCCCGGCCGGCGATGTCGGCGCAGTGAGAAACCATTCGCCACCGGTGCAGGTAAAGGCGAAGATTGGGCAGTGTCCAATCCCCCCGCTCTCGGCCTCCGCGATTTCATAGCCGCACTTCCACGCGAGGGCCGCTGGCTCCTGGCGACGGTCGCGATCCAGCTCCTCGGCCGCGGCATGACGCTGCCGTTCACGATCATCTACCTCCATGAGGTACGCGGCTTCGACCTCGGCCTCGCCGGAAGCCTGATGGGTCTGATCGCCATCGTCGGCCTCGTGGTCACCGGGCCGGCAGGCACCCTGATCGACAAGTACGGTGCCCGCCCGGTGATCCTCGGCGGCCTGGTCTGCGCGATCGCAGGCGACATCGTGCTCGCCTTCGCCGACACCCCGATCCTCGCCGCCGCGGCCCTCGGTCTTCTCGGTGTCCAGGCCGGGGTCTCCTGGCCGGCCGCCAACGCCTTGGTCGCCACGGTGGTCGAGGGCGAGCTCAGACAGCGCTACTACGGGGTGAACTTCGCCCTGATCAACCTCGGCATCGGCGTCGGCGGCGTCATCGGCGGACTCTTCATCGACGTGTCCCGGCCCGAGACGTTCACCTACGCCTTCCTCGGCAACGCCGCCACCTTCGTGCTCCCGGCGCTCGTCCTGCTCGGCCCGCTGCGTCACGTGCACGGCCGCGCCGCGCGCCCCGCTGTCGACGCGCCTGATGCGACCTCCTCGTACGCCAAGATCCTGCGTCGCCCTGAGGTCATGTGGCTGGTGGCGATCGGCATCCTGCTCTCGACACTCGGCTACGGTCAGATCGAGAGCGGGTTCCCGGCCTACTCGCGTCAGATCGCCGAGGTCTCGACCCGGGTCGTCGGGTTCGCGTTCGTGGTCAACTGTGCGGTCATCGTGCTCGCCCAGTTCTGGGTGATGAATCGGGTCAGCGGCCGACGGCGCACCCGGGTCCTCGTCGCCACCGCGGGCATCTGGGGCGTGGCCTGGGTGGTGTTCGGGTCGACCGGCCTGGTGCCGGGCTCCGTGGCGGCCATCGTCGGCGTGATCGCCTTCCAGGGGCTCTTCTTCGCCCTCGGCGAGACGCTGATGCAGTCGGTCTTCCCCGCTCTGACCAACGACATGGCTCCCGACCATCTGCGCGGGCGCTACAACGCGATCAACTCGGCCTCGTTCCAGACCGGGGCGATCATCGGCCCGGTCCTAGCCGGTTTCCTGCTCGAGCACGGCCAGTCGACGGTGTTCATCGCGCTGATGGTGGTCGGCTGCGTCGGCATCGTCGCGGCCTCGATGCGGCTCGAGCGCCGGATCACCCCAGCCGTGAACGGGTTGCGTCCCCCGCTGATCCCCGAGTCGGCTCAGGCCAACGCCTGATCCCGCCGAGTCGGCTCGTCATGACGAGCCGACTCGGCGGGATCTCTGGTCAGAACGCGCCGGCTCGGCGCGGGACGGGTCAGTCGCGGGTGAGGCGACGGTGGGTGACGCGGTGGGGGCGGGCGGCATCCTGGCCGAGACGCTCGATCTTGTTGGCCTCGTAGGACTCGAAGTTGCCCTCGAACCAGAACCACTCGCCCTCCTTCTCCTCCGTGCCCTCCCAGGCGAGGATGTGGGTGGCGATGCGGTCGAGGAACCACCGGTCGTGGGAGGTGACCACGGCACAGCCCGGGTAGTCGAGCAGCGCGTCCTCCAGGGCGGAGAGCGTCTCGACGTCGAGGTCGTTGGTCGGCTCGTCGAGCAGCAGCATGTTGCCGCCCTGCTTCAGGGTCAGCGCGAGGTTGAGGCGGTTGCGCTCACCACCGGAGAGCACGCCGGCCTTCTTCTGCTGGTCGGGACCCTTGAAGCCGAAGGAGGCGACGTAGGCCCGCGAGTTCATCTCGAAGTTGGCGACCTTGATGAAGTCCAGACCGTCGGAGACGACCTCCCAGACGTTCTTGTTGGGGTCGATGCCACCGCGGCTCTGGTCGACATAGGAGATCTTCACCGTCTGGCCGACCTTGAGCTCACCCGCGTCGGGCTGCTCGGAGCCGGTGATCATCCGGAACAGGGTGGTCTTGCCGACACCGTTGGGGCCGACGATGCCGACGATGCCGGCGCGCGGGAGCGAGAAGGAGATGTCGTCCCACAGGGTGCGGCCCTCGAAGCCCTTGACCAGGCCCTTGGCCTCCATCACCACGTCGCCCAGGCGCGGGCCAGGCGGGATGTTGATGTCGGCGGTGTCGATCTTGCGAGCCTTGTCAGCCTCGGCGGCGAGCTCCTCGTAGCGAGCCAGACGCGACTTCGACTTGGTCTGGCGGGCCTTGGCGTTGGAGCGGACCCACTCCAGCTCCTTCTCGAGCATCCGGGCGCGCCTGGCGTCCTTGAGGCCCTCGACCTTGAGGCGGTCCTTCTTCGTCTCCAGGTAGGTGGAGTAGTTGCCCTCGTAGCCGTGGACCGCGCCGCGGTCGACCTCGGCGATCCACTCGGCGACGTTGTCGAGGAAGTACCGGTCGTGGGTGACGGCCAGCACAGCGCCCTTGTAGGACTTGAGGTGACCCTCCAGCCACTGCACCGACTCGGCGTCGAGGTGGTTGGTGGGCTCGTCGAGCAGCAGCAGGTCGGGCTCCTGCAGGAGCAGCTTGCACAGCGCGACCCGGCGCCGCTCACCACCGGAGAGGTTGTCGACGATCGCGTCACCCGGAGGGCAGCGCAGCGCGTCCATCGCCTGCTCCAGCTTGGAGTCGATGTCCCAGGCGTTGATGTCGTCCAGGTAGGTCTGGAGCTCACCGGTCTCGGCCATCAGGGCGTCCTGGTCGGCGTCGGGGTCGCCCATCTCCATGTAGGCGTCCTCGAGGCGCTTCATCTTCGTCTTGATCTCGCCGACGGCCTCCTCGACGTTCTCGAGGACGGTCTTGCCCTCGGTCAGCGGGGGCTCCTGCTGGAGCATCCCGACCGTCGCGTCCTGGTCGCGGACGATGTCGCCGTTGTTGGGGTGGTCGAGCCCGGCCATCAGCTTGAGCAGCGAGGACTTACCCATACCGTTCGGGCCGACGACGCCGATCTTGGCACCGTGCAGGAATGATTGGGTGACGTTGTCGAGAACGACCTTGTCGCCGTGGGCCTTGCGCACATTGCGCAGGGAGAGGATGTAGTCGGCCATGGGGCCCACCCTAATGAGGTTGAGGTGCACCGGTACAACCGGCGCACCCCGCCTCAGGGTCCGGCGCTCACCCGACTCACCTCACGCCGCCACGGTGGTCTCCGTCTCGGCGGGTGCCTCGACATCCTCGGGCGTCGTCGGCTTCTGGTCCCACGGGTCCGCGCCCGGGGCGCGCCAGTCCGAGAGGGGGTCACGCGGGGCATCCTCGTCGCGGGGTTCCGGCGCCGGCGCAGCCGCCGCCGCCAGCGAACGCGGGTTGCGCGACAGGCTGCTCATCCCGCGGTTGAGGTCGTGGCCGACCACGTTCGCCTCGACCTCGAAGGTGTTGACCTCGAGCCCGTCCTTGTTGACGTAGCTCCGGGCCGTCAGCCGGCCTTGGACGACCACGGGGTCGCCCTTGCGCAGCGAGCGCCCGACGTTCTCTCCCAGGTGACGCCAGGCACTCACCGAGAACCACTGCGTCACGCCGTCGCTCCACTCCCCCGTCGACCGGTTGAGCTTCCGCGGGGTGCACGCCATCCGGAAGTTCGCCACCGAGACGTCACCGACGCTCCGCACGACAGGATCGGCGCCGACGTGGCCACGCAGGGTGATGGTCGCTTCGTTCATCGTTGTCTCCTCAGTGTTCGCGCCCGCCTGGTGCGGGCCTCGGAGACAACCCTGCGCTCGACCGCCGACAGTTTCGGACGGCGTACGTCCGCCTGTGGACAACCCCGGATCGAACCGTCCCTGTGGACAGTGATCGGCCCGGCGTGCGTCAGCGCAACGCCTTGGCCACCCCGTGCCGGAGAGCGCTGTAGGCCGCGAGCTCGGTCTCGATCGGATCGACGACGAGCTCACGCGAGACGTCGGCGACCGCCGTACGCAGGCGCGCATCGGCCGCACGCGCCCGCCGCCGAGCGGTGCCGATCACCATCAGATGACACACGAACCACAGCACCAGGCCGAGCCCGACACCCCCGATGAACAGGACATACGGCAGCTCGACCCCGGCAACAGATGGCGTCACCTCGCCGACCTGCGCGGCCCCGGAGAGAAGCAGCGCCAGCGACCACACCAGCCCGATGCCAGCGACGATGATCAGGAGCCACTGGAGCATCTTGACCAGCCCGGTCCACATCGGCAGCCGCTCGGCGTTCAGGTCGACGTCTCCGACGGAGGCGTCGAGACGGTCGGCGAGGTCGTCCATCCGCGAGACCGATGCCCGCCGGATCGCGTCGCGCCACGGCGAGGCGAGGCCGGCGCCGGCCTCGTCGGCCAGCTGACGCACCTCGGTGTCGACTCGCGCTCGCTCGACGGCGGTGGTCTGCGGCAGCGAGGTCCGAGCGCGCCCGGCCAGCTGGGTCGCCTCCTCGCCGAGCGCCAGATGGAGCCGTCTCAACGGATCCGGCTTCAGCCGAGAGACCCAGGAGACCAGCGGCCAGCCCGTGGCCGCGCGGGCCCGGGTGCGTACGGACCGCTCGACCGCGTCCACCACCGTCGGCACCCCGGCAGCCTCGGCGATGGCGTCCTCGAGCGCCTCCACCCGCGGCTTGGCGAGCGAGCGCGGCTTGGCGTCACCGGACGCCTTGGCGAGCTTGACCGCAGCGGTCTTGATGTCGGCCGAGAGCCGCGACTTGTTGGCTCGCTTGGCCGCGGCCCGCTGAGCGATCTCCGTCTTGAGCTGCGGGATCCCCCAGCCGAGCTTGGCCGAGACCGGGATCACCGGGACGTTGCGCAGGCCGTCCTGATCGAGCAGGCGGCGTACGTCACCCAGCATCGCCTCACGGCGGTCCTCCGGGACGCGGTCGATGTGGTTGAGCACCACGACCATGATCTCGGAATGGGTGCGGAGCGGCTGCAGGTAGCGGTCATGGATCGCCGCGTCGGCGTACTTCTGCGGGTCGAGCACCCACACCAGCATGTCGGCGAGCTCGACCAGCCGGTCGACCTCGAGATGGTGGGAGACCTCGGTGGAGTCGTGGTCAGGAAGGTCCAGCAGCACCACGCCGTCGAGCTCGTGTCCCTCACGACGGGTGTCGAGCATCGAGTCGCGGGTCGTCTGGTGGCGCTCGGGGATACCCAGCCACTGGAGCAGCTCCTGAGCGCCCTCGGAACCCCACACGCAAGCAGTCGCCCACGACGTGGTGGGCCGACGGACTCCGACGGCGGAGAGCTCCAGCCCGGTCAGGGCGTTGAACGTGGAGGACTTGCCCGACCCGGTCGCTCCGGCGACTCCGACGACCGTGTGGTCGGCGGACAGCTTGAGCCGTCCCTGAGCCTTGTTGACCACGGTGCGCGCGTCCTCGACGATCCCATCGTCGAGGCGTCCCGTCGCAGCGGTGGTCGCAGAGTTCAGTCCTTCCAGTCGATCGCCGAGATCTCCACCCCGGCTGACCAGGTTCTTTGCACCTTCGAGCAAGCCGCTCAATGATCCCCCTTCAATCGCTGACAAGTCTCAGTCATCGCTGCGCTGGCTGGCGAACCGAGCGTCGCCTACCTTCCGCGCGGCGTGCCGCAGCCGCTCCGGTGCGCCGTGGTCGATCTGCAGTGCGTCGACCTGACCGGTGTAGCGAGCACGCTCCTCGTCGACAAGGCCCACGATGCGTTCCTCCAGCGCCTTGCGTGCCCGGAACGCGAGCCCGCGCACGGCCTGGTCGCCGAAGACCGCCTCCAGAAGCTTCTGGCCGATCAGGAGGGTGCCGCCGGCGATGCCCACCTCGGCACCGACGAGCGCCCCTCCGGTCGAGGCGAAGACGACCACCATCAGCGCGACGCCGAGGCCGTTGACACCGTAGGAGAGGAACTTCGCGGTCGTACGCTTGTCCTGCCCCTCGCTGCGCACCATCTCGAGCACGTCCTGCTGCCAGTCGCGCACCGCGCGTTCGGCCTTGGGCCGCAGCGCACGCGAGGCCCGGCCGAGGTCGGCGGGTCCGGCCGCAAGCAGCCCGCGCCCTGCCGGACTCATCTGCCAGGCGGCCTCCGCGTTCTCGGCGGCAGCCTCGCACTGCTCCAGGATCAGCATCTCCAGACCGCCCTGCACGGCCGCGGTCACCCGCTCGGCCTGCTGCGGCTTGCCCTTGATCGAGCCGAGGATCTTGTCGCGGATCATCCCGACCCGGGTCTCCAGCGCCTTGAGGATCTCGCCGGTGCCGACGAACTCCTGCCAGCGCGCGAGCACCTCGCCACGCAGCAACGTCCCGTCGGCGGTCGCCGCCATGATCGACTTGAGCGCGTTGTCGTAGGCCATGTCGGCATCCGTACGCAGCCGCTGCGCAGCCTCGCCCTGACCGTCCGCGGTGTCGGCGATCGGGTGGACCTCCAGGGTCAGCGCCCGCACCGCACCGTCGAGCGTCTGGGTGACGACCTGGTGACGCGCGGTGGCGTCGTCGGCGAGCATGTCGAGCCAGGCACGCACCTCGGCGACGTGCTCGCTCGGCAGCAGCCCGTGCTCGGAGACCTCACCCTCGTGGACGATGAAGAGCGGAGAGTCCTTGAGCCCGCGCGAGGCGAGCATCCGGGCCAGATGGCCGGCGACGGTCTGGACGGCGTCGGGCGGGGTCCGGTCGAGCACCACCGCCACCGCGGTGGATCGGTTGGCGGCCAGCTGGAGGAACTCCCAGGGCACCTGGTCGGCGTAGCGCGCGGCCGAGGTGACGAACACCCACAGGTCGGCTGCGGCGAGCAGCTCGGCCGCGAGCACCCGGTTGGCCTCCTCGACGGAGTCCACGTCGGGCGCGTCCAGGACGGCGAGTCCGGGGTGGAGCAGGTCGCTGGCGACCAGCTGCAGCGCTCCGGGGTCGTTGGTCGGGTGCTGGACCCGCTCCAGCTCCGGCAGCAGCCGGTCCTGCCCGAACCACCGGGCGTCGTCGGGGTTGTGCACCAGGACGGGCGAGCGGGTCGTCGGTCGCAGCAGCCCGGGCGTGGTCACCTTGGTCCCGACCAGCGAGTTCACCAGCGTCGACTTGCCGGCCCCCGTGGAGCCGCCGACGACCGCGAGCAGCGGCGCGTCGATGGTCATCATCCGCGGGATCACGTAGTTCTCGAGCTGCTCGACCATGTTCTGCCGGGTGGCGCGCTGCTCCTCGGCGCCGGGCAGGTCCAGCGGCAGGGTGACCTCGGTGAGCGCCTGGTGGAGCTGGACGAGCGCGGTCACCATGCGGTTGCTCTCGCCGCCGGACGCCAGGAGCTCGGCCTTGGTGGCCTCGAACTCGGTCGTCGGCTGCTCGGCGAGCATCCCTGCGGTCCGCGCCTCGTAGGCCGTGGGCCCAGCCTCCGGAGCATTCTCCGGAGCGACGCCGTCGGGTGTCTGTTCCTCTGTCATCCGCTCATCACCTTTCCGTTCGGAAATGCGATGTGTGGACGTACCTCACTGATTCGGTCAACGTATGCCCTCCCCCGGGCGGCGAAGTCTGGCGGCGGGTTGCCGCGCAGGAATCGCCAGTGCAAGTATCCGAGCTCGATCGCAGCCTGCTGGTATTCACGCATGACCGCAACCCCTCGAGCGCCTCCGTGCGCCGCCGCGAACTTCCGCGCCTGCTCCCTGCGCCGCAGATCGACCACCCAGTCGATGTCGGTGTAGGGAATCAGCCCGCGTTGGGCGGCGTCGGTCAGCGACCGTGTCAGCACGATGCGCTCCGACTTTCGCCGCCAGACCGCGAAGATCACCATCGAGACGAACGCGGGCACCATCACCACGACGTACGCCAGCAGGAACCCGGCCCCGTCATAGAGCAGTGTCGAGCCGTTCCAGGTCCCGTGGGCGAGCACGCCTGCGGCGAAGCCCAGCAGCGGCGCGACGACCTTCAGCCAGCGCTTGCGAGTCACCACCGCGACGCCGATGCCGATGCCGATGAAGGCGGTGAAGAGCGGGTGGGCGAAGGGGCTGAACAGGCAGCGCATCACGAAGACGGCGGTGAACTCGCCGAGGTGTCCAGTGGAGCTGTCGCCCATGCCGGGCGTGCCGTTGTAGGTGCCGCCGAGGTAGAGGATGTTCTCGGTGAACGCGAAGCCGATGCCGACCATGCCGGCGTAGACGATCCCGTCGAGCACGCCGTCGAGAAGGTGGCGGCGCCAGACCAGCAGCACGAGGAGGAACAGCCCCTTGGCCGCCTCCTCGGTGACCGGCGCCACGATCGCCAGCTGCGTCGCCTGGCTCCATCCGGCGACCAGCGCCCCGACGCTCTGCACGATCAACGCGGCCGCGACGGCGACGAAGGCGCCCCACCCCAGACCGAGGGCGAGCAGCGACTTCGGCTCGGGCTCGTAGCGATCGAGCCACAGGAAGGCGTAGACCAGCGGAACGACCGGGATGGCTGCGAAGAGAACGCCCAGGATCGCGCCGGTCGGGGCAAGATGGTCATCGACGACGCTGGTGCTCAGCAGAACGATCCCGAGAACCGGCAAAGAGGTCAGCACAACGAGCACGCCCACCACGATGGTGAACGTGCGGTTGCTTTTCGTCGGATCCTTCGGGATCGCCCCCATGCGCGCCAGACTATCGGGCGGATGCCTCCTCGTTGGGAAGGGACGCCGGTCGAGACGTTCTTCGCCCCATCAGCCGAGCGACGATCAGGGCGATGCCGACCGCTGCTCCGGCGAGCAGAAGGATCATCGCGGCCGGGTGGAGTCCGAGCACGTCGGCCGGGACAGCACTGTTGTCCTGCAAGGTGGTGGCGACCCCGAACAGCAGCACCACGACCGCCGGCGCGATCAGCTGTGGCAGCAACCGAAGAACGTAACGCCACAGCGGCCATGCCGCTCGGCGTTTCGCCCACGCGGGAGCCCTTCGCAGCCCGATGACGCCCATGCCGACCGTGAGGATGGTCAGTACGCCGAGACCGAGGTCGACCAGAGTCGCGACGGGGGCGTTGGTGCCGGGCTCATGGCCCTCGGTGATCTCGATGATGCCGTCGCTGATGCTCCACGGGTGACCGGTCACGATCGTCGAGCTGTTCAGGATCACCATCACGCCATAGCCGCTGCTCGGCACCAGGTGCTGTTGCGCACTGACGGTCACGTCGGTGCCGCCGTGCCCGAGCCGCGCGGGCTCGACCCCGGCGGCGGAACCGACCCAGCCGAGGCCGGCCCGTGCCGACCCAGCGCCCGGCTGCACCGTGTGCGACTCCCGGACCAGGTCCTCCGAGAGCAGGCGCCGGCCGTCCGGACCGACACCGCCGCGCTGCTGCATCGCCAGCCACTGCGCCATGTCGTGAGCTGTCGTCACCATGCCGCCCGCTCCAGCGACCATCGCCTCCATCTCGGACCACTTCCACCCCCGCCCGTACGCCAGCACGTGTCCATCCGCGAGCCCCGCGACACGCTCGTTGCTGGTCGTCGTGCTGACCGTGTCGTCCATCCGCAGCGGCTCGAAGACGTTCGCCTGCAGGTAGTCGTCGAAGTCGGTCCCGCTGACCACCTCGACCAACCTGGCGGCGGTCCAGAAGTTGCCGTTGCTGTAGCGGTAACGCGTCCCGGGGTCGGCCGTCAGCGCCCACTCCCGCTGACGCGCGACCCCCTCCTCCAGCGTGTCCGCCGGCGGGATGATCGTCGGGGTGGCATGACCCGAGGTGTGGCTGAGCAGCTGCCGGACCGTGATCTCGGCAGCCCGCGCGTCCGCCATCTCGAACTCCGGCAGATAGCGCCTCACCGGCTGATCGAGCTCCACCTTCCCATGGTCGACGAGCTGCATCACGGCAAACGCCGTGATCGACTTCGAGACCGATGCGATCCGCATCTTCGTCGTCGGCGTCACCTGCCGGCCCTCCGAGGTCTCCCCGAATCCACGCTCGTGGACGAGATCGCCGTCGCGCACCACGGCGATCTCGGCCCCCGGCAGCCCGTGCCGGTCGAGGTAGGAGCTGACGAAGTCGTCGATCCTCTCGGTGTCCAACGCCGTGGGCTGGGCGATGGCTGGACCGGCGCTCATCAGCGACGTCAGGACAAGCACCAGAGCGGTGACGGAGAGGAGGCTGTGCACGCGAGACATGCATTCATCATGGGGCTGGGCGAGGTGTCTGCGTACCTGCCTTACGGAAGGTACGCACACTGACGAAAGTCGGTATCAGCCGTGCGCGAGGGCATTCGGCCACGGCGTACGATTCCGCTATGACGGAAAACGGCGCCCCCTCCCCTGCAGAAGACCACACCGAGAGCCACGACCAGCCGGTTCCGGAGGCTTGGTCGAAGTTCATGAGGGAGGGCTGGGACGACCGCGAGGCCGAGGTGCCCGAGCATCCGATCACGCCGTGGGCGGCCGCGCGCCGCGAGCGGCTCGCAGGCATCTTCCCGGGCGCGCGCCTGGTCGTCCCGGCCGGCACCTACAAGGTCCGCGCCAACGACACCGACTACCGCTTCCGCGCCGACACCGCTCATGTCCACCTCACCGGCAACCAGACCTCCGACGCCGTCGTCGTGATCGAGCCCGACGGCACCTCGGTGCTGTACGCCCGCCCGCGCAGCGGTCGCGACTCCGACGAGTTCTTCCGCGACCGTCAGTACGGCGCGCTCTGGGCCGGCGCGCGCCCGTCGGCCCGTGAGCTCTCCGACTCGCTGGGGATCGAGGTACGCCACGTCGACCAGCTCGAGTCCGAGCTCGCCGGCAACACCCCGACCCGGGTCCTCCGTGGCGTCTCGGCCGACGTCGACAAGCTGGTCGCCCCGGCCGAGAGCTCGCGTGACGAGGAGTTCGCCAAGGCGCTCTCCGAGCTGCGTCTGATCAAGGACGAGTGGGAGCTCGGCGAGCTGCAGGAGGCCTGCGACATCACTGTGCGCGGCTTCACCGACGCGGTCAGCGAGTGGGACCAGGTGCTGAAGCACGGCGAGCGCTGGATCGAGGGCACCTTCTTCCGCCGCGCCCGCGCCGAGGGGAACGACCTCGGCTACGACTCGATCGTCGGCGGCGGGTCCCACGCCACCACGCTGCACTGGATCGACAACAACGGCCCGATCGTCCCGGGCGAGATGGTGCTGCTCGACATGGGTGTCGAGGGCCACAACCTCTACACCGCCGACATCACCCGCACGCTTCCCATCTCCGGGAAGTTCACGCCGCTTCAGCGCAACCTCTACGAGCTCGTCTACAAGGCCCAGCAGGCCGGCATCGAGGCGATCCGTCCAGGCGTCACCTTCCGAGCAGGCCACTTCGCCGCGATGGAGATCCTCGCCCACGGCCTCGACGACCTCGGGCTGCTCCCTGTCTCCGTCGACGAGGCGCTCTCCGAGGACAACAAGACCTACTCCCGCTGGACCCTCCACGGTGTCTCGCACATGCTCGGTCTCGACGTCCACGACTGCGCCTCGGCTTCGAAGGAGACCTACATCGAGGGCCCGCTGCAGGAGGGCATGGTCCTCACCGTCGAGCCTGGCCTCTACTTCCAGAAGGAGGACAAGCTCGTCCCCGAGGAGCTGCGCGGCATCGGCATCCGCATCGAGGACGACATCGTCGTCACCAAGGACGGCTCGGTGAACATGTCCAAGGGCCTTCCACGGACCGCCGACGACGTCGAGGCGTGGATGGGTCAGCACCTCTGAGAGGCGAGTGCCCCGGATGGCTGTGACCGAAGCCGTACGCCGGAGGGCATCTCTCGCGGCCGTCGCGCTGCTTGTGCTGCCGGTGGCCGCGTGCAGCGCCGGTCGTGCCCCGACCTCGGGACCCGCCTCGTCCGCGGGTCCCGGGGCAGCGCCGTCCGCGTCGGCCTCCGGGTCGGTGTCGACCGAGAACGTCTTCGCGGGGGCCGTGGTCGGGATCGACCCGGGACACAACGGCGGCAACGCGGGCGCGCCCGAGGTGATCAACGAGCCGGTGTGGAACGGGCGCTCGCAGAGCCCGTGCAACACCACCGGCACCGCGACCGACGACGGCTACCCGGAGACCGACTTCACCTGGGCGGTGGCCACGAAGCTCGCCGCCGACCTGCGGGCCTCCGGCGCGAAGGTGGTCATGACCCGGGACAGCAACGACGGGGTCGGGCCGTGCATCGACAAGCGGGCCAAGATCATCAACGACGCGAAGGCCGACGTCGCGATCGACATCCATGCCGATGGCGCTGCCACCTCGGAGCGCGGCTACTCGCTGCTGGTCCCGGTGCCCTCGGGCACCAACGACGAGGTCGTCCAGCCCTCGCGACGCTACGCCCGGATGCTCCGTACCGAGTTGCGGAAGACCGGGATGCCGTTGGCCTCCTACCTCGGCGAGGGCGGGTTCGTGGAGCGCGACGACCTCGCCGGCCTCAATCTGACCACCGTGCCGCAGGTGCTGCTCGAGACGGGCAACATGCGCAACGCCCAGGACGCGCGCCTGCTGAAGTCCGACCGGTTCCAGGCGAGGGTGGCCGCCGCCATCAAACGGGCGATGGCGGCGTACCTCCGCTCACGCTGAGACTAGAGCTTTCTCCACTCGACCGGCTCGAGGTTGTACTCCTCGGCGATCGGCCCCCACGCCTTGGCGGCCGCCTTCTTCGAGTCGTGGCTGGCCTGGCTCAGCTCGGTCGCCTTCGCCAGCTTGCCCTTGCCACCGAAGCACTCACCGTCGGCGTTGACCTTGCGCTTCTCGCCCCAGGCCGCGAAGGCGAGGTCGGCGTTCTGCGAAGTCAGCCATGCGGACTCGAGGTTCTTGACGAGCTTCCGCGACCCCGGGAGGACGGCGGTGTCGATCTTGGCGACCTTCGTCGCCAGCGTCTTCCGGGACGCCGCGGCGTCCTCGAAGGTCTTGATCGCCTCGTCGATGTTCTCGCACGCCTGGAGGTCGGCCTGGGCGGCGCCGATGGCCGCCTTGTCCTTGGCCGAGGTCTTGATGAGCTCGTCGATCTTCCCGGCCTCGGCCGCCGGACCGCTTTCGGCCGTGGTGGCGCCCTGGGTGCTGCCGGTCTTCGCGTTGGCGTCGCCGTCGTTGACCAGGCCGATGACGAAGGCGATGATCGCGACCACGACCGCCACCACGAGGACGATCAGGCCCCAGCGCTTCAGGTTGAACCCACCGGGCCCCTTGCCCTGACGCTGCGGCTCGTAGTGGGCGTCGTAGGCGTTGCCGTAGGGGTCGTAGCCCTGAGGCGCCATCGGAGGCGGCGCCGGGGTGCTGGGTCCGCCGCCGACCGGCGGCTGGCCCACGAGGGTGGCGTCGGCGTAGACGTTCTGAGCGTAGGGGTCCTCGTACGGTTGACCGAACGGCTCCTCGGCCCTGTCCTGCGGCTGCCCGAAGGACTGGTCGTAACCCTGGTCGTACCCCTGATCGTAGGCAGGCTCATAGGGCTGGTCGTAGCCCTGGGACCACTGGTTCTGGTCCGGCTCGAGCTGCGGCGCGAGCGGGGCGTAGGCGGGATCACCGTACGCCGCAGGCTGCGGAGCCTGGCCGGCCTGGCCGGCCTGGTCGTCCTCGTAGCGTGCCTCGGCCGCCGGAGCGTCGAACTGCTGCGGCGGCGCGAACTGCTCGAACTCATCGCGCGGACGGGTGCCGCCAGGGGCGTCGTCGGCGGCGTCGAACCGAGGACTCATCGCGACCTGGGTCTCGTCCGGACGGGGCGGCTCGGGCTGGCGATGATGCTCGACCGGCGGCATCGCCTCGTGGGTCTCGCCGGAGAGCGGGCCGCTCATCTGCGGCCCTGGCTCGACAAAGGTCGGGTGCTCCGCGCTCTGGTGGTGCGCCGCGGCCGGACGAGCGGGCAGCGGGGGCATGGCCATCGGCTCGGGGCTCTGCAGCTGAGGCTCCGGCACCTGCTGAGCCGGCATCTGGCGCTCAGGCATGTGGCGCTCGGGCATCGGCTCGGGCATCGGCGGTTCGGGCATCGGCTGCTCGGGCGCTGACGGCTCGGCCATGCGCTCGCCCATCGGCGACGGTGCGGCTGCCTGCGGCGCAGGCTCCTCCGGGGTCGGCTCAGGCTCTTCCGCGGCGCGCTTGCGCTTCGGCAGGAAGAGCGACTGCGACTGGGTGGCGAGCTCCGGCTCGAACTTGGGCGTGCGCGCCGCCAGCCCGAACAGGCTGCCACTGTCCGTACCTGCCGGCGGCGGGGCCATGCCACCGCCGAAGGCCGGCTGCTCACCGCTGGGCGCGGTCATGTTCAGCTGGGGCGCCATCGAGGCCCCCGGCGTACGCCTGACCTGCCCGAGCGGCAACGGTGCCGGCTCGGCGTCGGCCTCAGGCGCGGGCGTAGCAGCTTCCTGGCCACGCCTCGGCAACGACAGACCACCCTGCTCAGGATCGGCACCCCGCTGCGGCAGTCGCGGCGGGGCGACCGGCTCCGGTGCACCCTGCGACGGCGGCTGATGAGCGCTTCTGACGGGGGTCCCACAACCTGTGCAGAAGCGCATACCGGTGACGGCTGCACCGCACGAGGTGCACATGGACTCCATAGTCATGTCCGGGGACCTTACCGATGATCCGGCCCAGTCTCGAACCCTCGTGGTCCGACAACTGGACACCTACGTCGACAGTGTGGGGACAGTGCGCCCAAATACCCCCCACACCTTGGTAACACTCCGGTCAGTGTTTCGGATTGCGATGCACACATGGGATACGGGGACCAGTAAGATCGGGTGCGGCCTGCGCAAACCCACCTCGGACGGGGTGCTCCCGCGGGCCACGCCTCCGTAGCTCAGCTGGATAGAGCATCGGCCTTCTAATCCGACGGTCACAGGTTCGAATCCTGTCGGGGGCGCCACAATAAACCCGTGTGGGTAAAATCATGCGCCCGCGCGTGTTTCCGCTTCAGCGGCGTCGACGATGACCGGCCGCCCGGCGTACGCGGTCCGGAAGAACGGCAGGGTCCGGTGCACCATCGGACCGATCAGCAGCGCCTCGGCGACCGTCCCGACGCCGACGAGGCCACCCAGGAGCCAGCCGATCGCGAGCACGGTGATCTCGACGCCCCCGCGGCACAGCCAGACCGGGGCGCCGGTGCGCTCGTGCAGGCCGGTCATCAGGCCGTCACGCGGGCCCGGGCCGAGGCCGGGGGCGATGTAGATGCCGGTCGCCGCGGCGAGCAGAAGCAGGCCGGCACTGAACAGCGCGACCTGAGCCAACAGGTCCGTGGGCTGAGGCAGCACGCGAAGGCCGATCTCCGCCGAGGCGCCGACGAGCACCACGTTCAGCACGGTGCCGACCCCAGGTTTCTGGCGCAGCGGGATCCAGAGCAGCAGAACGAATAGCCCGATCAGGCTGGTCATCGCCCCGAAGGAGATCCCGGTGATCTCGACGAGTCCGGAGGCCAGCGCGTTCCAGGGGGCCAGGCCGAGCGAACCCTGGACGAGCATGGCGACTGCGATGCCGTAGAGGAAGAGGCCAGTTATCAACCAGGAGAGCGACTTCACAGAGAGATCCTTCACGATTGCAGAGCCAATCACGGGTCCAATCAAAGGTAAAGGTGCCAATTGGCGTAAGGTGGCCTCATGCCTCGCGGAAGAATCGGTGCCACAGCCCTCGCTGGCCTGCTCGGTCAGTGGCAAGGTGACGGCCCGGCGTACGAGAACCTCGCCGAGCGGATCCAGCTGCTGCTGATCGACGGGCGGCTCTCCGCCGACGTGCGACTGCCCTCCGAGCGCGAGCTCTCCGAGCGGCTGATGCTGAGCCGTACGACGATCACCGCCGCCTACCGTCGGCTGCGGGAGCGCGGCTACGCGCTGAGCGTCCAGGGCTCGGGCACCACGACGAAGCTTCCGCCCACCGCGCCCGACTCCTTCACCGAGGGCGGCGAGATCGACCTGGTCAGGGCCACCCTGCCCGCCACCCGGCGGCTCCCGGAGGCCGCCGTCGAGGCGACCCGGCGGCTGGCCGATCACATGGCCGGACCCGGCTACACGCTATGGGGCATCGAGGAGCTCCGCGCTGAGATCGCGGCGCGCTACACCGTGCGCGGCCTGCCGACCGATCCCGACCAGATCATGGTGACCACCGGCGGCCAGAGCGCGATCGCCCTGCTCGCCCGCACCGTGATCAGCCGCGGCGACCGGGCCTACGCCGAGAGCCCGTCCTACCCCAACGCGTACGACGCCCTGAGCCTCGCCGGAGCCCGGATCATCACGAGCCCGGTGACCACCGACGCCGGTTGGGACATGCCCGCGATGGAGGCGGCCATCGCCCGGACCACCCCCGTGATGGCGTACGTCATGCCCGACTTCCACAACCCGACGTCTCGCTCGATGTCGACCGAGGACCGGCTCCGCCTGCTGCACGCTGCAGCGAAGGTCGACACCCTTGTGGTGGTCGACGACACCACCGCCGAGCTGGACATCGACCGCAGCCAGACCTTCCCGCCGCTCGCCGCGATGGCGGACGAGCAGCAGGCCCGGGTCGTTCACATCGGCTCGGCGAGCAAGATGCTGTGGGGCGGGCTGCGGATCGGCTGGATCCGGGCCGACCCGGTGCTGCTGACCCAGATCGCCAGCGGACGCTCCGCCACCGACCTCGGCACCCCGATCTGGGAGCAGCTGGTCACCACCATCCTGTTCCAGCATCTCCCCGAGATCCTCGAGGAGCGCGCCGCGCAGCTCGCCGCCGGCCGGGCCGCGCTCTACCACGCGATGCGCCAGCACCTTCCCGACTGGGAGCTGCCGCCGCGTCTCGACGGCGGGCTCTCCGCCTGGGTCGGTCTCCCCGCTCCGGTGAGCTCGCAGCTCACCCTCGCCGCCAGGCCGCACGGGCTGCTCGTCACCGCCGGTCCTCGGTTCGGGGTCGACGGGGCGTACGAGCGTCACCTGCGACTGGCGATCACGCCCCGTCCCGAGCTCGTCCGCCGTGGTGTCGAGATCCTCGCCGAGGTCTGGCCCCGCGCCGCCTCCGCCCCTGCGCTGACCCTCACCACCGCCGAGGCCGTGGTCTGACCACCGTCAGCCGCGTGCCATGGCATCCAGCGCCCACAGCCCCAGGCCCTCGAAGCGCGCCGACTCGTAGCTCGGTACGTCCCCACTGGTTGCATCCAGGAGCCGGCGGGTCGTGATGTGTGAGGCGCCGCGGGCAAGGCCGGCTCTGGCGAGCTCGGCGGCCGCGAGCGGCGGTGGCTGCTCCTCGCGGCGCTGCCGCGCCCGTCGCCGCTCGTAGTCGAGCTCGTCGACGGCGATGGTTCGGATGATCGACTCGGCGCTCCCCAGGCTGCGGGTGTCCCTCAGCGCGCGGGCGAGCGGAAAGTCGTGAGGGTCCAGGTCCTCGACGAGCCACACCGCGGCGCTCTCCTCGGTCACCGGAACCGGCGCGTGCCCCCGCCTCATCTCCACGGCACCCCGTAGGCCGTACGCAGCGGCCGCTGCCAGCGTTGTCGCCTCGGTGGGGTGCCAGCTGAGCGGTTCGCGGAACCTGTCCACATCCGCCGCCACGAGTGCTCCCGCACGCTTCCCGCCGACGTCGCGCAGGATCGCCGTCACCTGCTCCGCCGACAGCTCCCCGTCCACACCGGGACCGAGCACGGCGAGCCGGACCGGAAGATCCACGTCGAGGGCCGCGGCCAGCGTCAGCGAGTCGGCCAACGGGCTCAGCAGTCCGGCCTCGTCGCCACGAGCGACGATGTCACCGCCGACATCGACAACGGTGAGAGCGTCCACGCCCAAGGCCCGGGCGAAGTGGGTGAGCTGCCGTCCCAGCCCGATCGCCCCACCCGCGAAGTCGTGCAGCACAAGACGCGCATCGACGTCACCGGCCAACCGCGGCAAGACGGACCGACCGGAAGGAAGCGTGTCCGCCGAGGTCGATATCTCGGCACGTACGCCGTCGATCAGGCGTAATCCGATGAAGTCACCCCGCGAGCGCGGCCCCGGCACCGGGTCGATCCGAAGCCGCTCCCAAGCGCAGGTCGAGACGAGAGCCCTGCTCCCTGCGTCGGGTTCGAGAACCCTGCGCGCCAAGAGCGCGCCGAGGGCATCACCCCCACCACCGGACGCGACGTAGAGAGTGCTCACGCTGTCGATTGTGGCCGCTGAGAATCGATGGCGCCACCGTCGTAGCTCACTCAGCGGTCCCTGATGCTAAGCAGCGAGGTCATGGTCGAGGAGTACGTCGCGCAGCATGAACTCCGCCCGGGACAGTAGTGGTGGGTCTGGTCGCCAGGTGTCGGGTGGTGGGCTGGTGTAGATGTGCCCGGTGGGCGTGATGGTGATGATGCTGCCGTCAGGTCCGGGTCTGGCTTGCCAACCGAGGGCTTCTTTCGCCTGGTTGCATCTCTCACAGAGACCTTGAAGATTTTCGGCGTTGGTGGTGCCGCCGTCTGCGTGGCGTTCGACGTGGTCGACGTTGCGGATCGGGGCGTCACAGCCGTTGGTGCGACAGATCCCGCCGTCGCGGGCGGCGATGAACTCAGCCAGGCCTTCAGGTGCTTTGCGGGAGCGGGACTCCATCGCGACCAGCTGCCCGGCCGGGTCGGTGAACAAGCGACGGACGAAGACCTCGGCATCGGCGAGCGACTCACGCGCCCAAGCAGCAGGGACAGGTCCGTAGCTCTCCACCATCGCGGGCTGGTCGCTGTCAGCAGCCAACGCGTCGGCGGTCATCACGATCTTGACCTCGATCCGAGGCTTCGCATCGACGCCGTCACGTCCGGCGACACGGTCTACCAGGGTGTCGGCCATGACCTGTCCGCGGGTCCGTTCATCCCCAGCAGCTTGGGCAGCCTTGGCCGCCTGATCGAGTGCGGCGTAGACGGCAACGCCGTCCTTGACCGGGAGCAGCGCACCCAGCCAGGTCATCGTGTCCGGTGCCGGTCGCACGCTGACTCGGCGGTCTTTCTCTGCGTTCGCGGCTCGGTTGACGACGGATTCCTGGTCGAGGGTGATGGCGAGCTTCTTGGCGGCGTTCTCGAGCTGTCGCAGTCCCATCGTCACCACAGCAGGCGGTTCGCCGTCGGGGCTGGGCGCGCAGAGCTGGTAGTCGATGACCCGCCGGTCCTCCATCGAGAGGCAGGCGGCTTCGCGGGCGAGGATCGTGGCCTGCCACTGCGAGAACAGGCCCGCCTTCATCAGAGCGAAGGTGTGGGGCATCTCCGCGAGAAGGATCTTCGCCAGCCCGAGCAGTGTGGCGCCCTTGGCCGGTGAGACGCGCCTCGCCAGCGCGATCTGCGAGGCCACGCCTTCGCCGAGCTTGCGGGCGGGGATCCCGGCCTCGGCCTGCCGGGCGCGGGTGGCTTCCTCGAGGCGTACCGCTGCTTCTGCCTGCGCGGCCTCAGCCACACACTTGATCTCTTCGAGACGAGAGATCCAGTCGACCAGCTCGCCCTCGGACGCGCCCAGGGGCGGCCCGGTGAGGAGCTGGTCGACGGTCTCGTTCATACGCCTCATTATATGTGAAAGAGTCGTCTGTGGCTACCTGTTTTTGCTGGTCAGAACCGATTTACGCAGTCAGCGAACAAGCAACCTGAACCCCGCGCCACACCCTCGCCGCCGCCCCGATAATGGCGAAATCTTTCTCGATCAGGTGCCGAGTCAAGGATGGCCGAAGGCCACCGCGAAGCGGCGGGCGAAGCCCGTCCTTGACGCGGCGGCTGATCGAGAAACACTCGAGAAAGGGTCGGCGGCGAACCTGGAGACGAAGAAACAGTCGCTCAGCGAGGTTTCCCCGACGAGAACCGTGTTGGTCTCGACACGCCTCCGCCTAGCGGCTCCGGCGGCTCGACCAGCGGGGCGAGGTCTCGACCAGCGGGGCGAGGTCTCGACCAGCGGGGCGAGGTCTCGACCAGCGGGGCGAGGTCTCGACAAGCTCGACCACCGATGCCCACCGAACAAGAAGTTCACCCGAACTCGTTGTGACCCGCGCCACGTTGGGTCACGATGTGCCCATGCTAGGACTGATCCAGGACGCACCGCTGACCATCGAAACGATCATCCGGCGCGCCGAGCGCGTCTTCCCGACGCGGGAGATCGTCACCAAGACCGCCACAGGTCTGGAGCGCAACACGTTCAAGGACCTCGCCGTGGAGGTGCGAAAGCAGGCCGGAGTGCTCGACCGGCTGGGCATCTCCGAGGGCGGCCGGGTGGCGAGCTTCGCGTGGAACACCCTTCGCCACCTGGCGCTCTACTACTCCGTCCCGTGCACCGGCCGGGTGCTGCACACCGGCAACATCCGCTACTTCCCCGAGCAGCTCGTCTACACGTTCAACCACGCCGAGGACGAGGCTGTCTTCGTGGATCGGTCGCTGCTCGGTCTCCTGGCCCCGCTCCTTCCCCAGCTGACCACGCTCAAGCACGTGATCGTGATGGACGACGGGGCGCCGACACCGTTCCCCGACGACCCCCGGGTCGTCTCCTACGAGGAGCTGATGGCCGACGCCGAGGAGGTGGCGATCGACGGCCGGGTCACCGACGAGCGCGCCGCCGCCGGGATCTGCTACACCTCCGGCACCACCGGCAATCCGAAGGGTGTCCTCTACTCGCACCGCTCCCAGTACCTGCACGCCCTGGCCTCCCTGGCCGGCAGCCTCTTCGGCACCAACGACCGAGACCGCGTACTGCCGGTCGTGCCGTTCTTCCACGCCAACGGCTGGGGCTTCGCCCACTCTTCGCTGCTGGCGGGGTCCAACCTGATCCTGCCCGGGCCCGACCTCTCGCCCGCCGGCATCATCAAGCTCCTCGAGGCCGAGAAGGTGACGATCGCCGCCGGCGTACCCACGATCTGGATGGGCATGGTCCCGCTCCTGAAGGACGCCGACCTCTCCTCGCTGCGCGTGGTGATCTGCGGCGGGTCCGCGGTGCCGAAGTCGCTCTCGGAGGCCTGGCGCGAGGCGATCGGTCTGCCGATCACCCAGGCGTGGGGCATGACCGAGATGTCGCCGCTCGGCAGCGTCTTCAACGAGCGGGCCGAGATCGCCGGCCTGTCCGAGGAGGAGAAGGCGGACTACCGTACGTCGCCGGGCATCCCGGCCGTCGGTGTCGAGCTCCGCATCGTGGAGCCCGGGACCACCGACGAGCTCCCCTGGGACGGTGAGACGACCGGCGAGCTCGAGTGCCGTGGCCCGTGGATCGCGTCGGGCTACTACAAGGTCGACGCGCCGAGCTCCTTCTCTCCTGACGGCTGGCTGCGCACCGGTGACATCGCCGCGATCGACCCGCTCGGCTACGTACGCATCGTCGACCGCACCAAGGACCTGGTGAAGTCCGGTGGCGAGTGGATCTCGACCGTCGCGATCGAGAACCTGATCATGGGCCACCCGAGCATCGCCGAGGCCGCGGTCGTCGCGGTGCCGCATCCCAAGTGGGGTGAGCGGCCGCTGGCGTTCGCGGTGGTCAAGGAGGGCGAGTCGATCACCAAGGAAGAGCTGCTCGGCTACCTCGCCGAGAGCCTCGGCAAGTGGCAGGTGCCGGACGACGTGGTCTTCATCGACGAGGTGCCCAAGACCTCGGTCGGCAAGTTCTCCAAGAAGACCCTGCGCGAGGAGCACTCCGACTACAAGCTGCCCACGGCCTAGCTGGAGGCACGCTCAGCCCAGCTGCGCGAGGATCGAGTCGCTCTCTTCCCTCGCGCAGCGGGCATCCTCGTGCTTGCCCAGCGCGGCACGGGTCTCAGCCAGGTGGCCGAGCGCATCGGCGAGCCCGGGCAGGTCACCGGCGGCACGCAGCTTGGTCACCGCCTCCTCGAAGTGCCCGGCCGCCTCGTCGACCGCGCCGAGCCGCTGGTGGATCCAACCGATGGTGGCGATGACGTTGCCCTCGCTGCGATAGCCCGGCGCGACCCGGCGCAGCTCCGCGAGAGCGGCCTCGCAGTGGCGGAGCCCGGCCTCGTACTCGCCGTCGAGGGCTGCATAGAGACCCAGCCGGCCGGTCGTCCAGGCCGCACGGATCGGATCGCCGGCGCGAGCGAAGACCTCCGCCGCCCGAGCCGCGTACACCGCTGCGCCGGCATGATCACCGGAGGCCGTGGCCAGTGTGGCCAGCCGGTGCAGGGTCTTGCCCTCTGCCGCCAGGTCGGCGGACTCCGTCGCCAGGTCGAGGGCCCGACCGAGGTGGTCGAGGGCGTCGTCGACGCGCCCCAGGCGCCCGCAGGCCGCGCCCGCGGCGCGGTGCACGACGCCGAGTCCGGCCGGGTCGCCGCCCTGCGAGACCCGGTGGCGCACACCCGGCAGCGCGGCCTCGGCCAGGGAGGCGAGCTCGATCCAGCGCCCTTGGAGGTCGAGCAGGCGCTCGAGGGCGCCGATGAGCAGGACGATCCGGTCGGAGGCGATGCCTCGGGCGACAGCGCCGTCGATCACCCGCGCCAGCACGGGCAGCTGCATGGCGAACCACGCCAACGCCGCACCGCTGTCGCCGACGACCTCGATCGTGACCCCGGGACGCATCGGCTCGGTGGCGACGAGATGGTTCTGATGGGGGTCGTAGGCGCTGTGCACCGACCGTGCACTGAAGACATAGTGGTCGATCATCCGCAGCTCGGCCTCCTCACGCAGCGAGGCCGGCTCGCCCGCGGCGAGGTCGGCGGCGTACTCCCGCAGCAGGTCGTGCAGCACGAACCGGCCGGGGGCGACCTCGGTCACCAGGTTGGCCTCGGTGAGCTCGTCGAGCAGGCGCCGAGCCGCCGCTCGGGAGATCCCGGCAAGGCTGGCGGCGGCCAGGACGGTGAACGACGGCCCGGGATGCAGGCCGATCAGCCGAAACAGGTGGGCAGCCGGCTCGGACAGGTGCCGGACCGACCACGAGAAGGTCGCCCGGAGGTCACCGCGACCGCCGCCGAACCCGTCCAGGCGGGACTCACCGAGCTCGTCGGCCAGGTCGGCGAGAGCGTAGGCCGGGCGAGTCGCCGCCCGCGCGGCCACGACCGACAGCGCCAGCGGCAACGAGGCACACAGCGAGATGATCCGATCCACCGCCTCCGGCTCGTCCAGGAGCCGCTCCTTGCCGAGCCTCCCGGCCAGCAGCTCATAGGCCTCTTCGTCGTCGAGCAAGCCGAGCTCCATCGGTCGCGCCCCAGCTTCGGCGACCAGCCCGGAGAGCCTGTTCCGGCTGGTCACCAGGGTCATACACCCAGGACTGCCGGGGAGGAGCGAGCGGACCTGCTCGCTGTCACGGGCGTTGTCGAGCACCAGCAGCACGCGCTTGCCGGCGAGCCTGCTGCGCAGCAGCCCGGCGCGGCCGTCGATGTCCTGAGGCTGGCGGGTTCGCTCCACCCCGAACGCCTCGAGCACCACCCCGAGTGCGTCCAGAGGGTCAAGCGCGTCGTGAGGGTCGAAGCCGCGCAGGTTCACGAACACCTGTCCGTCCGGGAAGCGCGGAGCGGCCCGGTGCGCCCAGTACAACGCGAGCGTGGTCTTGCCGATCCCTGCGGTGCCCGCGATCGCGGAGATCACCACTGCCCGTCCGCCCCCGTCGATCCGCTCGGCGACCAGCTGGTCCAGCGCGGTCAGATGGTCCTCGCGCCCGGCGAAGGTCGTGACGACCGGCGGCAGCTGCCGCGGCACGACTCCCTCGTGGGTCCGCGCCGACCCGGGCTCGGGATCGTCTCCGTCGAGGATCCGCAGGTGCAGGTCGCGTACGTCCTTGGACGGCTCGACCCCGAGCTCATCTCGGAGGACCCGGAAGAGCCGCTGGTAGGCGGCCAAGGCCTCGGCCGTGCGGCCCGACTGCCACAGTGCCGTCATCAGCAGCAGCCACAGGCGCTCCCGGAGCGGATTCGCCCGGACGACCGGAGCCAGGTCACCCACCACCGCGGCCTGCCGGCCGAGCGCCAGGTCGGCGGCGGCTCTGGACTCGACGGCGACCAGACGCAGCTCGTCGAGCCGGGCGGCTTCGGTCGCGATCATCGGCGACTCCCCGACCGCTCCGTAGGCACCCCCGGCCCAGAGTCCTAGGGCTGCATCGAGGAGCATGCTGGCCCGCTCGTGGTCCCCGGCCTCTGCGGAGACACGGCCCTGCTCGACCAGCTCCTCGAAGCGGGCCTGGTCGATGTCCGCTCCGACCAGCGCGTAGCCGTTCGCTCGGCGCTGCAGCTGGCGGCGATCCTCGCCGAGTGCCCGACGCAGGTCGCGAACACGCTGGTGGAGGAGGTTCACCCCCGTCGCCGGGGGTGAACCCCTCCACAGCTCATCGACCAACAGGTCGGAGGAGACCGGTGCTCCACGCGCGGCGGCCAGAAGCGCAAGCAGCGTACGCCGCGTGCGCGACAGCCTCTGCGCCGTGCCGTCGCCATCGACCAGCTCGACGGCACCAAGGACCCGGACCCGCACCACACCTCCTGTTGACTGCGCAGCAATACGCCCGAGACGCTCTCATCGTCTCATCACCGCACAGATGGTGACGCGTAATGCCGCCAGAAGGTTGCCTGGAGGTTGGTACTTGATCCAGATTCAGGGCTACAGCCCTACGGGATCCGCCACAGGCCGCTCTCGCCGCCCTTGTCGACCTGGAACTCGACCTGTTTGATGTTCACGCCTTCGGGGACGACGAACGGCACCAGAGCCGTTCGCTGATCCTGCGGCTGCAGCCCGAACGGGTTCGGGAACATCTCGCCGCCGTCCACCGAGGCCGTGCCGGGCAGGCTCTTGTACTTCTTGCCCGCGGCATCGATGACCGTCGTACCCGCCGCCGGCGAGTCGTCGAAGACCCGCGCCCCAGCGTTGGCGATCTGGACCTCGACGGCCATCACGCGCATTCCCGGCGGGGTCTTGGTCCCGTCGGTGAACGACGTCTCGAAGACGTCCTGCACGATCACCCGCAGCAGGATTCCCGGCGCCTTGCCCTTGATGGTTCCCTCAGCCGTCAACCCGAGCTGTTGGTTCTGCTCGATCCTTTCGGTGCTGTCGACGGTGATCACCTTCTTCTCCATCGCGGGGTTCTCGCCATGATTGTTGCTGTAGAACCCGTAGTCGATGGAACTGTCCGAACCGCAGCCGACCCCGGCCGCCGCGACGGCTCCCCCGAGGATCAGCATGGCCAAGCGTCGCACACGCACTCCTTATGAAATTTGTTGCCACGGAAAGGAAACTGTTCCTCCTGATTTACCATGGCAACATGCCCGAGCGCGAGCCGTCGGCCTAGGGCCTAAGGTCCCAATCCGGGCCCAACTCTTCAAGACTATTTCCACAGCGCGGAGCAGCGGGCGAGCGCTGGAAACGCCGGTGTCACGAGAAACCAGGGCGTGACCAGCGAAAGCGTCTCGATCAGGCGTACGTCGGCGACGACCACCGCGCGACGAGCACGTGCGGGCCCTACTCCGACCGCACGGTCGGACGCTCGACGAGATCAGCCAGCTTCGCCGGGGCCTGGATGCAGTAGGAGTCGGTGAGGAGCTCGGTGACCTCGTCCCAGTCGGTCTCGTCGTCGAGGATCATCCCGACGACATTGCCGCCCCAGCCGGCCTTGAAGTAGGGATGACCCAGGTGTTCGAAGGCCACCACCTCGTCAGGCTCACCGCGGAACATGATCCGGAAGAGCTGGTCCTCACCACCGAAGACGTGCGCGACCGACGCCTTGCCGACCTGCCAGCGCACACCTACCCAGGCGTCCTCCTCGATGCACTTCGGGAACGCGGTGAGGATCTCCCTCAACCGCGCCACCATCGCTCGGGGCACCTCAGGACGCTCAGCCATGAGGCTGATCCTGCCAGGGACCACCGACAGCGATAATTGATATACATGGTTACTATCAACATGTACTGTTTCTTCCATGAGCAAGCACACGATCGGGTACGTCGCGTGGCGCCTGGCCATGCGTCTACGGGTGTCGATGGACAGGGCGCTCGCGCCCCTCGGTCTCACCCACGCGCAGTACTCCCTCATCGCCTCCCTCCACGGCCTCCGTGCCGCGGGGGCCCCGACCCAGAAGCAGCTGGCCGACCTCACCGGACTCGAGCCGATGTACGTCTCCAAGCTCGCCCGCCAGCTCGAGGCGAAGGGCTGGGTCGAGCGCGTCCGAGACACCAAGGACACCCGGGCCGTACGCCTCGCCATCACCCCCGAGGGCACCGAGGTGACCCGCGAGGCGATCGCGGTGACCAGCCGGTTGCTCGACCAGCTCACCGCACCGCTCGGTGGCCGCGACAGCCGTCGCGCCGCCGAGGCGCAAGCAGCGCTCGAGGCGATGCTCGCCGCACCCATCGACACCGATCCCACACCTGGAGACTGATCATGACCACTCCCCCCGTCACCGGCGCCAACCTGGGCCTTGCCTACTTCGCCATCCGCAAGAACCTCCTCGACGTGCTCGGCGACTTCGACCTGACCTTCGAGCAGGCGCTCATGATCAACTACCTGCGCCAAGGTGATGTCGCACGCGCCGATCTCGTCGCGACGACCGCCGACAACATCAAGAGCTCCACGGCCGAGATCGAGTCACACCTCGAGGCCGCGATCGAGCGAGGCCTGATCGCCGAGGGCCTCACGCTCACCGCAGCGGGAGCCCGCATCCAGCAGCAGGTCACAGAACGCTCTGCGCCTGTGACCAAGGCGCTCTTCGCCGATCTCCCGCCCGAGGATCTCGCCGCGACCGGCCGGATCCTGACGACCCTCACCGAACGCGCCAACGCCGCCTTGTCCGCCTCCTAGGATCGGGGCCATGGCGCACCAGAAGTACGACGTAGTAGTAGCCGGCGGCGGACACAACGGTCTCACCGCCGCGGCCTACCTGAGCCGGGCGGGCCTCTCGGTCCTGGTGCTGGAGCGACTCGACCACGTCGGTGGCGCGGCAATCTCCGCGCAGGCGTTCGAGGGCTTCCCGACCCGGCTCTCGCGCTACTCGTACCTGGTCTCGCTGCTCCCCGAGCAGATCCATCAGGATCTCGGCCTCGACATCGAGTTCGCGTCGCGGCAGACCGCGTCGTACTCGCCCTTCCTCGACGGCTCGCGGGCCACCGGCCTGCTCGTGGAGACGCCTGAGGGCGAAGCCACCGCCGCGAGCTTCCGCGCGGTCACCGGGTCGGATGAGGAGTACGCCGCGTGGCAGTCGTTCTACGACGAGGTCGCCGACCTCGCCCGGGTCGTCGCCCCCACCCTGACCTCGCCGCTGCCCACGGGAGATGTGATCAGGTCACAGGTGGGCGGGCCGATCTGGCGTGACCTCGTCGAGCGTCCTCTGGGCGAGGCGATCGAGCGGCGGTTCAGCGACGACCTGGTTCGCGGCGTGGTCGCGACCGACGCCCTGATCGGCACCTTCGCCGGGCTCGGCGAGACCAGCCTGATCCAGAACCGCTGCTTCCTCTACCACCTGATCGGCAACGGGACCGGCGAGTGGCGGGTCCCGGTCGGCGGCATGGGCGCGGTCACCGGGGCGATCACCAAGGCTGCGTACGCAGGTGGCGCTCAGGTCCTCACCGGCGCGACCGTCACCTCGATCCGCGGCGGTGCGGTCGGCGAGGGGGCTGAGGTCGCCTGGACCGACGCCTCGGGATCTCACACCGTGACGGCCGATTACGTGCTCTCCGGCCTGGCCCCGTACGTCCTCGACGGCCTCCTCGGCCGCACGCCTTCCGTCTCGACCAAGCCGGTGGGTGCCCAGCTCAAGATCAACATGCTCCTCGAGCGCCTCCCCCGCCTGCGCTCCGGCGAGGACCCGAAGGTCGCCTTCGCCGGCACCCTCCACCTCGGTGAGTCCTACTCGGAGCTCGAGAAGGCGTACGCCGAGGCCGCCGCCGGCTCGGTGCCGACCGAGATGCCGGGCGAGGTCTACTGCCACTCGCTGACCGACCCCTCCATCCTCGGCGACGTTCCGCCCGGCACCCAGACCCTCACCTATTTCGGCCTGCATGCCCCGGCCACCCTCTTCGAGGACCCGGCCACGCGCGAGGAGCGCAAGGCGCAGGCGGTCGAGCGCGCCATCGCCTCCCTCGACCGGCACCTGCTCGACCCGATCGCCTCCGTCGTCGCGCGGACTGAGGATGGGGCGCCGTGCATCGAGGCCAAGATCCCCCAGGAGATCGAGGCCGACCTGGCCATGCCCGGCGGCCACATCTTCCACGGCGACCTCGCCTGGCCCTGGGCCCCCGACGACGCCGATCTGACCACCCCCGCCGCCCGCTGGGGCGTCGCCACCGACCTCGGCACCGTGCTCTTGTGTGGCTCGGGTGCCGTACGCGGCGGTGCCGTCTCCGGCTTGGGCGGCCACAACGCCGCCCAGGCCGTCCTCGAGCTCCGCTGACCACGCCGTTCACCCCAGCGAAGCCTCGATTTGGGGCCGATCCGAGCCCGCTGCTAGTGTTCTTCTCGTCGCCGAGCGCGCAAGCAGCTCGCGGGACGTGCGCCATTAGCTCAATTGGTAGAGCAGCTGACTCTTAATCAGCGGGTTGTAGGTTCAAGTCCTACATGGCGTACTCGGCAAAATATCGCCTCTGACCTGGTCAAACTGGGTTGGAGGCGATTCTCAATTTTACGCCGCGGGAACACCATGGGAACACCCGTGCCCATCGTGAAATTTTGCTTCCCTGACGTCGAAGCCCGCTTGTCACGGGCGAGACCCGCTGACGTGCTCCGGTACCTGAGCCAGCAGGATCTCCAGCCCGTCATCCGACTGGGCGAGCGCGAGCTTCTCCGCGCCGGTCACCGGCCCGAGAGGGACCTCACGAGACGCGGGGTCAGGCACCGTACCGACCGGCTCCTCAGGGCACCGAGCCACAGTCCCGCACCGTAGGCGAGGTCGTCGAGGCGGCGGCCGAGGAGGGTCGTGGGGCGGACGTCGGTCTCGTGGAGGGCGACGACGGTGTCGACGACGAGCGCGGCGAGCACCATCCGGCGAGCGGTACGGCTGAGCAGGCAGGCGAGCAGCGTGAGCGGCCACCAGTGGCGCAGCAGGAGGGCCGACTCCTGGCGCAGCGACCAGCCGAGTCCCCGGACGGCAAGGCGGGAGGCGAGGGCGTCGCGGCCGGGGATCTCGGGGAGGGCGTTCGCGACGACGTGGCTGCCCCACGCCACCGAGGCCAGCGCGGCCGGCGCTGACCACCAGCGGCCGGCCAGGACGGCGGCTCCGGCTGCGGCCATGGCCGGGGAGAGCACCGCGGGGGCGATCGCGTCGCCGTGCCTGCGGCCGAGCTCGGCGCCGCCGGTGCCGTAGGTGAGCTTGCGGCCGAGCCAGGCGCGCACGGTGCCGCGTACCTCGTGGCGGGCCTCGAGGCCGGGCTCGTAGCGGACCGCGTGGCCGGCCTCGACGAGCCGCCAGACCAGGTCGACGTCCTCCCCGACGCGCAGGTCGCCGGCGAAGCCACCGACCTCCCGCAGGGTCGCGACGCGGCCGACCAGGCAGGCCGAGGGGAGCCAGCCGACGGCTGCGCCTGGGCGGACCGAGCAGGCTCTGGTGCCCAGCGACAGCGAGGAGGCGGCCACGTCGTAGCGCTCGAACCAGGCCGGGCGAGCCTTGTCGGTGTGACCGCACACCCGCGGCCCGGCCAGCGCGACCCGCGGGTCCGCCAGCTGTGCCGCCAGCCGGGTCAGCATCTCCGGATCGGCCAGGACGTCGGAGTCGACGAAGGCGACGTACGCGGTCGCCACCCGGGCGAGCCCGGCGTTGCGGGCCCCGGCGGGTCCCAGGTTGTCGCTCAGCGGGAGCAGGTTGGCGCCGTGGCGGCGTACGACCTCGGCGACGGCCTCCGGATCGCGGGAGGCGTCGTCGACGACGATGACGTGGCTGCCTCGCAGGGCGGTCAGGCAGCGGTCCAGGTGGTCGGGGCGGTCGCGGGCGGGTACGACGACGGTGAGGTCGGCGGGGTCGACGGGCTCCAGGCCCCCGGGGTCGGCGAGGTTGCCGTCGAGCAGGCGCCGGACGACGAGGTCGGAGGCGGCGTCACGGACCTGCACCTGCCGGTCCACGACACGGTCGGCCGCAGCGGGTGCCAGGCGCACGGACCGCAGCGGCGAGCCTCCCACCAGCACCAGCCCGTCTCCGGAGCTGGGCAGGAGGCGTACGTCGTCGCGGATCCGCACCGTGAACCCGGGCGGCAGCATCATCCGCCGAAGCCTCCGTCGGCGGCGACGACCGAGCCGTTGAGCACCGCACCGGCGGGCGAGCAGGCGTGCACGACCGTGGCGGCGACCTCGTCCGGCGTGAGCCGGCGGCGCAGGAGCTGGTGTGCGGCAAGGTCGTCGGGGCCGACAGCGTAGAGGTCGGCGGTCGCTGCGAGCATCGCGGTGTCGGTCGAGCCCGGCGAGACGGCGCAAGCGGTCACCCCGGTGCCGGCCAGGTCGGCGGCCAGCCCCTTCACCAGCCCGACGACGGCGTGCTTCGCGGTGGTGTAGGCGGCGAGGTGGAACAGCCCGTGGGCGCCCGCGGCGGAGGCGAGCGCGACGAACCGGCAGCCGCTCGGGTCGGGGCCGGCGAGCATCGCGGGGACGGCGGCGGCCGCGGTGTTCCACACCCCGGCGACGTCGATCTGCCACAGCAGGTCCAGCGAGGCGTCCTCCCACAGCGGGCGTCCGCCGGCGATCACCGCCGCGGCGGCGACCGCGACGTCGAGCCGCCCCCAGCGATCCTTCGCGACGTCGACGGCGCCGGACTGCGCCGCCGGATCTCGTACGTCACCCATGACCGGTTCCACCCACCCGGCCGGCAGCGAGGCGACGAGCGCGTCCAGGTCGGCCCGGGTCGCCTGCGGATAGCTGGCCGACGAGTCCGTGCCCGCACACCAGTCGACCGCGACGACGTGTACGCCCGCTTCGACCAGGCCGCGCACGGTCGCCGCGCCGATCCCCCGAGCGGCGCCGGTCACCAGCGCCACGCGACCTGTCTCGGCGGGAGTCACCCCGCCACCGCACCGATCCGGAGACGGTCGTAGGCGGCGAGGACCATCTCGGAGAGGATCCGCTTCCCGATCTCCGCGGTGGCACCGGTCGGGTCGCCGAGGACCCCGTTGGCCGAGACAGCCTCCACGCCCCCGGCCCGCATCCGCGGCAGCAGCTCGCGCAGCGGACGGGTGTTGCCTCGGGCGGCATTGCGCAGGCGCACCCGTTCAGGAGCGAGGTGCAGCATCAGCGAGGTCTCGGTGAGGCCGGCGTGGGGGTCGGCGTACGGCACCTGGCACGGCACCCAGGCGACGTCACGCCCCTCGGCACGGAGCGTCCTGACCGCGGCCTGGACCCCCTCGAGGTTGCCGCCGTGGCCGTTGACGAAGACCACCCGGGAGGCCCAGGTGGTCAGCGACCGGCCGAGCTCTACGACCAGCGCGGCCAGCGCCTCGGTGCCGATCGAGATAGTGCCGGGGAAGGACTGGTGCTCCCCGCTGGCGCCGACCGGCACGGCCGGAGCGACCGAGGCACCGGTGAGCGGGGCGAGCTCGTCGGCGACCGCGGTCGCGATCACGGTGTCCACGTCCAGGGGCAGGTGCGGGCCGTGCTGCTCGGTGGAGCCCAGCGGCACCAGGACGGTGCCGCCGGGCACGATCTCCGGCCACGGGCGGTCGGCGAGGCTCACGGCCGGTCCGATGGTCGGTCCGATGGTCGGCCCAGGGCGAGCTCGAAGCCGTCGGGGATCACCAGGTCGGCCGGGGTGAGGTCGTGGACGGAGGCCTTGCCCATGCCGAGGACTGCGGAGTCGAGGCCGTTGCGGAGGATGTCGAGGACGTTCTCGACGCCGGCCTGGCCGTTGGCGCCCAGGCCCCACAGGTAGGCGCGGCCGACCATCACCGCGCGGGCGCCCAGGGCGAGGGCCTTGGCGACGTCGGAGCCGCGGCGTACGCCGCCGTCGAGGAGCACCTCGATCTGGTCGCCCACCGCGGCGGCGATCGGCGGCAGCACCCGGATCGTGGCCGGGGTGCCGTCGAGGTTGTTGCCGCCGTGGTTGGAGACCGAGATCGCGTCCACACCCGCATCGACCGCACGCAGGGCGTCGTCGACGCGGCAGACGCCCTTGAGCATGAACGGCTTGCCCCCACTCAGTTCCTTCCAGGTACGCACCATCCAGGCCACGTCGTCCCACGACGGCGGCGGGGTGGTCATCCACTCGTAGTAGGCACCGAAGAACGTGGGCGGCTCCCCCAGGCTGCCGTCGTCGGCGATCGGCGCCAGGTTGGGAGCGGTCAGGTCCGGGATGCCGCCGCTGCGGGCGTACGCCGCCAGCCACTTCCCCCGGCTCATCACCTGGGGCGCGAACCTGAGCATCGCGGAGAGGTCGACCTTCTCCGGGATCTCCGGGCTGCCCCAGTCACGGCCCATCGAGAAGGACCAGTCGAGGGTGGCGATCAGCGCCTTCGCCCCCGCGGTGTGGGCTCGGCGCATCCGGCGGATCATCACCTCCCGGTCACCGGTCCAGTACATCTGGAAGAACGTCGCCGGGTTGGCCGCCACGACCTCCTCGACCGACTTCGAGGCGAAGTTCGACAACCCCATCACCGTCCCCCGCGCCGCCGCCGCACGCGCCACCGCGACCTCACCGTCGGGATGCACAGCCTGTACGCCGGTGGGCGAGATGATCACCGGGAACCCGATCTCCTGGCCGAGCACGGTGGTCGACAGTTCGCGCTTGTCGTGATGGCCGGCGACGTGCGGAGCGAGCCCGAGGTCGGCGAAGGCCTGTTGGTTGTCCGCAATCGTCTGGCCGCGCTCGGAGCCGGCCAGCAGGGCTGCGTACACGGGCTTCGGCAGGCGCTTGCGGGCACGCTCCTGCGCCACCGCGACGGACTCGAACCACGGATTCTGCTTCCACGGGTTCTTCCAAGGCATCTTCGATCTCGCTTCTATGGTCAAGAGGTTCAGTTGGGAGCGAAGCCGGCCAATGGCGACTCCGCGCACGCGCTCACCGGCGGGGCAACATCGGCATCAGGCCGGCGTCGGGAGAGGGTGAGCAGCACCGGTGCGTTGCGGCTGGGGGCACCGCGGGAGTGGTCCTGGCTCGCCGCCGGAACGCTGCGGGCACCCGCCAGCGCGGACTCGCCGTATCCCTGGACGCACTCGGGATCTGGCCCATCCAACGGCAGCCCGGTGAAGAACTTCGCGGCCATGCAACCGCCACGACAGGAGTCGTAGTGGGCGCACCCGGAGCAGGCGCCACCGGTCTGCGGCTCGCGCAGCTCCTGGAAGAGCGTCGAGGTCTGCCACACCTTCTGGAACCCGCCGTCGGTGAGCACGTTGCCGGCCAGGAACTGGTCGTGGATCGCGAACGGGCAGGCGTAGACGTCGCCGACCGGGTCGATCAGGCACACCACCCGGCCGGCACCGCACAGGTTCAGTCCCGGCAGCGCTCCGCTGCCGTCCTCCGGCCCGAAGGCGGCCAGGTGGAAGAAGGAGTCCCCCGTCAGCACGTTGTCACCGTTGGCGACCAGCCACTCGTACAGCTCTCGCTGCTGCTCGGGCAACGGGTGCAGCTCGTCCCACACATCGGCACCGCGGCCCGAGGGACGCAGCCGGGTCAGCCGCAGCGTCGCTCCGAACCGGTCAGCGATCGCCTTGAACTCGTCGAACTGCCCGATGTTCTCCCGGGTGCAGACCACGCTCACCTTGGCGTCGCGGAAGCCCGCCTCGTGCAGGTTGCGCAACGCGGTGATCGCGGTGTCGTAGGACCCCGTTCCCCGCACCCGGTCATTGACCTCGGCGGTCGCGCCGTCGAGCGAGATCTGGACGTCCACATAGTCGCTGGCCGCCAGCCACCGTGCCCGCTCCGGGGTGAGCCGGACACCGTTGGTGGAGAACTTCACCCCGACGTCGTGGGCGACGGCATATTCGACCAGGTGCCAGAAGTCGGGACGCACGGTCGGTTCACCGCCGCCGATGTTCACATAGAACACCTGCATCCGCTGCAGCTCGTCGATCACCGCCTCGCACTGCTCCGTGGACAGCTCACGCGGATCACGCCGGCCGCTGCTCGAGAGACAGTGCGCACACTCCAGGTTGCACGCGTACGTCAGCTCCCAAGTCAGGCAGATCGGCGCATCCAGGCCGAGCTCGAAGTGCTCCACCAGCTTCATCACAGTCTCCTCACGCCACGGGGCGGATCATGTCGGTCTTGGCCAGGCCGGAGAGCGTAGCGACGTACGCAGCGTGCTGCCCCTCCGGCACCCCGGATGCCACGAGCGCACCGCGCACATCCGGGTGCGACCCCAGAGAACGCACGACCGCCACCAGCTCAGGGCGCTTGAGGAAGGTCAACTTCCGGTTCCCGAAGTGGTAGGCCAACGCCCCGAACGGCTCGGGCCGTAGCGCCACCGACGGCGACAGCACCCACGCACTGTCCAGACTCACGGCATTCATGCTCAGTAGACGCCGCACATGCCGTCGATCGAGACCTCCTCGATCAACGACTCTTCGGTCAAGGCCTCGTCCACGACCTGGTTGGTCTCCTCAGGATTCATGACAGTTCTCCTTCATCTCGGTTCGACGTGACACGCAACACGTTAATGACACTCAGGGCCAAAAAGATAGAGGCTCCCCGCAGCATGCGATTCTTTTGCCCAAATCGCTGCTGTAGATTGCGGCAGGTGCCCACCAGCCCCGCTCCCGCGACGCGGCGCTCGCTGCGCGGACGACCCGCCGCGACCTCGCACGCGGAGATCGAGCAGGCCGCCTTCCAGCTCTTCATGTCCAAGGGCTTCGAGGCCACCACCCTCGACGACATCGGCGCCGCGATCGGGGTCGGCAGGCGCACCATCACCCGCTACTACCCCTCCAAGAACGACATCCCCTGGGGCAAGTTCGACCGCACGCTCGACGGCTTCCGCGAGATCCTGCGGGCCATGCCCGCCGACCTCCCGCTGCACGACTCGGTCCACCAGGGCGTGCTCGCCTTCAACGACTTCCCCACCGACGCCAGCCCCAGCCACCGCGACCGGATGCGCCTGATCCTGACCACGCCGGCACTGCAGGCCCACTCGGTGCTCCGCTATGCGAGCTGGCGCGAGGTCATCGCCGCGTACGTCGCCGAGCGCACCAGGACCCGCCCCGACGACCTGCTCCCCCAGACCGTCGGCCAGGTCTCCCTCGCCCTCGCGCTGACCGCCTACCAGGCGTGGCTCGCCGACGAGAGCGCCTCGCTCCCCCGGCTGCTCGACACCACGATGACCCACCTGCGGTACTACCTCACGAACTAACCGAGGGCGCTGTCCAGCCAGTTCAGATGCCCCATACCTCACCTCAAGACGAACAATGCAGCGAGGCCCTCGACGCTCCAAGCCCCTCTACTCCGGGACGACCTTCCACGCGAAGGGCCCGAAGAAGGGCATGGTGAACACTCCAACTGCGCTGGCACAAAGCCCGCCGGCTCGCCGGCAGCCCAACGCACCACTTCCACAACTTGCGCCACACCGGCTTGACCAACGCCGCGATCGCCGACGCAACGTTGGCTGACCTCATGGCCCTCGCCTGCCAAACGACGGCCACCGCATGCAGGATCTCGCTGCCGGGTTGTCCGTCCATCCTGGCTGGTTTCCCTGCATAGACCAATCCACCCAAGTGACCGACATCCAGCGATCGCCGTTTGCGACGGCAACCGCCTCTCGGCGGGCGACATGCCCTACGGCCCAGAGCTTGGCCGGATCGGATCCATGGTTGCCCAAGGACCCGAACGCGATCCTGTCTCCCACAACCGCGGGAGATGCCGCGTTCTCCTGCGACTTCCCCAACTACATGAGCGGCTTCGACGCTCCCTCCGACATCACGTACAAGACCATGGAGTCCACCAGCAAGGAGTTCAAGCTGCACGAACTGTCCGGCATCTACGACCCGGCCACCCCGACCTCAGCGCCTTCGCTCAAGCCGGCGGAAACTCACGCTCTGGAGCGGAGCGGCCGACCCCGGAGCTTCCCCGTTGATGACGCTCAACTACTACGACCAGGTGCGTCGCACCCTCGGTGAGGACGCCACCCCTTCCCACACCCGCTGGTACGTCGGCAACATCCGCCTCTCGTCCCACCCCAATGGCCAACACAGCAACCGGACCGGACACGAGCGCCCCTCACCCGATAGTCGCGAGGGACGCTCGACGGCGTGTTTGCCAAGCCAGGATCGCGACCGTATCACCGACAGGCCGTCAGCAAGCTGCCACGCAGCCGAGGCACGCCCCCGGTGATCCCTGGATGAAGCGCCATTGACAGATGCAGAACCGCGTTCTACATTCATCTAACTCATTGAACTAAGTGTCCTGGGTCACACTCCGTGCCCTGCCTTCCGGCGCGTCCTTGACGAGGGCGGCGCGCACATCTCCCAGCCCGAGAGTCGCGAAGCCGCGGAGGCGAGCGTGAAGTACGCAAACAGCTACCTCGGTGGCATCGGTGGTCATCCGATCGAGCTGAAGATCTGCAAGGGCAAGGAAGACGCCGCCTCGGCCGCTGACTGTGCCAACCAGTTCGTCGAGGCCAAGGTTGCAGCCGTGGTGGTGACCAACACCGGCCAAGGCGATGCCATGGCCCCGATCATCACCAAGGCCGGGATTCCCTACACGTCCTACAGCGGCGCCAGCGGCTCCGAGCTCGCCTCGCCCAACTCGTTCCTGTGGACCGCCGGATTCCCGGCGGTTCTGGCAACGATGGCCAGCCACGCGGCGAGTGAGGGTCACAAGTCCGTGACGCTCTACGTCACCGACAACGCGGCCGCCCTCGGTGGCGCCAAGGCGATGGGCGAGCCGGCCTTCAAGGCCGCCGGCGTAGAACTGAAGCTCGTTCCGGTGCCGCTGGGGACGCCGGATGCCACCCCGCAGGTGTCCGCGGGCCTGAAGGACAAGCCCGGAGCGATCGGCGTCGTCGGTGACGCGACCATGTGCGCCTCGGTCCTCAAGCCGCTGAAGACGCTCGGGACCGATGTCGAGAAGATGGTGATCAACTACTGCACCGAGGACTCGGTCCTTGACGCTATCGGCAAGGACGGCGTCGAGGGGGCCACGATGATCACTTCCACCGACGCCACCTCCAGCGACGACGAGGTCGTGGTCTACAAGGCGATCCTCGGAAAGTACGCACCAGACGTGAACCCGATCGGCGCTGCTTCAGCTGGCTACCAGTCGATGATGGGCTTCATCCGCGCGGCCGAGGGCGTCCAGGGCGAGGTGACTCCCGAGAGCCTGATCACCGCGATCAGCTCGGCCAAGGACGTGCCGCTCCCGCTGGGTGCCGGCCTGACCTTCTCCTGTGACGGCAAGCAGATGCCGGGCCTCACTGGTCCGTGCTCGGCCAAGGCCATCGTCGGAACGGTCAAGGACGGCTCGGTCGCTGAGTACGCGCCGGCCTCCTGACGACTGACTCACCGAAACAGACGAGAGAGCGATCGATTCCATGACTGAGCACATCGTCTTCTTGCTGCTGGGCCTCGGAAACGGTGCGGTCTACGCCGCATTGGGCATGGCCCTGGTGGTCACCTTCCGAAGCTCGGGAGTCGTGAACTTCAGCACGGGCGCAATTGCCCTCTACGTCGCCTACACCTACGCATTCCTCCGGAACGGGGAGCTCCTCCTCCCCGTTCCAGGGCTGCCCACCTCCATCGATCTCGGCGCGGACCTGACCGTCGGCGCGGCAATGACGATCTCCCTGGTGATTGCCGCGGTCCTCGGACTGCTCCTCTACGTGCTCGTCTTCCGCCCCCTTCGCAACACCTCGGCAGTCGCCAAGGCCGTCGCCAGCGTCGGCCTGATGCTGCTGATCCAGGCTCTCCTCGCGGCGAGGGTCGGCACCACCGCGATCTCGGTCCAGCCGTTCCTTCCCGACGCCGTCTACGACATCGGTGAGAGCAGCGTGCCGGCCGACAGACTCTGGTTCGCCGGCATCATCGTCGTACTCGGCATCGCTCTCACCCTCTACATCCGACTGACCCGCTTCGGGCTCGCCACCCGCGCCGTGGCCGAGACCGAGCGCGGCGCGATCGTCACCGGTCTGTCCCCCGACCGAATCGCGGCAGTCAACTGGGCCATCAGCACCGTGGTCGCCGGCCTGAGCGGCATCCTGATCGCACCGATCGTCACCATGACCCCGGGCTCCTACACGCTGTTCATCGTCCCCGCGCTGGCCGCCGCCATGGTCGGTGGGTTCAGCAAGCTCGGACCTGCCATCATCGCCGGTCTCGCCATCGGCATGGTCCAGTCCGAGATGACGCGCTTGCAGACCACCATCGACGGCTGGCCGACCTCCGGGTCCCCCGAGCTCGTGCCACTCGTGCTCATTCTGATCCTGCTGATCACCAGCGGTCAGCGCCTCCCGCAGCGCGGCGACGTCAGCCTGAAGTCCCTGGGCCGCGCACCCCGCCCCCGCAGCCTGTGGCAGCCCTGATCGTCTGCGTCCCCATCGCGGTGGTCGTCCTGGTCGCAACTGACGGAGGCTGGCGCGCCGCGGTGATCTCGACCTTCATCCTTGCCATCATCTCGCTCTCCCAGGTGGTGGTGACCGGGTACGCCGGCCAGGTCTCGCTCGCCCAGCTCCCGATCGCCGGCGCAGCGGCCTTCCTGCTCAGCGTCTTCTCCTCCGACTTGAGCATGCCCTTCCCGCTTGCCCCAGTACTGGCCGCCGTTCTAGCCACGGTGCTGGGCGTCGTGGTCGGGCTACCTGCCCTGCGGATCCGTGGACTGGCCGTGGCAGTCGTCACCCTGGCCCTCGCGGTCGCCCTCGAAGCCTTCTGGTTCCGCAACCCTGATCTGAACGGCGGCGTCGACGGCGCCCCGATCGCGAACCCGGAGCTCTTCGGGATCGACCTGGGCATCGGCGCCGGTGAGGGATACCCGCGCCTGACCTTCGGCTTCGCCTGCCTGCTCATCCTCGTGGTCGTCGCCGTCGGTGTCGCCTGGCTGCGCCGCAGCCGGCTCGGCGCTTCCATGCTGGCGGTTCGCGCCAACGAGCGCTCCGCCGCTGCCGCCGGCATCGACGTACGTCGCGTCAAGCTCGCTGCGTTCGCCATCGCCGCATTCATCGCAGCCGTCGGCGGCTGCCTGCTCGGCTACCAGCAGAATGTGGCCTCGTCGTCGACATATGCAGCCCTGGCCGGCATCGGTCTCTTCGCAACCGCCTACCTCTGCGGCGTCACCTCGGTCTCTGGCGGCATCCTGGCTGGCGTGGCGGGGGCCGGAGGCCTCATGTTCTTGGCCATGGAGCGGTGGCTCCACCTCGGCGACTACTACGCGATGTTCAGCGGGCTGATGCTCGTCCTCGTCGTCATCCAGAACCCGGAGGGCATCGTCGGGCCGCTGCACGAGAAGATCCGGATCTGGCGCAACCGCAAGTCTGCTCCCCTCCCCTCGGAGCTGACTGCCGAAGCACCTCCCGAGATGGCGACGCTGACACGCAGCGAACCCGGCGAGGAGATCCTGCACCTGAACGGGATCGGTGTCCGATACGGGGCAGTCGTCGCGGTCGACGACGTCACACTCGCCGTTCGGGAAGGAGAGATCCTCGGACTGATCGGCCCCAACGGCGCTGGGAAGACCACGTTCATCGACGGCATCAGCGGATATGCTTCTGCGGACGGCACCGTCTCACTCAACGGCGAGTCCCTCGACGGGCTACCCCCGCACCGACGCAGTCGCGCCGGCCTGGGCCGCACCTTCCAGGGCATCGAGCTCTATGAGGACCTCACCGTCGAGGAGAACGTCGTCGTCGGCACCACTGCGGCAGCTGACCGTCCGACGAGCGAGGATCTGGACCAGCTCTACAGGCTCCTTGGGTTGGGATCGGTCGCCAAGCGGCCGGTCGCCGAGCTCTCCCAGGGGCGGCGCCAGCTCGTCTCCGTGGCACGAGCGCTCGCAGGGCGACCGCGTGTCGTGCTCCTCGATGAGCCTGCCGCTGGTCTCGACAGCGACGAGAGCCTGTGGCTGGGCGAGCGGCTCCAGGCAATGCGTGACTCCGGTGTGACGGTCGTGATGATCGAGCACGACATGGGCCTGGTCCTCGAGATCTGCGACAAGATCGCGGTGCTCGACCTCGGCCGCCTGATCGCATTCGGCACTCCGGATGAGATCAAGGGCAACCCCGAGGTCGTCCGCGCCTATCTCGGTAGCACCCATAACAAGGTCGACCCCGACGATGTCGACAGCAGCGACGACACGATGACGAAGGAACCAGTCTCATGAGCGCAGTCCTCGAATGCACCGGCCTTCACGCGGGCTACACCGAGGCCGCCGTGGTTCGGGAGGTGAGCCTTTCGGTCAACGCCGGTGAAGTGCTGGCACTCCTGGGTCCCAACGGCGCAGGAAAGACCACCACCCTGCTGGCGCTGTCCGGAATGCTGCGCTGCAGCAAGGGCACCGTGACCGTCGGCGGGGTCGCGCTAGGCGACGGCAAGTCCCGCAGGGCTGCGCGGGCGGGGATCGTCCTGGTTCCCGATGATCGCGCCCTGTTCAAGACCCTGACCGTCACGGAGAATCTCAAGCTCGCCGCGAAGGACAGGAAGCGGGGCGACGAGGTGCTCGACCTCTTCCCCCGACTCAAGGAACGACTCAAGGTCAACGCCGGGAACCTCTCCGGTGGTGAGCAGCAGATGCTCGCCATCGGCCGGGCACTGGTCCAGAATCCCAAGGTTCTGCTCGTCGACGAGCTGAGCATGGGTCTGGCGCCCGTCATCGTCCAGGACCTGCTGCCGATCATCCGCAGGGTCGCCGACGAGCTCGACACCGCCGTGGTGCTCGTCGAACAGCACGTCAGCCTCGCGCTGCAGATGGCCGACCATGCCGTGGTCCTCGCGCACGGCTCCGAGGTCCTGAGTGGGTCGGCACAGGAGCTCCTCGACCAACCCGAACGGATCGAGGCCGCCTACCTCGGTGGCCACAAGGCCGCCTGAGCCTGCCGACGGGGCCCGAGACACGGGATGGACGCACAACGCGTGCGTCCCCTCCCGTGTCTCGGGCCGAGCGAAAGTGGAGTCAGCCCCGGTCGTTGACCAGCGCAAGGCTGGACCGCGCGTACGCCGCCCGGCGCCGGTCGCTGACGAGGAACGACGGCGGCGCCAGGTAGGTCACATCCTTGGCCAGGCTGCCCTCCTTGTCGCGGCGGGCGAACTGCGCCCGGGCGTCCTCGGTCGTGCCGCACACAGTGATCGCCTCGAGCATGTCGTCGGTGACCGCGTTGGTGAGGCCCTCGATGTCGCCCACCTTGAACGCGGCCCGGAGCTCCTCGACCTGAGCGGTCCAACCGTGGTGCTCGACGTATGGGTCGTAGGTCTTCACCGTGAGGTAGAAGCCGACCATCCGTCGCGCGTCCTTGATCGCCCGCTCGGAATCGTCGTCGTCGATCGAGGTGATCAGCCAGCCGTGCTCGAGGGCCTTGGCGTCACGCTCGGCCTGCGCCTCGCCACGCTCGACCGCGGGGCGGACGACCTCGTCCCACCAGCGTGCGGTGAACAGCCCGTGTCCGATCACGCCGTCGGCGGCCCGAGCAGCGGCGGCGGCCATCCCCTTGTTGAAGCCGGCAAATAGGATCGGCACCTCGAGGCGCCCCAGCACGGGCGCCTGGACCTTGGCGTCGACCTTGTAGAACTCGCCGGCGTATCTGACCGGGGAGCCGTTCTCGGCTTGGAGCCAGGCCCGGATGGCGCCCGCGAGGTCCCTCATCCGAGCGACCGGACGATCCGCCTCGACGCCGAACCAGTCCCTGTTGATGGTGTAGGCGCCGGAGCCCAGGCCGATGAAGATTCGGCCAGGTGCCTTCTTGGACAGGGACCGGGCGGCAGCCGCGTGGGCGTAGGGAGTCCGCGCGAAGGCGTACGCGATGCCTGTGCCCACCAAGGCGTTCTCGGTCTTGTCGACCATGTCAGCCAGGGTCGAGTAGGCCTCCAGGTCCACGAACTCGCCGGTGCAGAACGCAGTCACACCCGCTTCCTCGGCCTCAGCCGCCACCTCCGCGCCCGGCCAGGGTAGCCCGAACCTCATATCCGCCTCCTGTCGACATTGCGTACAATCATCTAACTATTTGTAGTATATGCTGGGGAGCATCCAGACGCTAGGAGGAACCAGTGAGCACCACCGAACAGAGCGCACAGTCCGCGAACACCTTCGGGGTCCTGACGGACGCGGCCTTCGAACGGTCACGGCTGCGCAACGGCGTGCCCCAACGACCCTTCCCCCCGCACAACACCGAGGTCACCCCGGACGGCACCCGTCACTTCGCCTATGGCTACGGCGACGACAATCCGCTCTTCTGCGATCCCGCGTACGCGGCGACCAGCCGGTGGGGCACCATTATTGCTCCCCCGAACTTCGTCTACACCATGGGTGAGGACGCCGCGCCACCGGCGGATGCAGAGACCAAGGCGATCCTCAAGGGCGACCCGTTCGCCGGGCTCGGCTCCTACCAGGCGGTGATGGAGTTCGAGTGGTTCCGTCCGCTCAAGCTCGGAGACCGTTGCCAGGTCCTCCGGGCACAGGTCGGAGTGCAGGAGAAGCCGAGCAAGTTCGGCGGCCGTACCGCTCACGTGACCAACGACTTCCTCTACGCCAACGGCGACGGCGAGGTCGTGGCGATCCAGCGCGGCACGTGGATCAACGCCGAGCGGCACACCTCGCACGAGCGCGCCAAGGCGAAGGAGCCGATCTCCTTTGACCCCTACACCGACGAGCAGCTGGCCGAGGTCGACGCGGCGTACGACGCCGAGACCCGCCGTGGCTCCGTGACCCGCTGGTTCGACGACGTCGAGATCGGCGACGAGCTCCAGCCCCGTGCGAAGGGCCCGCTCACAGTCACCGACATCGTGGTCTGGCACCTGGGGTGGGGCATGCAGCTCACTCCTCCCGGCACCTTCGGCATCTCCAGGAAGATCCGCAAGAAGGCACCCGGCCTCTACCCTGCCAATCAGCGCAACATCCCCGACACCGTGCAGCGCCTCCACTGGGAGATCGAGAGAGCACACGAGCTCGGCATCCCGATGAATTACGACTACGGCGCAATGCGTGAGACGTGGCTGACCCACCTGATCACCGAGTGGATGGGTGACGACGCTTGGCTGTGGAAGCTCAGCTGTCAGCACCGAAAGTTCAACTACATCGGTGACACCACCTGGGTCCGCGGCAAGGTCGTCGACAAGGTCCAGGTCGAGGGGCGCAACGAGGTGCACCTCGAGATCAGCTGCGGCAACCAGCGCGGCGAGACCACCACGCCCGGGACCGCGGTCGTGCTGCTCCCGAGCAAGGACGCCCCGCTGGAGCTGCCCACTCCCCCGGCCGACACGCTCCAGGGAGTGCTCGATCACGAGGTGGCTCGCTTCGGACAGTGAGCCCCTCTTCATTGGAACTCCTAGCTGGATGAAGGTCCCGGCCGCCACTGGTGGCCGGGACCTTCGAACTGCCTGCTGCTTGCCGCCCCGCGCACGACTCGGGCCCAACATAGATGACGTGGGGTCCGGTAGATTTTCTCCAGACACTGAACGTGCGCGACGCGTCAGCACGACGCGTCAGCGCAGGGTCCACTTCGGCTTCACGAAGCCGTCGCGTGAGACCTGTGCGGTCCCAATCGGGTTGCCGATGGTGGTGTAGGCGAGACCGATCGCCTGAGCGGTCCCCCGGTCCAGGTCGAGCGTCTCCCAGACAGCCTTGACGGTCCCCTGCACGGCGGCCGGGGGCTTCGCAGCAATGATCCGCGCGAGGCCGTCCGCCCGTTCCCACAGATCGGCATACGGCACCAGCTCGGAGAGCAGGCCGATCTCCCGCGCCCGGGCAGCCGACATCCGTTCGTCCAGGCCGATCAGCGCCCAGCGGAGCGCCTCGCCCAACGGGATCCTTCGGGCCAGACCGATCGGCTCCAGGGCCGAGGTCATCCCGTAGCTCACGTGCGGGTCGAAGAAGGTGGCATCATCGGCACCGATCACGATGTCGCACTCGTTGAGCCAGTAGAACGCACCCCCGGCGACCATGCCGTGCACAGCTGCGATGACCGGCTTCCAGACACCGTTCTGCCGCGGACCGAGGCCCTGGCCAGGGTCATCCTGGCTCCAGACGTTCTCGGCCATCTCGATGCCCTGCGAAACATCCACACCGGTACAGAAAGCCCGCTCCCCAGCGGCGCGCAGGACGCAGACACGGATGTCTTCGTCGCGACGCACCCGGCTCCAGATGTCGCTGAACTCGTCAATCATCGTCTGGTTGAAGCTGTTCATCACCTCGGGGCGATTCAGCGTGATCGTGGCGACATGGTCGACCACCTCGAACAGCACTGTCTCGTAGGCCGTGGGTTCACTCATGTATTGACTCTCCTCGATTGCGGGGCTCGCGTCAGCGGGGCATGCCGAGCGCGCGCTCGGCAACGACGTTCTTGAGCACTTCGTTGGCCCCACCGGCGATCGTGTAGGCGCGCGCGTAGAGGAACGCGTCCTGCCACCAGCCGTCCTGTGCAACGTCTGCATCACCTTCTGCCGCGATGCCGCCTGCGCCTTGGAGCTCGATCCCGAGCTCGGTCATGGCGAGGTTGGTCTCGCTGAAGAAGATCTTGACCAGCGGTGCATCAGAGGCGTCATCGGTGCCGGCGAGCATGTGAGACTGGACCGCCTTGCTCATCGCGTCGGTGACGTGCACGTGGACCGCGAGGCGACCCAGGCGATCCCGAGCTGCTTCTCCGGCGTCGCCGCTGGCCAGCTCAACGAGGTTCTGCAGCTGGGCCACGAGCTCTACCGATCCGGAGGCGACGCCACTGCGTTCGTGAGCGAGGGAGGAGTTGGCGATCCGCCAGCCGTTGTTGACCTCGCCGATCACCCTGTCCACCGGGATCCGGACGGAGTCGAGGAAGACCTCGTTGAAGTCCGACGAGCCGGTTATCTCCCGCAGTGGCCGCACGTCGACACCGGGAGTGCGCATGTCGAGCGCGAAGGCGGTGATGCCCTTGTGCTTCGGCGCGTCCGGGTCGGTGCGTGCCAGCAGGTAGCCGACATCTGCGAGCTGGCCGTTGGTGGTCCACACCTTCTGCCCGTCGATGACCCAATGGTCGCCGGCGAGGCGTGCTCTGGTCTTCAGCGAGGCCAGGTCGCTGCCGGCACCGGGTTCACTGAAGAGCTGGCACCAGATGTCCTCCGCGTTCCGGATGCGGGGCAGGAAGTGAGCCCTCTGCTCATCGGTCCCGAAGTCGATCAAGGCCGGCGCGGCGAGCTGGAAGGCACCGATCGGGGCCCAGGTGCGGGCCAGGGCGATCTCCTCGGCGACGACGAAGGCCTCTCGGGAGTCGTACGCTGCACCGCGGCCGCCGTGTTCCTCGGGCCAGTCGGCACCGAGGTAGCCCGCATCGAAAAGCGCGGCGGTGAAGCTCCGAATGGCCGGGACCAGATCGTCGGCCGGGGCGCGGACACCGGTGTGATGCTTGGTCCCGGGGCTGTGCTGCGCGATGAACGCGCGCAGCTCGGTCCGGAATGCCTCGAGGTGCTCGGCGGTCTCGATCCGCATCCTGGTCTCTCCTTGGTCACGCATGCCGCATCGGCGACGAAGTAGTTAGATCATTTGGCTAGTTCATTGATACCATACCCGAAGACGCGCCACCCCGGCCGGACGAAAGGCGATCCCTCGTGGACTTCGAGCTCACCGAGGAGCAGACCATGCTCCGCGACGTCACCCGCAGCATGCTGGCGGCAAACTGCCCCGCTGAGCTGGTGCGCACCCTTGCGGATGCCGGCCAGGACGTGGCCGACAAGCTCTGGCACCGGGGTGTGGAGCTCGGCTGGATGGGCCTCGCTGTCCCGGAGGACCAGGATGGCGCCGGCCAGGGCGTCGTCGAGCTGGCACTGGTGGCAGAGGAGCTCGGTGCCACGGTCGCACCCGGCCCCTTCATGGAGACCGCCGTGGTCGCGGCCGCCGTGGCCGCAGCCGACTTCGATGCCCGCGACGCGGTCGTAGCGTCTCTCCAGGAGGGCACCGCCCGTGCCGCCGTCGCCACCGGCGCCTTCACTGCCACCACCGAGGGCGATGAACTCGTCGTGGACGGTCGCGCCACCACCGTGCACTCCGCGGGTTCGGTCGACTGGCTGCTCGTAACCGCAGACCTAGACGGTTCGCCGGTCGCCGTACTCGTCGAGTCGGCGGCGGCCACCACGACTCGTCGTACGACTCTGGACCAGTCGCGCGGCTGGTACGACGTGCACTGCGACTCGGTCCGCATCCCCGCCTCACAGGTCGTGCTGCGGGGCGAGTCCGCTGTGCAGCACCTCCTCGACCAGATGTCCGTGCTGGTCGCGGCAGACGCCCTGGGTGTCGGCGAGCGGTTGCTCCGGATGACCATCGACTACACCGCCGCCCGCGAACAGTTCGGCGTCGCAATCGGCTCCTTCCAGGCCGTCAAGCACACGGTGGCCGATATGGCCAAGCTGCTCAAGGGCGTCCACGCTGCCACATATCTCGCCGCCATGGCGCTCGATGCCGACATCCCGCAGGCCTCACTCCACGCGTCCGTTGCCAAGGCGTTCGCCTCCGAGCAGGTCAGTGCGGTGGCCGGCGAAGCCCTGCAGCTGCACGGGGGCATCGGCTTCACCTGGGAGCACGACCTGCACCTCTACCTGCGCCGCGCCAAGGTCGACGAGGCGATCTTCGGCAACGCCGCCGCACACCACGAACGGGTGCTCGCGCTTTCCTGACTGTCTGTCCCGCAGCGACGCGTCGCTGGAACCTTCAAGCCAGACAAGGGCGTGGTGTCCGCGGCCCGTCACTTTGAATTCTTCACCTACCCACCTGGAGATCCGATGTCAGCGTCCGCAGCCAAACCAACGCAGGCCCCTCAGTTCGATGTCAGCGGCCGCGTAGCCATCGTCACCGGCGCCTCCAGTGGCCTCGGTCGCCAGTTCGCGCGGGTCCTGCACGCTGCCGGTGCTCGGGTCATAGCAGTGGCCCGCCGCGAGGATCGCCTCGCCGAGCTGGCCGCGGAGTGCCCCGGCGTGGTCCCGCACGTCCTCGATGTCACCGACGAGGACGGATGCAAGTCGCTGACCGACCGGGTCGTGGCCGACCACGGTAGCATCGACGTGCTGGTCAACAACGCTGGACTCGGCAGCAACGACACGGCCCTGGACGAGGATCTGGACAACTTCCGGTATGTGCTGGAGGTCAATTTGGTCTCCGTCTACAACCTGGCCCGCTTAGCCGCCCGGCCGATGGTCGAGGCAGGCCGGGGGTCGATCATCAACACCGCATCGATCTTCGGACTCCGCTCGTCCTACCCGCTGCCGAATGCGAACTACGCCGCATCCAAGGCCGGTGTCGTCAACCTGACCCGCGACCTTGCCGGGCAGTGGGGCCGCCACGGGGTGCGGGTCAACGCGATCGCACCGGGCTACTTCTCCTCGGAGATGGCCGATCCGCTCTTCGCCGACGAGCGGGGCCTGCAGCGCGTACTGCGCGGCACCCCCATGCGTCGCATCGGCGAGGAGCACGAGCTCGATGGGGCGCTGGTCTTCCTGGCCAGTGACGCCTCATCCTTCGTCACTGGCCACACCTTGGTCGTCGACGGCGGATGGTCGACGCACTGACGGCGCCCAGGGAGCTGCGCACTCCCTGCGTCGCCGTTGCCCCGATCAGCGGCGGCGCAGGGCGAGATGGCGCAGGGCCTGCGGCTCGAAGGCGTAGTCCGCCCCGTCGACGGTCGTCCCCGGCGCTACGGCTGTGTCGATCCGTTCGAGGACATCAGCCGACAGGCGGAGTGGATCAGACCTCGAATCGTGTGATGAGCTCCCGACGCAGGATCTTGCCGCTCGGAAGACGCGGGACGGCGCCGAACGTGAACGACCGCGGGACCTTGTAGCCGGCAATTCGCTCACGCAGGTATGCCTTGAGCAACTGCTCGAGCTCTGGCCCAGCCTGGACGCCGCCGGCGGGATCGACGACCGCGTGTACGGATTGGCCGAACTCTGCGTCCGGGATGCCCAGGACCGCGATATCGGCCACAGCTGGGTGCAGGGCAAGAACGTCCTCGATCTCCCGGGGATAGATGTTCACACCACCGGAGAGGATCAGGTCGGTGCGGCGGTCCGAGAGATAGAGGTAGCCCTCATCGTCGAGTCGACCCAGGTCGCCGAGGGTGTTCCAACCACGGTCGTTGAACGCAGAGGCGGTCTTGTCCTCGTCGTGGTGGTATGCGAACGGCCTGATGTCCGCGAACCAGACCGTGCCGATCTCCCCCGCGGGGAGCTCGTTTCCATCATCGTCGAGGACGTGTGGGGTCCCGAGCACCGCCTTGCCGACCGAACCCTTGTGGTCGAGCCAGTCGGACGAGCCGATCATGAAGAACCCGGTGCCCTCGCTCCCGGCATAGAACTCGACGAGCTTGGGCCCGAGCCATTCGATCATCTGTTCTTTGACGTCGACGGGGCAGGGCGCCGCTGCGTGGATCACCAGCCGCAGGGAGGAGACGTCGTACGCCGTCCGCACGGCCCCGGGCAGCTTCAGCATGCGCACGAACATGGTCGGGACGAACTGCCCGTGGGTTACTCCGTGTCGCGCGATCAGCTGCAGACAGAGCTCGGCGTCGAACTTGCCCATCATCACCACGGTTCCGCCGTTGCGGGTGGTGCCGAGGCTCCAGCCCAGCGGGGCGGCGTGGTAGAGCGGTCCGGGGCTCAGGTAGACCGTGCTGTCGTCGAACCCGAAGTTGTCGGCCATCATGTGGTCGATCTGGATCCCCGTCCCGAACGGCTCGTCGGGGAGGGACGGGAGGATGCCCTTGGGCCGGCCGGTCGTCCCGGATGAATACAGCATGTAGTAGCCCTCGGACTCGTTCTCCCTGGGCTCGGTGGACAACCCGTCGGTCAGGTCCAGCAGAGACTCGCCGCCCGCAGCCCGGCCGTCGATCGTGATCCGGTGCTCCAACGACACGGCCGCGGCGATGACACCGGCCAGCTCGGCCAAGTGCTCGGTGTGCAGCAGGACCCGGGCCCCACAGTTCTCGACGATGTACGCCGCCTCGTCCGCGGCGAGGTGCCAGTTGACCGGTGTGTAGAGCAGGCCGCTGCGCTGGGCCGCCCAGACCACGGGGAACAGGTCGAGCGTGTTCTCGGCGAGGATGGCCACATGATCGCCATGCCGCAGGCCGAGGCCTTCGAAGGCCCGGGCAATCCGGTTCGACGCCGCCTCCAGCTCCGTGAAGCTGAGCGTCTCGCCGGTGGAGCCGTCGATCACGGCCGGCTTGGCGCCATGGGTCCCGGCCAGGTCCGACAGGTGCATCAGGTCAGTCCTTCTCACGCTGGAAGCGGGCTGCGGCGTCGCTGAACGGTCGCAGGACCAGGCCGGTCAGAGCCGGCGCCCGGTCGGCGAGAGCCAGGGCTTCCGCACGGGAGCGCCCGTCTTGGAGGGCGAGGTACTCCATCGTGGTGCGGACGCCCCGCCGCGGCAGCGCGGCGATCCTCACGGCCCACTCCAGGCCGGCGGAGTCGAGCTCGCCGGTCGGGACGACCCGATTGACCAGGCCGATCCTCTCGGCCCGCTCGCCGTCCAGCTCGGTGCCGAGCAGGATCAGTTCGCGGGCACGGTCGGTGCCGACCAGTCGGGCGAGGCGGGCGGCCATCCCCCACTGCCCGATGCCGAGCCCGGTACGCAGCAGGTGCCAGTCGGAGAGTCGCGCGGTGTCGGCGGCGATTCGGAGGTGGCAGGCGAGGGCCAGTTCCAGACCACCCGTCGTGCAGACGCCGTCTATGAGGGCGATCGACGGCTTCGGCAGGTCCTCGATCGCGGTGACCAGCGCCGCAGCTCGGGCGTAGGGACCTGCCTTCGGATCGAGCGCCTCCTTGAGGTCCGCCCCGGCGCTGAAGCAGGGGCGGCCGTCCTGGCGGGGCGCACCGGTGAGCAGCCACACGTGCACCTCATCGTCATCTGCGATCCGCGCCACGGCGTCGTCGAGCTCCGCGAGCAGGGCCGCGCTGAGCGCATTGGCAGCTGTCGGCCGGTTCAGTCGGACGCGCACGACGTGCGCCGCGACGTCGTCGTACTCGAGGTGGCGGTACATCCCGGTCCGTCAGTGGGCGGGCTGCGCGGTATGGGTCTGGAACTGCCGCACGACGTTCCGGCGGACGAGCTTGCCCGTCTCGGTGCGGGGCAGCTCGGGCCAGAAGACGAACTCGTCGGGAGTCTTGCTGCTGCGCAGCGCGCTGCGCACGAACTCCCTGAGCTCATCTGATGTGGCGTTCATCCCGTCACGGAGCACGGCAGCCGCGACGATGCGCTGGCCCCACTCCTCATCAGGGACGCCGACCACGGCCACGTCCACGATCGCGGGGTGCCGCTGCAGGACCGACTCGATCTCAGCAGGTGCGATGTTCTCGGCGCCACGGATGATGGTGTCGTCGCTGCGCCCCCCGATGAAGAGGTAACCCTCATCATCGAGAAAGCCCTCGTCACGGGTGTCGAAGAAGCCGCGCTCGTCCAGCTGCTTCCCGATGCCGGCGTACTCTGCCGAGACCTGGTCCCCACGGAGGAAGATCCGACCCTTGTGGCCGGCCTGCTGGACGTCGCCCAGAGGGCCCCGGATCTCCAGTTCGATCCCAGGCAGTGCCCTGCCGACCGAACCGAGGCGAGCGCGCTCGAACGGATCCTGGCTGCGGTACGCCGCGCGATGGTCATCCGGACCGAGGACTGCGACGGTGGAACTAGTCTCGGTGAGACCGTAGGCGTTGACGAAGTCGAGCGTGGGCCACGTGTCCATGGCCCGCTCGATGACGGCGCCCGGCATGGGCGCGCCCCCGTAGGCGAGGCTCTGCAGCGAGGGGACCGACTTCTCCGCCTCGCTCTCCAGGATCCGCAGGAGCATCGTGGGCACGACGAGCGCGTTGGTGATCGCCTGGTCACGGACCAGCTCGAGCCACTCCACGGGGGTGAACTGCTCGAGGACGATGAACCGTCTGCCGGCGTAGAGGTTGGTGATCACGTTGGCGACGGCCGCGATGTGGTAGGGCGGGACGCTCATCAGGGCAGCGGAGGTCGCCTCGGCCGATGCGAACTCGACGCTGCCGAAGACGTACGAGACGAGGTTCTCGTGGCGGAGCAGGACGCCCTTGGGAGCAGAAGTCGTGCCACTGGTGTAGATGACCACGGCGGCGTCATCGCTGATGATGGGCTCGGACCCTGCGGCCGTAGGAGCGTCTGTGTCCGCGAGCCACGACTCCGGAGTCGTGACCGTGCGGCCCGCCGGGATGATCGAGTGGGCTCCCTCATGGGCGATCACGAACGCCTTGGGGTGGTTGGCGAGCAACTGGTCGAGCTGCTCCACCCCGAGGCGATAGTTGAGCGGGACGAGGGGGATCCCGGCGTAGGCCGCGGCGAACATGGCGACGGGGAAGGCCGGGCCGTTCACGGCCAGGTAGATGATCGAGTCGGCTTCGGCCTCCTGCGCCAGCTCAGCACCCCGAGCAGCTCGGTTCCGCAGCTGTGCTGCGGTGAGACCACTCTCGCGCCGGCCGACGACGACCCGGTCACCAAAGCCGTCGCAGGCCATGTCGAGCAGCATCGTCAGGTTCATCGGTTCCTCCTCGGGTGGCCACGTCTTCATGTGGCCGCTGTCACAAGGTTATCCCCAGTGGTTCGAATAGTACAATGATTGAACTCAAACGGTAGGCTGGCTCGAAACCCGCCGGGTCAGCCTCGGACGTCGATGACGGTCTTGCCGAGCGCCTTGCGCCTAGCGACGTCGGCGAGCGCCTTTGCTGTCTCCGTGAGGGGGCGGGTCCGCGAGACCTCCGGACGCATGCCCTCAGCAACCAGCCGCGCCAACTCCGCGTCGGCCGCTGCGAACGCCTCGGGCATCTGCTGGGACCAGGACCGCAGCTCCATGCCTCGCACCGTGACGTTCTTCAGCAGCACGAGGTTCAGTGGGATGCGCGGTACGTCCCCCGCGGCGAAACCGACGCTCACGAACCGGCCTCCCCATCGGATGGCCCGCAGCGCCTGCTCCGCGTACGCGCCCCCGACCGGGTCGACCACCAGGTCGGAGCCGCCGTCGGTGATCTCCTTGATGCGTCCCTTGAGGTCCTCGGTGGCGTAGTCGATGGACGCATCCGCCCCCAGGCGGACAGCGAGTTCAAGACGACGTGGGTCTGAGGCAGCTGCGAGCACCCGTGCCCCGAGTCGGTGCGCGATGTCGACCGTTGCCGATCCAACCCCTCCCGAGGCACCGAGCACGACGACCCACTCACCGACCCGCAGCCCTCCGGCAGTGACGAGGGAGTGGTACGCCGTGGAGTACGTCACCTGAAACACTGCTGCGTGCACGAGGTCCAGACCTTCCGGCACCACTCTCAGATCCGCGGGGGCCGCGGCGATCTGCTCGGCGAAGGCGCCGACCGCGCGGGTGCCCATGACCCGGTCGCCGGGCGACCAGTCGGTGACGCCGTCACCGACCTCGCGGACCACTCCGGCGAACTCGCTACCTGGGGTGAAGGGCACTGGCGTCGAGACCTGGTAGCGGTCGGCCACGGTCAGGACGTCAGGGAAGTTGAGCGCAGCGGCGTGAATGTCGACGACGACCTGGCCCGGCCGTGCCGTCAGGTCCGGCAGATCACGGAGCACGAGCGTCTCGGGCGCGCCGTGAGCCTCGCATCGGACGGCCCTCACAGAGCGGCCTGCCCGTCGGCCGTGAGGACGAACTCAGCATCCCCGTCGACCACGACATCTCCGTGTGCGTTGGTGAGCGCGAGGGTGAGCTCGGCGCGTGCCTCGCCCTCCTCCTCGAAGAGACGGGTGACCACCGCAGTCCCGGTCAGGACCTCACCGCGCTGAACAACCTTTCGAAACCTTGTCCGGAAGCGGCGGACCGACTCTTCACCCAGGTGCTCGCTGCAGAGTGCAGCGAGATAGCCCGCACCCAGCATCCCGACACTGAACGCAGCGGGATAGCCGGCCGATCGGGCGAGATCGTCATCGTAGTGCATCGGATTGAGGTCGCCGCTGGCGCCCTGGTAGGCCACGATGTCGGTCATCGTGATCGGGCCGAAGATACGGGCCGGCAGCTCAGTGCCCGGGGCCAGGCTCATGTCATGCCTCCGTGCCGATCGATGTCGGGTGCGTGGACGTGGTGACGCCGGCGAAGACACCCGACGTGTAGCGGCACTCTGCGCGGAGGATGCCGTCCGGGTCCCTGAACTCGACCGCGAAGCAGACTCGAGCCATCCGTCCGCGCCGGGTGGGCGTCTGCGTCACCTCTCGAAGGACCAAGCAGGTGTGCAGCTCGTCGCCGGCGCGCGGCAGCGGACCGTGGAAGATGTATTCCTGCTCCAGCGAGAGGAGGCTCTGCACATCGAAGACGATCCCGAGCCGGGACAGCTCCTCGGCGAGACGGGGATCCGCGAAGACACTGGCCAGGTCCTCCCAGAAGACCACGGTCGCCAGGAACGTGGGCGGCACCGGGGGGGCGCAGTGCGTCGACGTACGCCGGCCGATCAGCTGCGGTCGCCCGGGCATACTCCCGGATCTTGCCGCGCTCGATCGGCATCACGGCCATTGTCGGCCGGGCCGTCAGTCGGAGGAGGGCAGGGCCTTGGCCCCGGCCTGCTCGAGGAGTACGCCGTCGAGGGCTAGCGACGCGTCGCCGCCCTTGGTGACGAGGACTTCGATGACCTCGTCGGGGTCGACGTAGCGCTTGCCGAGCAGGCTCCCCTTCATATGCTCCGGGTCGGCCTCGACCGCCGGCGCGGTGCTGCCCTTGGCAATCAATGGGACGCCACCACAGGTCAGTGCGATGTCACCCGCGGGTGCCTTGGTGACGATGACGTTCGTGCTGTCCACCGCGCTGGCCAGGGCCAGTCCGACTCGCAGTTCCATGGTCAGGTCTCCTCTGTTCTCGTGCTGGTGTGGGTCGATCATGCGGTGAGCTCGCTGCGGAGCGCGAACTTCTGCACCTTGCCCGACGCTGTCCGTGGCAGGTCGGTGACAACCTTGACCACCTCGGGCGTCTTGTGCCGGGCGACGCCGGCCTCCCTGAAGTGTGCGTCTATCTCGTCAAGGTCGAGGGTCGTTCCCTCGCGCAGAACCACGAAGACGGCCACTCGCTCGCCGAAGCGATCGTCCGGGCTGCCGACCGCGGCGACTTCGCCGACCCTCGGATGCCGGGCCAGGGTGTCCTCGACCTCCTTCGACGAGATGTTCTCGCCGCCTCGGAGGATGATGTCCTTGAGCCGGTCCGTGACCGTCAGGTAGCCGTCGGCGTCGAGCCGGCCGATGTCACCCGTCCTGTACCAGCCGTCGGCAGTGAACGCCGCTGCGTCCAGCGTCGAGTCACGGTAGCCCCGGAAAACCTCCGCGCCACGGGTGACGATCTCGCCGTCGACTCCGGGGGGCACGTCGAGGCCGTCCCCGTCCAGGATGCGCACCTCGTTGCCCTCCACGACAAGCCCGTCGGTGAAGGCCCGCTTCTGCAGCGGCGTTCCGACGCCGCCGCTCGAGATCGTCGGGTGCTCGGTGGAGCCGTAGGCCCGGTAGGCCACCACACCGGCAGCATCGGCCCGCTCAACCAGGGAGGCCGGCACGCTCGCGCCACCGACGAGAAACTCGGTCAGGTGGGACAGGTCGGCGTCGCCGCGATCGCGAGCGTCGAGGAACGCGGCAAGGTGCACTGGCGCGCCGGAGGTGGCGGTGACGGCGTACTGGTCAGCGAGCTCGATCGCCCGCTCACCGTTCCAGACGTCCATGGTGACCGTTGGCGTGCCGTGCAGGAGCGCGCGCAGCAGTCCGATCAGGCCAGCAACGTGGCCCGACGGGAAGACCGCCAGGTGCGAGGTGCCGGGTCCGGCCCCCGCCAGCACGTTGGGGGCGTGGAGCTCGACCATGATCGACCGGTGCGTGTGCTGTACGCCCTTCGGATCTGCGGTGGTGCCGGAGGTGTAGACCATGGTGGCGAGCTGGTCGGGGTCGACGTCGGGACTGCGGTAGTCGACCGGGTCGCCGAGTACCTCGGCCCACGTGCTCGCTCCTCGGGGAGCCCGGTCCCCCACCACCACGACATTCTCGAGCGCCGGGGTGGCCCCGAGCGCAGGGTCACCGAGGAGGTCGTCGGCCGAGCGGGCGCGCCAGCTCTCGGGCAGGGCGAGCACCTTGGCGCCGGAGTCGCGAAGGATGAACCCGACCTCGCGGGCGCCGTACGTCGAGACGATCGGCAGCGAAGCGGCGCCGACCAGGGCTGCTGCTGCCTGCAGCACCGCGCCCTCGCGCCAGTTGGGCAGCTGGAGAGCTATGACATCGCCGGGCCCGACCCCACGTGCGTGCAGGCCGACGGCCAGTGCCTGCGCCTCGGCCAGGAGCTCGCCGAGTGTGCCCTCCCACGGACGGACGTCACTGATCACGGTGAACCGACAGTCGGCGAACGTCTTCGCCGAGGCGCGAAGCGCCTCGCCGAGGGTTGCCGGAACGGCGTTCACACCGCCGCACCCTTTCGCTGTGCCTCGATCAGCGCCAGCGTCTCGACCCGGCTCACCTTGGACGACGGCGTGCGGGGCAGGGCGTCCAGCACGGCGACGTAGACCGGGATCTCGTAGGGGGTGAGGATCGTGCGACAGTGGTTCCGCAGATCCTCGGAGCCGACTGGACCCGACGAGGCCTCGAGCTCGACAGCTGCCACGGGGACTGCGCCGAGGCGATCGTCGGGGAGCGGGGCCACCGTGGCCTCGCGGACGGATGGGTGCTGCTCGAGCGCGGCCTTGACCTGTTCGGGGTGAACCTTGAATCCGCCCCGGATGATGGCGTCATCAGCTCGGCCGTGGATCCACAGGAAGCCCTCGGAGTCGACCGACGCCAGGTCGGAGGTCCGCTGCCAGGCGTTGGGCCCGACAGGGGACTGGGCCGTTCTGATCTGCAGCAGGCCGGGCTCTCCGGAGGCTGCCTCGTTGCCGTCGTCGTCAGTCACCTTGAGCTCGACCCCGGGCATGGCCCTACCGGCGCTCCCGGCCTTGCGCGACCACCATTTCATATGGAGGTCACGGGACCACGTCGCGACTGCGCCAGCGAACTCTGTTGCGCCGTACGTCGGCAGCACACGCACCTGGTAGCGATCGATGAACGCGTCGATCAGCTCGGGCGGGCAGTAGGTCGTCCCGCTGGTGACCACCTCGAGACTGTCGAGACGCTCGGGGGGTACGCCTGCGTCAAGGATTGCCCGAAGGGAGGCAGGGACCAGGCCGGCCGCGCGCGGCCGGTGCTTCTCGATCGCGCGCACCCAAGTCTCAAGATCGAACTTCGGCATGATGACGATCCGGCGTCCGGCATAGAGAGGTGCCAACGCGCCCCAGAATCCGCCGATGTGCACCAATGGGGTGCAGACCACCGTGACACCACTGCGAAAGAGCCGCTCCTGTGAGGGAGATGGGACGCTCGTGCCCAGCGCAGTGTCGAACTGGCTCTCGCGGAGCTGCACCCGCTTGGGCGGACCTGTCGTACCGGACGTGAGCATCTCGATGACCACGCCGTGATTGCGGTCCTCCTCCCGCGTCGCGACGCGCCCACCCCCGTGGACCACGGTGACACCCGACGAGGAGAGTGCGAGCACCAGTGCGTCACCGGCGGCGGCGAGCACGCCTTCGCGGGCAAGCGCCTCCGGAGAGCCGACAAGGACCGGCACCCGGCTCGCGGCGAGGTCCGCCGACAGTCGCTGGGGTGGCTGGAGTCCACTCAGGGTGACGATGCAGTGGTCCCTGGCGATCAGGCCTATGAGAGACGCCACGTGCTCGGGGCGGTTCTCAAGAATCACGCCGACCCGGAGGGCGTCTCCGCCGAGGCGTTCGAGTAAGGCCTGAAGACTGTCGGCGACGTCGCGGAGCTGGCTCCAGGTGAACCACTGGAGGTCGTGCTCGATGGCCTGCGTCGCTGCCGGAGCCTCGGTGAGGAGCTGACGGAATCGTTCTCGACTGCCCATATCAGCGTCCGGTCCAGACTGGCGGACGCTTCTCGGCGAATGCGGTTGCACCCTCGCGGGCGTCGTCGGAGTCGAAGACCGGGGTCATCAGCTCCTCCTGGCGCTTCCAGCCTTCCTCGAGGGTCCAGTCGCCGGCCGAGCGGGCGATCTGCTTGGTCACCGCGACCGCGAGCGGGCCGTTCGCGGCGATGGTGCGAGCAAGGTCGATGGCCGCATCGAGCGCGCCGCCCTCGCCGACGACCCGGTTGACCAGGCCCAGCTCCGCCGCCCGCGCAGCGGTGATCGGGTCCCCCGTCAACAAGAGCTCCAAGGCGATCGGGAGCGGGACGCGTCCGGGCAACAGCATGGCCGCACCGGCGCCGGCGACCAGCGCGCGCTTCACCTCGGGAACACCGAACTTCGCCGTCTCGGCGGCCACGACCATGTCGCACGCGAGCAGGATCTCGAAGCCCCCGGCGAGAGCCCAGCCCTCGACCGCGGCGATGAATGGCTTGCGGGGCGGACGCAACGTCAGGCCTGCGAGTCCACGCCCCTCGACGACGGGAGTCTCGCCTCGCAGGAAGCCCTTGAGGTCCATGCCGGCACAGAAACTGCCGCCTGCGCCGGTGAGGACACCGACCCGCAGGTCGTCACTGCCGTCGAGCTCGTCGACCGCCTCCGCAATGGCCTTGGCGACGGTCTCGGTGACGGCGTTCTTCGCTTCGGGCCGGTTCATCGTGATGATGAGCACTCCGTCACGACGCTCGAGAAGGACCTCGCCTGTCATCTGTGCCTCCGTGGTTCCAGCTGCCAACGGCCTGGCCGTCGCAGAAGTCGATTCAACGGGTGACCATGGGTACCCGAGGTTCTGTGGTGGCAATGCTAACACAGATATAGATAACTGATTGAACTAAGAGAGCGAATCCGGGTGCGAATGGACATGCGTCCCTCTCCCCTTGGGCCGCCCTCGGACGTCCTTCCTGAACCACGTTCTGATTCATCAGCACCCCGTTCTGTACACTCCGGCTATGACCGAGGATCTCGTGAGCTCTGCCGTCGATCGCAGCCTTCGCAACCGCAGGAGCGCCGCAGAGGTCGAGGTGGCAAGGCTTCTCGAGACTGGCCGCGACCTGCTGGGCGCCGGCACGAACCCCAAGGTCGGTGAGATCGTCAAGGCAGCGAAGGTGTCCAACGAGGCCTTCTATCGCTACTTCGGCAGCAAGGACCGCTTCGTGGCCGCCGTGGTCGAGGACGGCTGCCGGCGCATGGTGGCCCACGTCGAGCACAAGCTCTCCGGCCACGCGGACCCGGCACAACAGCTCCACGTCGTCATCGACACGATGCTCAAGCAGGCAGGACCGCGGGTGGGTAGATCGACGCGCAACATCCTTGCACTCTCCCGCGCGAGCAACGGTGCGCGGGAGCAGGTCACCTTCGAGGAGACACTCGCCTCAGTCTTCGAGCCGGTCCTGGTCGATCTCGGCTCGTCCGATCCCCGCCGGGACGCCCGGGCGTCCGCGAGCGCCGTGATAGGCGTCCTCCAGGACCTGCTCTGGAACGAGCAGGCACCCACGACTGGCGACACAGACCACCTGGCGCGGTTTCTGCTTGCAGCAGTCAGCCGTCCAGCGACGTCTTGAGCCGTTCCACGGCGTCGAGGTAGTCCTCGGCCATCTCGAGTACGACGTCGCGTGAGGACTTCTGCCGGTTCATCAGACCGACGCCCTGGCCGACCCAGTAGGTGGCCAGCGCCTGCGCCCCCTCGTCACCGCGCTCGGCGAGCGCATCGATGCGTCGCAGGCTCGGCTCACTGATGTAGGACTGCATCGGCATCGGCAGGGGCGACGGGGCACCTTCGGCAGCCCAGGCCTCGGTCCAGGCAGACTTCAATTGGCGGGAGAGTTTCCCGGTGCGGCCCTTCGACCGGACCGTGTCTCGAGACGATGCCGCGAGCATCTTCTGGACCGTGTGGGGCGCTGTCTCCGCCTCCGGGGTTGTCAACCAGACCGATCCGGTCCAGGCGCCGGCCGCACCGAGCGCGACAGCGGCGGCCATCTGCCGACCGGTGACGATTCCTCCGGCCGCAAGGACCGGAACGCTCGATCCTTCGGCGCGCAACGCATCGGCGACCTCGGGCACCAGCACCATGGTGCTCACCTCCCCGCAGTGCCCACCGGCCTCGGTGCCCTGGGCAATGATCACGTCGACGCCTGCACGAACCTGCTTGAGGGCGTGCTCCTTGGCGCCGACGAGGGCCGCGATCGGCACCCCCTCGGACTTGGCGCGGTCGATCATGTATTGCGGGGGAACCCCCAGCGCGTTGGCGATCAGCTTGATCGGATGCCTGAAGCACACGTCGAGCAGCTGTTCGCCCTTGTCGTCGCTCAGGGCTTGTCCCAGGATCCCGGCCACTTCGTCATGCGCCGCCTCGATCCCGTGCTCGGTGAGCACCCCAGCCACGAATGTCTTGTGCTGTTCCGGGATCCGGGCAAGCAGCTGGTCACCGCTCAGGCGCTCGCCCTTGCCCTCAAACTTGTCGGCCACGACGATGTCGGCGCCGTACGGCCTGCCATGAACCTGATCGTCGATCCAGGCGAGCTCGGCCTCGAGCTCGTCGGCCGTGTGCGAGGAAGCACCGAGGACGCCGAAGCCACCAGCGTTGGTGACTGCTGCGACGACGTCGCGGCAGTGGCTGAACGCAAGCAGCGGGATCTCGATGCCGAGCAGCTCGCAGATGTCGGTCTTCATGTGCTACCTGTTCTTCCATTGGGGAGCGCGCTTCTGGGCGAAGGCAGTGATGCCCTCGATGGAGTCCTCGCTCATCAGCAGGTCGTCGACCGCCGCGGACCTGCGGTTCACCGCATCGACGACGTCGGAGATGCCCGAGGTCTCGGCCATCAGCGCGATCGACGTACGCACGGACGTGGGCGAGCTCTCCAGGATCTCCGCTGCGAGCTCACGAGCAGCAGGAAGCGCCCCACCTGCCGGGGCCACCCTGTTCACCAGCCCGACCCGGTGTGCCTCGTCGGCACCCATCCGCCGGCCGGTGAGGATCAGTTCGTTGGCCAGCTTCGGCGCGATGGCGCGTGGCAGCCGCACCGCACCTCCGGCCCCGGCGACCAGTCCCACCTTGACCTCGGTGAGGGCGAACTGAGCAGCCTCGTCAGCAACGACGAGATGGCAGGCCAACGCGATCTCGAAGCCCCCGCCCATGGCGAAGCCGTTCACGGCGGCGATGACCGGTTTGGGAAGGTCCGCGCGGTGAGTCAGTCCACCGAAGCCGTTCTTCGGCATGTAGCGGGGCTTCCCCGACGCCGAGTAGGACAAGTCGTTGCCGGTGCTGAACGCGCGCTCTCCGGCGCCGGTGATGATCGCGACCCAGAGATCGGGATCCGCGAAATAGGCATCAAAGACCTCGTCCAGCTCATCGTTGGCAGGTGGGGTCAACGAGTTTCGCTTCTCAGGCCGGTTGATGGTGATCTCGAGAAGATGTCCATCACGGCGCACGAGGACCGACTCATAGTCGTCTCGGAACGCGGTGGGCCGGATAGGCAGGATCTCCTCGAGACGCTCCTTGGAGACGCTCACCCGATTCCCGGGCCCCGTTGACCTGACGAACACCGGCTGGCCCACCGGCTGTTCGGTGGCCAGCAGGTCGAGAAAGGCGTGGTCACCATCGACACCCATCGCCACGAACCGCTCGCCGGTCGCATCGAGGCGTCCGATGACGATGCCGGCGCGAGAGTCCTTACCGTGGCGCACGGTGAAGCTTTCGATCGTGGCCGGGCCGTCTGCCTGCTCGACCACGGGCACGGAGGGCACGGCGTCAAGCTCGCGCTGCAGCGCCGCACTCCGGCCGGATCGCCAGGCCACCGGAGTTGTCGAGTAGACCCCGACGGAGTATTTGCTGAGTGATCCGCCGTTCGCGCCGACGAATCCGAAGGTCCCGGCATCGTCCCGCAACCTTTGCACGGTCTCGGCGATGGCATGCATCGCGTAGTTGTTGCCGGCTCCTCCGAAGAAGGGCAGCCCGCCGGTCACGGTGAATCCGCGCGGGTCGTCGTGCGCCAGGCCGAGGCCCTCGACCACATTGGAGACCGCGATGGGGAAGCAGCTGTAGAGATCGAAGCACGCGACATCCTCGGCGTAGATGCCGGCCATCTCCAGGGCGGCTGACGCGGCACGGACGGCGCTGGGGCTGACGCCAAGGTCTGGGCGTTCCATGATCTCGCGCTCGAAGGCGTCGGCATGCCCGTGCAGGAAGACCCACTTCTCCTGGGGGATGCCGAGGCGTTCCGCTGTGGCGACAGAGGTGACCAGCGCGGCAGCGCCTTGGTTGACCTGGTCGCGGGAGACCACGAACCGAGGATAGGGATCGGCGATCATCCGGTTCCGCTCGGTGACCGTCACCAATTCCTCCGCCGAGCGCTCGACCGGCGCGGCAGCGTACGGATTCTTGGCTGCCACCCGGGTGAACGGTTCGAAGAGTCGGCCCATCGAGGCGGAGTACTCCGACCGGCTCTGACCCAGGCGAGCCCGGCGCGCATTCTCCAGCACCGCGTACGTGCTGGGTGCGTCGACCATGCCGTGCTGGGCGCGGTGCCGGCTGGAGACACCCTTGAGCCCCAGCCCACGGTCTTCGAGCTGACCGCCGACGGCCTCGGTGAAGTCCGGCTTCTCCTCGGCGCGTGCATGGTGGCGAACGGTGGAGATCGCCTCCGAGCCGAACAGGAGCGCGGCTTCGCTGCGGCCGGCGGCAATCTCGCCGGCGAGCTCGGTCAGCAGGTGTTGAGGCCCCTGTCCACCGGCGACCTCGAGGATTGCTCGGCGCGGTTCGGCGCCGATCTGTCCGGCGACGGACCGTGGATAGTTGTCGGAGCGACCGAGCGGTGCTTGGGCTCCGGGGGAGGAGATCTCGAACTGGCGGATCCCGCCCACCGTATCGATGACGTCCGCGACGATGGACGCGTCGACCCCGGTGTCGGCCAAGGCAGCGCGCGCGGCCTTCACCGCGAGGCCGACCCCGGAGAGCGCCTCGTAGCCGGGGGCATCGATTCGCTCCGCGGCCTGGCCGACGCCGACGAGCACGGGGGTGTCAGGGGGCAGCGTGCTCATTTGGTCCTCCACTCGACGACGGCGTCGAGGGCCTCGATGAGGTCTCCTTCAACCCGAAGGGGGTTGATCTCCAGCGACGTGAGGTCGTCACCGAGGGCAAGCGCCAGATCGCCGATCCGGCTGATCACGGTCGCCAACACGTCGAGGTCGGCAGGCACGCCACCGCGTACGCCGTCCAGCACGGCCGAAGCCCGCAGGCCGCGCAGCATCCGCTTCGCCTTGTCCGGTGTGACCGGCAACGGGGAGAGCGCGGAGTCGTCGAGGACCTCGACCAGGACTCCCCCGATCGCGACGGCGAGGATCGGACCCCACTGCGGATCGCGCACGACTCCGACGAGCAGCTCTGGAGCCGGCCTGCGCATCGGTGAGACCAGCACGCCGTCCACCTTGGCGTCGGGCACGGACTCCGCCGCCGCGATGACCGCGTCGTACGCCTCTCGCACAGCGTCGTGTCCGCTGACACCGAGCCGAACGCCACCGATGTCACTCTTGTGGAGGATGTCGGGAGAGACGATCTTGAGCGCCACGGCCCCCCCGAGCTCCTCGGCCGCGGTCGTGGCCCGGTCTGCAGTGGTCGCCAGTACGGCAGGCACGACGGGGATCCCGGCCGACTCGAGCAGCCTCCTGGCCTCCGCCTCGGACCAGTTGCCGGTCCGGGACTCTGTCGCTGCCAACGCGAGCGGGGCGTTCTCGTGCTCCTCGGACGCAGCCAGCTCTCGCAGTCGTTCGGACCATCGACCGATCGCGCCGAGCGCGATCATGGACTGGCTCAGTCCCGGGATCACGTAGGGAACCCCGACCTCCTCCATCACGGTGCGGACCGTCGCGTTGCTCGGCACCATGACCTGGTTGACCCAGACCACCGGACACTCGGCGAGCTCGACGCCCGCCCCGATGGCGCGGGCCATCGGCATGCCACGCCATGGGAGCGTGTCCGTTGCGGTCGGCAGGGGGCAGACGACCGCGACGACGCCGATGTCGGGATCCTTGGACATCGACACGATGGCGGTGGTGAACATGTCCGGCTTGATCACGGCCGCGCCGGTGACGTCGAGCGGGTTCTGGACCAGCCCGAAGGCCGAGGCGATCTCGCCGATGGACTCCATGGCCGCGTCGCCGAGAGGAGGGATGGAGACGCCGTGGTCCGCGGCCCGGTCGGCCAGGATGTCGCAGGCGCCGCCGGAGAAGGACACGATGCCGACTCCGGACGTCGGGAGGGGACCGAGGTGGGCCGCTGCACCGGCGGTGATCATCATGTCCTCGATGGTGTCGACCCGAATGATGCCGAGCTTCTCGAAGATGGCATCCACGACCTTGTCGTCACCCACGAGGGCGCCGGTGTGGGCGGCCGCGCTCCTCGCGGACAGGTCGCTGGCGCCGACCTTCAGGACGATGATCGCCTTGCCGGCGCGGGCCGCCCGCAATGCTGCGCGACGGAAGGTCTCGGGGTCGCGAACGGCCTCCAGGAAAAGCGCGATCGCCTTCGTGGTCTCATCGTCGACGAGGAAGTCGATGACGTGGGCGGCGTTGATCATCGCCTCGTTGCCGAGCGTGACCATGTAGGAGAGTCCGACGCCCGAGGTCGTCGCGAACTCGGACATCGCCGCCGCACTCGCACCGCTCTGCGACAGCAGGGCGACAGGACCCGCCGGCTGCACAGGAACGGGCCCGGGCATCACGGAGACGCCGTCGACGAAGTTCACGAAGCCGAGCATGTTCGGCCCGAGGAGGGCCACGTCCAACGACTCCGCGTGCGCGACGAGCTCGGCCTGGGCAGCCGTTCCCTCCTCACCCGTCTCGCCATAGCCGGAGGAGAGGACTACGGAATTGCGTACGCCGGCGGCCGCAGATTCGGTGAGCGCGTCGAGCGTTGCCGCCTGAGGCACCATCATGTGCGCCAGGTCCACCGGCTCCCCGATGGCCTGGCAGGACGTGTAGGTCGCTTGCCCGTGCGTCTCAGCGCCGCGGGCATTGACCAGGAAGGTCCGGTCCCCGAAACCGAAGTTGGTCAGGTTCGTGTAGGTGCCCAACGAGAAGTTCGACTTGTTGGAAGCGCCCACCAGCGCGACATTGCGCGGGCGGAACAGAGAGCGCAGCCGCTCCGGTGTGATCTCGACGTTCATGGTCTCTCCTGGGAGTTCGGTGGTGGCTTCACTTGGGAAGGCCGAGCGCGCGGGCGATGAGCCCCCGTTGGATGTCGTTGGTGCCGCCACCGACGACGTACATGATCGAGGTACGCAGCAGCCGCTCGACGTCCCCTGCGCCCGGCACCCCGGGGTTGGAGCCGTCGAACAGGGCGATCGGGCCCAGCAGGTCGAGCAGCGACTCGCTCCAGGTCTCGGCGAGCTCGCCGCCGAAGACCCCGGCCATCGGGCCGGCCAGGGGGTTTGCCCGCGCGTTCGCCCCCGAACCGATCGCGGAGGCCACCAGCGCACGGGGCAGCCTGCAGGTTGGCGACCATGCTCCGCAACGACGTCCGGCCCGCGGAGCCCCGAGGGCCGACGAGGCCATCAAGGTCGGCGCGCAGCGAGACCAACAGGTCGTCGAGCTGCCGGTGCAACTGGGTGGCGATGCCGCCCATCGAGATCCGTTCGCCGACAAGGGCGTTGGTGATCACCTTCCAGCCACCGTTCTCGTCTCCGACGCGTGCCGAGTCCGGAACGCGTACGTCATCGAGCAAGACGGCGCACGAGACCTCACCGGAGAGCGAGGTCATCTGTTGCACCGTGATGCCGGGTGTGTCCATCGGAACCAGGAACATCGTGATCCCGGCGTGACGGGGCTTCGCCTCGGGGTCGGTGCGGGTGGCCAGCCAGATGTACTTGGCGGTGTGTGCGTTCGTGGTCCAGATCTTCTGACCGTTGATCACCCAGTCGTCCCCGGACCGGACGGCACGGGTGGCCACCGAAGCCAGGTCCGAACCAACCTCGGGCTCGCTGTAGCCGAGGCAGTACTTCAGCTTGTCGGCTCGGATGATCGGGAAGAACCGCTCCTTCTGCTCCTCGGTGCCATGCAGCAGGATCGAGTTGCCCAAGAGCATCACCGAGGAGAGTGTCCACTTGACCGGCACCCGGTTGTAGGCGATCTCGTCGTGCAGCACCACCTGCTCGGTCAAGGACGCACTGCGGCCGCCGTACGCCTCCGGCCACCCCACGCCGAACCAGCCCCGACCAGCGAAGTCGGCGATCGCCTCCGTTTCGTCGAAGTCGTCACGCCCACGCGGCCCGCGCAGGTCGTCGATGGCCCGGGTGACCTCGGCGCGGAAGCTCTCGCCCACCTCGTCGAGGGTGAAGTCGGGCAGGCCTGCCCCTCCCTCGAGCAGACGGTCGACGGTGGTGCCGGAACCAGGTTCGAAGGCCGGGATCCTGGCGATGTCGGCGTGCACTCGGCGGAACAGCCACGGTCCTTCGTGCTCCTCGAAGTAGCCGACGGCGGCCAAAGTGTGGTGGGCACCGAACTGGATGCGCCGTGCAGCAGCCGTGGTGAAGTCGGTGGCCAGCTCGGTACTGAGCGTCCAGTCCGCGGTGCCCGCGAGGCACGCTTCGCCCGCCCTCTCGATCAGCAGCTCCGCCGCCGTCACGTCGATGTGGCAGCTCGCGGTGCGCTGCTGGACGGCCTGGAAGCTGCCGATCTGCTTGCCGAACTGGACCCTGTTCTTCGAGTGCTCGATGGCCAGCTCATGGGTGCGCCGTGCCGCAGCGAGGGCGCGCGTCGCGAGGCCGAGGCGGACCAGGACCAGTGCCGCCTCGATCTCCTCGGGTCCGACGGTCGAGGACATCTCCACCGGTCCTAGGGCGACCGCGGACCACGTCGGCCTGGCCAGCCCCGGCGTCGGCGCGCTGGAGGTCACCGGCCTGAGGTCGACGCTGCCGTCGGCGGCATCGACCACGAGCACATGGGTCAGCGCGTCGGCGAACTCGACGTGCGACGCCTGGTCGCCGACGCCAGCAGGCGCCACGGCGACTCGCAGGTCACCCGACGCCACCCCCGGGCCCAGATCAGGGACCAACCTGGCCGCGACGAATCCATCACCCACCGGCAACGGACAAGCGACCCGACCGAGCTGGCGCTGCAAAGCCAGGACAGCGTCCACCGAACCGTCCAGGTCGAACCAGCCCTGGGCCGCTGCTTCTTTCCAGAGCTGTCGAGCGTCCGGCGTCTTCGCGGTTCCCGGGGTGGTCGCGTCACCCCACAACTTGGCGAGCAACCCGGCGACGCCGGTCTCGAAGGCGACAAGGTCCTGCTTGTCCACGGTGAACCTCCATATCAACGAATAAGTTCACTATATGCTCGCATTGAGACTGAGTGTCAAGGGAGAAATCGAGTATCATCTACCCATGGAGACAGCGACGACCCGCAGCACCAACATCCGAGAGCGCGCAAAGGACGCTGCCCGGCAGGAGATCGCACGGGTGGCCCTCCGGCTCTTCACCGACCACGGGTTCGAGGGCACCACCGCGGACCAGATCGCCGCAGCTGCGGGCATCTCACGCAGCACCTTCTTCCGCTACTTTGCGACCAAGGACGAAGTCATCCTCGGCCAGTTCGAACAGAAGGGCCACGAGTTGGTCGCGGAGGTCCGCGCCCGCCCCTCCTCCGAATCTGCGTGGCAGGCGCTGCACCAGGGCTTCCTCGAGGTTGTCCGGCGAGGCTCGTCCGACATCGGCTCCGACGGCACCACATTCCGACTGGCACAGCTGCAGGTCTACAACGGCGCCCTGCGGGCGGCCGGCCTCAATCAGCGCGCCCAGTGGCGGTCACTGCTCGCTCCCGAGATCGCCAGCCGGCTCGGAGCCTCCTTCGATGACGACCCGCGACCGGCAGCTCTCGCCGCAGCCGCGATCGGCTGCCTGGAGACGGCAGTCGTCATGTGGGGCAGGTCCGGGGGGCGGGCCGACCTCGAGCACCTGCTCGACATGGCCATGTCCGAGCTGGGCCGGCCCTGACGAGGCTCGACCGCCCCGGCGGACCGCCGCAGTCCAGACTCCGGAGTGGCGTCAGGAGATTGCCGCGATCGACTCGGTGACGAGACGAGGAACCGCCTCGACCATCCGGGCCATGGGCGGCGGAAGCTCGCCGGCGGGTATCGCACGCTTGAGTAGGAGAGCCGTTGCGGCAGCCTCCTTGTACTTCGTGAGCGCGTCGAACCAGTCCATGTCGGGCAGCCGATGGCCAGCGTGCGCCTCGTAGGCGGCTATCAGGTCCTTCTTGCCCGGCATGCCTGCGGGCGGTCCAGGCTCCGCCGCCGGGTGCGCTCCTTCGTCGGTGAAGAAGGTGAGCCAGGTGACGTCGGTTCTCGGATCGCCGAGCGCCCAGATCTCCCAGTCGATGATCGCAGTGACCCGGCCCTCGAGGCAGAGCACGTTGCCGAGCCGGTAGTCACCGTGCACGATCACCGGCGCGAGCCCCGCAGGCGCGGTGTCGTAGAGAAGTTGGGCCCCGCGCTCGAACTCCCCCTGGAACTCCGCGGGCACGGTGGTGAATGCCTTGTGCCAGCGCTGGATCTCATCGGCGATGGTGATCGCGACCTCGCCGCCCAGGCCCACGGCCGATGGCTCGACCGTGTGCAGAGCGGCCAGGGCGCGGGCCGCGTCGTACGCACGCGCTTCGACGATTTTCGGTGACGGACGGGTGGCGTGCCGCTCCAGGGTGGGTTCGACACACTCCCCCGGCACCAGGTCCATGGCGAAGAACGGCGGAGCCTCGAGCGAGTCCGCCTCGACCTCGACGAGCGAGCGGGTGATCAGGACCTGTGGCGCGGACTCGAGCGCGCGCATCAAACGGGACTGCCGCAGGACGTCACGATTGCGCACGGGAGGAAGGCCCGGCGGGGCCATCTTCACCACCACCCGCTCGTGCTCCGCACCGGCCAACTCGGCAATGAACGTCAGGCTCGACGAGCCGCCGGTCAGAGGCTCGAGGCCCACCACTGATGCGGTCGGCGACCAGCCCGCGACTGCCTTCTCCAGTCGCAGTCGCAGTCCAGCAAGCAACTCGTCCATGGGCACCTCTTCAGAATCATGTATTGAAATATGCAGAATTTCGTTCTAGATTGCAGGAATCCGATCCGCCCTGTCAAGGAGTGCAAGATGTGGGACTTCTCCACCGAAACGGATTTCCAGGCCAAGCTCGACTGGATGGAGCGATTCGTACGCGAGGAGTGCGAGCCGCTCGACCTGCTCTTCCCGCACGGCGGCGATCCGTACGATGTGAACAACAAAGCCTCTCGTGCGATCCTCGCGCCACTCCAGGAGCAGGTGAAGGCGCAGGGGCTCTGGGCCTGCCACCTCGGCCCGGAGCTCGGCGGCCCCGGATACGGACAGCTCGCCCTCGGCCTGATGAACGAGATCATCGGCCGCTCCTATTGGGCCCCCACCGTCTTCGGGACCGCCGCGCCCGACACGGGAAACGCCGAGATCCTGGCGATGTACGGGACCGACGAACAGAAGCAGCGCTACCTCCAGCCCCTGCTCGACGGCACGATCGTTTCCTGCTTCTCCATGACTGAGCCCCAGGCCGGCTCGGACCCGAAGGAGTTCATCTGTAGCGCCCGGCGCGACGGCGACTCCTGGGTGATCGACGGCGAGAAGTGGTTCTCCTCCAACGCCCGCTACGCGTCGTTCTTCATAGTCATGGCCGTCACCGACCCCAACGCAGCTCCCTACGAGCGGATGTCGATGATCGTCGTGCCGGCTGAGACGCCAGGAATCGAGATCATCCGCAACGTGTCCGTGCTGGGCGAGCGCGACGACCTGGACGAGGGCATCCACGGCTACGTCCGCTACCACCAGGTCCGGGTCCCGTTCGACGCAATGCTGGGCGGCCCCGGCGAGGGCTTCAAGGTCGCCCAGTCCCGCCTCGGCGGCGGGCGGGTGCACCATGCGATGCGCACCGTCGGGGTCTGCCGACGGGCCTTCGACATGATGAACGAGCGCGCCCTGTCGCGAACCACCCAGGGCGAGACGCTGGCGAAGAAGCAGTCCGTGCAGCAGGTCATCGCCGACTCGTGGATCCAGCTCGAACAGTTCCGCCTGCTCGTGCTCCAGACCGCTTGGAAGATCGACCACCTGCCGCACGGTGCCGCGCGCACCGACATCGCCATGTGCAAGGTCCAGATGAGCCGGGTGATGCACGACATCATCCAGCGCACGCTCCACATGCACGGGTCGCTGGGCACCACGCTCGAGACGCCCTTGGCGCACTGGTGGGCCTCGGTCCCCCAGCTCGCACTGGCCGACGGCCCGACCGAGGTGCACCAGATGACGGTCGCCAAGCAGGTGCTTCGCGGCTACAAGCCTGCCGAGGGTCTGTTTCCCAGCGAGCACGTCCCCACCCGACTCTCGGCAGCTCGCGAGAAGCACTCCGCCGCCCTGCAGGAGTTCGGTCTGTGAGCACCACGGAGCCAGCACACCCATTCGACCTCACCGGCAAGGTCGCCCTGGTCACTGGCGGCTCGCGCGGCCTGGGCCGGGAGATGGCCCTTGCGTTCGCACGGGCCGGGGCCGACGTAGTCATCACGAGCCGGAAGGTCGGGGCCTGCGAGGCTGTCGCCGAAGAGGTCGAAGGGATCGGTCGCCGCGCTCTGGCGGTCGGTTGTCACGTCGGCCACTGGGCCGGCATCGACGCCCTGGTGGAGACGGCGTACGCCGCATTCGGCCAGATCGACGTGCTCGTGAACAACGCCGGGATGTCACCCCTCGCGCCCTCGTCGGCAGAGACCTCCGAGGAGCTGTTCGACAAGGTCGTCGGGGTCAACTTCAAGGGCCCCTTCCGGCTCTCCGCGCTGGTCGGTCAGCGCATCGTTGCCGGCAACGGTGGTTCGATCATCAACGTGTCGTCGTCCGGCGCGCTCCACCCCGACCCGCTCTTCGGCACGTACGCCGCGTCCAAGGCCGCACTGAACGCGTTGACCACGGCGTTCTCCAAGGAGTTTGGCCCGACGGTGCGTGTGAACACCATCTCCGCCGGACCGTTCCTCACCGACATCGCGGACGCCTGGCCCGCCGAGGCCCGAGAGCGGACCAACAGCTCCATCGGCCGACCCGGTCAACCCGAGGAGGTCGTCACGACAGCGCTCTACCTGGCCAGTCCGGCCTCGTCCTACACCACCGACGCCCTGATCCGGGTCGACGGCGGGCTGCACTGATGAACATTGCCAATACAGTTAACTGTTAATACTGTTTACCCATGACCCTCGACGACACCCTGCCGCGGCTGACCGTGGCCCAGCGGATCAGCCCCGAACGACTTGGGGAGCGCGAGTTCCGGGGTCCTGCGCATCCGGGTCCCAGCACCCGATCCTTCGGTGGCGAGGTCGCCGCCCAGGCCATCCATGCGGCCGCGCTCACCGTCCCCGAGGACCGGAGCATCCATACGGCGCACACGTGGTTCCTCCTCCCCGGCGACACCTCCCTTCCGGTCGACTACAGGGTTAGGGACGTGAGGGACGGCGGGTCGTTCACGACACGCTCGGTCGATGCGGCCCAGGGCGATCGCGTCATCTTCACCATGACCGCCTCGTTCCAGAAGCCGGAGGCGGGGCTGGAGCACCAGGTCGGAGAGGTTCGCTCACCAGCACCTGAGGAGCTCTCACTGCCGGCGGAGATGCTCCCTCCCGGGGAGAACCTGGCCTGGATCCAGAACCTGGAAGAGATGTCCGGCTTCGAGTTCCGATTTCCCGAGCTCCCGACGAGGAGCCGCGCCGCCGGAGGCGTCGTGGGCGACCCGCGACAACGAGCCTGGTTACGGAGCAGAGAGGCGATCCCCGACGACGACCTGTCCCAGGTCGCCGGGCTCGCCTTCGCCTCCGACATGCTCCTGCTCTCGACGTCCCTCGGGCCACACCGGAGGACCCTCCAGAAGGGCATGCAGTTCGCCACGGTGAACCACATCATCTGGTTCCACCGGCCGATGCGAGTGGACGAATGGTTCCTCTACGACATGACCAGCCGCTGGGCCGGCTCGGCGCGTGCGCTCTGCTACGGCGAGATCTTCGACCGCTCCGGTCGACTCTGCGCATCCACAGCACAGGAGGGCCTGCTGCGCCTCCGTCGCACCTGAGCCAGCCACGCATGCCGACGCGCACCTGGTCCGGGAGGAACCGGCCAGGTGCGCGACTGCGTGTCGCTCAGATGTCGGCTACCCGCACTCCTGCGTGCGCCTTGTAGCGGCGGTTCATGCTGATCAGGTTCGCAGTCAGCGCCTCGACCTGATGGGCATTGCGACGACGCCCGGCGTATACACCGCGAACGCCCGGGATCGTATCGGCGAGCGCCTGGACCAGGTCGGTCGCCTCACGTTCGTCCCCGAGCACGAGAACGTCGGTGTCGACACTCTCTTCATCGGGCGCGTCGAGCAGGACGGCACTGACGGTGTGGAATGCGCCCACGACCGTGCTCTCCGGCAATAGCTCTGCCGCCTGCTGGGTCGCCGACCCCTCCTCGACGTGGAGCGGATAGGCGCCCTGCTTGTCGAAGCCGAGGGGATTCACGCAGTCGACGACGACCTTTCCGGCCAGGTCCGGCGCCAACTCCTTGAGCATCTCGGCATGCCCACCCCAGGGCACGACGACCAGCACGACGTCACCCGCCGCGGCCGCGCGAGCATTGTCCGTACCCGTGACGGCTCCTCCGGTGACCGAGGCAAGCTTCGCCGCCGCAGCCTGCGCCTTGTCAGCCGTGCGGCTGCCGATCACGACTCGCAGCCCTGCCGCGGCGAAGCGCCTGGCCAGACCACCGCCCTGCGGGCCGGTGCCGCCGAGAACGGTGATGGTGAGTCCGGTGAGAGTGCTCATGACGCGAACTCCTTGAGGAGAGCGACGTCCTTCACGCGGCCCTCGTGGGTCGCAGCGAGAGGCGTGGCATTGAGCGTCGTCGCACCGCTCTCGGCGAACGCCGCGACACGCTCAGCGACGTGACCCGGCGCTCCGATGAGGGCTACGCCGTGCACCAGTTCAGGAGGCACCGCACCGGCAGCCTCGGCCCTCTTGCCCGACAGGAAGAGGTCTTGGATCGTCGCGGCCGCATCGCCGAACCCGTAACGCGCGGCCAGGTCGTTGTAGAAGTTCTTTCCCTTCGCGCCCATGCCGCCGATATAGAGGGCAAGGTGGTCCCGCACCTGCTGCTCTCCGGCAGCGATGACGTCGGCGTCCTCACTGATCAGGACCTTGGTGTCGACCAGGATCTGCAGCGGCGGAAGGTCGGCGGGCCGCTTCGCGGCACCCGCTGCGAGAGCCTCTCCGAACGCGGCCCCGGCAGCTTCCGGTAGATAGAATATGGGTTCCCATCCCTCACAGATCTCGGCCGCGAGCTCGACGTTCTTGGGGCCGAGTGCGGCGAGCACGATCGGGATGCTCGAGCGCACCGGAAGGTTGATCAGCTTCAGCGGCTTGCCCAGACCGGTGCCGCCCTGCTCCTTGGTCAACGGCAGGTCGTAGTGCTTGCCGTGGTGCTCGACCTTCTCGCGGCGCCACACCTGTCGGCAGATGTCGACGACCTCGCGGGTGCGACCGAGCGGGGCGTCGTACTTGACGCCGTGGAAACCCTCCACGACCTGGGGGCCGGAGGCACCGATGCCCAGGACGAAGCGGCCGTCCGAGACATAGTCGATGCCGGCTGCGGTCATCGCTAGGAGGGAGGGCGTGCGTGAGTAGATGTTGAGGATGCTGGTGGCGATCTCGAGGGTCGAGGTCCTCGCAGCCACGAAGCCGAGCTGACTCACCGAGTCGAAGGTGTAGGCCTCGGGGAGGAGCACGATGTCGAGCCCTACGGCCTCGAACTCACGTAGCTCCTCGACTGTCTCGTTGAATCCTCCGGAGTATGCCATCGGCATGCCGATCTTCATGGTCCGTCCTTCCCTGCCACGGCCTCCCGCAGCGATTCGATTCCATGAAGTTAATCATATAGACAATTGAACTGTTTCTGGTGAGAGTGAGAGTTGCCTCACGCGACTGTACGAACAGGCTCAGGCCTGGCCGGGGCGCAGCTCGATGACCAGTTCCTCCGCCTCCACACAGACCCGGTCGCCATCCCGGAGCTCGGCCCGAAGGACCCGCTTGCGGCCCTCCTCGGAGACGAACCATCCCCGGAGCTCCAGCTCGACTCCAACCGGAGTTACGGATCGATAGTCGACATGGGTGTAGGCAGCGCGAGCGAAGGTGCGGCCACCCAGGATCGCCAACTGGCCCATGAAGTCCTCGAAGACCAGGGCCAAGGATCCGCCGTGCACGGCACCGTTGCGACCGAGGTGATAGCGCCCGAAGGTGATGGCGGCACGCGCAGTGTCCGCCGTCGCCTCATGAACGACGTACGTCGGGCAGAGGGTCTGCCCACGAGACGGCAGGTCGCTGCGTCGGGCGAAGACCTGGTCGTCTTCGGAGACCGAGTGGTTCGCGAGCTGCCCACTCAGCGAATCCAGGTCGGCGGCGAGCGTGCGGTTGCCCGCTTCGTCGAGCCGGGCCGCGGCGAGCAGGTCGAGGAAGCGGTTCACGGAGCCCAGCAGCTCGCGATATCCATCGCGGGCTCCGTCCGGCTCGATCCATCCGGGGACCGGGTTCGGCACCGGAGGCGACGGGACCAGACCGAGCGTGTGATCGGTGTGCGGGGCAGGGCGGACCACATCGAGGGTCATGACGGGAATCTCCGTGGATCTGTCGGGCCAGTCGAGAATCAGGGCTGGCCGGGGTTGAGTGCGACGAAGAGGCCCTCGGCCTCCGCGCAGAGGGTGTCGCCGTCCTTCAGCTCGGCGCGCACGACGCGCTTGCGGCCCTCCTCGGAGACGAACCAGCCGCGCACCGACAGTTGCCGGCCGACGGGCGTGATGGCACGGAAATCGGTGTGGAGATACGCCGTACGGCACGGGCTGCGCCCCGCGGAGTTGGCCAAGCGGCCGAGCACCTCGTCGAAGAGCAGCGGGATGGCACCGCCGTGGACGGCACCGTTGCCACCGAGGTAATAGCGGCCGTACGTGACGGTGCCCCAGACCCCGTCTCGGTCGCCGCCCTCGATGGCGAAGTTGGGCGACATAGTCTGCCCGCGCCCTGGCAGGTCGGTCCGGTGGGCGAAGACCTGTTCCCGCTCGGAGACGCTCATCGGCGCCAGGCGTGCGCGCCACGCGGCGAGGTCCCCGGCCAGCTCGGCGACGGTCGCGTTATCCGGCTTGGCCGCGGCGACGTGGTCCAGGAACGAGCGGAGGTTGGCCACCATGTCGCCGTAGGGATCGTCCTCGGGTGCGGCCGGCAGGGTCCAAGAGTCCACCTGCGGAAACCCACCCGGCTCCGCCGAGCCCAGCCCGAGGGTCGGGTCATCGATCGGAGACGGGACGGGATGCTTCTCGTTCACAGATGTCACGCAGGCACGCTGCCGGTGTGAATCCGAGCCGCATGCAGGCCTTCCTCGGTCGAGGAGGCCTCGATGTCCCACTGACCGCAGGAGCACCAGCAGCGGTAGACGCCATGCTCATCAGGGATGATCGCCTGTCCGTCGCAGTAGCCACCGGTGTTCGCAATCGACTGCAGGAACTCCAGCGGCTTCTCGTGCAGCGAGTTGTCCTCGTCATGGTCGGACATGTCGGTCACTCCTTTCCAGATGCCCGGAAGACGGGCAGCAGCCAGTCGTCGGAGATGGGGTGGAAGTCCACGGTGAGGGACATTCCGATCTCCACCTCGTCCGGGTCGATGTCGATGATGTTGCTGATCAGTCGTGCCCCTGGCGCGTCAGGCAGGTCCACGACCGCCGACACCAGGGTGATGTCCGGGAGGCCCGGGAACCCGTGGACTACCGCGAAGCTGTAGAGCGTCGCAGCGCCGGAGAGCTCCGGCCAGGCGATCGAGTCCGACTGGCACTCGGGGCAGAACGGAGTCGGTGGCATCCGGAAGGCGCCACAGACCGCGCACTGGGCGGCCGTGAGTCGCCGCTCCTTGGCCGCCTGCCAGAACGGCTCGGTGACCGGGTTGGTGGTGATATGGACTGTCTCGGACGGCAGCGCCGTGGCGAGGGTCTTCGTGCTCATGAGTCACGCCCCAGGATCAGTGCGCTGACGGGAAGGCTGGCCGGGCCGCCGGTGACGAGCGCGAGCTCGGCGTCGTTGACCTGGTTGATCGCGGTGCCGCGCATCTGCTCGACTCCCTCGAGGATGTGGGTCATTCCGATGATGTAGGCCTCGGAGAGCTGGCCACCATGGGTGTTGACCGGAATGTTTCCGGCCTTGCGGTCTGCCGAGTAGCGAATGGCTCCACTCTCCACGAACCCGCCACCCTCGCCCTTCTCGCAGAACCCGTAGTCCTCGATCTGCATGAGGACCATCGGGGTGAAGTGGTCATAGAGCAGGGCCACGTCGATGTCCTGGGCCGTCACGCCGGCCTGCTTGTAGAGGCGGTCCGCGATCGGCTTGTTGCCCGAGGATGCAAAGGTCTCGTCCGGCATCCCGAACCAGGCGAAGGCTCGACCCCAGTCACGGGTGCCACCGTGGGACACCGCGACAACCGGAACCGGCTTCTGCTTCAGGTCCCTGGCCCGGTCCATGCTGGTGGTGATCACCGCGACCGCACCGTCGGTCTCCTGGCAGAAGTCGTAGAGACACAGTGGCTCGGCGATCATCCGCGCGTTGAAGTAGTCCTCGAGGGTCAACGGCTTCTTCATCCGGGCCTTGGGCCGGTTCAGCGCGTTGTTCCGGCTGGAGATCGCGATCTCCGCGAATGCCTCGCGCCGGGTGCCGTACTGGTGCATGTGACGACGCGCGAGCACCGACATCAGGTGTCCCGGTCCGGCCAGCCCGGAGGGTTGGAGGAACGAGTTGATCGGGTCCGGCGCCACAGCCGAGAAGACCGTGCCCAGACGCTGCTTGGCCTGCTGCAGCGCCATCACGGACACCACCACGGTGGCGTCACCGGCCACGATGGCCGCACGGGCGAGACCGATCGACCCCGCAGAGCCGCCGCCACCGGAGGTGAGCGACGCGGTGAAGGTGACCTCGGGGATGCCGAGCGTCTCCATGAAGTCTGCGGTGTCCATCTTGTCGCCGTAGCCGGCGCCCGCGCCGGAGTAGTAGGCGAAGCCGTCGATCTCCTTGACGTTGATGCCGGCGTCCTCGCAGGCCGCGAGGATTGCCTCGCACGCGAGCTGGGTGGTCGTCTTGGGGACCGACTCACCCCGTTTGTAATAGGGAGTGGCGCCGACGCCGACGATGGCGACGTCGCGCAGGCCGTTGGATGCCACGCGCTCAGCCCTGGATCGCGTCGGTGGACTCGGGAACCGGCGGCACGTGCGGGAAGAGCTCGTAGAAGGCGCCCTGGGTGATGCGGTGCGTGGTCTCCGGCGAGGCGCCGGCGAAGAGGCCCTCGAGGGTCTTCTGGGTGTGCCCGAAGGTGCCCTCCATGTGGGGGTAGTCCGAGCCGAACATGACGTTCTTGTAGCCCATCGCGTCGTGCGCCGCAACGGCGGTCTCGTCATGCTGGAAGGAGGCATAGACCTGGGACATCAGGATCTCCTTCGGGTCCCGCTTGAGCTTGGGGCGCACGGCCATGTGGTGCTGGCGGTAGCCCTCGAGCAGGCGGTCACCGAGGAACGGGATCCAGGTGGCGCCGCCCTCGGAGATGAGGATGTTCAGGTCCGGGTGGCGGTCGAGCGCGCCTCCGCCGACCAGCTTCATCGCGGCACGCTGCCCGGAGAACGTGGTCTCTGTGTAGTTCATGACGGCGCCGCCGGGGCCGCGGTAGACCACGCCGGCCCCACCCGAGGTCATGTCAACGGGGTCGGTCCCGATGTGGAAGGCGGGGATGATCTTGGCCTTGTCGCAGATGTCCCAGAACGGCTCCCAGTCGTCGCGGTGCCAGTCCGGTGCCGACGGGTGCGGTGTGGTCGGCAGGAAGACGGTCTTGAATCCGTTCTCGGCCAGCCACTCGATCTCGGAGACGGCGTCCTCCACGCGAAGAGTAGAGACCTGGCCGGTGACGATGTAGCGGTCGGAGACGGGCACGAGCTCCTCGAGCGCGTACTCGTTGCTGGCCCGCATGCAGGCCTTGAGCAGCTCAGGCGTGCGGAACGTCGAGGCCCACATGCCCAGGCTCGGGAAGATGACCTCGCCCCAGACGCCTTCCTTATCGAGGTCCGCCAGCCGGGCGCGCGGGTCGCGGACGCCTTGCGGCTTGTGGCTCTCTTCGACGAACTGGACCGCGGCCGACGAGGGCAGCTTGCGGCGGAAGGTCTGGCCATCGACGCTGACCGTCTCCCACTCGCCGTCAGGGTCCTTCTGCGAGATCGGGGTCAGGTCGGCGAGCTTCTTGGGAAGCCGGGAGCTCCACACGTCCTCGGGCTCGAGGAAGTGCGAGTCACCGGAGTTGGTCCACATCTTGGTCATGGTCGTCTCCAACAGATCGGGGCTGCTGTGCGGCAGGTCGGTGGTCGCCCAGCGATATAGATGATTCCACTAACTGATTCAGATGTCTAGGATTTTTAATGGGGATCCATTATCTTTCTATTCATGGCCAGTACCCCAGCACCCACCAAGCGTCGACACTCTGCCGGCGAGGCCACCCGGGTCCTCCTCATCGAGGTTGCAGAGAGGCTGTTCGCGACTCGCGGGCTCGAGGGCGTCACGATCGCGCAGATCCAGCTGGCGGCCGGTCAGTCCAACTCCTCGGTGATCGGCTATCACTTCGGCTCCAGGGACGGGCTGATCCAAGCGATCCTGGAGCACCGCCAGCCTGGGCTGGCGGCCCAGCGAGAACGCCTTCTTGCCGAGCTCCTGCCTGAGGGTGGCGAGCTCGACGTCCGCGGGGCGGTGTGGCTCATGGTCCGCCCTTTCGCAACCAGCATCCGGGAGGGCGAGATGTTCGTGCCCCTCCTTGCCCGGCTCAGCGACGACCCTGACCAGCGCCAGCGCCTCGGCAAGGCCGGACCGAGCGGCATCTCCTCGCTGGACGGCGTCGAGCAGTACGTCGAGTCCGCACTCAGCGATCTTCCCGACCGGGTCCGCCGCGGGCGCGTCTTCATGCTCTACAACAGTGTCCTCAACCTGCTCGGTGAGCGTGCCCGCAGCTTCCACGACGTGACCGAGGCACAGCTCGAGATCTACGTCGACGGCTGGGTGGGGCTGCTCGAGGCCCCGGTCAGCAGCATCGACTGATGGGCCCGGCCCGGGACGCCCGGCCGCGATGAGTGATGCCCGGGCACCCGCCTGTTCGTACGACGGGTCCCGGGCATCCAGGTGCAGGAGGGTCAGACGGCCTCGATGACCACGGCGCCACCCTGACCGGCGGCGGCACACATCGACGCCACGGCGATGCCGCCGCCCCGGCGGTGAAGCTCATGGGCCAAGGTGGCCAGCATCCGACCGCCGGACGCGGCGATGGGGTGACCGAGCGAGCAGCCGCTGCCCCACGGGTTGACCTTGGCCTCATCGATGCCGAGCTGCTTCACGGCCGCGACCGGGACCGAGGCGAACGCCTCGTTGATCTCCCACAGGTCGACATCTGCGACGTCGATGCCGGCTCGCTTGAGCACCAGCGGGATGGCGTCGACGCCACCAAGGCCGGTGAGGTGGGGCTGCACTCCGACCGCGCCCCAGGCGCGGATACGCGCGAGCGGGGTCAGTCCGCGCTCGCGGGCTCGCTCGTCGCTGACGATGGCCAGCGCGGATGCCGCATCGTTGACACCGGACGCGTTGCCGGCGGTGATGGAGAAACCGTCGATCTCGGGGTGCAGCGGGCCAAGGCCGGCAAGCTTCTCGGGCGTGGAGCTGCGGCGCGGGTGCTCGTCGACCGAGAAGTCGAACGAGTTGCCGTCGAGGGTGACCGGGACAGGGACGATCTCATCTACGAACTGGCCGGCATCGATCGCGGCCACTGCCCGCTGGTGGGAGCGGAACGCCCACGCGTCCATCTCCTCGCGGGTGATGTCGACCTCGTTGGCGACGTTCCAACCGACTGAGAGGGTCACATCGTCATTGGCCCCGTCGTAGTAGGGGAAGGACGGACGCATGCCCACGACCGGCTCCTCCTGGCCCGGGACCCGTGACGTGACTGTCGGATTCATCGAGTAGGAGTGCGTACCGCCGGCGATGACCGCGGAGTCCATGCCCGCTCGGATCGAGGCCGCGGCATTGCCGACCGCGGTCAGGCTGCCGGCACAGTGTCGGTTGACCGACTGCCCGGGCACGCGGGGCATTCCACTGGCCAGCGCGGCCCAGCGGGCGATGTCTCCGCCTCCGGCGAGCGACTCCGCGAGAATCACGTCATCGAAGGCGTCCGACTCGAGTCCCGAGCGCGCCGCGGCCTCGCGGACCACGATCGCGGCGAGCTCCTCGGGTGAAGTATCGCGCAGGCTGCCCTTGTAGGACGTGGCGATCGGTGTGCGTACTGCACTGACGATGAGTGCTTCTGTCATAACTTCTCTCCGTTGGTGTGGTCGTGCTCAGTTGCTGATGGCTTCGAGGCTGTCGACAAGGACGCGCACGTCGGCCAGGGCGCGAAGCGCGTCGTTGAGATGAGTGCACCCAGCGGTTCCCTTGAGCAGGTCGAGGACCGCTGGACGGAGCTCACGTAGCGGAAGCCCGATGAGGACATCGACATTGCGCACTGCGAGCGGGCACTCGAGGTACGGCAGGACCTGCGCCACAGGGGTGACCGCCCGGAGCGTCCGTGTAGCCAGGTCGATCTCGGCCGTGAGGGTGTACTCGTGGACCGCTTGCCGACCGCCCTCGGGAAGGGTGCTCGAGTCCTGGAAGAAGGAGTCGACGAGGACGGTGCCAGCCTCGACGGTGACGTCGATCCGGCGCGAGCGGCGCATCGACACCTCGGTCTGCTCGGTCACCTCATGCCAACCGAGTGGATCGTCGATGGAGTCGATCTCCGCGACCCCACGGGTTCGGTGGGTCCATCGGGAAGTGCCGTCCGGCGCCAACCCGCTCGAACCCGGCTGGAATCCGGTGCAGATTCCGGTCATCACCCTCAGGTTGCGTCGCCCTGGCGGCCCGAGCAGCTTGTCGATCGGCACCCACTTGGAGAAGGCGAAGCCGGAGACCAGGACGGCCCCTGGGATGTCGTCGAGGAGCAGGTGCAGCGGAGTTGCCGCGTCCACCTCGTCGGGCTCCGTCTCGGCCAGCACAGCCCGGTATCCACTGCCCGTCGGAGCTCCGACCAACCCGAGGAGATCCGGCTTCCGAGGCGGCCCCGCGATCTCGGCAATCCGACGGTCGGGCCCCACGAGGAGTCGCATGGACTCCTCTGCAAGCACGGTGGCCGCGCCATCGGCATCCGTGAGAAGGTCACGAGCCCGGCCGTGCTGGACTAGGTCGCCGCCCAAGCCTCCCGACCAGGTGCTGTCGATCGTGCTGGTACGCCGGATCGAGCCCGGGCGACGTGGCGGAGCCGAGAGCGCCGGCCCCCTGGCCGCCAGCTCATCCGGGACTTCGATGGTCACAGGACTACCCCGTCGGCCAGGGCAGGCCGACAGCTCGTCGCCAGCAGACCCATTGCCACCACCTTCACCCGCATTGATTCAGTTTAATGATCTTACTCTTGGTTGCCAAAATGCGCACCATGACACACTTCACACTCCCGGCACGCGGCACAAGCGCTTGAAACAGTTAACGCGGTAACATGATTTGCATGTCTGAACCGAAGGCCTCGACCAATGGCACCGTGGCTGCGCCCATCGCCCGCGTCGGCACCGTCATGCGTGCCCCCAAGACGGCAGAACTGATCGCGACCCATCTGCGCAACCGCATCGTCAAGGGTGAGCTCAAGCCGGGCCAGACACTGCCGGCCGAGGTGCATCTGATGGAGCAGTTCGGCGTCTCCCGTCCGACGCTGCGCGAAGCCTTCCGCATTCTGGAGGCGGAATCCCTCATCGGCGTACGCCGTGGTTCCCGCGGCGGCGCCCAGGTCCTCGAGCCAGACCCGGGCATCGCCGCCCGCCACGTCGGTCTCCTCCTGCAGCTGCAGGGAGCGACCATCAAGGACGTCTACGACGCGCGGATGGCGACCGAGCCGGTGTGCGCCGGCCTCCTAGCCAAGTCCCGGACCAAGCAAGACCTCGCCGACCTGCGTGCGGCCGTCGACCACGTGAACCAGATCGTCGAGGCCGGCCCAGAGGCTTTCCCGGACGCTTCGCGCTGGTCCCAGGCGACCTACCACTTCCATGAGCTGATCCTGCAGCGGTGCGGCAACGTCACCTTGGGCATCCAGGGCGCGGTGCTCGCCGACATCGCCGCCACGCACTTCAGGATCAACATCGCCGCGGACCTGACCAGCCGTTCCTGGGAGAAGGCGCGATTCCAGAAGACCGCCCGCTCCTACTCCAAGCTCGTCGATCTGGTCGAGGCGAAGGACGCCGACGGGGCAGCCGCCCACTGGCGCACACACATGGAGGTGGCCGCGAAGTACCTCTTCATGTACGACGGCCATGACAAGAAGGTCGTCGAGCTCTTCGAGTGAGCGGTCGGCGGACCGACCACAGAGGCCACCTGAAGTGAGGGGCGCCGGGACTCGCACGATACGAGCCCCGGCGCCCCTCACGGCGTACGGACGGAGCGGATCAGACTCCGACCACCTTGCGCTCGATCAGGTCGACCACGCGCTCCTCGGCATAGCCGATCTCGGCCAGGATCGCCTTGGTGTGCTGACCGATGGTGCAGCCCGCCAGCGCCTGGACCTGGGAACGTGAGAAGGCAGTCAACGGGGCCGTACGGCGGTGCTCGTCGAAGATCGGGCTGACCGCCTCGACGGAGTAGCCGGCCTCGAAGAACTCGTCGTCCTGGATGACCCACTCACAGTTCTCCTCGGCAACGAGGACGCAGCCGACATCGGCCGCAGTGAGGTCGGTCTCCCAGTCCCGTTTCGCGCCCTTGGCGAAGACGCCGGCCAGCACTTCGGCCAGGTCCGAGTCGTTCTCCACACGCAGCTCAGGCGTGGAGAAGCGCTCGTCGGCACCGAGGTCGACATGGGAAGCGAGCCCCTTGACCAGGTCGTCCCACTCGTCGGCCTCAGGGGCGGCAAGGAACACCCAGCCGTCGTTGGACTGGTAGAGGCGGTAGAGCGCGTTCAGACCGTAGAAGTCAGGATCCGGGTGTGGCGTCTCGCCCTTGCCCTCGTAGTCGGCGTTGTAGGTGATCAACGCCTGGTGCGCGGTTCCGAGCATGGTCGCCACCATGCCGTCCATAGCTACGCCGCGGGCCCGAGCCAGGATGCCGAGCAGAAGCGACGTGCCGACACCGAGCGCCGCAGCACCGTCGGCCTGGACGGCGGGGCAAGCACCCGCCGCGTGCAGCATCCGGCCACTCCTGTGCAGGTCGTCGATGTCCGTGGGGCTGTGCGGGAGGCCACCAGCGTCGGTCGCCGAGATGCCTGACGCGGCGCCGATGGACGGCGCATAGGCAGCCCGGGTCGAGTAGGGACCCTCGACGCCATAGCCCGGTGCGCTGAGGTAGACCAGATCGGGGTTGAGCTGCTTGAGGGTGGCCTCGTCGACCTTGTTCCGCTCTGCCGCGCCGGCACGGAAGCACTGGAGGACCACATCGGCACTCTTGACCACCTCGTGCACGATCGCGAGTCCGTCCTCGCTGCCGAGGTCGACAGCGAGGGACTCCTTGCCCTGCAGCACCCTGGCTCCGCCCGCCTCAGGGAAGGCGACGAGGTTGCGGATCTGGTCGCCCTGGAGGGTCTCGATCTTGATCACACGCGCGCCGAGATCGGTGAGCAGGGTCGCACCGAACGGCCCGGCGAACATCACGCCGAACTCCACAATGGTGATGCCCTCGAGCGGCAGGCCGTCGGGCCTCGCCCCGGCCGGACTCACGGCGTCCACGATCTTCGCGGCCAGCGCGGTGAGCTCGTCGGCGTGCTCGCCGACCCGCGGAGCGGGCAGGAACCGAGCAAGGGGTCCGTCGGCCGTGTGGAGCAGGCTGGAGGGCTGGCGCACCGGTCCGAGCTCCGGGTCCTCGACCACGACCACACGCTTGTCGTGCACGACCTGCGGGTGGTCGAACGAACCGGTGGGGCTGCGGTAGGTCTCGGCGCTCACGTCTCCGTTGGTCTCGAACGTGTGCTGCCACTCCTCGAGCGTGCGCTCGGACACCTTGGCGAGCATCTTGTCCCACCACTCGGTGCGCAGCTCCTTGGTGGGCAGCATCGGGAAGCCTTCCCACTTCGGGTCGGCCAGGTCGGCGGCTACACCCAGCTCGACGAGCCAGGCCTGCATCAGACGAGGCGCGGTCTGGGCGAACTGCAGCCAGGTGCCGTCCTTGGTGGCGGCGATCAGGAGTGCATAGATGAGGTACGCCTGCGGATAGCCCTCGTCGTCGTAGGCGGTGTCCATCGGCTGGTAGGCACCCGGGTAGCGGTGCAGTACCAGCTCGTAGAACTGGTTGTAGGTGTCGTACGCCGCCACTCCGCGGACCAGGTTCGACTCGACAGCCTGGCCGAGGCCACTGCTCTCGCGCTCGAGGAGTGCGGCGAGGATCCCCTGGATTGCTCCCTGGGACGCGCCGAAGGAGGCGTACGGGGTGGTGACGTAGGCCGGGCCGGGTCGCAGCTTGAGCTGACGCTTGGAGTGCATGAGCCCGGACCGCGCGTTGATCAGAGCCTCGTAGCCCTTGTAGTGGCGGAAAGGGCCCTCCATCCCCCATCCGGTGACCATCGCGGCCACGAGGCGGGGGAACTTCTCGGCGAGCGCATCAGGGGTGAAGCCGATCCGTTCGGCCGTCGTGGGGCGCATGGTGCTGACCAGCACGTCTGCCTGCGCCAGGAGGCCGCGGAGGGTGTTCAGGTCGCCCTCGTCGTTCTCGATGTCGAGGGTGATGCTGCGTCGGGTGCGAAGCAGTGCCGGCCAGCCCGGGTCGCGCCGCATCGGGTTGCCACCGGGTGGCTCGACCATGATCACGTCGGCGCCGGCATCAGCGAGGAACTGACTGGTCTGGCACCCCGGCAGGGTGGTCGAGACGTCGACTACGACGAGCCCGGCGAGCGGGCCCCTGCCTACGGACTGGCTGGTCATCGGGGTTCCTTCCAAACACTGGTGGATGTCGGTACGCATGGTGTGGCGTGCATCACAATAATAGAATCATATAACTTATTAAGGCAATGACTCTTCCGAAAAACCGAGGCCGGGCGGCCATCGCGAGCGGCCGCCCGGCCGTCACGCACGGTGGATCAGCGCGGAGCCATGCGGATGGCACCGTCGAGGCGGATCACCTCGCCGTTGATCATCGGGTTTTCCGCGATGTGGCCGACCAGGGCGCCGAACTCGTCCGGGCTGCCCAGCCTCGCCGGGTGCGGCACCTGGGCGCCGAGCGAGTCGATGTACTCCTGCGAGAGAGTCTCGAACAGTGGCGTCAGGAAGAGGCCCGGAGCCACGGTGACCACGCGAATCTTGTGCTGGGCCAGGTCGCGCGCGATCGGCAGGGTCATGCCGACGACTCCACCCTTGGAGGCGGAGTACGCCGTCTGACCGACCTGCCCCTCGTAGGCCGCGACGGATGCCGTGTTGACGATGACACCGCGCTCCTCACCGTCGGCGTCCGTGTGGGCGACCATCGCCGCAGCGGCGAGTCGGATCACATTGAACGTGCCGACCAGGTTCACGTCGATGATCTTGCGGAAGTCCGCCAGCGGGAAGGGACTGCCGTCCTTGCCGACCACGCGGATCGCGTTGCCGATCCCGGCACAGTTCACGGTGACGGCGAGCTGGCCGAGGCCGGTGGCAACGTCGAGCGCGGCCTGCACCTGCGCCTCGTCCTGAACGTCGGCCGGCGCGAAGGTGGCCCTGGAGCCGAGGTCGGCCACGACCTTCTCCCCTGCTGACGAGGGCAGGTCGACGATGACCACGGAGGCGCCGGCATCGTGCAGCCGTTTGACGGTGGCCAGACCGAGTCCAGAGGCACCGCCAGTGACGAGGGCTACCTTGCCGTTGAGGTTCATGATGTTCCTTTTCTGTAGAGGGTGAGGTCGGGTCACGCGTGGTCAGAGGCGCTCGATGATCGTGGCGTTGGCCATGCCACCGCCCTCGCACATCGTCTGGAGGCCGTAGCGGCCACCGGTGTCCTCGAGGTGGTTGAGCAGGGTGGCCATCAGGCGCAGGCCCGAGCCGCCGAGCGGATGGCCCAGGGCGATCGCCCCGCCGCGGGGGTTCAGCTTCTCCGGATCGGCGTTGAACTCTGCCTGCCAAGCGAGGGGAACGGGCGCAAATGCCTCATTCACCTCGTAGGCGTCGATCTGGTCGATGTTCAGGCCTGAGCGCCGCAATGCCTTCTGCGTCGCCGGAATGACACCGGTCAGCATCAGCAGTGGATCACTGCCGCTCACCGAGAACGTGTGGAACCGGGCTCGGGGAGTCAGACCCAGCTCGGCTGCCTTCTCCTCACTCATGATCAGTGCGGCCGAGGCACCATCGGTCAGCGGCGAGGAGTTGCCCGGAGTGATCATCCAGTCGATCTCGGGGAAGCGCGCTGTGAACGCCGGGTCCACGAAGGAGGGGTTCAGTCCAGCCAGACCCTCGGGCGTCGTGGCCGCCCGGACGGTCTCGTCGCTGATGTGGCTGCGCCCGTCGCCGAGGTCGACCGGGATGATCTCCCGGGCGAAGCCACCCGCAGCCGCGGTGGCGGCGGCGCGCTGGTGAGACCGTGCGGAGTACTCGTCGAGCGTCTCGCGACCCAGCTTCCACCGACTGGCGATCAGCTCGGCGCCCACCCCCTGGTGGGCCAGCCCCTCGGGATAGCGGTCGGCCAGCGGCGCATAGCCGTCGCCGCCGACGGCGCTGGCGCCCATCGGGACCCGGCTCATCGACTCGACGCCGCAAGCGACCGCAATGTCGTAGGCGCCGGCAATCACGCCCTGGGCCGCGAAGTGCGCCGCCTGCTGGCTCGAACCGCACTGCCGGTCGACCGTGGTGCCGGGGACGCTCTCGGGGAAACCAGCGGTGAGAAGAGCGGTGCGGGCGATATTGAACGCCTGGTCGCCGACCTGGCCGACACACCCCGCGATCACGTCGTCGACGATCGCCGGGTCGAGGTCGTTGCGCTCGACGAGGGCGGACAATGTCCGCGCGAGCAGACCCCCGGGATGGACTCCCGACAGCGCCCCGCCCGGCTTCCCCTTGCCTGATCCGGTGCGGACGATGTCGACGATCACGGCGTTGGTCATGTGCTTCCCCTGTCAGGACGGGCGGGTGACATATCGGTGTATCAGTTATCTGATTATGCGCTTACTATGACATGGTGCACGAGCCCGGACAAGAGGAGCCATGCCAGAGCATCGGGCGCGATCTACGGGACGTCATCGAGGAACGCGCCTTCGCTGCTACGTTGCGGAGCGTGGAGACGTTCGGACTCGAAGAGCTGCTCGACGGCGCCGGCGATCTCGAGCTCGACCCCGCAGGGCGCCCGGTGCGGCCGCTCGTCGTCGTGGATCTCGACGGCGCCGACTGGTCGCTTGCGAGACGCGTGGCGGAGCGACTGACGGCCGCGCGTACGCCGGTCCTGCTCGGTCACGCGACGGCGCCCCTGCCCGTCGCAGCAGCGCCGGTCCTCGATGCCCTCACCACGACTCTCGCCCCCGACGCGCCCGGTCGGTCCTGGCACGCGGGCTCGCCGGGCGATCTGGACCGGATGGCGGAGACTGTTGCCTCGGCTCCGTTGGCCGCGATCACCTTTGCCGGCGTGCTTGGCGCGACCTCCCGGGCCGAGGTGGCGGACGGGCTCGTGGTCGAGTCGCTGGCCTACTCCACCCTGCTTGCGGGCCCCGAGTTCCGGACCTGGCGGGCGACGACGCCGGTCGGCGCCTTACCACCGGACGGCGACGAGCCGGTGCTGGTCTCCCGCACCGACGATCACCTCTCAGTGGTCCTGAACCGGCCGCAGCGCCACAACGCATTCGGCCGCGGCGTACGCGACGCACTGCTCGATGCCCTCGCGATCGCGGCGCACGATGAGTCGTTGCACGAGGTCGTGCTGACCGGGAACGGGCCGTCGTTCTGCAGTGGAGGCGACCTCGCCGAGTTCGGCTCGACCCCCGACGTTGCAGCAGCCCACCTGGTCCGGCTGCAGCAGAGCGCGGGCCTGACCATTCACAGGCTGCGAGCACGACTGGGCACCCGGATGCGGGTCGAGCTGCACGGTGCCTGTATCGGCGCCGGGATAGAGGTGCCTGCCTTCGCCGGCAGGATCGAGGCACTTGACGGGACATGGTTCCAGCTCCCCGAGCTCGGCATGGGACTGATCCCGGGGGCCGGTGGAACCGTGTCGATCACCCGTCGGGTCGGGCGCTGGCGCACGGCCCACATGGCACTGACGAACCGGCCGCTCGACCTCGACACCGCCCTGGCCTGGGGGCTCGTCGATGCCCGCGCCTGAGGCACCGCGCGACGACGCCCGGCCCGCGACCGCCGAGCCGACCGCAGCCGCGCGGGCCGAAGCCCTGCGCGACTGGGCGGCCTCCGGTGCGATGGCGTTGACAGGTAGTACCGACGGTCCACCGACGGCGGCGCCGGGGCGCGCGGCGTCGTTCGTCCGGGAGTCACTGGGCCGCGTGGCAGAGCTCGCCGAGTCACGCTCGGGCGGGCGACCCACGCTCCCCGACGTACGCCTGCTCGGGGAGCGTGCCGCGATCGCAGGGTTCACCCGCAACGCTCCGTGGTCCTGCGGCGGGGCCTTCCGGACGATGCGAACGACTGACGGCTGGCTGGGGCTCTCCTTGGCGCGCACCGACGACCTGTCACTGGTGCCGGCACTCGTCGAGGGTGACGTCGCCGGGGATCCGTGGCTCGCGCTCACCGCCTGGGCAAGCCTGCTTCCGACCGAGCAGGCCGCTGATCGCGCACAGCTCCTCGGTTTGGCCACCGCCTCGTCGTTGCCCGGGCCCACGCGTGAACCGGTGCTCGTCACCGAGGGCGGGTCACGGCGTAAGCCGTCGGATCGTCCGCGCATCCTCGACCTGACCTCGCTGTGGGCCGGCCCGCTGTGTGCGCATCTGCTGGCGGCCGGCGGCGCCGAGATGGTCAAGGTGGAGAGCACGCGCCGGCCCGAAGGGGCTCGCCGCGGGCCGCCCCGGTTCTTCGACCTGCTGCACGCCGGGCACCGGATGGTCGCCCTCGACTTCGGTGACCCGGCAGATGTGGCCCGGCTGCGGGAGCTGGTGCGCTCTGCTGACCTGGTCGTCGAGGCATCCCGTCCCCGCGCTCTGCGCCAGCTCGGAATCGATGCCGCCGAGGTGGTCGCGGACGGAACATCATGGCTCTCGATCACCGCCCACGGACGGCACGCCGAGCTGATCGGCTTCGGCGACGATGTAGCGGTCGGCGCAGGCTTGGCGGTCCGCGTCGATGACGCCGTCGTACCGTGTGGCGACGCGCTCGCGGATCCGCTGGCCGGCGTCGCTGCCGCAGTGGCTGCCGAGGAGGCCCTCGCCTCCCCCACGGCCCGTCTCGTCGACGTCTCCATGCACCATGTGGCCGCCTCGGTCGCCGACGGGGAGCCGGCGCCTCACGTCGTACGCCGTGAGGGTGCGATGTGGTGGGTCGACTGTGATGCCGGATCGTTTCCTGTGGCGGAGCCCGTGGCCCGGGTATCGGTGGATGCCGCTGGCGTGCTCGGCGCCGACAACGTCGAGGTCCTCCGATGAGCCTTCTGCTGCGTGACGTCGAGGTCGCGGGCAAGCGGGTCGACGTACGCACTCTTGATGGCCGGATAGATGCCATAGGGCCAGTCCTCGACGACCGCGGAGCCGAGATCGTGGACGGCTGCGGCGGCGCCCTTCTGCCGGGTCTCACTGATCACCATCTCCACCTGCTGGCGATGGCCGCCGACCTTGGATCCGTACGGTGCACACCGTCCGCGGTGAGGGATGAAGACGGCCTCGCGGAGGCACTGGGCGCTGCTCACGGCGACGCGCACGGATGGGTACGCGGTGTCGGCTATCACGAGGATGTGGCAGGGCCGCTCGACGCCGAGGTGCTCGACCAGGTCCATGCTGATCGTCCGGTGCGGATCCAGCATGCGAGCGGTGCGGTGTGGTTCCTCAACTCGGCTGCGCTCAGCTCCCTCGACCTTGCCTCGGCTGATCACCCGGGCATCGAGCGCGGTCCCACAGGAGACCCGATCGGTCGACTGTGGCGTGCTGACGACTGGCTGCGTAGCCGCCTCCCCGCTTCGCCGCCCGTGTCGCTGCGCGAGACCGGTCGCCGTCTGGCCACTCTCGGGATCACCTCGGTCACCGACGCCACCCCACGCCTCGACCGAAGCCACCTCGACCTGATCCGGACCGCGCTGTCCTCGGGTGACCTCTCGCAGCACGTGACCCTGCTGGGGGCACCGCTGGACACGGATCTGCGGGAGTCTCGTCTGGCCGCCGGCCCGTGGAAGATCGTCCTCGCCGACTCCGGGTTGCCCGAGCTCGACCAGCTGGTCGCCGAGATCCGTGCCGCCCACGTCGCTTCCCGCCCGGTCGCCGCGCACAGTGTCACGACAGCCTCGCTGCTCCTGTTCTTGGCCGCGCTGGACGAGGCCGGACGCCTCCCCGGTGACCGGGTCGAGCACGCGGCCGTCGTGCCTCCCGAGGTCGTGCCGATGCTCGCCGAGCGCGGCCTGCGCGTGGTGACGCAGCCCGGGTTCCTGGCCGACCGTGGCGACCGGTTCGCAGCCGGGACACCTGCCGACGAGCACGGCGATCTCTACCGTTGCCACTCCCTGCTCGACGTCGGCATCCCCGTCGCGCTCTCCAGCGATGCACCCTACGGACCGGTGGATCCGTGGCAGGTGATCGCCGCGGCAGCCCATCGACGTACTCCGGACGGGGAGGCCCTCGGCCCTGACGAGACGATCACGCCCGCCGCCGCGCTCGCGGCTTACCTTGCCCCGGCCGACGATCCGGGCGGTACGCCGCAGCAGATCGAGGTCGGCGGTGCCGCCGACCTGGTGCTCTTGGACCGTCCGCTCGCGACGGCGCTGCAGAGCCCTAGCGCTGAACACGTACGCGCGGTGTTCATCGCGGGTCGCCGGATCTGACAGACGCGCTCGAGCCAGCCGGCAACACGGAAGGCTCTCCCCGCCTCTCCAATGGTTCACTCAACGCTCGATCAGAGCGGCGCCAAGGTCAGTCGTGAACGAAGCTCGGTCTACGCCTGTCGAGGAACGCCGTGACACCCTCCCGGGCGTCCTTGGTCCCGGCGCGGATGCGGATGCTGCGCGCCTCGCGTCGCAGGGCCCACTCCGGAGCCGGCCCCGCGGCCTCACGGACGAGCTGCTTGGTCGCGGCCTGGGAGCCGGCGGGGAGCGACAGCAGCCGGGTGACGACCCTGTCGACACCGCCGCTGAGCTCGGTGTCGGCGACCACCCGCGTCACCAGCCCGGCCTCGTAGGCCTCCTGCGCGGTGAGTGAGTCGCCCAGCAAGGAGATGCGCAGCGTGGTGTGCAGCCCCAGCGTGTTGACCAAGAGGCTGCTGCCGCCGTCCACGCTCAGTCCGACATTGCCGTATCCAAGGCTGAACCGCGCCGACTCGACCGCCACGACGACGTCAGCGGCGGCGGCGAGTGGGAACCCGGCTCCGGCGGCAGGGCCCTGCACCGCGCACACGACCACGGCCTCTGAACGCTGCAGCGCGCTGATCACGCGGTGCAGGGAATTGGCGAGCCTTTCGATGTATGCCGCCATGTCATTTGCGCCGGCGAACCCAGCCAAGTCCCCGCCGACGGAGAAGAACCGCCCCTCGGCAGCGAGCAGGATGACCCGTGCGCGATCGCTCTCGGCGCGGTGTACGGCCTCGAGGAGCTCGGCGACCGCCTCGGGGTGGATGCAGTTGCCGTGGTCGGGGTCGGCGAGCGTGATCCGAGCCAGACCAGCGTCGTACGCATATGTCACGAAGGTCATCGGGCGGCTCAGCTCAGGATCCTACGGGCGATGGCGAACTTGTGAACCTCGGTCGGGCCGTCGTAGAGGCGGAAGGCGCGCAGGTCGCGGAAGATCATCCCGACCGGGGTCTCATCGGAGATGCCGATGCCGCCGAGCACCTGGACACATCTGTCGGCGACCTTGTAGAGCTCCTCGGAGACCGAGGATTTCACCATGGAGGACTCGTGGCGGCCTCGCTCACCGCGGTCGAGGGTCCAGCAGGCCCACCAGATCATCAGTCGGGCTTGCTGCAGAGCGATCTCGTTGTCGGCGAGCATGAAGCCGACACCCTGGTGCTCGCCGATCGGCTTGCCGAATGCCGTACGCCGCTTGGCGTAGTCCACCGCGATCGACTGGGCCCGCGAGGCAGCGCCCAGCCACCTCATGCAGTGGGTCAACCGGGCCGGGGCCAGCCGTAGCTGGGCATAGCGCATCGCCTGGCCCGGCTCCCCGAGAACAGCGGAGGCCGGGAGGCGCAGGTCCTCGAAGAGCACGACGCTGTGGCCACCGACATAATTGCGGTCCATGGTGTCCATGACCCGCTCGATCACGATGCCGGGGGTGTCACCCGTGCACAGGAACAGCGTCGGGCCGACGTCGACGAGGTCGGCCATGATGATCCACGTCTGGGCGCCCTCAGCGCCGGTGATCAGCCACTTGCGGCCGTTGATCACGTAGTCGACCCCGTCGAGGACCGCGGTGGTGGAGAGCAGCGCGGGGTCCGAGCCGGCCCCGTCGGGCTCGGACATCGCGAACGCCGAGCGGGTGTGGCCCTCGATCATCGGCACCAGGTGCTGCTCGATCTGCTCGGGAGTGCAGATCTTGGAGAGCAGAAAGATGTTGCCCTCATCAGGCGCGTTGCAGTTCATCGCCACCGGGCCGAGCGTCGACCAGCCGGCGGCCTCGAAGATCACCGCCTGCTCCAGGTGGGTGAAACCATGCCCGCCATACTCGACCGGGGCCTGCGGGGTGAGCAGACCCTCCTTGCGGGCCAGTTCGACCAGCTCGTCCCGCAGGTCCTCGGTCGGGCCGTGCACGGTCAGCCGCGGGTCCTTCTCATAAGGCACGATCTTCTCGGTCACGAATGCCCGGACCCGCTCTGCCAGCTCGGCGGTCTCCTTGGGGATCTCGAAGTCGATCACTATTTCCTCTCCTAGGCCCTCAGGCGTTGATGATGTGCTGTGCCCGCTCGAAGAGGCGGACAGCGGCGTGGTGAAGTCGGTCGCCGGTCTCGACGGGCGCCAGCCCGGCGCAGGCGCGGGCGTGCGTGCCCTCCAGGATGATCCCTGCCTTGAAGCAGGCCAGCACGATGTACCAGTCGATCCGGGACAGGTCGCGGTCGGCGCGGCCCCCCTTCGCGGTCTCGGCATATGCCGCGATCAGCTCCTGGTGCGTGGCGATGTCTCCCGCCTCCATCAGGCAGCCACCGAAGTCGCGGCTGGCATCGCCCAGATCCCAGGTCGCCAGTAGCCAGCCGAGGTCGAGTAGGGGGTCGCCGATGGTCGACATCTCCCAGTCGACGACGGCGACGACCTCGGGCCCGGCGCGCGAGAACATCACGTTGGATGCGTGCAGGTCGCCGTGCAGGATTCCCGGGGTCCAGGTGACGGGTCGATACTCGTCGAGCCAGCCCGCGACGCCGTCGACGTCACCAATGGCAGGACCGGGGTAGCCGTCGAGAGCGTCGAAGGAGGCTAGCTCGGAGCGCCACCGGGGCACCTGCCGCTCCAGGAAACTGTCGGGCCTACCGTAGTCCGCCAGACCGACCGCGACGTGGTCGACGGCGGCCAAGGTCGCGGCGGCCCGGGCGAGCTCGAGGCCCATCTGGTGGCGTACGCCCGCACCGTTCGCGTGCAGCTCGGGCAGCCCCTGGCCCGCGCAGAAGCCGTCGATCGGCTCCATCAGGTAGAAGACGGCGTCGCCGAGCACGCCAGGGTCCTCGCAGGCCGCGATCAAGCGGGGGTGCGGGACGTCGGTGCCGGCCATGGCGCGCAGGGCACGGGTCTCACGGGTGATCACCTTGTTGCTGGCCGGCCGCAGGCGCAGCGGGCCACGGCGCAGCACGTAGCCCGCGCCGTCTCGGGTGAACCGGACCATCACGTTCTGAGTGCCTCCGCTGATGGCGACGATGTCGGCGATCGGACCTGAGCCGATCCCTGCACCGTCCATCCAGCGCGCGACCGCCGCCAGATCGACGCCCTCGACGGGCGATGTCACGGCGCTCATCGCGGCGGCATCGCCGGGTCGTACGGCATCTTCAGCACCTGCTCGGCGACGGTGTTGCGCTGGATCTCCGCAGTGCCTGCGCCGATCGTCGAGGCGCGGGTCATCAGGAATCCCTGCAGCCACCGGCCGCGTTGGACGGCCTGGTCCGATGCCTTCAAGACAATCCCGTCGGGGCCGAGCATGTCGACGGCGAACTCGTGCAGATCCTGCTCGAAGGCGGTGATCATCAGCCGGGAGACCGAGGAGGTGGCGCCCGGCTCGCCCTTGGTGAGGATGCCGGAGATGATCCGCTCGGCGTTGTAGCGGATCAGCCGGACCCGGATCTCGAAGTCGGTCAGCCGATCGCGCACCAGCGGGTCGACGGTGAGGCCGCGTTCACGGGCGAGGTCGACGAGCTCGGACAGGATCCGGCGGTAGGTGGCGGCCTGATTCATCGCGCCGGCGGCGCGTTCATGACCCAGCGAGGTCCGCACCAGCGGCCAGCCCTCGTTCTCCTCGCCGATCCGGTCGGTGACCGGGACGCGTACGTCATCGAAGAACATCTCGGCGAAGACCGCGCCCCCGGCCAGGTCCTTGAGCGGGCGAACGGTCACGCCAGGGGCGTGCCGGTCGATGATCAGGTACGTGATGCCCTTCTGTCGCGACTTCGGGGTGCCGGTTCGTACGAGGGTGAAGAAAACGTCGGCGATCACGCCGGCCGAGCACCACACCTTCTGTCCGTTGACGACGTACTCCTCGCCCTCGCGACGGGCGGTGGTACGCAGCGCCGGCAGGTCTGAGCCGGCCTCCGGCTCGGAGTAACCCTGGCACCAGACCAGGTCCCCGCGGAGCATCGGGCGCAGCCAGCGCTCCTTCTGCTCAGGGGTGCCGTACTTGATGATGGTCGGCGCGACGATGCCCAGGCCGGTGCCGAGCGGGCCGGGGACCCTGGCGCGGGCGATCTCCTCCTGGTAGATCACCTGGCGCGCGAAGGGCAGGTCCATGCCGCCGTACTCGCGGGGCCAGGACGGGCCGGCGTAGCCGTGGTCGACCAGGGTGGCGTGCCAGGCCTTCGTCCAGGCGACCTTCTCGCCCGGGTCCTTCGGTCGCGGGCCTGGTGAGCTGTCGGCGAGGAAGTCGCGCAGCCGGGCGCGGAACTCCTCGTCGGTCTCGGCGTCGAGCGCGTGCTTCTCGGAGGTGACGGTCATCGTGTCCTTCCTCAGATCCCGGCCAGGTCCGCGACGCGGGCACGGTGTCGGGCGGGGGTGCCGAGCAGCAGCTCGGAGGTCTTGGCGCGCTTGAGATGGAAGTGCGCGTCGTGCTCCCAGGTGAAGCCGATGCCGCCGTGGAGCTGGATGTTCTCCTTGGCGGCGTGGGTGTAGGTGGTCGCACACCAGGCGGCGGCCAGAGCTGCCGCAACCGGGCCCTCCGGGTCGTCCTGGGTGAGGAGCGAGGCCGCGGAGAAGGCGGCATTGCGGGCGGACTCGACCTCGGTGAGCAGGTCGGCACAGCGGTGCTTGATCGCCTGGAAGGAGCCGATCGGGCGGCCGAACTGAACCCGGATCTTCGTGTACTCCACCGCCATGTCCAAGGTGGCGGCCGCTCCCCCGGTCTGCTCGGCGGCCAGAGCCACGGCGACGAGGTCGGCGACGCGGGCCAGGACGGCGGTGGCGTCGTCCTCGATGCGTACGGCCAGGGCGTTGTCGAGGTTCACAGTGGCGACCTGGCGGGTCGGGTCGAGCTGGGCGAGCGGCTCACGGCGTACGCCCTCGGCATCGCCCTTGACGGTGAAGAGGGCGAGCTCCTCGCCCGCCCTGGCAGCGACGATGATCATGTCGGCGCCCACGCCATCGATGACGAAGCGCTTGGTGCCGGTGATCTTCCAGTCCTCGCCGGCCGAGGTCGCCACCGAGGTGACTCCGGCCGGGTCGATCTCGCCGGTCTCGTCAGCGACAGCAAGAGTCGCGATGACGGCACCTTCGGCGATGCCGGGAAGCCATGCGCTGCGGGCCTCGTTGTCGCTGCACGTGGTCAGCGTCTGGCCGGCCAGGGCGACCGTGGCGAGATAGGGCGCCACCGTGAGCGCACGACCCAACTCCTCCAGCACGATACCGAGCTCGACCGGTCCGTACCCGGCCCCGCCGTACTCCTCCGGGATCGCGATGCCCTGCAGCATCAGCTGGTCGGCCATCTGGTGCCACACCGCGTCGTCACGGTTGGCACCGGATTCGGCCAGCTTCCGCACCTGGGTCAGTGACGACTTCTCCGCGAGGAACCTGCGGGTGATCTCCCGCAGTTCCTCATGCTCCTCGGTCAGCCCGGTGATCATCGGGACTCCTTTCCTGCTGGGCGCAGCGCATCCTGGCAAAGGACACACTACCGCATAATCGGTTAACTGATTACACTGAAAGTCCTGGTATGCTCGGCTCACCCGCTAGGAAGTAGGCAGTAGATGGCACGCACGGTGTTCACCGAGGAGCACGAAGAGTTCCGGTCCCTCGTCAAGGAGTTCCTCGCCCGCGAGGTCGAACCCCACGCCGAGGACTGGGAGGCGGCCGGGATCGTCGACAAGTCGGTCTATAAAGCTGCCGCCCAAGCGGGCGTGCTCGGCTTCTCGGTCCCCGAGGCGTACGGCGGGATGGGCATCGACGACTTCCGCTACAACGCGATCGTGGCCGAGGAGCTCGCCCGCGGACGCGGCGGCGGGGTCGCGCTGACGCTGCTCAACGACATCGTCGCGCCCTATCTGCTGCGCTTGACCACCGAGGGTCAGCGTCAGCGCTGGCTGACCGCGCTGGCTGCTGGCGACATGACCTTTGCGATCGCGATGAGCGAGCCCGGAGCGGGCTCGGACCTGGCCGGCATCCGTACCTCGGCGGTACGCGAGGGCGATGAGTGGGTCATCAGCGGCCAGAAGACCTTCATCTCCAACGGGATCCTCTCCGATGCCGTGATCGTGGTCTGTCGCACCGATCCTGAGGCCGGGCACAAGGGCTTCAGCCTGATCGTGGTCGAGGACGGCACCCCCGGTTTCGAGCGCGGCCGCAAGCTGAAGAAGATGGGCCACCATGCCCAGGACACCGCCGAGCTGTTCTTCTCCGAGTGTCGCGTGCCGGCCGGGAACCTGCTCGGCACGGAGGGCCGTGGCTTCTTCCACCTGATGGAGAACCTGCCCTCCGAGCGGCTCTCGATCGCGGTCTCCGCCATCGCCGCAGCCGAGAAGACGTTCGCCGAGACGATGACGTACGCCAAGGAGCGTGAGGCCTTCGGGCAGCCGATCGGCTCCTTCCAGGCCAACCGGTTCACGATTGCCGAGATGGCCACCGAGCTCGACATCGCCCGGATCTACGTCGACTCCTGCATCGACCGCGTCGTCGATGGGACGTTGACCGCGGTCGACGCCGCGAAGGCCAAGTGGTGGTGCACCGAGCTGCACAAGAAGGTCGTCGACCAGTGCCTGCAGCTGCACGGCGGCTACGGCTACATGCTCGAGTACCCCGTCGCCCGCGCATACCAGGACGTCCGGATCTCCACGATCCTCGGTGGCACCACCGAGATCATGAAGGAGATCATCGGCCGAGACCTGGGCTTCTGACCTTTCCCCACCCCCGATAGACAGAGACGAGACAGACATATGGAGATCCAGGGCAAGTACGCCGTCGTGGTCGGTGGCGCCTCCGGCATGGGGCGCGCCAGCGCCGAGATGCTCGCCGCGCATGGCGCGAAGGTCGCGATCCTCGACCGTCCCGGCGGTGAGGGCGAGAAGGTCGCAGCAGAGATCGGCGGGTCGTTCTTCGAGGGCGACATCACCGACCACACCGGCATCGAGGAGACCCTCGCCGCGGCGGTGTCCGAACTGGGCGGGCTGCACATCGCGGTCAACACCGCCGGTGGCGGTATCGCCAAGCGCACCCTGTCCAAGAGCGGCCCGCACGACCTGGCCGCCTTCACTGACGTGGTCAACCTCAACCTGATCTCCACCTTCAACCTCAACCGGCTGCAGGCCTGGCACATGAGCCAGGGAGAAGCCGACGAGGACGGCGAGCGCGGCGTGCTCGTCAACACCGCCTCGATCGCCGCCTTCGAAGGCCAGATCGGGCAGGTGGCGTACTCTGCCGCGAAGGCCGGCATCGCCGGAATGGCGCTGACCATGGCCCGCGACCTGGGCTCGGTCGGCGTGCGCGTACTGGCGATCGCACCCTCGCTCTTCGAGACCGGTGCGGTCAAGGGGCTCCCTGCGGACATGATCCCGCCGCTGGTGGAGGGCAACGCCTTCCCCAAGCGAATGGGGAGGCCCGAGGAGTACGCCAAGCTCGCGTGCTCGATCGTCGAGAACGGCATGCTCAACGGCCAGTGCCTGCGTCTGGACGCCGGCATGCGCTTCGCCCCTCGCTGAGCCTCACCCTCCCCATCAGTCACGAGCACAAGGAGCGATCATGGAGCGCGGCCTGTACACCGAGGACCACGAGCAGTACCGCGCGATGGTGCGCGAGTTCGTCGCCCGGGAGGTCACCCCGCACCTCGATGAGTGGGACGAGCAGCAGTCGACGGGCCGCGAGGTCTGGCTCGCAGCGGGCAAGCAGGGAGTCATCGGCCTCACGACCCCCGAGCAGTACGGCGGCCCAGGGCTCGACGACTGGCGCTATCGCAACGTCGTCTACGAGGAGCTCTTCCGTGCCGGAGCCGCATCCCTGGCCTCCAGCTTCAGCCTGCAGGACGACATCCTCATCCCGTACGTCACCGCGATGGGCGACGACGAACAGAAGCAACGCTGGCTGCCGGGCATGGCGTCCGGCGAGACCATCATGGCCGTCGCGATGACCGAGCCGGGCACCGGGAGCGACCTCAAGGGCGTACGCACCCACGCCCAGAAGGTGCCGGGTGGCTGGCGGCTCAACGGCGCCAAGACGTTCATCTCCAGCGGACAGCAGGCCGATCTGGTGTGCGTGGTGACCAGAACGGACGCGGCTGGCGGCACCGACGCCTTCTCGCTCCTGGTGGTAGAGGCGGGCATGAGCGGGTTCGAGCGCGGCCGCAATCTGAAGAAAGTCGGGCTGTGGGCACAGGACACCTCCGAGCTCTCGTTCACCGACGTGTTCGTCCCCGACGAGAACCTGCTCGGCACCGAAGGCGGCGGGTTTCGCCACCTGATGGGGCACCTCCCCCTCGAGCGGCTCTCGATCGCCGCCGGCGCCGTCGCCTCGACCACCGCCGCGCTCGACTGGACGATCACCTATGTCAAGGAGCGGCACGCGTTCGGCCAGCCACTCGCGGGCTTCCAGAACACCCAGTTCGTGCTGGCCGACATGGCCACCGAGCTCGAGGCCGCCGAGTCGCTGCTCGACCGCTGCATCCTGGCCTACAACAGCGGCAGCTTCACCGCCGTCGACGCCGCCAAGGTCAAGCTGTTCACGACCGAGGTGCAGGCGCGGGTGGTCGACAAGTGTGTCCAGCTCCACGGCGGATACGGCTACATGATCGAGTACCCGATCGCCAAGGCCTACCTCGACGCGCGCGTCCAGCGGATCTACGGGGGCACCAACGAGATCCAGCGCCAGATCATCGGCCGCGCGCTCACCGGGATGCGGTGACCCTCGGAGGAGGCCCTTGCGCGGCCGGCGGCCGCGCCGGCAGCAGGCCAGAGGAATAGGATGGGTGACATGAGCGAACTGGTTCGTGGCGTGGCTCAGGTCGGCACCGTGCTCCGGGCTCCGAAGACGGCCGAGCTGATCGCGACCCATCTGCGCCGTCAGATCGTCAAGGGTGACTTGAAGCCTGGCGAGACGCTCCCGTCCGAGGTCAACCTGATGGAGCAGTTCGGCGTCTCTCGGCCGACGCTGCGTGAGGCGTTCCGCATCCTTGAGGTGGAGTCGCTCATCGGGGTCCGACGGGGGTCGCGCGGAGGAGCCCAGGTGCTCGAGCCGGACCCGATGGTGGCGGCTCGGCACGTGGGGTTTCTGCTGCAGATCCAGGGCACCACCGTCCAGGACGTGTACGAGGCCAGGACTCTGACCGAGCCGCTGTGCGCCGCGATGCTCGCCCGGGTGCGGACCGACGATGACCTCGACGCCCTCCGGGCAGTGGTCGATGCGCTCCGCAACCTTGTCGCCGCGGGATTCGAGAAGGTTCCGGACATCGCCGAGTGGTCGCGCACGACCTACCGTTTCCACGAGGCGATCCTGCAGCGCTGCGGCAACAAGACCCTCGCCGTCCAAGGCTCGGTCCTGGCCGACATCGTCGACGCGCATCTGCAGCAGGCGCTCGCCAAGGGCCTCGGCGAGCGCGACAACGTGCCGGAGCGCTACCAGAAGACGCTGCGCTCCTACGCCAGGCTGATCGACCTTGTCGATGCCCGGGACAGCGACGGCGCCGAGAAGCACTGGCGCAAGCACATGGAGGTCGCCGCAGGGTATCTCTTCCTCCACGACAAGAAGAACACCCCCATCGTCGACCTCTTCGGCTGACCCGATCTGCTCGACGAGGTGCTGCAGGGACTGCGCGACTACCTGAACAGATAGACAACGGTGCCGCGGCCCACGATGAAGGCGACGCGCAGCGCCAGCAGCCACACCGACTCACGGACCAGTCCCTCGCGGTCCTCCGGAGGCAGCGCGCTCACGGGACGAACACGCTCTCGGAGCCGGTGAGCATTCGCATCGCGAGCAGCGGCACGACGAGAAGGAGGGCGGTCCTGGAGCGCGGGCGTGACTGGCGGCTCGCAATGGAGCAGGCTCATACCGCGTCCAACCCGGAGATCTTCCAGTCGTCCCCGACCTGCTTCATTGTGACCTTCAGGCGGCTGCCTGACAGGCGTGGGTCGGTGGCCTCGGTGCTGGTGGTGGTGAGGTTGACGAAGACCAGCAGCGTGACCGAGTCGTCGCGCAGTCGGTCGACGCCGATCCCGGTCACATCGGCCTTCGTGGTCACCTTGCCCTTGGTCGCGGCCGGACCGACCACGTCGTTGACCAGCCGCCGGTAGTCATACGCGAACGTGCCGGTGACCAGGTTCTTCTCGGTCTCCAGGTCGGAGACGACGGTGTCGGGCTTGTACGACAGCAGGGCGGGCACAGTCTTGCGAGCCGCCGTCGTCGCGGCCTCGGTGGACTCGGTGCGGTTCGCGGCTCGATGGTCGCGCACGAGCAGCACCGCGAGCCCGACGGCGAGGACCAAGGCGAGAAGGAGGAGTACGCCACGGACCAGCCGAGCGGAGATGCGGAACCTGGGCAGGGTGAGTGCCTCCGGGGTGCTCATGCGACGAACTCCATCCCCGAGGTGAGCCAGTCCCCGTCGACCAGGCTCAGGTTGACCCGGATCCGGTAGGTCCTGGGCACTGGCTTCTTCGAGTCGGCGTTGGTGACTTCCGCCACCGACGCGACCAGGACGGTCGCCCGGCGGCCGTCGAGCCGCTCCAGACCCGAGCCGCCGATCGAGCCGGTGGCCTGGATCTTCTGCTCCTTCACCACGGTGGCGAAGGTGTTCAGGATTCCCTCGAACTGCCGCCGGAACTCGCCTGTGGTGTGCGAGCGCAGCGTCGCCAGCTGGTCGTCGATCCGGCGCTGGTCCAGCGTGGTCAGCTCGAGCACCTGGGCCTCGGCCGCCGTCACCGCGGCGCGACCCGCAGCGGCCTCGTCCTCGCGCTGTTCGGTCGTACGCCAGGTCAGCGCCGCCGCCATCGCCAGGGCGAGGACCAGCGCCACCAGCCCGATGTCGAGCAGCCGTCGGCGCCAGCCACGAGGTTCATCGGTGGCATCCTCGGCTGTCTCCTCAACCGGCTCCTCGAACCGGTCGTTCGAGCCGTCGTCGGACGGGGCGGGGTTGGTTTCCTCGTGCGTCTCGTTCTCATCCTGGTCGGTGGTGATCTTGGTGGTCATGGCGCTCCTGCCAGTTGGGTGAGCAGTTCCTGCCAGCTCGCCGGGACCAGCCCGGCGGCCAGGTCGTCGACGAGGAAGAAGTCGCCGCTGGGCGCGAGCAGCTGCCCGCTCTCGGGGTCGTAGGAGGCGGCGCCCTCCCCCGCGACCGGTTCGGCCCTCCGCTGGAAGACCAGGCCGCAGCCGGCGGCGGTCGCGGAGTAGCGGTTCGGATCGTTCGGGCACGGGTTGTTCCGGGCGCCCCTGACTACCCGTTGGTCATCGTGCGGCACCTTGCAGTAGCCGTCTCTCAGCGGTGCGGGCGAGGTGTCCTTGGGGGAGCGGTGCTTCCCCGCGTCGGCAAACCCGGTCGTACAGACCGGAGGGCTGTTCACCCCGGTCTTGAAGCTCAGGTTGGCCTCGGGAAGCTCGTCGTCGAGTCTGTCGGCCGGGCCGTTGGAGTAGTGCGCCTCGATGGCGCCCGGCAGCACGATAAGCAGGTGTCGGATGCCGGGCAGGTACGTCTTCAGCACCGGCGCGGTCAGGCTCAGGTCGGTGAGCAGCTGGGGCAGCGGCAGCCTCAGGTCTCTGGCCAGCGCGTCGACCTGCTGAGCCGCCGGAGCGCCGTGCGTGATCACGCCGGAGAGCTCCTTGTCGTGCTCGGCCAGGGTCCCGCTGACCTTGTCGAGGTCACCGGCGTACGACCGGATCTGACCCTCGACCTGCTTCTGGGTGCCGAGTACCTGCTGCAGGGACTCCAGCAGGCCGGTCGTGGCCGCGAGATCGTCACCGGCCGCGGCCTGCAACTCCATCCCCGAGTCCAGCAGCCGGCCGAGATCGTCTCCCCTGCCGGAGAAGGCCGTCCCGGCCTCGTCCACGGTCGTGCGCAGCGAGTCCTGTGGCACCGACTGCAGCGTGGCGTTCACGCTCTCCAGCAGGTTGGCGGTCGTCACCGGCACCGTTGCCCGCTCGGCGGGCACGATGTCCCCCTCGCCCCACGCGGCTGTCGCGTCGGCACCGCGACTCGGGACGAAGTCCACATACTGCTCCCCGATCGCGGACGCGCTCCGCACCTCGACCGAGACCTTGCGCGGGATGGTGACGTCGTCGTCGATCGAGAGGTACGCGACCACCCCTCCGTCACGCAGCGAGAGCGACCTGACGGTGCCGACCTCCTGGCCGCGGTAGGTGACCGCGGCCTTCGGGTAGAGACCGCCGCTGCCGGGCAGCTCGACCCCGAGCTCGTAGCGTCCCCAGCCGAGCTGTTGTGGAAGCCGGATGTACTGCCCGGCCATCACCCCGACGCCCAGGATGGAGACGATGAGGAAGGCGACTATCTGTCGCCGGGTGAACCGCGAGATCATGAGGTGCCCCCTCCCAGCAACCCGTCCAGCAGCCCGCCCCCACCGGTCTTCGGTGAAGGAGACGGCGACGAGCCGCTGCCAGACTTCTTGGGAGGCTTCGTTCCGGACCCGAGGTCGACGCCCGAGCCGGATCCCAGCTTCTCGAGCAGGTCCTGGAGGTCCTCCACCGCCGGGTCGAGTGCGGGCGGCGGATTCGGATCGACCGGGCCGGTGAGCGGGTCCTCTGCCTGCGCGGATGTGCCCGCCGGGAGCGAGCCGAGGACGGCGGAGTAGAGGCCGTCCAGCGGCGTACCACCGAGCCAGTCGCGCTCGATGGTGTCCAAGGTGAGGTCGACGGTGGCGAAGAAGTTGATGTAGTCGCCACGGAAGACGATCTGCGAGGCGTCGATCGGGAACGGAAAGCTGATATCGCCCAGCGCCTGGGTGAGGTTCTTGCCCGAGTCGGCCAGCCGACCCAGGGTCGGGCGCAGGTCGGCGAGGTTGGCCTCCAGGTCGCTGTGGGTGCGGTCGATCACCTCGGTCGCCGTGGCGCTGAAGGAGGCGACCGCTTCCAGCGCCCGGGTCAGGTCGTCGCGCTCGCGGCGGAGCACCTCGACCCCCTTCGGGAGCGTCGTCAGCGCCTGGTCGACCTTCGCGGTCTGGTCGTTGAAGGTCGCGGCAAGCCTGTCGAGAGCCGCCACGGCCGCCACGATGTCCTGCTTCTGGTCCTCCAGGGTCCCGACGAAGGTGTCGAGCCGTTCGACGAGCGAGCGTACGTCGCCCTCCCGGCCGCCCAGCGCTGCGTTCAGCTCGCGGGTGATCGTGTGGATCTGCTCCAGGCCACCGCCGGTGAGCACCGCACCGAGCGCTGAGAGCACTTCCTCGGTCTCCGGATAGCGGCCGGTCCGCCCGAGCGGGATCACGTCACCGTCGGCGAGCAGCCGGCTCTTGGGAAGGCCGGCCGTGTCGAGCTGGAGATACTCGGCTCCGAGCAGGCTCTTCTGGCCGATCCGTGCGGTGGTGGCGGCCGGGAGCCGTACGTCCTTCTCCAGCCCGAGGGTCAGCTTGGCGTGCCAATGGTCGAGCTCGATGCGCCGCACCGAGCCGACGGTGACGTCGTCGACCTTGACCTCGGAGTTGGGCACCAGGTTGGTCGCGTTGGCCAGGTGGACGCTGATCTCGTACGAGCCGTCCCCCGACCCCTTGGTGAGCGGCAGCGGCAGGTCGTTGATGCCGGTGAACCCGCACCCGGCGGTCAGCAGCACCACCGTCAGCATCACCGGCAGTCTGGTCCTCATGGCGTATCCCCCTGCTTCCCAGGAGCCTGCGGTCCGGGGACCTGGCCGCCAGGTCGGTTGTTCTCCAGGACGCTGAGCCCGACCGGCGGCTGCTCGACGCGGAGATACTTCGCGACCGGCGCCAGCAGGTTCGCGCACGTCTCCGGCGAATGCCCCAGCGAGTAGACCGCCGAGCACAGGAACATCGCCGGCGAGTCCATGTTCTGGGCGACCAGTGACCCGGTCACCGCAGGCACGACGGGGTCGTAGATGTTGTAGAAGTTCGACACGGTGGTCGGCGCGACCTGGAGGATGTCGGCCAGGTTCTGCCGGTTGTCGGCCAGCAGCTTGGTGGTCTTGCGTAGCCCGGTGACCGTCGAGGTCAGGTCGGTGCGATGGGCCTCGACGAAGCGGGTGAGGTCCTTGAAGACCGCCTCGATCGAGGCCAGCGCGGTGGCGAGCTCGCTGCGGTTGTCGGCGAGCAGGTCGGCAGCACCGGCGAGCTGGTCGTTGAAGGCGCGCACCTGGTCGTCGCTGGATTCGAGGGCCGCGACGAAGGTGTTCAGGTTGCGAACCGTCGCGAAGATGTCGCCCTTGGAGTCGGCCAGGGTGCTCAGTGCCTCGGAGAGCTGCTCCAAGGTCTGCCCGATCTCAGCGCCCTGACCCTTCAGGCTGCCTGCCGAAGAGTCCAGGAACCGCGAGAGCGAGCCGTCCTTGTTGGCGCCCTCAGGCCCCAGCGCGTCGCTGAGCCGGACCAGCTGCTCCTTGATCTCGTCCCACTCCACCGGAACGGCGGTACGCGAGAGCGGGATCGTCGCGCCGTCCGCCAGCTTCGGCCCGCCGCCGTAGACCGGAGCGAGCGCAACGTGCCGCACCGAGACCAGTGACGGTGCGACCAGGACCGCCTTCGCGTCGGCCGGAATCGGCCGGTCGCCGGAGACCTCCACCTCCACGCGTACGCGCTCGGGGCCGGCGTCGATCTCGGTCACCCGGCCGACGCTCACCCCGAGCACGTCGACGCTGTCGCCGACGTAGAGGCCTTTGACCTCGGCGAAGTGGAGGGTGAAGCGCTGGGTGTCTGGCGAGGCGACGCTGATCCCGGCGAAGACGGCAGCACCCAATGCCAGTGCTGCCAGGACCACGTAGACCGCGTTTCGCGACAGGCGGGTCATGGCTTCTCCCCCTTCGCCGAGACCAGCTCGGGGATGACAGGTGCCAGGTCGGCGGGGACCAGGTTCTGCAGATAGGCGTAGAAGAACGGTCCGCCGCCCACCGCCTCGCCCAGGGAACGGATGAAGCCGCCCAGATGCTTCAGGCCGTACTCGAGGCTCGCCTTGTTGCGCTCCAGCAGCTTGATCACTCCGTCCAGCTCGCGCAGCGTGGACCCGAGGGTGTCCTCGTTGTCCTTGATCAGGCCCCGGATCTGCGTGGCTGCCGCAGTGGTGTTGACCAGCAGCTGGTGCACCTGGTGGCGGCGCGCCTGCAGCTCGGCGAAGAAGGCCGCGCTGTCAGACATCAGCGCCGTGATCTCGGCGTTGCGCTCGGCCAGCACGTCGGAGACGTTCGCCGCGCGGGCGAAGAGCTCTTGGAGCTGCTGGTCGCGTTCGGCGATGGAGGCCGAGAGGCGTCCGACCCCGTTGACGGTGGAGCGCAGGCTCCGAGGTGTCGCCTCGAGCACGGACGAGACCGAGTCGAGGGAGGCGGCGAGCTGGTCGACGTCGATCTCGCCCGTGGTCTCGGTCAGGTCGGAGAGGGCGTCGGTGACGCCGTACGGCGAGGTCGTGCGGGCCAGCGGGATCACGTCGGCGTTGCCCGCCCCGGCAGGTGTCACCGCCAGGTACCTACGGCCCAGTGCGTTGTCGCTCTTGATCGCCGCCTTCGACCGGGAGCCGACCTCGACCTCGTCCAGCGTGAAGGCGATCTCCACGTGCTCGGCCACGATCTCGACCTTGTCGACGCTGCCGACCGTCAGTCCGGACACGCGTACGTCATCACCGGGCCGCAGCCCTCCGGACTCGGCGAACTGGGCGGTGTGGTCGGCTCCCAGCAGCGCCGAGCGCAGGGTGCCGATGTTGAGCGCGAAGGTGGTGAGCAGGATGACGGCGACAGCGCCGACCAGGCCGACCTGAACCTGGTTGCGCTCGCGGAAGTGCTGGCTCAGAAAACGCATCGGTCCTCCTTGCTCATCAGGTAGGGCGAGTAGACAGGCGCGTCCGAGGTGCCGGTCTTGACCCGGATCCCGCAGAGGTAGAAGTTGAAGAACGAGCCGTACGTCCCGCCACGACCGAGCCTGTGCACGACGTCGGGATACTGCTTCAGGATGCGGTCGACGTAGTCGGCATCGGCATTGACGTTCGCGGCCACCCTCCCGGTCTCGTCGAGGGAGGCGGCCAGGTCGGGCCGGATCGCCTTCAGCAGCGACCGGGTCCTCCCGGTGAAGGTGCCGATGGTGCCGACCGACGCGCCGATACTCTTCCGATCGGCGGCCAGACCGTGGGTGAGGTCGGCCAGGCCGAGCAGGAGCCGGTCGACCTCGTCGCGGCGACGGTCGATGGTGCTCAGCACCCGGGTGAGGTTGTCGATGACGCTTCCGATCAGCTCGTCGCGGTCTGCCAGCGTCTGGGTCAACGAGCCGATGTCGGTCAGCAACGCGTCGATGGCACCGGCCTGTCCCTGGGTGATCGCGATGATGCTCTCGGTGAGCTGGTTGACGTCCTTGGGCGACAGCGCGCGGAAGAGCGGCTTGAAGCCGTTGAAGACGGTGTCGAGGTCGAGCGCGGGTGACGTACGCGAGGAGGGGATGGCGGTGCCCGGAGGGAGCGCGGCTGCGCCGGTGTCCTTGCCCGGTCCGACCTCCAGGTAGCGGTCACCGGTCAGGTTGGCCCACCGGATGGCAGCCGTGGACGACTCGGTCAGCGGCAGGTCGGCCGGCACCTCGAAGGTCACCTCGACCTGGTGGTCCTCGCGTAGGCGCAGATCGCCGACGGTGCCGACGGTGACCCCCGAGGCGCGTACGTCGACGCCCTCGCGGAGACCGGAGGCGTCCTGGAACATGGCCTGGTAGCTGACGGTCTCCTCGATCCGCATCCGGCCGAGGGTGACCGCGACGATCGCCGAGAGCAGGCTGGTGGTCACGATGAAGACCAGGACCAGGACGAGGCTGCGTGGGTCGCGGATCTTCACCTGACCGCCCCCGTTCGGGCGAGCTCATCGATCAGAGCGTTGAGACCGGTGGTGCCGAACCAGCCCTCGAGCAGGTCGAGGTAGACCTTGACCGGGTCCTTGCCGACGCTGAGCTCGTCGCTGCCCTCGTCGTAGGTGCCGACCCCGTCGTCGAAGTCGCGATGTGGCGGGTTGGCCAGCTTCATCTCGGGCAGGGAGAGGCAGTCCGGCCCCGAGTCCGGGACCAGCTTGGGCAGGTCCCGAGGATACTTGTAGCCCTGTTGCGCAGGCAGCAGCGAGACCAGGCCCTGGATGCCCGGCAGGTCTGCGCCGAGGAACTCCATGACCGAGTCGCGGTGCTTGACCAGCCCCTCCAGCAGGCAGGGCAGCTCGGGTGAGTAGCGAGCCAGCGTGTCCGTGACGGGGCGCAGCAGCGCCAGCGAGGTCACCATCGGCTCGGCCGAGGCCACCAGGAGGTCATCGGCGGTTCCAGCGGCGCTGGTGAAGCTGGTCAGCATCGCCTGCAGGCCCGCCGACTGCTTGTCGAGGGTGCGACTGGTGACCGTGAGGTGGCCGGCGGTGCTGATCAGCTCGGGGGCGACGTCGGCATAGGTGTCCAGCACGTCGTCGGCCCGGTCCAGGTCGGTCGCGAGCGCGGGCATCGAGCCGTTGAGGTGGCCGAGGTAGGAGTTGACCTCGCTCAGGTACGCCCCCAGGTCGCTGCCCCTTCCGTCCAGGGCCGTCGCCATCGCGGTCAGGGTGGCGTTGAGCCGGTCGGGCTCGACGGTCGTCAGCACCTCCTGGAGCTGTCCGAAGATGTCGTTGGCCTCGATGGTCACGTCCACCGTGCGGATCACGCTGCCAGCGGTGACCGGATCGGCGACCGTGGCGCCAGAGGTGAGCAGGTCGACGTACTTCGCCCCGAAGACGGTCGTTGGCGTGATGTCGGCGGCGACGTCGCGTGGGATCAGAGGTACGTGGTCAGGCTCGAGCGCCACGGAGAGGACGGCGCCGCCTCCCGCGCCGGCCTCGACGTCGCGTACCTCTCCGACCGGGAGGCCATGCAGTCGCACCTGCGCGCCCCTGTCCATGAGCAGCCCGGCGCGGGGGGCGTCGATACTGACCATCGTGGCCGGCTTGAACGCTTTGGTGTAGATGCCGAGCGTGGTCGCCACGGCGAGCGTGAGCACCGCCAGCGCGGCGAGGCCGGCAAGCCGCTTTCGGGCTGAGGAGGGGGCGCGTGCGGTCATGGATCAGCCTGAGATGTTGAGGGTGTCGGTCGCGCCGTAGAGCGCAAAGCTGAGCAGCATGTCGGTGAAGAGGACGAGGACCAGGGAGAGGCGCACCGCCCGGCCAACGGCCCGGCCGACGCCCGCCGGGCCGCCGCTGGCGAAGTAGCCGTAGTAGCAGTGCACTGACATGATCACCACGGACATGATCAGCACCTTCACGAACGAGGCGAGGATGTCCGACGGGATCAGGAAGGTGCTGAAGTAGTGTCCGTACGCCCCCGAAGACTGTCCGAACAGGACTGTGACGATCAGTCGGGTGCAGGCGTAGGAGGCCAGCAGGGCAACCGCGTAGAGCGGGATGACCGCGATCATCCCGGCGATCACCCGTGTGCTGACCAGGTAGGTCACCGACGGCACCGACATCACCTCCAGCGCGTCGATCTCCTCGCTGACCCGCATTGCGCCCAGCTGGGCAGTGAACCCGGCGCCGACGGTCGCGACCAAGGCGATCCCGGCGATGATCGGCGCGGCCAGCCGCGTATTGATGTATGCGGAGATGAAGCCGGTCAGCGCTTCCACACCGATGTCGCTGAGCTGGGAGTAGCCCTGGATGCCCAGCTCGATCCCGGCGAACGAGGTCAGGAACCCGACGGTGACCACCGTGCCACCGATCAGGGCGAGTGCACCGCTGCCGAAGCTGACCTCGCCGAGCAGGCGCAGGATCTCGCGCCGGTGCCGGACCAGTGCCGTGGGAATGTTGGCGACCACCTTGACGTAGAAGAGCACCTGGTCGCCGAGGCCGTCCAGGGGCGCCCACGGCGAGGGCAGCTTCTTGCGCGGGCGGGGTGGCGCCGCGTACTTCTTGCGGGGTCGGATGACGTCTCGAGGCTCGGTCGCGGTCATCGCTCAGCCCTCGATCTGCAGGTAGACGCTGGTGATCAGCGTGTTGAGGACCACGAGCACCATGAGCGTGTAGACGACCGTCTGGTTGACCGCCTCGCCGACGCCCTTGGGCCCGCCCTTGGCGTTGAGCCCGAGGTAGGAGGCGACCAGCGCGGCAGCCAGGCCGAAGACGGCGGTCTTGATCAGGCTGGTGATGAAGTTGCCCAGGTCGGTGAGCAGCGTCAGGTTGGCGACGAAGAGGCCGGCACTCGACCCTTGGACCAGCACCGAGAAGGCGTACGTCCCCACCAGGCCGACCACCGAGACGATCCCGAAGAGTCCGACCGAGACGATGACGAAGGCGATGATCCGCGGGACCACGAGCCGGTGCACCGGGTCGATACCGAGAGTCTCCATGGCGTCGAGCTCCTCGCGGATCTTGCGCGCGCCCAGATCGGCACAGACGGCAGTTGCCCCGGCGCCGGCGACGACCAGGACGCTGCAGAACGGCCCCAGTTCCTGGATCACCGCCAGGCCTGCACCTGCACCGGCGAGGTCGTTCGCTCCGATCTCGGTAAGCAGCTGGCCGACGAAGAACTGCACGACCACGGTGAACGGGATGGTCACGAAGATCACCGGGACGACCGAGACGCTGGCGATGAAGACCGTCTGGTCGAGGACCTCCTGCAGCTGGAAGGGCCGGCGGAAGACCGCGACGGCGCTGTCACCGCAGAGAGAGAAGAAGCCGCCGAGCCGCGTCAGCGCGGTGCGTGCCACGAGCATCTGGATCCCTCCCGCCTGTAATCAGTCATCTGATTGACCTGGTTCGAACGAATAACGGTCAATGCCGTCCGTAGTTACGTTCATCACACTTCTTTTGACAGAGATTCCGCGCCGCCGACGTAGCCGACAGGCGTGCCGGCAGCACGGACAGCCTCATTCCAGGAGGCTGAGCGCACGCTCCGGGCAGGCGTCGGCACCGCGGCGCGCTGGGCCCTCCTGGCCGGCCGGGATCTCCGCCGTGTCGAACTCGACGTATCCCAGGTCATCGAGCGGGAAGAGGTCCTCATCCACCGCGTTGCACCGGGCATGCCCCGAGCACAGCGCCTTGTCCACGGCGACCTTCATCGGCTCACTCCTCCCCGAACCCGGCGAGGTGGAGGCCGAACATCCCGTGCACGTTGCCCCAATAGGCGCGCGGCTCAGCACCTGGCGCCAGACCGTAATCCGGGATGAGCTCGTGCCAGCCCTGGAGAGCAATCTTCATCTCCAGCCGGGCCAGGTGCGACCCGATGCACCGGTGAGGACCACCACCGAAGCCCAGATGCGGGGCGGGGCCGCGGTTGAAGTCCACGTGGTCCGCCCCCGGCGATAGGGCGTCGTCACGGTTGCCTGAGACGAGCGGGAACAGGATCAGGTCACCGGCCACCAGCTGGTTGCCGTCGATCTCGGTGTCCTGCGCCAGCTTGCGACCGATCTCCGGCACGGCATAGAAGCGCAGCAGCTCCTCGACGATGTCGTCCATGGACTCCCCCGCCTCCACAGTGGCTGCGACGTGCTTGCGGTCGGCCTCGTGGGTGGCCAGGTGGTGCATGGAGTAGGACAGGCTCATCGCGACCGTGTCCAGGCCCGCTAGGAAGAGCAGCAGGCAGCAGTTGATCAGCTCGTCATCGGTGGGTGCGACGCCGTCGATCTCCCACTCGAGCATCTGCGAAAGCAGGTTGTCGCCACGCTCGCCGGTCTCGCGCATCCGGGCGAGCTCGCCTTGGAAGTAGCCGATGACCGAGAAGATCCCGCCCACCTGAAGGTCGGCATCGAAGGTGCCGTCCGGGGATGGCGCCAGGGCGAGTGCCTCCCACTCGAGGAACTTGGGCAGCTCCTCGACCGGGAGACCCATCACCTCCAGGAACACCACGGTCGGCACCTGGAGCGCAAACTCTGCCAGGTAGTCGCAGGAGCCCTTCTCCTTGATCTCCGTGACCAGCTCGCGGGTGCGCTCCTCGATCCGGGGACGCAGCTTCGCCATCTGCTTCGGGGAGAAGTAGCGGGCCAGGTGCTGACGCCACGGAGTGTGCCCGGGCGGGTCGAGCTGGATTGGGATCATCTTGAAGGGAGGGTCCGGGTTGAGCGGGGTGACGACCTCGCTCGAGAAGACTGCCGGGTTCTGCAGGCACTCCCGCATCAGGTCGTGGTCGAGCACCATCCAGTAGGTCCGGTCCGGCTCGGTGACCTTCACGATGCGCTGCTTTGCGCGCAGGGCCTCGAAGCGGTCCCCCGCCTCCTCGACCGTGCCGGTCCCGACGATTCTGTGGTCGGTGAGAGTCATCTGATGTCTCCGTTCTCAGCGCACCGAGAAGCCGGCGTCGAGCGCCCACTGGGTGCCGGTGACGAACTTCGCCTCGTCGCTGACCAGGTAGGCCACGGCGTTGGCGATGTCCTCGGGCTGGAGGATCTGGATCGGCAGCAGGTTCTGCATCGCCGAGATGTTGGTGTTCGGGTCGGCGGCCATCTTCATCATGGCCTCGTTGGTCGTCATGCCGGAGATGACGCCGGTGGGGTGAATGCTGTTGACACGGATCATCTGCGGCGCGTACTGCTGCGCCAGCACCTGCATGTAGCCGGCCAGGCCGCGCTTGGCGGCGGTGTACGCCTGGGCCGCGGGCAGATCGCTGCCAGTGCCCTTGAGGCCGGCGCTGGAACTGACCAGCACGATCGAGCCACCGTTGCCGCCATCGATGAGCTTGCCGATCGAGGCCTGGACGGTGTTGAAAGCGCCAGTGAGGATGACGTCGAGGGTGTCTTGCCACTCCTGGAGCGGGTTCTCGGGCGCGCCGTAGCGGATCATCCCAGCGTTGGCGATCACGATATCGACCCGGCCGAGCTGGGCGATGCCGTCGTCGAAGACCTGCTTGACGGCCGCAGGGTCGCGTACATCGGCTTTGCCGATCACCATCGTCCGACCCTCCTTCCCGACCAGGTCCGCGGTCTCTTGCAGCTCCTCCCAGGTGGCGCAGGAGTAGTCGAAGCTGGCAATGTCCTCGCAGATGTCGAGCCCGATGATGTCGGCGCCCTCTCGGGCCAAGCGGATCGCGTGCGCACGACCCTGACCGCGGGCAGCACCGGTGATGAAGGCCACGCGGCCTTCGAGGCTTCCAGTCATGATGGGGATCTCTCTTCTCGGTTTCAGAGTGGTCAGAGCTTGATGCCGACGGCGCGGGTTCGGAGGAACTCCTCGATGCCCTGGCGGCCGCCTTCCTTGCCCATGCCGGAGAGCCCAAAGCCACCGAAGGGCCGGCCGACCTGGAGGTTCATGGCGCCGTTGACGAGGGTCTCGCCGGCGTCGAGCTCGGCGGCGACGCGTACGGCCCGATCGAGGTCCTTGGTCTGGACGTAGGACGACAGCGCGTAACGTGTGCCGTTGGCCAGCTCGATCGCCTCCTCCTCGGTGGAGAACTTGAAGATCGCGAGCACCGGGCCGAACACCTCGTTCTGGGCGAGCTCGGAGTCGGGGTCGACGTCAGTGAAGACGGTGGGCTCGATGAAGAACCCCTCGCGTGCGATCCGGTTGCCGCCGGCCAGCAGGGTGGATCCCTGCTCCTTGGCCCGCTCGATCATGCTGAGGATGCGGTCCACGGCGGCCTCGTTGATGACCGGGCCCGAGACGACCGCCGGGTCGAACGGGTCGCCCACCGGGATGTTCTCCGCGACCATTTTCACCCGGGCCACCACGTCGTCGTAGACGTCCTCGTGCACGATCATCCGAGTCGCGAAGGCGCAGCCCTGGCCCGATAGCGCCATCAACGAGTACGTCGTGCCGATCTCGCACGCGGAGTCGAGATCGGCGTCGGGGAAGACGATGTTGGCCGACTTCCCGCCGAGCTCCAGCACGGCCGGCTTCATGTCGGCGGCGCAGGCGGCCAGGATCTTCGAAGCGGTCGCCGGGCCGCCGGTGAAGGTGATCTTCTTGACCAGCGGGTGGCCGACCAGCTGGGCACCGGCCTCGGCCGTGCCCGGGAGGAGGTTGATGACACCCGGCGGGAAGCCCGCTTCCTCGACCAGATCCATGAAGAGCTCGCCGCTGAACGGGGTGAGCTCGGAGGGCTTGACCACCACCGTGTTGCCCGCGGCGACGGCGGCCGGGATCTTCATGGCCAGTGAGATGAGCGGGCCGTTCCAGGTGATGATGATGCCGACCACGCCGTACGGCTGAGCCAGGGTGTAGCCGAGCTCACCGTCCTGGACCGGGTTGCCGGTCAGGTCACCCTGGATCTTGTCGGCCCAGCCCGCGTAGTAGCGGGTCCATTCGGCCGAGAGGGACGGAAAGGCCGAGCCGACGGTCATCGGGGTGCCGTTGTCGAGTACCCCGAGCCGGCCGAACTCCGAGGCGTTCGCCTCGATCAGGCCGGCGAGCTTGACGAGCAGCTCGCGGCGCACCGCCGGCGGCGTGCGCTTCCAGCTCTGGAACGCGTTGTGGGCCGCGGTGACCGCGAGGTCGATCTCGTTCTTGTCAGCGAGCGGGATGGTCGCGTCGACCTGGCCGGTGGCGGGGCTGATGTGGTCGTACGTGCCGCCGGACCCGGCGTCGAGTCGCTCGCCATTGATTCGCAGGTGCACCTTCGGCGGGTTGCGGTCGAGGTCTGACATGGGGCGCCCTCCTCGGGGCTAATGCGTTAGATAATTAACCCCATCAAACTGTGACCCCGAACACATGTCAAGGTTTCGGACGATTTTGTCCGATTAAAGACGAGCGACCCTCCTCAGCCGAGCAGCCCACGCTGCTCAGCCACCTCCACAACCTTGATCCTGGGCCTCCCCGCTGCCCGTCCGAGCGCACGCTCGTGCCGGTCGATCCGCTCCCAGGCGATCAGGTCGGCGCCGGTGATCCGTTCGTCGCCGGCAGGCGCGGTCAGCATGCCGGCGTCGAAATCGGCGAGCAGTGCCTCGACGGTCTCGCGGGCGCACCATCGGTTGGCGCCGATCCCACCCGACGGGCCGCGCTTGACCCAACCGGAGACGTAGACGCCATTCGCCCCCGAGACCCGGCCGCCCCGGCTAGGAATCACACCGCGAGCCTCGTCGAACGGCAACCCTGGCATCGGTCGGGAGCGGTAGCCGATCGCTGCCACGACCAGCTCGGTCTCGATCACCTCACCGCTCTCGAACCTCACGCCGCGCACAACGTCCTCGCCCAGGATCTCGGTCGGGCGTAGCCCGAACCGCAGCTCCAGACGGCGCTCACCGGAGGAGTTGCCGAAGGAGCGAAGCACGTCGAGCTTGTACGCGAGGACCGGGTCGCCCTCGCCCACCTCGGGCGCCAGGTCCTCGACGCGGGCGGCGAGGGAGAGCCCACGCACGGAGGCGAGGCCGATCAGCTCGCTGGCAGTGAAGGCGGCATGCTCGGGGCCGCGACGGCCCACGACGACAACCTCCCGGACATTGCTCACATCCAGCGCCGCCAGGGCGTGCTCGGCGATGTCGGTTCGGCGCAGCTCCGCCGGGTCGGTGAGCAGCACTCGGGCAACATCGAGGGCAACATTTCCGTTGCCGATGACTACGGCCCGCTCGACGCCCAGGTCAGGGGCGAGGTCGGCATGGTCGGGATGGCCGTTGTACCAGCCAACCAGGTCGGCCGCGGTCACGGAGCCGGGCAGGTCGGCGCCGGGCAGTCCGAGTGTGCGCCCTTCGGAGGCACCGGTCGCGAGGACCACCGCGTGGTGGGTCGCGCGCAGCTCCTCGATGCTGACGTCGACGCCCACCTCCACCCCGAGGCGGGCAGTGACCCCCTGACGCCGCAACGCCTTGATCACCGCGTCACCGGAGGACTTCGTGTGCGGATGGTCGGGCGCCACCCCGAAGCGGGCCAGCCCCCCAGGGGTGAGCAGCCTGTCGATCACGGTGACATCGACAGCCAGGTCGCGTACGCCACAGAGCGACTCGACGACGTACCCGGCACTCGGTCCAGTGCCGATGACGGCGACCCGAAGCGGTGCTGCCCGCTCGACAGTCAGCCCGGGTTGGCGCGGCGGCGTCGAGGGGTAGTCGGAGCGGCCCGGGGCCGCGAACCAGGCACCGTTGAGAGCAAGGAAGGGCTCGTCCTCCGGCTCGAGCTCGAAGTCGGGGGCAACCGCTTCGACCGGGCAGACGTCGACACACGCGCCGCAGTCGATGCAGGCGTCCGGATCGATGTAGAGCATCTCCGCGGTCGCAAAGGCTGGCTCGTCCGGTGTTGGGTGGATGCAGTTGACTGGGCAAGCCGCGACGCAGGAGGCGTCGTTGCAACAGCTGCCAGTGATCACATGTGTCATCGGGCATCATCTCGCTCTGAGCCGGTAGGTGTGGCGTAGGTTATACAGGGTCCGTTCATGATTCGGACAGTATCGTCTGAAAGGAACATCGATGGGCGAGTCTTCGACACAAGCGCGGCGCTCGCCGGGCAGGCCGCGCAATCCCGAGGCGGAGCGACGCATCCTTGATGCGGCCGTCGAGGAGTATCTCGAGCGCGGATCGGCCGGCTTCACGATGGACGGAGTGGCACGCCGGGCAGGGATCGGCAAGTCCGCGGTCTATCTGCGCTGGCCCGACCGCGACGCTCTGCTGGTGGAGAGCGTGATGGCCCGTTCCTCCTCGATCGAGGATGTTGACACCGGCAACCTGCGCGACGACCTTGTGCAGCTCGCCGCCAACCTGCTGCGGTTCCTGACGAACCCGCTCGGTTTCGCAACCTTCCGGATCGCCGTAGACGCTGTCGCCAACGAAGCCTACCGACAGGTGTCCCAGGAGCTCGCCGGCCGCCACCGGAATGCCACGACGCGGGTCTTTGAACGCGCCCATGCCCGGGGTGACGCCATCAACGACGGCGTCGTCGCGACCGTGGTGGAGTGCCTGTTCGGCGCCGTCTCCATGCAGGTCCTCACTGCGGGCCTCGACCCGGCCCTGAGAACCGACGAGGAGATCCTCGAAGCCTGCGAGCGGATCGTCGACCTGCTCTACCCCGCTCTGCACAGGCCTTGACCTCCATCGGTACGGTCCCGAACCTCGGCGCCCATGTGCAGAATCTCGACGGCGACACCAGCGAGACTGGCATGGCTCCAACCAAGCTGCCCACTGACCCGCGGAGGCAAGCGCCTGCCCGCCGAGGTCCGCGACGGCTACGTACTGCTGCACGCGGAGGTGGAGGCGTTGATCGATCGTCCCGCTCGCGGACGGCCACACGTGGGAGGAAACATCAGCCGAGGTAGACGCGCAGTGCCTTGTCGACTTCCCAGTCCTCGACTGGTGACGTTCGCACGGCGAATGCAAGCCTCCACGTTGGCCGGTGCCTGAAGCCCGGGCCACGTCAGGCAGATGGCCGCGGAGTCCCACTCACGCAGCGCGTTGGCGGCCGGCGCCACCACCGAACGTGATCTCGGCCGTTGCCGCCCTCGAGACCGCCTCCTCGGCCACAAGTAGACAGTAGTGACCGACGTCACTCGCCACGTCGGCCTTCCGGAGGAAACGTCACCCGCTGGGATCAACCCGCACGCTCGCTGGCGTGTCCGTCCGTGGCCCTTGCCGCAAGGTGTGTGCCACCGCTTCGACCGCGCCGAATGCCCTCCCGCCTGTCCCTAACGGAACCACAAAGGCCAAACACACCTCTTTCATTCGAGATACCCCCTGGTGGCCACTCGGTCGTCCTTTCTGGCCTTGGGGACCGTGACGATGACGATCCACAAACTGGCTGCCGGGTCGGGATATGAGTACCTGACCCGGCAGGTGGCGGCTGCGGACTCGACCGAGCTGGGTAGTACTCCGCTGGCCGACTACTACGAGGCCAAGGGCGAGGCACCGGGACGCTGGCTGGGCTCGGGACTGGCCGACCTGAGCGGGATCGAGCCAGGCCAGGTGGTGACCGCCGAGCAGATGGGACACCTGTTCGGGGAGGGCACGCATCCGGTGACTGGAGCGGCGTTGGGGCGGCCTCAGCGGAAGGGTGGGGTGGCTGGGTTCGATCTGACGTTCAGCCCGGTGAAGTCGGTCTCGGCGCTGTGGGCGGTTGCTCCTCCGCCGGTCGCGCGGGCGATCGAGGAAGCCCACGAGGCCGCGGTCGCGGACGCGTTGGCGTACGTGGAGCGGGAGGTGCTGTTCACCCGGGAGGGCACCGATGGTGCCCGCCAGGTCGAGACCCGCGGGCTGGTCGCGGCCGCGTTCCGGCACCGCGACACCCGGGCCGGCGACCCGGATCTGCATACACATGTGGCGGTGGCGAACAAGGTGCAGACGCTGGGCGGCAAGTGGCTCTCCATCTACGGGAGCGTGCTGTTCGCGCACACCGTGGCGATCTCAGAGACGTACAACACCGCGCTGGAGGCACGGCTGCGAGAGCGGCTAGGGGTGCGGTTCACCGAACGTGCCGGGCGTGCTCGGGAGAAGCGGACCGTGCGGGAGATCGTCGGGGTGGATCCGGGCCTGTGTGGGTTCTGGTCACGGCGGCGGCTCTCGATCGTGGACGCCGAGCGCGACCTGGCCGAGACGTTCGTCCGGGAGCACGGGCGGGCACCCACGGCGAAGGAGGAACGTGCTCTGGCCCAGCAGGCGAACCTGGCCACGCGCGACCGCAAGCACGACCCGGTCTCGGAGGCAGAGCAGCGCCGGATCTGGCGCCGTGAGGCCGCCCACGTACTGGGCTCGCCAGATGCTGTCGGCCAGATACTGCGGGATGCGGTTGCTCCCCGAGTTGCTCCTCCAACAGGTGCATCGCCGGGGTGGCATTCGCAGGCGTGGGTCGAGGAGGCCGCCGAGCGTGTGGTGCTCGCGTTGGAGGAGCACCGGGCGACCTGGCAGTCGTGGCACCTGCGCGCCGAGGCACAGCGGCAGGTACGCGCGGGTAGTGAGGTCCCTAGTCACGTGCTCCCTAGCGTGGTTGCGTCGGTCGAGGAGGTGGTGAGGTCGCGGCTGATCAACCTCACCCCCGAGCCTCCCGACCACCTCGCGGACGGCGTGCCGGTCCCGGCGTTGCTGCACCGCCGGGACGGGACCAGCGTCTACCGGCATTCCGGTAGCGACCGCTACACCAGCCTGCGCATCCTCGAGGCCGAGCAGCGACTGGTCGAGGCCGGTGCCCTGACGAGCGACTTCCGGTTCACCCATGAGGAGGTCGAGGTCAGCCTGCGGCGTGCCGAGATCGGTGGCGGGTTACGGCTCAACGCCGGGCAGCGGGCGTTGGTCAGGTCGATGGCCACCAGCGGCCACCGGCTCCGGGTGGCGCTGGCGCCGGCGGGGTCGGGCAAGACCACCGCGGTCCGTGCCCTCGCCCGGGTCTGGGCCGACCACGGCTATCCAGCCGTCGGCCTCGCCCCCTCGGCCGCGGCGGCGGCGGTGCTGCGCGAGGCGACCGGGATGCCGTGCGAGACCCTGGCCAAGCTCGATTACAACGTCACCACCGCGCTCCCTGGCCGGGACCCAGGCGGGTTCGCTGGAAGGATCCGGGCGGGGTCGCTGGTGGTCATCGACGAGGCCGGCATGGCCGATACTCCGGCCCTGGCCCGGGTAGTCGGGCATTGCCTCGACCGGGGCGCCACGGTGCGGCTGGTCGGTGATGACCAACAGCTCGCCGCCGTCGGCGCCGGCGGGGTCCTCCGCGACATCGTCACCCAGTACGGGGCGGACCGGTTGGAGGAGGTCGTCCGGTTCACCGACCCCGCGGAGGCCGCGGCCTCCCTCGACCTGCGGGCCGGTGACCCAGCCGCGTTGGGGTTCTACTTCGACAGCGAACGCATCCACACCGGCGACACCGAGACCGCCCTGGCCGAGGTCTTCGACCAGTGGGCCAGAGCGCACGCGGCGGAGGTGGACGCGTTGATGCTCGCCCCCACCCGCGACCTGGTCGCTGACCTCAACGCCCGGGCACGCGCGGCACGCCTCGCCGAAGCGTCCTCGCGCCAGTCTCGAGGCCATCGCGGGGCAGAGGTTGCTCTCGCCGACGGCAACCAGGCCTCGGTCGGGGACGTGGTCATCACCCGCCGCAACAACCGCCGCCTCGGCCTCAGCGGCACCGACTGGGTCAAGAACGGCGACCGGTGGACCATCACCAAAGTCCGCAGGGACGGCGGCCTGAAGGTCGTCAACCAGGCCTCCGGGCTCTCGGTCGTGCTGCCGCCGGACTATGTCGCCGACCATCTCGAGCTGGGGTACGCCTCCACGGTCCACACCGCCCAAGGACTCACCGCCGAGGCGATGTACGGGATCATCACCGGCACCGAGACCCGACAGCTGCTCTACACGATGCTGACCCGCGGCCGCACCGAGAACCACCTGCACGTGATCATCGACCCCGACAACGACACCTGCGGCCCCGACCGAGGTGCCCCAGGCGCTGGCACGACGAGCGACCCAGTCCTGCCCGGGATTCTCGAACAGCTCTCGGTCGGCCCCGTACTGGAGGAGATCATCGCCCGCGACGGCGCAGCGGTCTCGGCCACCACCGTCCGACTGCGCGGTGCCAGCACCAGCGAGCACCTGCGCGACGCCGTCACCCGGTACACCGACGCCGTCACCCTCGCCACCCAGCACACCTACCAAGGCAGCTGGGAGGACGCCCTCGAAGCCGCCGGCCAGGGCCCTCTCCCCTGGCTGCCCGCGGTCCCTGCCGATGTCACCACACACGAGACATGGGGTCCGTACCTGAGCGCCCTGGGCGACCTCGTGACCGCCCAGGCCACCACCTTCCGCTCGAACACAGACGACCAGGCACACGACACCGAGCCGCCCACTTGGGCGAAGCGCCACGCCGACGTGCTCGACAAGGACCGCGGCCTATACGACGAGATCCGGCTGTGGCGAGCCGCCACCGGCGTACCCGACGATGACCATCGCCTCACCGGCAAACCCACAAACACCCCCGGAGCAGCCGCCTACCAACGCAGCCTGCAGCGCCGGTACGAGGCCGCGCTGCCCGACAGCGTGCAGGCGTGGGCCGAGAAGGTCGCCACCTACGCTGGCGGCCGAGACGAGCACACCCTCGACCTCGCCCGGTTCCTGGACCGCCTCGACCACGACGGGCACAACGCAGCGGCCATGCTCCACCGCGCCGCAGCCATACGACCACTCCCTGCCAAGCGAGCGAGCGAGGCACTCGGATACCGCATCCAGCAACAGCTGCGGCCCGCGCTCTACCCTCCCGATCCCGCGTCAGGCCTCCGCCGCCCCGAACACGAGATCAGCCCGACGAGCGGACCGGGTCACCGCGATCCCTACCGCAACAACCCCGGCATCGGGATGTAGCTCCGCAGCGAAGGACGGCCGCATCGGGTGGTCAGGCCGAGGATCCGTACGTCTCGTCCACCCACGCCTCTTCTCGGGCGAGCTGCTGCCAGGTCGGCAGGACCTCGGGATGCTCCGACCGCCACCGCGCCAGCCGAGTCTCGTCGACCTGCGCAGCGGCGTACTCCGCCAACGCATCCAGGGCCTGGCACGCCCGGCGCCTGACGGTACGTTCCGACTTCCCACACAGCGCGGCCACCTTCGCCACCGCCGCCGGCGTGGTCAATCCGAACCGCCCACGATGCAACGGCGCCCCGATCTCGTCCGCCGCGACTGCCAGCTCATGCACCAGCCAGACGTCCCACCACCCCAGCGCCCGATCACAGCCCGCGGCCTTCAAGAACTCCACCACCTCCGCGGCCGAGTCCAGCACCGGTTCGGTGACCTCATCCGCCACCGGATCCTCGTGCAGGTCCGCCCTCGCGCCAAGGGCACCCTCGTCGAGATCGTCGAGGGTCCTGGTCTGCGACCAGGTCTTCTCAGCATGCGCCCCGACATCGAGACCACGCAGGACCGCGCGACGGGTCTCGTACAAGATCGTCTGCGCCAGCCCACGGGTCCCGAGCTGGTGGGCCTGGGCGGCTTGGATCCACAGCTCGCCCGCCACGACGTCATCGATGTCAGCCGTCAGATCCTGAAGCGACTGCGCCAACCGGCTAGCGCCAGGGATCAGCAGCCATACCAGCGCCGCCACCGCGGAGCGGTCCCGCTCCGTCAACGCCGCCACCGACGCCAGCACCCGGTCCTTGTCCTCTCGCGAGGCCCGCTTCGTCCACACCCGCAGGTCGCGCAGCTCGTCAACCACCGCGAGCTGCGGATCGAGGGCGCACCAGCGCCGCCACCCTTCGGCCGCCTCGACCAACAGCGGTGAGTCCGGATCATCGAGTCCGAACCGATCAGCAACACTCATCACGCGGCTCCTGCCCCTCGCCGTGCGCACCTGTCATCAGTCAGGTGCACCGGTAAAGGACAGCCATCGGACATGTCAGCGCCGATCGGCTATGAACTACCCTCGAAGATGTGGCCACCCGGCGGTCGCTGATCCACGAAGCCCGCGTCGCAGCACGACTGACGCAGGAAGCCCTCGCACGCCGCGCCGGCACCACCCAGTCCACGCTCTCGGCCTACGAACGCGGCGCCAAGTCACCCACCCTCGCCGTCACCGAACGCATCCTTCGCAGCATCGGGTACGACCTCGCGCTGACCCCACAAGTCACCTTCCGCGAAGTCGAGTACCGTGCCTTCACCTGGTATGTCCCCATCCGGCTCTGGCGGCTTGACCTGGTCGCCTGCTTCACCCCGGTCACCATCCGTGACCAGAGCGGCAAGAGCCAGGACCTCGACCTCGCCACCCGCCCCGGCCGGATCAACGCCTACCAGTGGCTCCTCGAGCACGGCACCCCCGAACAGATCTTCAACCATCTCGACGGCGCCCTCCTCGTCGACGCCTGGAACGACCTCACAGACCTACCGGCACCACTCCGCGTGGAATGGCAACCACTGGTCGAACACGCTTACACGGACATGGTCGATGCCCTCTTGATCCGAGGACTACGCGACAGGTACCGCCAGAAGACGCCAAGTCTCCGCGCCCAGACGCGTCACCTCAAACACCTCGTGCAACGGCTCGCCGACCGCGGCCTCAACCCCGACGAGATCCTCCAAGTCCTACGGACACGCCGCTGAGCGCGTGTCACAGAGGATCACGGTCAACCCCGGCCGAATCCTTGGCCGAGGATCTCTCGTCGAGGAGTTCGTGCATCTCACGCAGGTTCACGCTCATGGGCATCAGTTACGTTTCCGAGTCATCCCACCGTGGCAAGGAACAACTAAGACACATGGAATCGGCACTCAGCCCGGTGGCCACTCGCGGCCAGCTGCGGACCCTGGGGATCAGACCGACCACCACGGGGGACCCCACCATGAACGATCTCAACACGCACCAGCTCCTGTCCGTCAGCGACGCCGCCGACCTGCTCGCCGTGTCCACGAAGACGATCCGCCGCTACATCGCCGCGGGACAGCTCGAAGCCGTCCGCTTCGGCAGCAAGACGCTCCGGGTCAAGATGGCTTCGATCGAGCGGCTGATCCGCGCCGGATCGTTCGGAGGAAGGGCCGCCGCGTCGGTCACCACTTCGACGGCTTGGCGACCTTGGACAAACGGTCGGTGAGCTTGTCCGCTCGCCGACGGCCGAGAGGATCATGACAGTCCGCGAACCTGGCCTCTTCGCTTCACCGCATAGAACAAGTCTGGTCAGACCTGACCAAGGCGGCGTACGATTGAAGGCATGACGATCGTGAACATCTACGAGGCCAAGTCCTCACTGAGCAGGCTGATCAGCGCAGCCGAGGCCGGCGAGACGATCGTCATCGCCCGCAACGGACGCCCGGTCGCACAGCTGGGCCCGATGCCCAAGCGCGCGCCACGCTCACCCGGACGCATGAAGGGCCACATCCGGATCCACGAGGACTTCGACCAGTGGACCGAGGACGACGAAGCCGCCTGGTACGGCGACGACACGGATCCGCTCGCCTCGTGAAGCTCATCCTCGACACCCACATCCTCCTGTGGTGGTGGGACGACTCTCCGAAGTTGCCGCAGGCCGCACGCGACCTCATCGCCGACCTCGACAACCAGGTCTTCGTGTCCGCGGTCTCCATCACCGAGATCGCGGTCAAGAAGTCGATCGGACGGCTCGAGGTCGACGACGACTTCGCTCACGGCATCGAAGACGACGGCTTCATCGAGCTCCCGCTCACTGCCGCGCATGGCGGACGGCTCGCGCAGCTGCCGTTCATCCACCGCGACCCGTTCGACCGCATGCTCATCGTCCAGGCCCAGGCCGAGGATGCCGCGCTCGTCACCGTCGACGACAAGGTGCGACAGTACGACGTGAAGACACTTCCCTGAGCAGACTGATCCGCTCGGGATCGTTCGGTGGTAGTGCCACCGCGTCGGTCACCACTTCGACGCCTTGGCGACCTTGGACAAGCGGTCGGTGAGCTTGTCCATGCGTGACTGGGTGGCGCGTACGTAGCGCTGCGCCGCGCTCGGGGTCGAGTCGCGCAGGAACATCATCACCTCCGCCTCGGTCGCGCCCGCCTGAGCAAGGAGAGTGGCGCCCGTGGCTCGGAGGTCGTGGAAACGCAGGTCGTCAGCCTTTGCGGCGTCCCGGGCGTCGTACCAGCCGGCGATCGCGGTCTTGAACGTCTTCTGGTCCAGATGCACGCCACCAGTGGACGGGAACACCAGATCGTCGGGGTCAGCGACGTGGGTGTCGAGATGGTCGCGGATGGCGGGGACCACCGACTTCGGGATCCGGACATCGTCGGCTCCGGCTTCGGACTTCGGCCCCTTCACATACGGCTTGCCGTGCTCGTCCTTGGAGACCGCGCGTCGGATCCGGATCTTCCCGGCATCGAGGTCGACGTCGTAGCCACGCAGCTCGCAGAGCTCGCCGAAGCGGAGGCCGGCCCAGGTGGCGAGCAGGACCATGGCCCGCCAGTCCTCGCGGATCGTCGCCAGGATGATCTTCAGCTCCTCCCCGCTGGCGATCCGGTCGCGCTTCGGGCTGGTCCCGCTGCCGGCCCCGCGGATATCGAACGGGTTGGGACGACCGGGAATCGGGCCACGAGCCGACGTGGCGACCTTCATGATCGAGCGAGCCAGGGAGTAGCACTCGCGACGGGTCTTGATCTTGGTCGGGTCGAGAGCGTCGTACCACTTGTCGGCCATCTGCAGGGTGATCGCGTCAAGCGGAACCTTGGCGAAGGTCGGCAGGATGTGGGTCTTCAGGTACGAGCGGTGCACCCGGATCGTCGATGACTCCAGCGGGCAGCCCCGCACGCGCCGGTTGGCGAGGTAGACCTCGACGTACTCACCGAAGGTCGGAACCTCCTCCGCTACCGGGGCACGCAGAGCCTCCTCCAACCGGACCTTGGGCGGGCGCCAGGTCGCGACATCCTCGGTGCGCTTCTTCTCCTCGACCAGCCAGGCCTCGGCATCGATCCGGGCCGAGAACGTCCTGGGTGCGCTGACGAACGCGCCGGTGTGCGGGCTGCGGTAGCGTGCCCGATATGCCTTGCTTCCGTCCTTGCGGACGCGGGGCTCGATGCTGCCGAAGGCTCTCTTCTCGGGAACACTGTGGGAACGGGAACGGTAAGCCATGTAGGGACTCCCCTATCAGAATCGTCCGATTCCGCCTCACGGGAACACAGTGGGAACACGGACGGCTTTTTTCGTCCATTCCTGTCTAGCACGGATTTTGATGTTTCCGCAGGTCAGGTCGCATTTGTCCGCCACGGTCCGCACCTGTCCGGATCGTCAAACCCGCTTCAAGTCCTACATGGCGTACATCTAGACCGGCCCTCACCTGCACTTTCAGGTGAGGGCCGGTTCTTTGCTGGCTAACCCGGGCACACAGAGCCCCAATTAGCTCGCTTTCTGGTCGGGGGTGTCGTCCTGCTCCCCCGAGTTCTTTCGTGTCTTCGGAATCAGCCTGTCGAGCATCGCCGAAACCCGGCTCAGTCGTCGAGTCTCACTGTCCCGAACTTGTCGGGAAGGTCCTGCGGGGTGACCCCCGGCGCGAGGTACAGGACGTAGGCCGCAATCGGAGAAGCCACCGCGACGTCCGGATCGAGGCCAGGGGTCCGGTTCAGCATGATCGTGCGTGCGCACGATCCACAGCGCAGGGTTCCATCCCCGAGTTCGTTTCCGCTGACGACCTCTTCGGTTGTTGTCGCCTCCGTGTAGGTGACGCCGCCGACGTCGACCGTCCTCAGGCATGAATCGGGTGCCTGGCGCTGATGCCAGACGACCAGCGCTACGGCAACGACGCCCAGCATGACCAGTCCGCTCACCCATCGCCGCACGCGGCGAGGGTAGCGGGCGACGTTGGGCATCCGCTGCCGATCCCTGTCAAACGTCACGTCACCAGCATCGGCACATCCGCTGGTCCCATTGAGCCTCGGTGACCTGCCCGGCGGCCAGTCTCCCTACGCGCCGCGCCAAACGAAAGAAGCGCCTCAGTCCGTAGATCAAGACGCACTCGACCAAGACGCACGAACTGCGGACAAACAGCAGCGGCATCAAACCTGGGGCGGTTCACGATCGCCCCCGACCCTGATCAGTGCCTTCAAGACTCATACGGGCCACCGCGAAAGTACATACTCCTGTGCGCCCGGGCGCGGTCGCCGCGCTCGTGGGCAGCAGCGGAACGGTCAGCAGGCGCTGTCCTCCTCGCCAGCTCCCGCAGACTCTCAAGGCCAGCTAGTACCTCCGAACGATTGCTTGACGCCTTCATCCACACTGGCAGCCGAGCGAACATCGACCTCGTCGGCCGCGCGCCGCCACGCTCTCGCAATCGCGCTCCGACATAGGCAGACAGCTCGTTGACGTGCTCCTCGTTATAGGCCCACAAGATGTGCCCGGCGCAACGAGTCTGCAACCACAGAGGCTGCCGAAAGAACGGATCCTCGCTGCCGCCCAGCACCGCACCGACCAGCCCGGCTCCCTGCACCTCGGGCTTCCAGTCGGCGGCAGCACCACACCCCCCACAAGCCAAACGACGCGGCTGGAACAGGAGCTCGCTTGAATACCTGGGATCAGGAATGCCCGGCCGGGGGACTACAAGAGCACGGCCCCCGCATCGTGGACAGACCACAAGGATCCGACTCGCGAACCGAGCCAACCAGCCCCCGGGGTCGTAGTGCCGATCGAGATCAGTCTGCGGCTCCGTATTCATGAAGGACACCATCGCAGGTCGGCGATACGTGCACCTACGGGATTCTTGTGTTCACTGCCAGGCACTTCGACTCACGACCCTGCGCAGAGCCGCATCAAGACTCATGCCCGATCTCCACTCGGAGACCCGCTGGCAGCTCGCGGGCGTCAGAGACCTCGAGCTCGATGAGCGCGCCGGAGCTGGATTGGCTCGCGGAACGGCTCGGGGGGAATCTTCCCCGCAACGGCAGTACTAAACGCGAAGAAACCCGCCTGGCTATCTGCGTTTCCGCAGGTCAGACGGGGTTCTTGCTTGTGGAGCTGAAGGGATTCGAACCCCTGGCCTTCTCGTGGTGCCTGGCGCCTTTCTTCAAGCGCTGATTTCCTCGAGATTTCTCGGCCCGCTTCTGATAACCACCGTTTGAACTGGGCGAACATCCATCATCGATATCGCTGACGAGTTCCACGTTACCTGATCACCTCGGCCGATCTCGGGGCCCCTCGACGGGGTTTCGCGGAGTATTCGCGGAGTGGATTGAGCTTGGGACTCGAGAAAACGTCGTGGTCGCCGACACGCCTCCACCGCACCCGCAACTCCCCCTCAACCGTGACCAACTCGAAGGTCGCTCGCCCGTCAGGGCTGGCGAACGACCAGGTCACCTCAAGGACTCCGGCTGACGATCGAACCGACTTGACTCGCAACGACGCTGGCCACGGCGCCGACGGGTTCACTGCGTACGCATCGCATGCCCTGCACGGAGCGAGTGGGCGGTCGCGCGGCCTGTCAGCCCGGCGACGCGGGCGCGGTGTTTGACGATGCTTGTGATGGCATAGCCGGAGATGACCTGCAGCGGCGGTGCGCTTGCGGAGGCTGGTAAATACCCGGCCCGGGTGCTCGCCCACACAGAGCGAGCCAGTCATCGAGCGCAACGATCGGGTCAGTGTCGCGGCAGCGGCCCGGCGCGATCCCAACGACCTGGCCGCGGGCTTCAGGATCGGTCTTCGAGCGACGCATATCCAGCAGCAGGCCGGCGGACTTGGCCTCGAGGTCAGCGAGGGCGAAGGCGGCAATCTCGGAGCGGCGCATGGGACCGCGGACCTCGACCAGATTGCCGACGCTGTCGTAGTCGTATTCGATCCGGTCGCCGTTGGCGTTCTCGACAGCGTTCTGGTGATAGACCGCGTCGTAGACGTACGAGGCCATGACGACCATCCAAAGAAGGCCGCACGTTGCTACGCGTTTCGATAGTACCCCGACTGCGTATCAACAATCTCTCTCAGCCGTTCGCCCGCATACGGTCGAAACCTAGTCCATCTGTCAGGGTAGCCGAGGAGATTGTCAACAATTCGCAACACGACGATGTCTGTTATGGAATCGACGCCAGGTTGCAGTAGTAACTCGATGAACCTGCTAGCCTCCTCGAGCAATTTTACCGGTGGATCTTTGGCATCGAGGACTCGCGGAATAAAAACCTGACTTACCAGAAGCCATTCATTACCAGAGTCGTCATACTCCAAGCCTAAAGAATCAGCCTCATCACGCCACTTTGCCTCCTTGAAAGCAACAGCATCCAAACCCCATTCAAACGAATCGATCATGCAGGTCTTCACATATAGGTAATCACTCATCGTTCGTCCACTCGCAAAATTCGAGGAAAATAATGTCAATGATTCACATGGCGGGCTAAACGAAGTAATCGGCGCAACGATAAACATGACTGACGCAAGGTTCATCCTGCCATCACAATCGCCTTGAAGCCTACGCCACAGGAGGAGGTTCTGAACAGAAACCCATCGACTGGAAGGCGTCTCCCCACATTCCACCACATGCGTGGCCCCTCGTCCGAGGACTGTCAGTTGCGATCTCACCACTCAACATAGCACCATCGACAAGCATGAACGCATCTCCAACGAACCCTAGCGCCCCCATGATCTTGGGCAGTTTCTGCGCTCCACTTAGACGTGGACCCTTGTGAGGAACATCAACAAAGAAGTTGCCAGTGATTCCCTTTACTGCCGATCTCGCCGTTGCCTTTTTCATTGTCCCCTTTAGCGCTGCAACCCGGCCCGGACTGTCTTTGAGGTCATCAATAGCTTTAGTGCTCGAACCTTCGTAATTTAGGGCATCCCAAAGTTCAGCCGCTTCCGCCGTTGCAATCTTCACCTCTGCATCCGTGAGGATGCCATTCCCCTTGACGCGTGCCTTTCTATCGTCTTCGAGCATCTCCGAATAGCGATTGAACAGTTCCGCGACGTCGAGAATGTGATACTTGCCCTTTGTCTTGTCCCCAGTATCGAGTTCGTTGATCAATGCTTCTGCCGCTTTCCCGGATCCAACTTCAGGCACTGAACCCGGCTTTCCATAAGTATCGTTAATGATGTTCTGAAGGTCCCCGTTCGTGACCGTTGGCGGCTCCACCGCCACTGCCCGAGGTCCTTCATCGGCGTACATGTGACCGTCAAGTTCGACACGCGAGATCGGGTTACCGGCCGCGTACGCGTACCGGTTCCCGGTGTATGGGTCAGACCCGAGTCCGAGGTCGGCGAGGGCGCCGTTGTACATGTCGCGGGTGGTGAACGTGTTCAGCCCGGGGTTGTAGTCGCGGAACCCCATGTCATAGGTGCCCGAGCCTACGTCCCAGCGCTTGCCGTTGAAGCGGTACGCGTTGAACGATTCATCCTCAGGCTGCTCGGGGTTCGTAGCGTCGGGTTTATCGACGCCGGTGAATTCAGCCAGATCTCCCACGAAAGAAAGTCGATGTCTCTCTCGTTCAGCCCGTCAAAGAAGACGATGCTGGGATCGATCATCGCGTTCGTCGCCGCGTCAGCGGCCGCGGTTGCGATGTTCGTCACCAACGCCGATGCGTCCACCAGGGTCGTTCTCGACGGCGTCACCGTCACCGTCCCCTACGGCGGCACCCAGGTCGTCACCGTCAACACCAGGTACAAGACCCACGCCAACGTCCGCTACTGGACCAAGTCCAACGGCAAGTGGAATCAGCAGTTCATGACCGTCAAGGGCCGAATCGGCGCCGGCGGCGTCGTGCCACGCGACCAGCGCAAGCAAGGCACCAGCACCACCCCGCTCGGCACCTTCAGCCTGATGTCGACCTTCGGCAGGCACGCGAAGGCCAGCACGCAGAAGTTGTCCCACCGCCGCATCACCAGCGACCTCTACTGGGTCCAGGACAACAACTCGCGCTACTACAACCGCTACCGCCTCAAGTCCAACGGCGGCTTCCGCCACTGGCTCCCCGCCAGCGACGTCAACAGCTCCGAGCGACTGGCCTCCTACCCGACCCAGTACGAGTACAGCGTCGTCGTCAAGTACAACTACACCAAGCCCGTCCGCTACCGCGGTGCCGGCATCTTCCTGCACGTCAACGGCTCCGGCGCGACCGGCGGCTGCGTCAGCGTCCCGCGCTGGATGATGAAGGAGATCTTCACCAAGCTCGACCCCGCCAAGAAGCCCGTCATCGCCATCGGCGCCTGAGGGTTCGTCGGCAAACGTGTGCGTGGCCCACTGCTCCATTGGCGGGCCACACACACGTTTGTACCAGCGGGACGTCACCCGTTCCCGTACACATTGGCGGTTCTGCCTCCGTCGCATCATCAGGTCTGGTCAGACCTGACCAGACCGGCGTATCATCGAGGTATGACGATCGTGAACATCTACGAGGCCAAGACCTCGCTGAGCAGGCTGATCAGTGCAGCCGAGGCCGGCGAGACGATCGTCATCGCCCGCAACGGGCGCCCGGTCGCGCAGCTCGGCCCGATGCCCAAACGCGCGCCACGTTCACCTGGCCGGATGAAGGGCCACGTCCGGATCCACGAGGACTTCGACCAGTGGACCGAGGACGACGAAGCCGCCTGGTACGGCGACGACTCGGACCCGCTGGCCTCGTGAAGCTCATCCTCGACACCCACATCCTCCTGTGGTGGTGGGACGACTCACCGAAGCTGCCGCAAGAAGCTCGCGACCTCATCGCCGACCTCGACAACGAGGTCTTCGTATCCGCAGTCTCCATCACCGAGATCGCGGTCAAGAAGTCCATCGGGCGACTCGAAGTCGAAGACGACTTCGCCCAAGGCATCGAGGACGACGGATTCACCGAGCTCCCGCTCACCGCAGCACACGGCGGACGGCTCGCACAGCTTCCACTCATCCACCGCGACCCGTTCGACCGCATGCTCATCGTCCAGGCACAGGCCGAAGACGCCACACTCGTCACCGTTGACGACAAAGTGCGGCAGTACGACGTCAAGACACTTCCCTGAGCCGGTCGCTCAGGACTGGCCACTCGCGGCCAGGCGTGGACCTTGGGGAAGTGAACCACCCACGACCGCTTCTAACTACTACGACGCCGAATCCTCCTCGGCCGAGGCCACCGCAGGCTTCACCGGATCCGCGCCGGACCCGAAATTCGGACAGTCCCCAGCTGCACCGTCCGCAGTGCCGCTGCCGCCACAGCAAGCCCGGCGAGGACGAGCAAGGGTGCGGTGGTGCCCACCGGAGAGCGCAGGCCTTCCAGCAGGACCGGGAGACCGAACCCCAGGTAGGTGCAGACGTAGTAGACGCCGATCGTGATGCCCCGGTGCTCCGGCGGCGTCAGGGCCTCGACGTCCATCAGGCCCACGCGCAGGCACAGTCCGTACGCCGAACCGAGCACCACGGATGCGACGACGAAGAGAGCCACCCCCTGATGGGTGTCGACGACCGCCGACACCGCGAAGCCGACTGCGGCCAGACCGGCGCCCACGATCCCGGCCCGGGGCCCCCACTCCGCGCGCCGGGCCACGATCTGGACGGCGACCCCGGTGCCCAACGCGAGGGCGCAGGCCACGCCGGGCAGCCAGGGCCCGTTGTGCTCCCCGCCGACCCGACTCGCCAGCACCAGCACCGGGACGGTGACGCTTGCGAACACCCACACCGCCATCGGTACGGAACGGGCCAGTGCGCGACCGACCGTGCGCTCGCGGGCGCCGCCCCGGGGGCCGGCCCTGACCGGCGCCGGCGGAGCCCCGGCGCGCGAGCGACCCACGGTGACGGGTTCCGCGGTGGTGGCCCGCCATCCGACCAGGACGGAGACGAGGGAGAGCGTGATCGTGAGCACGAAGGGGACGACCAGTGCCGCACCGCTCGGCAGGAACTGGGCAACCAGGCCCGAGACGAGCGGCCCGCAGGCGAAACCCGCGGTCAGTGTCGTGCCGGCGACCGTCGTGCCGTGCCGACCTGCGAGGTCTCCTGCCCATGCCGTACCCGCGCTCATTGCCAGGCCGACCCCGGCCCCGACGACCAGACGGCCCGCGAAGATCCCTGCTCCGTCGTGCCAGACCAGCATCAGCAGGTTGCCGCCCGCGGCGATCGCGCACCCGGTCAGCACGACCCGGCGCCGACCGACCCGGTCTGAGAGTCCGCCGCCGCCCAGCAGTCCAGGCAACAAGCCCAGCGCATAGACGCCGAAGGCGCCCGCCAGCACGGTGGCCGACAGGCCCTCGCGGTCGCGCAGGACGGGGATCATCGCTGCGAAGTGGTTGGTGGCCCATCCCGCGACGAAGAGCAGTGAGGCGACGACCGTGAGGGTACCTCTCTGCCGTGTGGGGGCCACCCACCTGACCTTACGACCCGCGGACATCCTGCAGGGCCTCCACCACCAGATCGACCTGCCGGTGGTCGTGCGCGGTGCGCAGCTCACTCAGGTTGCCGGGCCTGCGGTGGGCGCGACCTGAGCGATTTGTTCCGGACTCGTTACCGCTACTTGCAGGTATGCCATCGCATACCCCAGTAGGCTCCCGCGGTTCGATCACTCGGATCGAGCCGATCCCCCATGCACTAGGAGAAGTCTCGTGAGACTCTCGATCGACCGAAGAACAGGTCTGGTCGGCGGTGTCGTCGCTGTCGTTGCGACCGCCGCCGCCATGTTCTCCCTTCTACCCTCGAACGCAGGCGCCGCGACGACAGTCGTCCTCGACGGCGTCTCGGTCGCCGTCCCTTACGGCGGCACGCAGGTCGTCACCGTGAACCGCAGCTCAGGGACGTATGCCAACGTCCGTTTCTGGCAGAAGGCGGACGGCAGGTGGACCCAGAAGTTCATGACCACCAAGGGCCGGATCGGCGCCGGCGGGCTCGTGGCGCGCGACCGGCGCAAGCAGGGCACCAGCACGACCCCGATGGGCACCTTCAGCCTGATGTCGACCTTTGGCAGGTACGCGAAGGCGAGCACTCAGAAGCTGTCCCACACCAAGATCACCAGCGAGTCCTACTGGGTCCAGGACAACAACTCGGCCTACTACAACCGCTACCGCCTCAAGTCCCAGGGCGGCTTCCGCCACTGGCTCCCGGCCAGCGACGTCAACAGCTCCGAGCGTCTGGCGGCCTACCCGACGCAGTACGAGTACGCGGTCGTCGTCAAGTACAACTACGACAAGCCGGTCCGCTACCGGGGCGCCGGGATCTTCCTGCACGTCAACGGTTCGGGTGCGACCGGCGGCTGCGTCAGCGTCCCGCGTTGGATGATGAAGGAGTACTTCAGCCTTCTCGACCCCTCTAAGAAGCCGGTCATCGCCATCGGCGCCTGAGGATCGGCGCCGACGGCTGTCGGATCCCGTCGCGTCGGCGGAGACGCCCGTGTCGGTGAAAGAAATGTTTCTTTCACCGACACGGGCGTCTTGCGTCAGGGAGCACCGACGGCGTGAAGAACGAACTCCTCGACGCTCTCGGCGGGGACCTGGCGGGTGCCGAGGACGGCGTGGATCAGGGAGAGGGTGGCGTCGATGTCGGTGACAGCGAAGGTGCCTTGCTCGACGCCCTGCTCGAGGATCTCGGCGAGGACCTCCTCGACGGCGACGACGTGCTCTCGGATCTCCTGACGAGCCCCTTCGGGGAGAGCGCCGTAGACCTGGGGGCCGAAACCCATGTGACCGCGCCGTTTGTGGAGCGGGGTCTCGCCGAGGGTGAGGTGGTTGCGTACGTAGATCCGCAACCGCTCCGCCGGCTGCTCGCTCGCGGCGAGCTGAGCCCGCAGGGACGCGACGTACTCCGAGGTCTCGTGAGTCGCGAACGCGACCATCACCGCGTCGCGGTCCTTGAAGTGGTGGTAGATCGCGGTGCGCCCGATCTCGGCGCGCTGAGCCAGCTTCGACATGCTGACGGCGTCATAGCTGCCTTCGACCATCAGCTCCGCGAACGCGGCGAAGATCCGCTCGCGCACCAGCCTGCGGTGCTCGGGGACGTTCTCGGCGGCGATCCGGGGCACGACGGCGGACCTCAGCTCACTTGCGATAGTCGTCGAGGCGGGCGCCGAGCTCCTCGAAGAGAGCCTGGTTGAGTTCGAAGGCGACCTGGACCTCCTCGACGACCCGGAGCTTCTCGGCGGGGCCGAGATCCAGCGCGTCGAGGCGGGCGCGGTAGCCGTCCTTGTAGGGCTTCGGCTTGGGGATCTCGGCGAACTCGTAGAACGCCACGCCCTCCCCGCCGAGCTCGAAGAACCGGTCGAGCAGCCGGCCGATCGCCTGGCCGCCCGAGAGATCACCGAGGTAACGGGTGTAGTGGTGAGCGGCGTAGAGCCCACCCCAGGCGCGGGTGGCCTCGATCCGAGCAACGTACGCATCGGCAGCCGCCGACTCCACGGAACCGCCGTCGGCACCTGGCGCCCACACGCCCAGGTCGGCATCGATCGCGGCCAAGCGCTCCAGGGTCACGTCATGGACGGCCGCGGCGACGGCGTCCGTGGCTGCCAGGTCGCGACCCACCGCTTCGAGCGCGGCATAGACCTTGCGCAGGCGCAGCAGATAGTCGGCGTACCCCTGCTCGTTGACCCGCCCGGCCAGCAGCTCCTCCATGAACGAGGAGCTCTCGGCTGCGGTGTGCTGGGCTCGGGAGCCCTCACGCATCAGCGCGGAGAGCGGTGCGCCGGAGATCTCGTCGACGAGTTGGGCAGACATAGGTGCTCCAGTGAGGTCGGGGCGTCAAGCGAAACGGCGTTCCGAGAAAGATACTGACACATTGTCAGAAAGCCCTCAAGCCTCTACTTAGGTCAGCCTAACTGGTGATTCATCATGATTGAGGCCGACTTTTTGCCATCTGGCCCCAGTGGAACATTCCAGGCACAGGATCCATACGACAGATCCATATCGAGGACCGCGATATGGCCCATGGTCATTTCCACGTCGAGATCGACCTCCAGCACGACCTGTTACCGGCGAAGTTACGGGGAGATTCTGTGACCTCAGGCATGAGGTCGGCGCTGGTCGGCGGCAAATCGACGTGGCTAGACTCCCCGCTTTGTCACGGTGAGTCACAGCCAACCGGGGGGCTGCAGAGGCTGACTTCCACTCGTCGTGCCCTGTCATCGACAGTTATCAACACCATTGGAGAAGTCACTTGCGCTCCCCACTCTCGGTCCGCGGAGCCGCCCTTTTTGCGGCGACCGCGATGATCGGTCTTTCCGTGACCGCGGCCCCGGCGACTGCTGCGTCGGCGGAGAAGCCCCAGGCCAAGGCCTCGTCGGTCGCACTGACCGTCGACGTGTCTGACAAGGTCAAGGTCGACACCGGTCGCTACACCGCCACCTACAACGGCAAGAAGACCGTCAACTCAGGCACCAACAAGCCGGCTCTGCCGCTCTTCAAGGGCGACCAGAAGCTGCTCTCGGTCGGCGTCTTCGCCCAGGACGCGGCCGCCGCCCTCCAGAACGGCACCGCCTACTCCGGCGCCTGCTCGGCCCTCGCCGGCAAGGGCGCGACCCTGGTCGCGATCGGCGACGGCTCGAGCTGCGTCAAGCCGGGCGAGGCCGTCACGGTGAACCTCGCCGAGCTCGACCTCCAGAAGCTGGGCGCGACCACCGACTACCTGCTCACCGACCAGAGCAAGTCGGTCCACGTGAAGCTCGGCCCGGTCAACGACCTGGTCCAGGCCGTCGTCTCCGGTGTGCTCGCCAAGGTCGGCGGTCTCTCGGTCGGCGTCGACCTCGACGCCGCGGAGAGCAACTGCATGGCGCAGGGCAACTCGTTCAAGGGCAAGACCCAGCTCAAGAACGCCGCCGTCACCGTCAACGTCCCCGGCAAGGGCGACATCAAGGTGGCCGACCTGCCGGCGAACCCGAAGAAGAACACGACGGTCGTCCCCGACCTCTCGCCCGTGACCGACGCCGTCCTCGGCCGCGTCGACACGCTGCTCCAGTCGGGCCTGAAGAGCAAGATCGCGCCGGGCGTCATGGACATCTCCATCCGCGTCGACCTGATCGAGCACATCAAGGAGCAGCTCGCCGTGCTCCTCAAGGGCCTCGAGACCGACCTGGTCAAGCTCACCATGAACAAGCAAGACAAGACCGCGAAGTCGCTCGAGGTGTCCGCCCTGGACATCAAGGTCCTCGACGCCGTGAAGAAGGTCGGCGCCCCGACGGCTGCCGACGTCGCCATCGGCACCAGCACCTGCGGCACCAACGGCCTCAGCGTCTCCGAGGAGAAGGCCGCGGCCAGCGGTGAGAAGAAGAACGTCGACGTCGTCGTCTCCGGCGACAAGTCCGACCCGGACACGAGCCTCGAGGTCAAGCCGGACAACGCCCCGGCCAACGCCGAGCTCAGCCTGCTCTCCTCCCCGGCCGCCAAGGGCGGGTTCGCCGCCGGCGCGCTCGCTCTGCTCGTCGCCGCAGCCGCCGCCACCCGGTGGTTCCTGCTGCGCCGTGCACAGGCCTGATCCGCTGATCAGCCCTCACCTGTAGGTCCGTTGCAGGACCTGCAGCACCCGGAATCCCGGGCCAGGCAACAAGCCCTGGCCCGGGATTCTCTTTTACGTGAGAGGAGGCGGCCCCTGAGCGGCGCGCCTGCGTGCTGCCCGCCATGGGGTCCGACAAAGTTGAGCCGCCCCGACGCTCCCTCGGGCTCTTCCCCCATCTCTCTGGAGTCACCCCATGCTGCGCCCGTTGGCGACCCTGTTCGCCGTCGCACTCCTCTGCTCCGGCTGCGCCGAGATCTCCGAGCCCGACGCCGCCGTCCAAGCCGGATACGGCGCCGGCAGCGGCGAGAAGGTCAGTCTTCCGCTGACCGAAGCCATCGCGAAGCTCCCGGTCGCCGAGGAGGTCACCTCCGGCTACGAGCGGGAGAAGTTCAAACACTGGGTCGATGCCGACGGCGATTGTCAGGACGCCCGCGACGAGGTGCTCCTCGAGGAGTCGAAGAAGAAGGCGCGCGGTAGGTGCGAGGTGACCAGGGGCGAGTGGTTCTCCACGTACGACGGTGTCACCCTCAAGCGCCCCGGCGGCCTCGACATCGACCACATGATCGCGCTCAAGGAGGGCTGGGAGTCCGGCGCCGACGCGTGGAGCGACGAGGAGCGGGAGGCGTACGCCAACGACCTCGGAGACCCGCGCGCGCTCATCGCGGTCACCGCCGCAACCAACCGCAGCAAGGGCGACCAGGATCCGGCCGACTGGATGCCCGACGACGCGGCGTACCACTGCACGTACGCCGCCGACTGGGTCGCCGTGAAGATCCGCTGGAGCCTCTTCGCCGACCGTGCGGAGAAGGCCGCGCTCGAGGACATCGCCGCCGGCTGCGACGACCCCGAGATCACCGTGCGGCTGGCCCAGGTCAACCCGCCCGCGAGCGGCTCACCGAGCACCGAGCCAAGCAGTGAGCCGAGCAGCGACGACCCGCGCTTCGACACCTGCGCCAAGGCGATCTCGGAGGGGTATGGGCCGTACCGGAAGGGTCGTGACCCGGAGTACGACTGGTATCGCGACGGCGACAAGGACGGATCTGTCTGCGACAGTTGATCCAGATACCAGGATTCCGCAGGTCAAGGGATACCCCAGGCCGTAACGTACGGGGCTACTCGTCCGTTGTGTGTGACGAAGGTCAAAGGGAGGGAGATTTACGTGCGCACGAAAATCATCGCGCGGGGAGCCGCAGTGGCAGCCGCTGCCGCCATGGTCGCGTTGTCAGCAGCGCCTGCGAGCGCCGCCACGGTGTCACAGGCGTCCGCAACCGCGCTGAGCGTCACGCCCGCCGGCGCCGCGGCGACCGACTCAGGCACCTATGCCGTCACCAACGACGGCTCGACCCAGTCCCCCGAAGGCACCAACAAGCCGGTCATCAACCTGCTCGCCGGTCAGGACGCGATCCACGTGGGTACGTTGGCCCAGGATGCGGTCGCCAAAAGCAACGCCACCTCCGCCGCCTGCTCCGGCGTCGCCGGTGACGGTGCGACCCTGGTCGCCGCGGGCTCCGGCAACTGCCTCAGCGGGGGCAACAACATCAAGCTCGACGCGGCCAGCCTCGACTTCAGTGAGCTGCAGGTGATCCAGTCGGACCTGTTCCAGGGCATGGATGCCGAGGTCCAGAAAGCGCTGAAGCCGTTCCAGACCCAGATCACCGGCGCACTTGACCAGCTCCTCGCCCCCGTGGTCGACGGATTGGACGGCGCAGGTCTCTTCGTGGACCTCGGCGCCGTGCAGAGCCACTGCACGGCCAACGACGACACCGCGCGAGGCGACAGCACCATCGCCACCTCCTCCGTCTACGTGGTCCTGCCCGGCGGCAAACGGGAGACCGTCGTCGACCTGCCGGTCGACCCCGCGGTGAACCAGAAGGTCGTCACCGACCTCTCCGGCGTGGTCGATGTCGTCATCAAGGGCCTGCGCACCCAGCTGGCCAACGGCCTCGGCGGTGCGCTCCAGCCGATCGATCCCGTCGTCGTCGAACTGCAGAAGCAGGTCCTCAACACGCTGCTGACCTCGATCGAAGACCAGCTCGCGCCGTTGGAGGACAACCTCCTCGACATCACCCTCAACGCCCAGGACACCTCCCCCGGCGCGATCACGGTGACCGCACTCGACGCGAAGATCCTGCCCGCGGCCGAGCCGTTCGTCGGTGGCCCGCTGACGCACTTGACCATCGGCACGAGCAGCTGCGGCCCGAACAGCCCAGCTCCGAAGACGGTCGTCAACAACCCGCCGCCGAAGGCGGCCAACCCGCCGGCCACCGTCCCGACCGTGGTGACCGCCGGCGTGGAGAGCTACGACGACGGCAGCGCCGGACGCATCGCCCTCGTCACCCTGCTGCTCCTCGCGGCCGCGGGCGCCGGTGCGGCGACGTACGTCCGCATGTTGCGGCGTGGCTGAAAACCCTCCTGACTCGCCGTCGCGGTTCGCCGCGGCGGCGAGCGGCCTCTGGACCGCGTTGGTCGTGCTCTCCATCGCGATGGTTCTGGCCGGGCTGGTGTGGCCGAGCGGCAGCGCCGCGACGGAGGTCCCTCCCGGCGCCCCGCAGCGCCTGGAGCTGCCCGGGCTGAACACCAAGGCCAGGGTCGTCCCGATCCGGCTCGACGGCGAGGTGCTCGACCCGCCGCGCAACCCGCGCGAGATCGGCTGGTGGGTCGGCAGCGCGAAGCCGGGATCGGCGCAGGGCCAGACGGTCGTCACCGGCCACACCGTGCACACCGGCGGCGGCAGCCTCAACAAGCTCGACCACATCGAGGAGGGGCAGGAGGTCGACATCGTCACCAAGGACGGGACCTTCCAGCACCAGGTCGACTCTGTCGAGGTGCTCAGCCGCAAGGAGCTGGCCGAGCAGGCGCAGCGCATCTTCGGGCAGGACCACGGCGACGGCCGACTGGTGGTCATCACCTGCACCGACTGGAACGGCTCGAGCTATGACAGCAACATCGTCGTCTTCGCGCACCGCTTCAACGCACTGCCCAAGCCCGAGAAGAAGAGCTAGAGGTACAGGCCCGTCGACTCGTCGGCGATCCGCTCAGCGGCGACAGCGTGCACATCGCGCTCGCGCATCAGGACGTAGACCTCCCCGGCGACCTCGACCTCGGGCTTGTCGTCGGCGTCGAAGAGCACCCGGTCGCCGATCTCGACGGCACGCGCGTGCGGGCCGACCGCGACCACGCGTGACCAGGTGAGCCGCCTGGCCGCCCCCATGGCTGCCGTTGCCGGGATGACGATGCCGCCCGACGAACGGCGCTCACCGGCGTCGGCCCCGACATCGACCAGCACCCGGTCGTGAAGCATCTTGATGGGGGTCTTGTCGGTCACGTCCGTCGTTGCCTTGCTGGTGGGGGTCAGTTGACCTTGGTGATCTTACGCAGCGTCGCCATGAGCACGAAGGTGCCCACCACTCCGCCGACGGTCTTCGCGATGTTGCCCATCTTCGGCTCACCGGAGATCGGGTCGACGTAGACCGCCTTGACGGCCGCCACCTGGCGCTGGACGATCGTCTTCGGGCTGCCCCGGTAGATCAGCTCATCGATGGTGCCTGCGAGCCGCTCACGGATCTCTTCGATCTCGGACTCGAGCGAGGAAGTCTGGTCCTTGGACATGCGCAGACCTTAGCAACCGACGTACGTCCGCAGCGTGCTCCACCGCTGCGGTTCGCCTGGGAATGTTCTCCAGGCATGCCCTAGGTTGGCTCCATGACGCGTCTCGAGCCGGGCGATGTGGCCCCTGACTTCACCCTCCCCGACGACACCGGCGCGGAGGTCTCGCTCAGCAGCCTCCGCGGTCGCAAGGTGATCGTCTACTTCTACCCCGCCGCGATGACCCCCGGCTGCACCAAGCAGGCCTGCGACTTCACCGACTCGATCGACTCGCTGAAGGCCGCCGGCTACGAGGTCGTCGGCGTATCGAAGGACAAGCCCGCCAAGCTCGCGAAGTTCCGCGAGCGTGACGGGCTCACCATCACCTTGGCCTCCGACGAGGACCTCTCGGTGCACAAGGCGTACGCCGCGTACGGCGAGAAGAAGCTCTACGGCAAGGTCGTCGAGGGCGTGATCCGCTCGACGTTCGTCCTCGATGAGGAAGGCAAGATCGAGGTCGCGCAGTACAACGTCAAGGCGACCGGACACGTGGCCAAGCTTCGCCGCGACCTCGGGCTCGCTTCCTAGGGCTCGGTCCTACTGCTGGTCGCCGGGCCTCTGGAAGTCCGGCGGCGGAGGTACGTCGCCCGGGATCTCCTTGGGCGGCTCGACCACCACGGGGCCGGCGCCCCACTTGGTGCCGGTCTCCTTCAGCCACTCGCCCGCGTGGGCGGCGGCGTCGGTCGCGGCGACGCCGACCTGGAGCAGACCCGACAGCGCCTGGTTGCGCGGCGAGTCGGCGTCGGCTGCGGAGCCGATCTCGACCCGCTTGGCCTCGATCTGCGCCTTGAACTCGCCGGCCTTCTCGACGGTCTTCTCGCCGCCGGTGACAAGGTGAGGTGCCGACTTCACCTTGGCGTCCTCAACAGCGGGCTTGGCGCCTTCGACGCCCTTCTGGACGCCATCGCGCCAGCTGGACGCGTTGTCCTTGAACGACATGAGTTCATCCCTCTCCATGGATGGGGTGTTGTTCTTCCATCCTTGGGGGTCAGGGGCCTGTTGTCCATCAGGATCGTCCCTGGGACGCCCCGGGTCGGACCCGGACTCTGTGTGCCGAAGGCGGGACTTGAACCCGCACGCCCTAGAGCACAGCATCCTAAGTGCTGCGTGTCTGCCAATTCCACCACTTCGGCCGAGCGGCGATCAGTCTAGAGACTGATCGCCGCTCGTGGTTAGCCGCCGGTCAGGCGACGTTGTACTTGTCGCCCTCGGCCTTCTCCGGGAGAGCCCAGAAGATGATCAGCACGATGATGCCGACGCAGGTCAGGTAGAGCAGCTGCCACCAGCCGGAGCGGCCGGTGTCGTGCAGGCGCCGGGCGCCGACGGCGAGGGACGGGACCAGGATGGCGAGCGAGAAGAGCCCGCCGACGATGGAGCCGGCCATCGAGTCGGAGCCGAGGATCAGGGTGATCGCGGTGTTGACGACCCAGGCGAACAGCCACGGCCACCAGAACTCGGACCGGCTGGCGCGGCCCTCGAAGGTGGCGTACTTCTTGAAGAAGCGCATGATGGCGTCGCGGGGCGACGCACCGCGGAGCGGCTGGCTCAGCGGCAGCTCCCCCACGGGACCAGCGCCGTACGGCTGCTGCGGGGGCGGGGGCGGCGGGTAATCCGTCACTTCGGATTTCTCCTCATTGAGATGGGTTGGATGTGCGAAACCTAGCCTTGACGGGCACCGCGGTAAAGAACTACACCCCCTAGGGTTGAGCCATGACCACGCTCGTCCTCGCTTCCCAGTCCCCCGCCCGGCTGCAGACGCTGCGCAGCGCAGGTGTCGAGCCGGTCGTGATCGTCTCCGGAGTCGACGAGAGCAGGCTCGACGGACTGCCGCCTGCGGAGCTGGCGCTCGGGCTGGCCGAGCTCAAGAGGGACGCGGTCGCCGGCCGGCCGGACGTCCCCGCAGGAGCGCTCGTGCTGGGCTGTGACAGTGTCCTCGAGCTGGACGGGAAGCCGCTGGGGAAGCCCAGCGACCCCGAGGAGGCGACTCAGCGCTGGCGGGAGATGCGGGGCTGCAGCGGCGTCCTCGTCTCAGGGCATGCGCTCATCGACACCGCGACCGGCCAGCAGGTGTCGCAGACCGCGGCCACGACTGTGCACTTCGCCGAGGTGAGCGACGAGGAGATCGCGGCGTACGTCGCGACCGGTGAGCCGCTCCACGTCGCCGGGGCGTTCACGATCGACGGGCTCGGCGGAGCGTTCGTGACCCGGATCGAGGGCGACCATCACAACGTGGTCGGACTGAGCCTGCCGCTGCTGCGCGATCTGCTCAGCCGGCTCGGTCATGCGTGGCCGGATCTGTGGAACCGCTGAACCGTTCGCGACCCTCCGAGGCGACGAGGATCGCCGCACCGTCCATGGCGCCGAGCTCGGCGGCAGCCTTCTCCTCGACGCCGCCGTAGACCTGCGTGTAGCGGATCGGCTGACCGAAGACGAACTTCCGGAACAGGAAGAACCGGGCGATCTGGCCCAGGATCACCCCGACCACGTTGGCCGAGACGTTGTCGGCGATCGCGCTGTCCCAGCCGAGCACGCTGCGGGTGACGTACAGACACCCGATCGGGAGCAGCATCGTGACCGCGTTGATGACGACGTAGGCGGTGAAGCCACCGTCAGCATGGTCTGAGGTGCGGTGGCGGAAGGTCCAGCGGCGGCTCAGCTCGTAGCTGATCAGCATGCCGACCGTGTTGGCGATGATGTAGGCCGGGATCGGCTGCCCGTTCATCGGTCCGGCACCCGTGAAGAAGCCGTGGACCAGCCCGTTGAACAGCACGAAAGCGACTGCTGTCGCAACTCCGCCGACCATCATGAAGCGGACCGCCTCTCCCAAGAGGCGGGTGCGACGCAGCCGTCCCAGCAGCTGTCCCCCGAACACCATGGAGCCACAGTAAACGGTCAATGGTGAGATGGCCCTTGATTACTTTGTGGGTTTCGTTCAGCCCACAGGAAGAATCAAGCTCATTCGACCGGTAGGCCGAGACCTCTTGCGATCAGCATCCGCTGCACCTCGGAGGTGCCTTCGCCGATCTCCAGGATCTTCGCGTCGCGGTAGAAACGGGCCACCGGATACTCCTCCATGAACCCGTAGCCGCCGAAGACCTGGGTGGCGATACGGGTCGCGGTGACAGCCGACTCGGTGGCGTACAGCTTGGCAGCGGCGGCCGCCTGCTTGAACTCCTTCATCGTGACGGCACCCGAGTCGAGCCCGGACTTCATCGAAGCGGCCTCGTACGTCAGCAGGCGCGAGGCCCGCAGCATGACCTCGAGGTCGGCGATCTGGAAGGCGACACCCTGCTTGCGTCCGATCGGGCCACCGAAGGTCTGCCGCTCCCCCGCGTACTCGAGCGACATGTCGAGGCAGGCCTGGATGCAGCCGACGGCGAGGGCGGCGATCGCCACGCGGCCGTCGTCGAGGGTGGCCAGGAACTGGGCGTAGCCGCGGCCGCGCTCACCGAGGAGGTGGTCGGCCGGCACCCGGGCGCCGTCGAAGGAGAGCGGGTGGGTGTCGGAGGCGTGCCAGCCGAGCTTGTCGTAGCCCTTCTCGGCCGTGAACCCGGGCGTGCCTGAGGGGATCATGATGGTGCTGATCTCGGGCTTGCCGTTGTCGCGGGTGCCGGTGCGCGCGGTGACGGTCACGACGGAGGTGATCGAGGAACCGGAGTTGGTGATGAACTGCTTGGAGCCGTCGACGACCCACTCCTCGCCGTCCAGTACGGCCTTGGTGGCGGTCGCGCCTGCGTCGGAGCCGGCGCCCGGCTCGGTCAGCCCGAAGCCGGCCAGCTTCTTGCCCGCGACGAGGTCGGGGAGCCACCGCTCCTTCTGCTCGTCGATGCCGTAGGTGAGGATCGGGTTGATCCCGAGGCCGACGGCGGCCTCGAGCGTGATCCCGATCGACTGGTCGACGCGGCCGAGCTCCTCGATCGCGACACAGAGCGCGACGAGGTCACCCTCACCCCCGCCGTACGCCTCGGGGGCGGTCAGGCCGAAGAGGCCCAGCTCTCCCATCTTGTGGACCACATCGACGGGGAAGTGATGGTCGCGGTCCCATTGGGAGGCATGGGGCGCGATCTCTTTCTGGGCGAAGTCACGGACGACGGCACGCAGCTCTTCGTGCTCGGGCTGGAGAAAAGAGGTCACGCATCCCAGGTTAGCGCTTATTAACCTGGGATGCGAGACCCGCATCACATCCGGTTCAGCGGAAGGTGCCGGTCGAGACCGTCCCGGCGATCCGCCGCTGGAAGATCAGGTAGACCACCAGCACCGGAAGCACGGTCAGGACCACGCCGGCGAAGAGCGCGCCGAAGTCCACGTTGTAGCCCGCCTGCGACGAGAACGAGGCCATGCCCTGGGTGAGCACGTAGTTCTTTCGGTCGGTGTTGAGCGCCACCGGGAGCAGGAACTGGTTCCACAGCCCGAGGAAGTTGAAGATCGCCACGCCGGCCATCCCAGGTGCGGCCATGGGCAGCATGATCCGGAAGAACGTGCGCCACTCCCCCGCACCGTCCATCATCGCGGCCTCGTATACGTCGTCGGGCAACGTCTTGAAGAAGGCGTAGAGGAAGAAGACGGTGAACGGCAGCGCGTAGGCCACGTAGGTCAGGATCAGCCCGGGCAGCGTGTTGAGCAGCCCGAACCCCTGCAGCACGAAGAAGAGCGGCACGATGACCAGGAAGACCGGGAAGGTCAGCCCGCCGAGCATCGAGTAGTAGATGAAGTTGCGTCCGAAGAACTCGAACCGTGCCAGCACGTAGGCGCACATCGCCCCCAGCAGCATCACCAGCACCAAGGCGGTGCCGACGACGATGACGGTGTTGAAGAAGTACGTCCCGATGCCAGCCTTCGTCCAGGCGCTGACGTAATTGTCGAAGCTCCACTCCGCCGGCAGTGTGAACGGCGAGGACAGGATCTCCTTCGACGTCTTGAACGAGGAGAGCAGAACCCAGCAGAACGGCACGATCACGATCACCGACCAGATGATCAACATCGTGTGCGAGGTGCCCGCCACCAGGGCGTCACTGGGCGTACGCCTGCTGCGGTCGGCGCGCGCGGGGGCGGCTTGCTCGTCGAGAGTCACGGCGCTCATCGGGCCACCTCTCCCTTCTTGTCGCGGCCACCGGCGAAGTAGAAGATCGCGAAGATCAGAGCTGCGAAGAGCAGCGTGACCAGGGCGAGTACGACTCCCATCGAGGTGGCATAACCGAACTGGCCCTTCTTGAAGGCGGTGTTCATCAGGTGCTGGCTCATCGTCAGCGTCGAGTTCGCGGGCCCACCGCCCGGGTTGAGCGCCGCCATGAAGACGTAGGCGTCGAGGGTGAGGATCCCGAGGTAGATGTAGGCCGTCTGGACATTGTCACGGATCGACGGGAGCGTGATCGAGATCGCGGTGCGGAACCGACCGGCGCCGTCGATGCGGGCGGCCTCGTAGATCTCCGCGGGGATGCCCTTGATGGCAGCCACGAAGAGCACGGTGTAGAAGCCGATGCTGGCCCAGATCATCACGAACATCGAGGCAGGCATCGCCGCACGCACCTCCCCGAGCCAGGCGTAGTCCTTGAAACCGTCGAGTCCGAGGCCGGTGAGGATCCCGTTGAACAGGCCGGCCGCCGGGTCGTAGACCTGCGCCCAGAGCAGACCGATGACGATGGCCGGCACGGCATAGGGGAAGAACGAGACGACTCGGTAGAAGCCGGAGCCGTTCAGGCCGCGCACCTGGCCGGTGCTGGGGCCGGCGGTGGTCACGACCACCGCGATCGCCAGCGCCGCGGCAAGAGTGACCAGCGGCACCACGAGGGTGAGCAGCGCGTTGTTGCGCAGCGCCTTGAGGAAGGTCTCGTCGTTGAGCAGTTTGACGTAGTTGTCCAGGCCGACGACGTTCATGACCGGGGAGAACCCGGACCAGTCGGTCAGCGAGTAGAAGAGGGCCTGGCCGATCGGGATCACGACGAAGATGACGAAGACCGCGACCGGCAGGCCGAGGAAGACGGCCATGAACAGGGCCCGGTCGAAGGTGAGCTTACGGCGGCGACGGCGCGGTGGGGCTCCCCAGGGATTTGCCTCGGGGAGCCCGCCCGCCGTCGTCGCATCAGTGACTGATGCAGACATGGTAGTTCGCGATCTGTGAGAGGGGATCAGGTGATCTTGAGCTTCTCGATCGAGGAGTCGTCGGCGACCTTGTCGAAGATGCCCTGGACGGCCTTCGTCAGGCCCTTGACGTCCAGGTCACCGGAGAGGAACGAGTTCCAGACCACGAGCTCGTCGGCGTTGGTGCCGTAGTAGTCGTAGAACTGGAAGTTGAAGGTGTTGTCACCGGCGGCGTCGAGCATCGCGCTCTGCGACTTCAGCGCCGCGGAGCCGAAACCATCGGCCGGGATGGTGTCCTTGACGATGGTCGGCGCCAGCTTCGTCTTCGAGAAGTTGGTGGCGGCCTCCTTCGACAGCATCGCGCGGAGGATCTCCTTGCCGCCGGCCGGGTTCTTCGCCTTGCTCGGGACGATGAACGCCTCGCCGGCCGCCGCACGGATGGTCTCCGGGGGCAGCGCCGGGCTGTCGCTGAGCACGAACTCAGGGATGCCGGTCATCTCGAAGCCGTCCTTGGTGGCGTCCTTCATCTCGTTCTCGATCCAGCCACCGCTCGGGTAGAGGAGAGCCTGCTGGTCGTTGGACCACTTGGCCTGAGCGGCGGTGAACTGGGTGCCGGCTCCGCCGGGGACGAACATGTCCTGCTTCACCATCTCGCCGAGCTTCTCGAGGATGCCCTGGACGACCGGGTGGGACCAGGCGCCCTTCTCGAGGTTCTCCAGCGCGAGGCGCACCTCGTCGCCGCCCTCCTTCGCCGCCGAGTCGATCACCAGGGTGCGGTAGTAGGTCGCCGCCTCCTTGCCCCAGACCCAGAGGTACTTCTTCTTGGCCTTGGCCTTGGCACCGAGGTCGAGCGCCTCGTCCCAGGTCTTCGGCGCGGTCCAGCCGTTCTCGGCGAAGAGCGAGGCCGAGTACCACACGCCGTACAGGGTCATGACGTAGTTGATCGCCACGAACCGGTCGCTGTAGGTGCCGGGGGCCTTGACGTTGGGGTAGAGGGTGTCGGCGATCTTGACGCCCTCGTAGTTGTCGGCCTCGAAGACGTCGTCGAGCTCCTCCAGCTGGGTGGCGATGGTGTTGAAGCCGATCAGGTCGGCGCCGGAGTTGTCGATCAGGTCCGGCGGCGTGCCGCCGACGAAGCGCGGCTGGAGCTCGGTGGCGATCTTGGTGGTCGCGCTGACCTTGATGTTGGCGTCGGCGAACTCCTTGCCGGCCATGCCTGCGGCGAACTCGACGTAGTCGTAGCCGTAGCCACCGTCGAAGATCACCACGTCGACGGTGGAGTCCTCCGCCATGCCGAACGGGTTGGAGTCGGACTTGGTGCCGCCACCGGTGTTGTCAGAGTCGCTACCGGGCGCGCCACAGGCGGCGAGCGCACCGGAGAACGACAGGAGCGCCGCGCCGGCGAGGCTGCCGCGCAGGAGGGTCCGGCGATCGAGCCGGCCGTGAAGCTGCTGGGACATCGTGCTGCCTTCTTTCGGGTGGGATTCCTCTTTACTTCTTCTTACGGGTGTTCAGGCCATGCTTCCGATGCGCTCGCCGTAGCGAGCCTTCAGCGCATCGTTGTGCTCATCGCCACCCGGGATGTTGGCGGAGAGATACAGGGGTGGGGTCTCACCGGCGGCCTGAAGCGTGGCCGCGGTGCCGATCGTCAGGAGCTGAGCGATGTACGCCGCCGTGATGGAGGAGACCGCACCGCCCATCACTCCCTGGCCGTCGGGGTCATCGAGACCTTCGGCGCCGGAGGCGCCCATGGGCACCGTCGCGTCACCGAAGGGAGCCAGGTTGTCGATCACCACGTCGGCGATCTCGGCCAGGCGCTTGCCGCTGGGGTGCTTGGGGGTGACCGCGTTGGTGTGCTCCAGGCTGGTCACCGCGATCACCTTGTGGCCCTCCTCCTTCGCGCGCAGCGCGATGCCGACGATCGAACCGTTGACACCTGAGTTGGACGCGATCAGGAAGACGTCCTCGGAGTGGAACTCGTGGAGCTCCCAGAGCTCGTTCGCGATGTTGCTGTCACGCTCGAGGAGACCGCCCGCCAGGTCGCTGGCCGGACGCTCGCCCATGAGGACCGTGTCCCGCAGCGCGATGGCGTGGGTCGGAATCAGGCCACCGGCCCGTCCGGCGATCTCCATCGCGAACGCCTGCGAGTGGCCGGTGCCGAACGCCTGCAGCACCCCGCCGTTGCGGATGCTGCTGACCATCAGCTCGACCGCTTCGTCGAAGCCACCGGACTGCGCAATGGCCTGCAGCTCGGACAGGCGTGTGCGAACCTGCTCGTCGAAGGATCCGAACACGTCAGTGATCAATTAGTCCACCCACTTTGCAAACTCGGGCCGCGACCGTATGACGAGCCCTGCGCACGAAAACTATTTGGAGAGAGTACGCCTGGCAATGGTTTTCTGTTACGAAACGGTGTCAATGACTCATAACTATCTGGGACTCGACGCGGGAGGCACCAGCACTCGCGCCGTCGTCGTCTCCTCTGACGGACGATGCGGAGGCATCGGGAAGGCCGGCAGCGGCAACCCGACCTCCGCCGGAATCGACGCTGCCACCTCGGCGATCAGGGCCGCGGTCACACAGGCCATGGCCTCCGCGGGGGTCGATCAGGTCTCTGGTGCGGCGCTCGCGGTGGCCGGAGCAGGCGGCGCCGGCCACCGGGCCACCATCGCGGCCACGCTCTCCGACCTGGTCGCGCACGAGCCTGTCTTCGACTTCGACGTGCTGGCTGCGTACTTCTCGGGGACGGCGGCCCCGGACGGATATGTGCTGCTCTCCGGCACAGGGGCGTCGGCGGTGCGGGTCGAGAACGGCAAGCTGGCGGCGATCTCGGACGGGCTGGGCTGGCTGCTCGGGGATGTCGGCTCGGGCTTCTGGCTGGGCCGCGAGGCCGTACGCGCCGGGTTGGCCCCGCTCGACGGGCGCGGTGCCACGACCCTGCTGACCGGCCTGTTGCTGGACCGGCTCGGGACCCCGCCGGTCACTCATCGCGAAGGCGGCCGGACCGGGACGCTCGTCGCGGCCACAGCCGCTCTCTATGCGATGCCGCCGCTGCGCCTGGCCGACTTCGCCGCGCTCGTGTTCACCGCGGCGGACGCCGGCGACGAGTTCGCGGCGGAGATCCTCGACCGGGCGGCAGCCGGGCTGGCGGAGACGCTGGCGGCGGTGCGTACGCCTGATGTCGTCGGCCCGCTGGTCGCAGCCGGAAGCGTCCTGGCCCGGCAACCGGACTTCGCCGCCCGGGTCGCCCCCGGGGCCGTCGTCGCCGACGATGGCCTCGCTGGGGCGGCGGTGCTGGCGCTCCGGCATGCCGGGGTGCTCGTCGACGACGACGTGTACCGTCGAGTAACCTCCTCGCTCGCTCAGCTCACCGAGGTGTGACAATCGTTACTACGTACGCCTGGAGCCAGGGCCGGATGGCCTCCCCTAGCATGTCCTTGCATTCACGATGGAGGAGTTCTCGTTGAGCAAGCCACTGACAAAGGTCCTGATCGCCAACCGCGGTGAGATCGCCGTTCGAGTGATCCGCGCGTGCAAGGACGCCGGGATCGGCTCTGTAGCGATCTACGCGGACCCCGACCGTGACGCGCTCTTCGTGCGTCTGGCCGATGAGTCCTACTCGCTCGGCGGCGCGACGCCTGCGGAGTCCTACCTCTCCATCGAGAAGATCCTCGATGTCGCCCGCCAGTCCGGCGCGGACTCGGTCCACCCCGGCTACGGCTTCCTGGCCGAGAACGCCGACTTCGCCACGGCCGTGATCGAGGCCGGTCTGACCTGGATCGGCCCCTCCCCCGAGGCCATCGACGCGCTCGGTGACAAGGCCAAGGCCAAGCAGATCGCGCTCAAGGCCGGTGCGCCGCTGGCCCCGGGCCTCAAGGACCCGGTCAAGGACGCCTCCGAGATCGTCTCCTTCGCCACCGAGCACGGCCTCCCGGTCGCCATCAAGGCCGTCTTCGGTGGCGGCGGTCGCGGCCTGAAGGTCGCCCGCACCCTCGAGGAGATCCCCGAGCTCTACGAGTCCGCGGTCCGCGAAGCGATCAGCGCCTTCGGACGTGGCGAGTGCCTGGTCGAGAAGTTCCTCGACAAACCACGCCACGTCGAGACCCAGTGCCTGGCCGACACCCACGGCAACGTGGTCGTCATCTCCACCCGCGACTGCTCGCTGCAGCGCCGCCACCAAAAGCTGGTCGAGGAGGCCCCCGCGCCGTTCCTGACCGAGGAGCAGAACAAGCGCCTCTATGAGTCCTCCAAGGCGATCCTGCGCGAGGCCGGCTACGTCGGCGCCGGCACGTGTGAGTTCCTCGTCGCCGCCGACGGCACCATCTCCTTCCTCGAGGTCAACACCCGCCTCCAGGTCGAGCACTGCGTCTCCGAGGAGGTCACCGGCATCGACCTGGTCCGCGAGATGTTCCGCATCGCCGCCGGTGAGGAGCTGGGCTACGACGACCCCGAGATCCGCGGCCACTCCATCGAATACCGCATCAACGCCGAGGACGGCGGCAACAACTTCATGCCCGCCCCGGGCACCCTGACCGAGTGGGCGCCTCCGGCCGGCCCCGGCGTACGCCTGGACGGCGGTTATGAGAAGGGCGAGACCATCCCGGGCGCGTTCGACTCGCTCATCGCCAAGCTGATCATCACCGGCCGCGACCGCACCCAAGCACTCGAACGCTCACGCCGCGCGCTGGAGGAGTTCAAGGTCGACGGCATGCCCACCGCCATCGCGTTCCACCAGGCCGTCGTCAACGACCCCGCCTACACCGCCGCCAACGGCTCCTTCGAGGTCTACACCACCTGGATCGAGACCGACTTCGACAACCAGATCACCCCCTACACCGGCACCGCCGGTGAGCACGACGAAGACGGCACCGCCGGGCAGCGGCAGACCGTCGTGGTCGAAGTCGGCGGCAAACGCCTCTCGGTCTCCCTGCCCGCCGGACTCGGCGGGCTCGCGGCCGGCGGTGGCGCCGGTGCCGCGAAGAAGCCCAAGCGCGCTGCGAAGAAGACCGGCGCTGCCGCCTCCGGCGACTCCGTCGCCTCCCCGATGCAAGGCACCATCGTCAAGATCGCCGTCGAAGAAGGCCAGGAGGTCGCCGAGGGTGACGTCGTCGTGGTCATCGAGGCCATGAAGATGGAACAACCCCTCAAAGCCCACAAAGCCGGCACCATCACCGGCCTGACCGCCACCGTGGGCGAGACCGTCGCCAACGGCGCAGTCATCGCCGAGATCAAGTAGCTCGCCGAGAAGTCAGTTTCTGACTCCGAGTTGTCGACTCTGGACGGCGTGAGGTCACAGAAGTGACCTCACGCCGTCAATTTCGACCTCTCGATGCCAGGAACTGACTATTCGGCGAGGCCTCACCAGCGGCTAAAATTGTGGCGTGACACAACCCGCAGCACACCGAGAGGCAGCGCTCCACGGCCCAGTGGGTCGCGTCGTCGTGTCGAAGCGCGACGATCTGTTGGATGTGCTGAGCCGACATGGTGTCAGCAACGTACGCGGCTTCGGCAGCGTTGCCCGCGGTGACGACCGTCCTGACAGCGACGTCGACCTGCTTGTCGACTTCCCGCCCCACACCAGCCTCTTCACCATCCTTCGCATGCAGGATGAGCTCGAGGAGATCCTCGGCGCCAGCGTTGACCTCGTCCCTGACTCAGGCTTGCAGGCTCGAATCCGCGCCCGCGTCGAACGCGACCTGATCGCGCTGTGACCCGCTCAGGCCAAGAGCGTCTCGACGACATCGTCGATGCCGTCACTGCGATCAGAAGCCATCTGACGAAGGGCACCCTCGAGAACGATGTCGTTGTCGATGCCGTCAGAATGCGACTCCTCGAGATCGGCGAGGCGGTTACGTGTCTGGACGACTCCGTCCTCGCGACCGAGCCCGACATCCCGTGGAAGCAGATCGCCCGCATGCGTGATCATCTCGCGCATCGTTACTTCCTGAGCTCGACCGACATCATCGCCGAGACAGTCAAGACCGACTTGGGTCCGCTGCTCGCTGCCGTCCGAAGGTTGCGCGACAAGGTCGACGCCTAGAGCACGTACCGGTTCACGACCGCTCGTCCAACCCGAGCTCGTCGGCCAGCGCGGCCAGGTGGAGCTCGAAGAGGGCGGCGGGGTCGCCGAAGGCGTCTGGGCCGAACTGTCCGAAGACCTCGAAGCTGACGCGGCCGAAGAGGCTCGTCCAGACGAGTACGCCGCGGGTGAGGGCCTCGTCGGGCAGGTCGATGCCGAGCTGGTCGCGGATGCCCTGTAGGCCCTCCGCGAGCGCAGGCGAGATCTCCTCCGACTTATCAGGCAGAGTCAGCCGCCCCGCCGCGAGCGCGCCGGCGCACAGCCGCAACATCGCGGTCGGGACGCGGGTGCCGGGAACGCTGGTGCGCTCGTCCGGCGCGGCGTAGCCGGGGACGGGCGACCCGAAGAGCAGGGCGTACGTCGCCGGCTCGGCGAGCGCCCAGGTCCTGACCGCGCGGCCGAGCGCCAGGAACTGGGCCCGGGGGTCGTCCTCGGGGGCAGCGGCGACGGCGGCGTCGACGGCGTCGCCGATCTCGTCGTACCCCGAGACGAGGAGCAGCGTGAGCAGCTCGTCGCGGTTCTTCACGTAGCGGTAGACGGCTGAGGAGACCACCCCGAGGTCGCGGGCCACCGCCCGCAACGAGAGCGCGGCTGCGCCGTGGACCGCCAGGTGCTCGCGGCCGATCCGGACGATCTCGCCCATGGTCTGCGCCCGTGCGCGTTCACGTGGAGTCCCTGTCATGGCGCCATCGTGTCCCGCCGAAGAGAGCGATGTCAACAAAAGTGAGCACTGCTCTTGCTTTGTCATCGCGACCAGTGCACACTCATTCCGAGAGCACTGCTCTCCATTCCCGGGTCGACAGGCTCGCCCACCGAAGAAAGAGAAGCCATGAACAGCACCTACCTCGTCATCGGCGCCGGCCCAGTCGGCGCGACCATCGCCCAGCAGCTCGCCGACCGCGGGGATCGCGTGCGCCTCCTCACCCGCTCCGGCAGCGGCCCGGTGCACGCGAGCATCGAGCGTCTTCGCGGCGACGCCACGGATCTCGACACCATCACCCAGGCCGCCGCGGGCGTACGCGCCGTCTTCCACTGCATGCACGGCAGCGCCTACGCCGCCGCTGCCTGGCGCGCCGAGCTCCCGCGGGCGGAGAAGGTCGTGCTCGAGGCCGCCGGTCGCGTTGGCGCCGTGGTCGTCTTTCCCGAGAGCCTCTACGCCTACGGTCGCGTCACCGGGACGATGACCGAGCAGACACCGCGCACGGCCGACTTCGGCAAGCCCGCCGTGCGCGTCGAGCTGCTCCGTGCTCGCGACGCCTCCCCGACCCCGACTGTCAGCGTCGCGGCATCGGACTTCTACGGTCCGCTGGTGCGCACCTCCCACGCCGGCGAGCGCATGGTCCCGACGGTCCTCGCCGGCCGCACCATGCGCGTCCTCGGCGACCCGGATGCCCCGCACTCGTGGACGTACGTCCCCGACCTGGGCGCCGCGATGATCGAGGCCGCCGACGAGAAGAAGCTGTGGGGTTCGTTCCTGCACGCCCCCACAGCGCCCGCGATCTCCCAGCGCGCCCTGGTCCAGCTCTACGCCGAGGTCGCCGGGGTCCCGGCACCCCGGGTCGGCCGCATTCCCACCTGGGCGCTCAAGTCGATCGGCGCGGTGCACGCCGGGACCCGAGAGCTGGCCGAGATGGTCTTCCAGTTCGACAAGCCGTTCGTCATGGACTCCTCGGCCAGCGAGGCCCTGCTCGGCCTGTCCCCCACTCCGATCGAGACCGGAGCCAAGGCGACGGTGGACTGGTGGCGTACACAGGCCTGAGGGTGGTTGGAGCTATCGGGCGCTCCAACCACCGTCCATGGCCCACGAGGCACCGGAGACCATCGAGGCGTCGGGTCCGGTGAGCCAGCCGACCAGCGAGCCGACCTCCTCCGGCTCGACCAGCCGCTTCACCGCCACGTCCTGCAACAGCACCCGCTCGACGACCTCGGCAGCCGGGACATCGTGCACCTTGGCCTGGTCGGCGATCTGCTTCTCCACCAGCGGCGTACGCACGTAGCCGGGGTTGATGCAGACGCTGGTCACTCCGTGCGGGCCGCCCTCCAGGGCGGTCACCTTGGAGAGTCCCTCCAGACCGTGCTTGGCCGATACGTAGGCGCTCTTGAAGGGCGAGCCGACCAGTCCGTGCACGGACGAGATGTTGACGATGCGACCCCAGCCGTTGGCGTACATGTGCGGCAAGGCGGCTCTGACCAGCAGGAACGGCGCGACGAGCATGATCGAGTGGATCCGGCGGAAGTCGTCGGGGTCGAACTCCTCGATCGGGCTGACCCGCTGGATCCCGGCGTTGTTGACCAGGACGTCGACCTCCAGAGCGAGGTCGTCGAGCTCCTGGGTGGCGGCCAGGTCGACCACCCATACCTCGCCGCCGATCTCCTCGGCCAGGGCATGGGCGGCGTCGCCGGCCAGGTCGGCGACGACGACCCGCGCGCCACGGGCGGCGAGCTCACGGGCCACCGCCGCGCCGATCCCCGACGCTCCTCCGGTCACCAGCGCACGTCGGCCCCGCAGCGTACGTCCGGAGGCATCCACCGAAGCCGGGGCCGTCGTCGCCGACGTCACGCCGGGCTCACCTCTCGCTCGGCGTCGGCGCGGTCCAGCGCCCGCAGCGAGGTGCCCCGGGTCTCCTTGAGCGTGAGCACGACGAGCCCGGTGATGATGCCGGCCACGGCGAGGTAGATCGCGGTGTTGGTCCAGGTGCCGGTGTCCTTGAGCCAGGCGATGGCCAGCAGCGGCGCGAGCGAGCCGGCGAAGATCGAGGTCACCTGGTAGGAGATCGAGATGCCGGAGTAGCGCATCCGGGTCGGGAACATCTCGGCCATGATCGCGGGCTGGGTGGAGTACATCAGGGCGTGGATCGCCAGACCGGCGATCAGCGCCGCCAGGATCGCAGCGTTGTTCTTCGTGTCGAGCATCGGGAACGCCCAGAAGCCCCAGGTCGCGCCGAGCACCGCACCGACGAGGTAGACCGGCTTGCGGCCCACGCTGTCGGCGAGCCGCCCGACCGCGAGGATGAAGAAGAAGTGGCAGGCGTGCGCGACCGCGATCAGGCCGAGCAGCGCGCCCTGGTCCATCTTCTGGTCCTCGACCAGGTAGACGATCGAGAACGACACCACCAGGTAGTACATGATGTTCTCCGCGAACCGCAGGCCCATCCCCTTGGCCACACCCAGCGGGTAGCGGCGGATCACCTCGAAGACGCCGTAGCCGGCCGAGGCGACCTCGCCCTGCTCGGCCTTCGCCTCCTCGAAGATCGGCGAGTCGGTGACCGAGCGGCGGATGTAGTAGCCGACGACGACCACGACGGCGGAGAGCCAGAACGCGACCCGCCAGCCCCACGCCAGGAACGCCGCGTCGGAGAGCGCAAGCGTCATCACGGTCAGCACCAGCGTGGCGAGCAGGTTGCCCACCGGCACCGCGGCCTGCGGCCACGCCGCCCAGGTCGCCCGGCGGTCGTCCGGTGCGTGCTCGGCGACCAGCAGGACGGCACCGCCCCACTCACCGCCCAGAGCGAGCCCCTGCACGAACCGCAGCACCACCAGGGCGATCGGCGCGGCGAGCCCGATCTGGTCGTACGTCGGCAGGCAGCCCATCAGCACGGTGGCGACACCGATCATCATGATCGTCACCTGCAGCGTGTACTTGCGGCCGAGTCGGTCGCCGATGTGGCCGAAGACGATCCCGCCCAGCGGCCTGGCGACGAACCCGATGGCGTAGGTGACGAACGCGGCGATGATCGCGTCGTAGGCGTTGCCGGTCGCCGGCATGATCACCTTGGCGAAGACGAGCGCCGAGGCGGTGGCGTAGAGGAAGAAGTCGTACCACTCCACGACCGTGCCGGCCATGGAGGCGGCCACGGTCCTGCGGAGCAGGCTCTGCCCTTCTTCTGAGGAATCTCCGGCTGGCGGGTCGGTGGGGGCGGTCGCGCCCGGCTGCTTCATGGACATGGCTGGGAGTGTGACAGCGCTCATAATGTGCTTGCAACGCGCATGTTGGCACACGGTGTGAACGAAAATGCACACTGAGCGATACGCTGCGCCGATGCCCACCTCCTCGTCCTCGGCCCCCTCCGCCGACCAGCTCTTGGTGCTCCTCGAGGTGGCGCGCAGCGGCCGCTTCACCACCGCTGCCCGTTCGCTGGGCCTGACCCACACGACGGTCAGCCGCAACATCTCCGCCCTCGAGCGCGCCCTCGGCGGCCGGATCCTGGTGCGCGGCTCCGACGGATGGGCGCTGACCGCTCTGGGCGAGCGCGCAGCGCGGGCCGCCGAGGGGGTCGCCGAGTCGCTGGCCCGGCTCGCTGCCGACGAGCCCGCCGACCCGGTGGCCGGGGTGGTCAGGATGTCGACGACCGACGGGTTCGCTGCGTACGTCGCCTCGCCGGCCGTCGCCGCGCTGCGACAGGACCATCCCGAGCTCGCCGTCGAGATCGTCACCGTGACCCGGCAGGCCGCCCAGCACCGCTCCGGCGTCGACATCGAGGTCGTCGTCGGCGAACCGGCGGTCAACCGCGGCCGTGCGCTGCACCTGGGCGGGTACGAGCTCGGCCTCTACGCCTCCCCCGACTATCTGGAGCGTCACAGCATCCCAGCCACGATCGAGGAAGCCGTACGCCACCGCCTCGTCTACTTCGTCGACTCGATGCTCCAGGTCGACGAGCTCGACGTCCCCCGACGGCTCCTGCCCGGCATCCGCGACGCGGTCACCTCGACGAACGTCTTCGTGCACGTCGAGGCGACCCGGGCCGGAGCCGGTCTGGGGCTGCTGCCCTGCTTCATGGCCGACCGTCATCCCGACCTCGTCCGGCTGCTCCGTGCGGAGATCCACCAGCGGCTGCCGTACTGGGCGGTCGTGCATCCTGAGTCATGGCGCCGGCCGGCCGTGGCCGCCGTCGTGGGCGGCCTGCGGCAGCAGATGACCGAACAGCAGGACGCCATGTACGGCCGGTGACGCCGCACCTCCCCTGGTTCGCGGATTCGTTGGTGTCGGCGGCGCGTAGCGTGCCTGGATCCTGGACCCATGCTCCGCAGCCACCCCGACCATCAGCGACAATTCGCGGGTGCCACATTCGACCCGGGCCGCCGCTGTCCGTCTGGTGGCCCTCTTCGTTGCCGGGATGCGACTGGCGACCCTCGCACAGATGGCGCCGTCCCTGCTGGCGGCGATGCCCGCGCTGTCCCAGGTGGACCGCCCCTGGCTGACCGGGGTGACCTGGATTTTCGCGACCGTCATGCTCGTCGTCATAGCCGCGGTGACGGTGGTGACGCAGCGGCCGCCGGGAGTGGCGTACGCCGTGCTGGACGTCGCGGTGGCCGTGACGCTGCTGGTCGTCGGCCTGTGGACGGTCCCGGTGGAGCTGCGTACGGGCACCTGGGTGGGGTTCCAGCTGGGCTACGCGCTGTGCGTGTCCTGCTCGCTGCCGGCCGTACGCTCGCGGTGGCTGTGGATGTTCCTGCTCGTCTCGCTGGCGGCCGCCGAGGCGGTCTACATCGCGCCGACCGTGGACGATCTGGCCGACCTCACCGGCGCGGTGAGCACGTGCCTGACCCTGCTCGTCCTCGGCCCGCTGGCCTGGTTCGGCTGCCAGACGATCGTGCGGATCGGGACCGAGGCCGATGAGGCGCGGCGCTTCGCCGCTGCAGCGGCCAAGGCCGAGGAGGAGCGCCGTGCCCGGCTCGCGATCCACAACGGCACCGCGATGATGCGACTGCTGGTGGAGACCGACGCCGCCGACGGCCACGGCGCGCTGCGCTCACAGGCCGAGGTCGAGCTCAACCGGATGCGTGCCTATCTGAGCGGCCAGACCCCGCCGCCGGCGAGCGAGGCGACCAACCTCGCCGCGGTGGTCACCGCCCTCGGCGCGGAGTTCGACGACCTCCCGATCACGGTCGTCGCCGACCTCGCCCAAGACGTCGCTCTCCCGCGAACCCTCGCCGACGACCTTGCGGCCGCACTGCGCAGCCTGCTCCTCAACGTACGTCAGCACGCTCGGGCGAACCGGGTCGTCCTGCACGCCGCCGAGGACGAAGCCGGCGCCGGCTGGGAGGTCACCCTCCACGACGACGGGATCGGCTTCGACCCCTCGGTGACGGCGTACGGGGTCGGCCTTCGGGAGGTGGTCGTCGCACAGCTCGCGCGCTCAGGCGTCGACGTCGAGATCAGCAGCATCCCCGACCTGGGCACGACCGTCACCCTCGCCCAGGCTGCCGCCATGGAGGTGTCGTGATGACCGCCGTGACCTCCGGGCCACGCTTCAGCCATGTGGACGACGCGACCGCGATGCGAGCCTCGCTGAGCCTGCTCCTGCCCGAGCTGAGGTTCGTGTCCAGCCACGAGAGCGTCGAGGACCTGCTGACCGCGCGGCCGGAGGCCGACGTGGTGATCCTCGATCTCCACCTCGCCAACACCGGCCAGCCCGACGCCTCCCAGGGCACCACCGCGATCCGGCGGATCGTCGAGGCCGGCTACCGGGTCTGCATCTACTCCCAGGAGGAGCGCCGCTTCGTGCTCGCCGCCTGTCTGGCCGCTGGGGCGACCGGAGTCGTCTCGAAGGCGGCCTCGCTGGCCGAGGCGGAGGCGGCGTTCCGCGCCGTCGCCGCCGGAGAGCCGGTGATCCCCCCGGGCATCACCGGTCTCATCGAGGTCCTCGTACGCCGCCGCAGCATCACCGTCCTCACCCCGCGGCAACGCGAGGTGCTCGCCCATCGCGCCCGCGGCCTGACGTACGCCGAGATGAGCCGGTCGATGTATCTGTCCGAGTCGACCTTGCGCGGCTACTGGATGGAGCTGGCGCAGCTGGTCTCGGAGTATCTGCGCGAGACCTCGCCGGGTGACATCGAGCATGCCCTCGGGCTGCGCCCGGGGGACCTGCTCGACCTCTGGCCAGGGTGAGACCTGGTGGCGTCCTGACTAGCTGCTGATCCCGCTCCACTTCCAGCTGCCGTCGGTGCCGACGCGGGTCACGGACGAGAAGGTGGTACTGTGCCCGACGCCGTTGCTCTGGCGCATGCGCACCGCCTTTCGGTGGTCGGGTTGACCAGCACGATGTCCTTGGCCGCGACCATGCCGTCGGCGTCGAAGCAGTTGTGCACCGACATGTAGCGCCAGCCCGCCCCGAGGCTGCGGACGACGTACTTCTTCGCGCCCGCCGGACGGTCCGAGGGCACGACGATCTGCTCGAGCTTGCTGGTGCTCGGGTTGATCGAGTAGAGCAGGTCGTACTTCACACCGTTGTGGGTCGTCCAGACGCCCGCGACGGTCGTCGTGCTCGGCAACGTGACCGGCAGGTTCGTGACCGTGCCGAGGCGAGTGCCCGCGGTGGTGAAGGACAGCTTGGTCTGCTGCACGACACCGGAGGTCGTGACGCTGTAGACCTCTCTCGTCGGGCCGCTGACGACCTTCTTGGGGCTCCAGCCGGTCACCGTGGTGCCGTTGGTGCGGTAGAGCGGCGCGGCCTTCGTCTCGCTCAGCACGGACTGCCCGTTGGTCCCGCCGATGGTCACGGTGCGGCCGGTGCCGTCGGTGCTGGGCACGATGTAGCTGGTCCTCCAGCTGGTCTGATCGCCCGACCCGCCGATCTCGATCCACGCCCGTGGCGACCAGGCGACGGTGGCGGCGCTGCGGTAGTTGCTGGTCACCGTGCTGTTCTTGATGCCGCGCTTGCGGATGTAGCCGCCGGCCTTGCCGTTGATCGAGCCGGTGCAGTTCACGGTCCCGGCCGCGGCGGCCGGCGAGCCCGCCGCCCCGATCGCGGTGAGCGATCCGGCCAGCAGGGCCGTGCCTGCGATGGCGACCAGGGCTGAACGACGCTGTCGAGTCATGAGCTTCATGCCACTGAGGGTATGGTCCGCGAGCCGTCGGCGGTCCCAACGAATCCGCACAGTTCTCGGCACTCAGGCGTCCATCAACTGGGCGGTAACGTCCCATAACCTGGACGACCCTCCTCGGATGGGTAGCGTGGCCGCCATGTTCACGAAGGTGTTGGTTGCCAACCGCGGCGAGATCGCGATCCGAGCTTTCCGCGCAGGCTATGAGCTCGGGGCCAAGACGGTCGCCGTCTTTCCCTACGAGGACCGGGGCTCAGAGCACCGGCTGAAGGCCGACGAGGCCTACCAGATCGGAGAGCTCGGTCATCCGATCCGGGCCTATCTCGATCCCGACGCGATCGTCGAGGTCGCCAAGCAGAGCGGCGCGGACGCCATCTACCCGGGCTACGGGTTCCTCTCCGAGAACCCGGCGTTGGCCGAGGCCTGCGCCCGGGCGGGGATCACCTTCGTCGGGCCGTCGGCGGAGGTCCTCACGCTCACCGGCAACAAGGCCACCGCCATCGCGGCGGCGAAGGCTGCCGGCGTACCGACTCTGCAGTCGGTCGAGCCGTCCACCGACGTAGACGCACTCGTCTCCGCCGCTTCCGCCCTGCCCTACCCGCTCTTCGTCAAGGCGGTCGCCGGCGGCGGCGGTCGCGGCATGCGGCGGGTCGACTCGCCCGACAAGCTCCGCGAGGCGGTCGAGACCTGTATGCGTGAGGGCGAGGCCGCCTTCGGCGACCCCACCGTCTTCATCGAGCAGGCCGTGGTCGAGCCACGGCACATCGAGGTGCAGATCCTCGCCGACGGCGAGGGCAACGTGATCCACCTCTTCGAACGCGACTGCTCGGTGCAGCGCCGCCACCAGAAGGTCGTCGAGATCGCTCCTGCGCCGAATCTCGACCCTGAGCTGCGCGAACGCATGTGCGCGGACGCCGTGCGCTTCGCCAAGGAGATCGGCTACTCCTGCGCCGGCACCGTGGAGTTCCTGCTCGACCAGCACGGCAACTACGTGTTCATCGAGATGAACCCGCGTATCCAGGTCGAGCACACCGTGACCGAGGAGGTCACCGACGTCGACCTGGTCCGCTCCCAGATGCGGATCGCCGCCGGCGAGACCCTGGCCGACCTGGGGCTCACCCAGGACGCCGTGCAGCTGCGCGGCGCGGCGATGCAGTGCCGGATCACCACCGAGGACCCCGCCAACAACTTCCGCCCCGACACGGGCATGATCACCACCTACCGCTCCCCCGGCGGCGCCGGCATCCGCGTCGACGGTGGCACGATCTATGCCGGGGCCGAGGTCTCGCCCCACTTCGACTCGATGCTCGCCAAGCTGACCTGCCGTGGGCGTACGTTCGAGGACGCCGTGACCCGGGCGCGCCGGGCGGTGGCGGAGTTCCGGATCCGCGGGGTCGCGACCAACATCCCGTTCCTGCAGGCGCTGCTCGACGACCAGGACTTCATCGCCGGGTCGATCACGACCTCGTTCATCGAGACCCATCCGCAGCTGCTGACCGCGCGGGCCTCCGGCGACCGAGGCACCAAGCTGCTCACCTATCTCGCCGACGTCACCGTCAACCAGCCGCACGGCGCCGCGCCGGTCTCGCTCCACCCGGTCGAGAAGCTGCCGAAGCTGGACCTCTCCGAGGCTCCGCCGACCGGATCTCGCGACCTTCTGCGCGAGCTCGGGCCCGAGGGCTTCGCCGCCGCACTGCGAGCCCAGGAGCCGGTCGCGGTCACCGACACCACCTTCCGCGACGCCCACCAGTCGCTGCTGGCAACCCGGGTCCGCACCACCGACCTGCTCGGTGTCGCCGGCCATGTCGCCCGGCTGACGCCGCAGCTGTGGTCGCTGGAGGCATGGGGTGGGGCGACGTACGACGTGGCTCTCCGTTTCCTCTCCGAGGACCCGTGGGAGCGGCTCGCGCAGCTGCGTGAGGCGATCCCGAACGTCAACCTGCAGATGCTGCTGCGCGGTCGCAACACGGTGGGCTACACGCCCTACCCGACCGAGGTCACCGACGCGTTCGTCTCCGAGGCCGCCGAGACCGGGATCGACGTCTTCCGGATCTTCGACGCGCTCAACGACGTCTCCCAGATGCGACCGGCGATCGACGCGGTGCGCGCGACCGGGACGTCCATCGCGGAGGTGGCGCTCTGCTACACCGGCGACCTCTCCTCGCCCGACGAGAAGCTCTACACGCTCGACTACTACCTGCGGCTGGCCGAGGAGATCGTCTCAGCCGGGGCACACGTGCTCGCGATCAAGGACATGGCCGGGCTGCTGCGGGCGCCCGCCGCTCGCACCCTGGTGACCGCGCTCCGCTCGCGGTTCGACGTGCCGGTGCACCTGCACACCCACGACACCGCCGGTGGGCAGCTGGCCACGCTGACGGCCGCGATCGAGGCCGGGGTCGACGCCGTCGACGCGGCCTGTGCGTCCATGGCCGGGACCACCTCGCAGCCCCCGCTCTCCTCCTTGGTGGCGGCGACCGACCACACGCCGCGCGCCACGGGTCTGTCGCTGGCGGCGGTCAACTCGCTGGAGCCCTACTGGGAGGCCGTACGCCGCGTCTACGCGCCCTTCGAGTCCGGGCTGCCCGCGCCGACCGGCCGGGTCTACCGCCACGAGATCCCGGGCGGCCAGCTCTCCAACCTGCGCCAGCAGGCGATCGCGCTCGGGCTGGGCGAGAAGTTCGAGCAGATCGAGGACATGTACGCCGCGGCCAACCAGATCCTCGGCCGCGTCCCCAAGGTCACCCCGTCCTCGAAGGTCATCGGCGACCTGGCGCTCTCGCTCGTGGCGGCCGGGGCGGATCCGGCCGCGTTCGAGGCCGACCCGGCGTCGTACGACATCCCGGCCTCGGTCATCGGCTTCCTCAACGGGGAGCTCGGCGACCCGCCGGGAGGCTGGCCCGAGCCGTTCCGGGGCAAGGCGATCGCGGGACGCACATGGAAGGAGTCGTCGCCGACCCTGTCGGCCGAGGACGCCGCCGGGCTGGCCTCCGACCGGCGCGGGACGCTCAACCGGCTGCTCTTCCCGGGACCGACGAAGGAGTTCACCGAGGCCCGCTCGAAGTGGGGCGACGTGTCGGTGATCTCGACCCTCGACTACCTCTACGGCATGCGCGAGGGCGAGGAGCACATCGTCGAGCTCTCCGAGGGCAAGACGGTGATCTTCGGGCTCACCGCCGTCTCCGAGCCCGACGAGCGCGGCATCCGCACCGTCATGGCGACGATCAACGGCCACCTGCGCCCGATCGAGGTCCGTGACCGCTCGGTCGCCGCCGAGGTCGCCGCCGCGGAGAAGGCCGACCCGGCTGTTCCCGGCCAGGTCGCGGCACCGTTCCAAGGCGTCGTCACCATCGCGGTCGAGACCGGCGAGTCGGTCAAGGCCGGCGACACTGTCGCCACCATCGAGGCGATGAAGATGGAGGCCGCCATCACCGCACCTGTCGACGGCACCGTCTCCCGCCTCGCCTTCTCCGGCACCCAGTCCGTCGACGGCGGCGACCTGGTCCTCGTGCTCGACTGAGCCGAGACGTCAGCCCCGTCGGCCGAGACGTCACTTCGGTCGGCCGAGATGGCAGCGATATGCCGTCTCGGCCGACGCGAGTGACGTCTCGACCTGCGTATGTGACGTCTCGGCGAGGCTAGGCCCGGGCCGCGTACGCCTCGACCCAGTCCTCCGCACGCAGGTCTCGCGGCAGCACCGGGGCCTGGGTGCGTCGGCGCCGCCGCGCGATCTCGCCGGCAAGCGCAACGGGGACGCCGTTGCGGCGCAGGATCTCGGCGACTCCGCGGCCCCGGCTGCTGAAGACCGTGGCCACCCACGACTGGAAGTCGCGGAGGTCCGAGTCGGGCAGCAACGGCTCCCGGCGACGGTCGATGAGCAGCAGTCCGCCGTCGACGTTGGGCCGCGGGCGGAACGCGGTCGACGGGACCTGGCGGTCGAGGGTGAAGGTGAACCACGGCCACCACTGCGCGGTGAGCTGGGTGGTGCCGCCGACGCCCGCGCGCTTGCGGGCGACCTCCCACTGGGTGAGGAGCACGGCGTGGCGCCAGGTCGCCGACGCGAGCAGGTGACGCAGGATCGGCGTGGTCAGGTGGAACGGGACGTTGGAGACGACGACGGCGTCCTGCGGTGGCGCATGGCGCAGGATGTCGCCTTCGGAGATGCACACGTGCGTCCCGATCCGGCGGCGCAGGTCGGCCGCTCGACGGGAGTCGATCTCGACCCCCACCAGCGGCCGTCCCAGGTCCGCCAGAGCCAGTGTGACCGCACCGTTGCCGGTGCCCCACTCCACCAGCGGACCCTGCCGCTGCGAGACGAGATAAACGATCCGGTCGAGTACCGACCGGTCGGTGAGAAAGTTCTGGCCGAGCTCGTGCCGGCCAGGGCGTACGTCGGACATGGATGCTCCTCGTGACAGAAGGAGCCGGGCGGCATGCGGGTAGCACTCGGAGCCGCCCGGCAGGGTTGCCAGGTGGCGGCGCGAATGCGACGAGTGCTTCGGTGGGATCCGCGCCGTCAGCGGCGGCGGATCCGAACGATCATCGTCATGCAGCAGTTACCCATGGCGCTCACGCTAGCGAAGCCGCTGCGCTGCTCGCACGCCGTTTTCGAGTGCCATCTCGGCCGACGTGAGTGACGTCTCGGCCGACGTACGTGACTACTCGACGTGGTGGAGGCGGCGGGCGACCTCGGCGGTGGAGCCGGAGATCGACGGGTAGACGGTAAAGGTGTTGGCGATCTGGTCAACGGTCAGCCCGGTCGAGACGGCGAGCGCGATCGGGTGGATGAGCTCGGAGGCGCGGGGGCCGACGACGACTCCGCCGATGACGACGCCGGTGCCGGGGCGGGAGATGAGCTTGACGAAACCGTCGGAGATGCCCTGCATCTTGGCCCGCGGGTTGCCCTTGAGGTCGAGGCGCAGGGTCTCGGCGACGACCTCGCCGGAGTCGACCTGGGCCTGCGAATACCCGACCGTGGCGATCTCGGGCGAGGTGAAGACGTTGGCCGCGACCTCCTTGAGGTCCATCGGAATGACGGCGTCACCGAGGAAGTGGCGCATCGCGATCCGGCCGGCCATGGCGGCCGTCGAGGCGAGCATGAAGCCGCCGGTGCAGTCACCGGCGGCGTACACGCCGTAGGCGGAGGTGCGCGACACCTTGTCGGTGCGGATGAAGCCGCCCTCGTCGAGCTCGATGCCGGCCTCCTCCAGGCCGAGGCCCTCGGTGTTGGGGATCGAGCCGAGCGCGAGGATGCAGTGGCTGCCGGTGACCTCGCGACCGTCGGTCAGCTTCACGGTGACGACGTCGCCGGAGCGGGTCACCGACTCCATCCGCGACTTGCTGAGGATGTTCATGCCCTGACGCTCGAGTACGTCCTGGAGGACGGTCGCCGCATCCGCGTCCTCGCCTGGGAGGACCCGATCGCGCGAGGAGACCAGGGTGACCTGCGAGCCGAGGTTGAGGTAGGCGCCGGCGAACTCGACACCCGTGACACCCGAGCCCACGACGATCATGTGGGAGGGCAGATCGTCGAGATCGTAGACCTGCTCCCAGGTCAGGATCCGCTCGCCGTCGGGCTGCGCGGTGGGCAGCACCCGCGGCCGGGCGCCGGTGGCGATCAGGACCGCGTCGTTCTCGATGGCCTCCTCGCCGCCGTCCTCGACCCGGGTCGCGACCACCTGCCGCTTGTCGGCGTCGATGCGCCCGGTGCCCTTGACGATCCGGATCCCACGACGGCTCAGCCGGCTCTCGATGTCGCTCGACTGCGCGAGCGCGAGGGCCTTGACGCGCTTGTTGACCAGCTCGAGGTCGGCGTAGAGCTCGGTGGCCGGGTCGCCCTGGTGATCGCGGAAGTGGATGCCCAGGTCGCGGGCGAGCGTCATGTCCGACATCAGCTCGGCGGTGGCGATCAGGGTCTTGCTGGGCACGCAGTCGGTGAGCACCGAACTGCCGCCGAGGCCGTCACGGTCGACGACCGTCACCTCCGCGCCGAGCTGCTGCGCGACCAGCGCCGCCTCGTATCCGCCTGGACCCCCACCAATGATCGTCACCCGCGCCATGGGCCGCATTCTTCCACGCCCCCTGGAGCGGCAGAGTCAGCCCATCGTCTTCTGACCGTCGATGGTCTCCCGGATGATGTCGGCGTGGCCGGCGTGCTGGGTGGTCTCGGCCAGGATGTGGGTGAGGGCGCGACGGTTGGACCAGCGCTCGCCGGCCTCGAACCACGGGGCCTCGGGAAGCGGGTGGTCCGCGTCCAGGTCGGCGGTCCGCACCAGCTCGTCGGTGGCAGCAGCGATCTCCTCGTACGCATCGAGGACACCCGCCAGCGTCTCGTCCTCGGCGAGCACGAAGTCGGCGGCGAACTCCGCGTACTTCTCGGGGGTGATCTCCTGCGCAACCGTCCCACGCACGATGAAGTCGGCCCAGCCTCGCTCGACGGCAGCGACATGCTTGATCAGCCCGCCGAGGGTGAGCACGGACGCGGTCGGGGCGAGCCGGGCCTGCTCGTCGGTGAGGTCGCGGACGGTGTAGCGCAGGAAGCGACGGTGGTTGGCCAGCGTCTCGAGCAGGTCGGCCCGCTCCCGGCTCAGCGTGGCGGTCTCGGTGACGGTCTCGGTGGCGGTCGCGGCGGTTGCGGTCATGATTCGGACTCCTTGGTGGTGTTTCTCGCTGACACCAGCAACGCTATGCGGCATTCAGGTCAGAAACTGTCCTCATTGGCCAGGATCCGGCAGAAGATCCCCAGCGATTAACCTGCACGCATGACGAGCCCCGCCAACCCGACCCGAAGCGACGCGGTCCGCAACCGGGACCTCCTGGTCGCCGCTGCGCGCGAGATCCTCGCCGAGCAGGGTCTCGACGCTCCGATGTCTGCCGTCGCCAAGCGCGCCGGCGTCGGCCAGGGCACCCTCTACCGCCACTTCCCCGACCGGCTCACCCTGGCGACGGCCGTGCTGGAGGAGAACGTGCGCGACATCGAGCAGGTCGCGACCCGCCCCGACGCGACGCTGGCCGACGTGCTCGGTGTCGTCACCTGGCAGATGATCCACTCGACCGCCTTCGTCGGCATCGTGCGCCTCAGCGGCGAGGAGATCTCGCAGGGCCTGGCCGACCGGGTACGCACCGTCATCGACGGGCTCCCGAACGGGAGCCGCACCACCGACGACATCATGCTCGCCCTCGCGATGGTCTCCGGCGGGGTGCACGGGCCCACCCCGGAGGCCCGCGAGGCCGCCGCCCGCCGGGCCTGGGCCCTGCTCGGGATCGAGATCGGCCCGGTCACGCCCGGTCGCTAGCTGATCGACACTGACTGCCCCGGACATGCGAAGAGGCCCGGAGCCACGCGACGTACGCGGGCTCCGGGCCTCTTGCCTGAGGTCACAGGTTGATCATGTGTCCCGCGATGCCCTCGATGGCTTCCTTCATCGCCTCCGAGAGCGTCGGGTGGGCGAAGACGTTGCGCGCGACCTCGTCGGCGGTGAGGTCCCACTGCTGGGCGAGCGTCAGCGCGGGCAGCAGCTCGGTGACCTCGGGGCCGATCATGTGGGCGCCGAGGATCTCGTTGTGCTCGGCGTCGGCGACGATCTTCACGAAGCCGACACCCTCAGCCATGCCGCGGGCCTTGCCGTTGGCGGAGAACGGGAAGGAGGAGGTCTTGACGTCGTAGCCCTTCTCCTTGGCCTGCGCCTCGGAGTAGCCGAACGACGCGATCTGCGGCTGGCAGAACGTCGCGCGCGGGATCATGTCGAAGTTGATCTCCATGGTCTCGGCGTCCGCGATGGTCTCCGCGGCCACGACACCCATCGCCTCGGCGGTGTGGGCGAGCATCAGCTTGCCGGTGCAGTCACCGATGGCGTAGATGCCCTCGACGTTGGTGCGGCCACGGGCGTCGACCGCGATCGCGCCCCGGTCTGTGAGCTCGACGCCGGCCTTGTCGAGGCCGAAGCCCTCGACCCGCGGCGCGAACCCGAAGGCCGCCAGGAACTTGTCGGCCTCGAGCACCTGCTCCTCGCCACCGGCGGCCGGAGCCACCTTGACCTTCACACCCGAGCCGGTGTCCTCGGCGCTCTTGACCGCGGTCGAGAGCATCACGTTGACGCCGAGCTTCTTGTACTGGCGCAGCAGCTCCTTGGACACGTCGGCGTCCTCGGTCGGCACCATCCGGTCGAGGAACTCGACGATCGTGACGTCCACGCCGAAGTTCTTCAGCACGTAGGCGAACTCGACGCCGATCGCGCCCGAGCCGCCGATGATGATCGAGCTCGGCAGCTCCTCGGTGAGGATCTGCTCCTCGTAGGTCACGATGTTCTGCCCGTTGGGCACGACACCCGGGACCGAGCGGACGGTCGCGCCGGTGCCGATGATGAGGTTGTCGAAGGTGTAGTCGGTCGAGGCGCCGTCCTTGCCCTTGACGGCGATCGCCTTCGGCCCGGTGAGGGTGCCCCAGCCGTCGATCTCGGTGATCTTGTTCTTCTTCATCAGGTAGTGCACGCCCTTGGCGCTCGCGTCGGCGACGCCGCGGCTGCGCTTCCAGGTCGCACCGAAGTCCATGGTCGCGTCACCCGAGATCCCGAAGGTCTTCTTCTCGTGGGTGATGATGTGCGCGATCTCGGCGTTGCGCAGCAGCGCCTTGGACGGGATGCACCCGACGTTGAGGCAGACGCCGCCCCAGTACTTGTCTTCGACGACGGCGACGGACTTGCCGAGCTGAGCGGCACGGATGGCGGCGACGTAGCCACCGGGGCCAGCGCCGAGGACGAGAACATCAAAGTGGGTCACGCATCCAAGGGTAGACCGCGGATAACACACAGATCCCAGTCGGGCCAGCGACTGAGCGGTAACCTCGTGTTCCGTGACTCTCTATGCGGCCTATGGCGTCAACCTCGACCCTGCGCTGATGAGCGAGCGCTGCCCCCATTCACCGCTGCGGACCACCGGCTGGCTCAGCGGATGGCGGCTCACCTTCGGCGGCGAGGACAACGCCATGGGCGAGGGGCCGATGGTCACCATCGTCCAGGATCCGTTCGAGCAGGTCTTCGTCGCCGTCTACGACGTCGTGGACCAGGACATGGAGGCGCTGGAGAAGTGGGAGCTGGCCGACATCGGCCTCTACTTCAAGGCCAAGGTGCGGATCTCCGCCCTCGCCGAGGACCTGCTCTGCGAGGCCTATGTGCTCGACACGTACGAGGGTGGGATCCCGGATGCCCGCTACCTGGGCGCGCTGGCCGATGCCGCCGAGGCGGCCGGGGCGCCGGACGACTACGTGCACGCGCTGCGTACGAGGCCCTGCCGGTCCAACGACTGAGGCTCCTCCGGCGGTCGAGCTCGTCGGGACCAGGTCTAAACTCAGCGAGTGACCACCCCTTACGAACTCGCCAAGGAAGCCGCCGCCGCGCTCGCTGAGAAGACCGGCGTCGAGAAGCACGACATCGCGCTGGTGCTGGGCTCGGGCTGGCTGCCCGCCGCCGACGCGCTCGGGGAGGACTACACCGAGATCTCGACCACCGACCTGCCCGGCTTCAGCGCCGCCGCGGTCGCCGGTCACAGCGGCAAGATCCGCTCCATCCGGGCGGCCAACGGCCGCAACCTGCTCCTCTTCCTCAGCCGCACCCACTTCTACGAGGGCAAGGGTGTCGCCGCGGTCGTGCACCCGGTCCGCACCGCCGCGGCAGCGGGCTGCTCGACCATGGTGCTCACCAACGGCTGCGGCGGCCTCAACCCGTCCTGGTCCCCCGGCACTCCGGTCCTGATCAAGGACCACATCAACCTCACCGCGTCCTCGCCGCTGGTGGGCGCGAACTTCGTCGACCTCACCGACCTCTACTCGGCGCGTCTGCGTGACTTGGCCAAGCAGGTCGACTCCTCCCTGGACGAGGGCGTGTACGTCCAGTTCACCGGCCCCCACTACGAGACCCCCGCCGAGGTGAAGATGGCCGGAATCCTCGGCGGCGACCTGGTCGGCATGTCGACCACGCTCGAGGCGATCGCGGCTCGCGAGGCCGGGATGGAGATCCTCGGGATCTCGCTGGTCACCAACCTGGCCGCCGGCATCTCCGACCAGCCGCTGAACCACGCCGAGGTCCTCGAGGCCGGCCGCAACGCCGCCACCCGGATGGGCGCGCTTCTCAGCGACCTGGTGCCCAAGATCTGAGCCTCCGGGCGGATGATGACCTAGGGTCGGATCCATGATCCCCACCGACCAGTCCGCGCTCGTGGTCAAGGCACGGGAATGGCTCGCCGGCGACCCCGACGAGCAGACCCGAGCCGAGCTCGAGAGCCTGCTGACCTCCACCGACCCGGGTGCTGTCGCCGAGCTGGCCGACAGGTTCTCGGGCACGCTCCAGTTCGGCACCGCCGGACTTCGAGGAGCGCTCGGGGCCGGGCCCAACCGGATGAACCGGGTGGTCGTCATCAAGGCCGCCGCGGGACTGGCCCGTTACCTGCTCGCCACCGGCGCGCAGGGGCCGGTGGTGATCGGCTACGACGCCCGGCACAACTCCGACGTCTTCGCCCTCGACACCGCCGAGGTGATGACCGGAGCGGGTCTCCACGCGCTGGTGATGCCGCGTTCGCTGCCGACGCCGGTCCTGGCGTACGCCGTCAAGGCCCTCGACGCGAGCGCCGGGGTGATGGTGACGGCCAGCCACAACCCGCCGCAGGACAACGGCTACAAGGTCTACCTCGGCGACGGCGCGCAGATCGTGCCGCCGGCAGATGCCGAGATCGCCAAGCGGATCGCGGCCGTCGACAAGGTCACCTCGGTCACCCGAGGCGCCCCTGGGCGCACGATCAGCGAGGACCTGGTCGACAGCTATCTCGACACGGTCGTCGGGCTGCTCGACGAAGGCGGTGCTCGCGACCTCACGACCGTCTACACGCCGCTGCACGGTGTCGGCGGCGACCTGGTGCAGCTGGCGATGAAGTTCGCCGGCTTCCCCACGCCCCACGTCGTCAAGGAGCAGGAGCGGCCCGACCCCGAGTTCCCGACCGTCGCCTTCCCCAACCCCGAGGAGCCCGGCGCGATGGACCGGGCGATCGCGCTGGCGAGCAAGAAGGGCGTCGACCTGGTCATCGCCAACGACCCGGACGCCGACCGCTGCGCAGCCGCGATCCCGGTGGCCGGCAAGAAGTGGCGGATGCTGACCGGTGACGAGGTCGGCGCGCTGCTGGCGACCCATCTGATCCGCAAGGGCGTCACCGGGACGTACGCCGCCTCGATCGTCTCCTCGTCCCTGCTCGGGAAGATCGCTGCGGCCGCCGGGCAGCCGTACGCCGAGACGCTCACCGGCTTCAAGTGGATCTCGCGCGCGCCCGGCCTCGCCTTCGGCTACGAGGAGGCGTTGGGCTACTGCGTCGATCCCGAGCATGTCCGCGACAAGGACGGCATCTCGGCGCTGCTGCTCCTGTGCGAGCTGGCGGCGTCGCTGAAGGCGGAGGGGCGCGACCTGGCCGACCTGCTCGACGAGCTCTCGGTCACGCACGGCCTGCACGCGACCTCACAGCTCTCCATCCGGCTCGAGGACCCGGCTCAGATCGTCGCCGGGATGCAGCGACTCCGCGACCGCCCCGTCACCGCGCTCGCCGGGTCCGCAGTACTGCAGATCGACGATCTTGCTCTCGGCGAGGGCGGGCTGCCGCCGACCGACGGGATCCGCTACCAGCTGGCCGGTGGGTCACGTGTGATCGTGCGACCCAGCGGCACCGAGCCCAAGATCAAGTGCTACCTCGAGGTCGTGCAGCCGGTCGTCGATGCCTCCGCGCTGGGACAGGCGCGGGCCGGCGCCGAGATCGCGCTCGGAGCGCTCAAGGTCGACATCCGCGCCGCCCTCGGTCTCTAGCACCCTGCCTACTCGCAACGGGCCGGGCGGTCTGGCCGGGTAGTCCAGGGAGTTTCCGTCGGTTACTCCTGAGTAGACCGACGGAAACTCCCTGGACTACCCCGATCGCTCAAAGCACGAGCAGGACCACGAAGGTGACGGCCACCGCGGCGGTGGCCGCGATCAGTGGCCAGTCCCAGCTGCGGCGTACGTCCTCGGCGAGGGCGAACTGCTCGTCGGAGTCCTTCTTGATCCGGCGCCGGTCGCGCGCGTCCTGGGCCAGCGAGTTGAGCCGCTCCTCGATGAAGTCGGCGTGGTTGCTCAGCGGCTTGTGGTCCCGCTTCTTCTTGACCGCCTCGCGCAGCGGACGGCCGACCGCACCACTGACGTAGGTGCGGCCGCCCGCGTAGGCGCCGAGGGTGCGGCCGACCGAGACGCTCTCCAGCGCGGCCATCGGGAAACGCACGGTCGAGAAGAGGTGGTGCAGGACGAAGTCGCCCTTGCTCACCCCGACCCTCGTGCGGATGAACGCGGCGTACGCCACCAGCGCGAAGAGCAGCCCGGCAGCCGTCGTCTCGGGGTGCCAGCCGGTGACCGCGTCGATCACGATCACCGCGAGCGCGGCCCCCATCGAGAGGAGACCCCATACGGTGCTGCTGGAGTTGCGGAACCACTCCTCGGGCTGATCGTCATTCACGGCGCACACCTTAGCCCTCGTATGCTGAACCAGTGCCTAACGCCTCTGACATCGCGAAGCTGATCGACCACACCCTCCTCAAGCCCGAGGCGACCCGCGCCGACGTCGAGGCGCTGATCCTGGAGGCCGCCGAGCTCGGCACCTACTCGGTGTGCGTCTCGCCGTCGATGCTTCCGGTCAACGCGCCGGCCGAGCTCAAGGTCGCCGTCGTGTGCGGCTTCCCCAGCGGCAAGCACATCTCCTCGGTCAAGGCCGCCGAGGCCGCTGCCGCGGTCGAGGCCGGCGCCGACGAGGTCGACATGGTCATCGATGTCGGGGCTGCGAAGGAGAAGCGCTACACCGATGTCGAGGCCGACATCGCCGCGGTCCGCGCGGCCGTCCCCGCCCCCACCGTGCTCAAGGTGATCATCGAATCCGCGGCGCTCGAGGACGACGAGATCGCGGGCGTGTGCCAGGCCGCCGTGCGCGCCGAGGCCGACTTCGTGAAGACGTCCACCGGCTTCCACCCCGCCGGCGGTGCCAGCGTCCACGCCGTCGAGCTGATGCGCAAGACCGTCGGTCCCGACGTCGGGGTCAAGGCCTCGGGCGGCGTACGCACCATGGAGCAGGCCGAGCAGATGATCGCCGCCGGAGCGTCCAGGCTCGGGGTCTCGGGCTCGCGCGCGCTGCTCGCCGGGGCGCCGGGGTCGGCCGCCGGCTACTGACTTCGGCCCGGGACAGTGGAGAATGCCCCGGTGCGTGCTCAGGTCATCGTCCTCGCCGGCCCCTCGGGCGCCGGGAAGTCCCGCCTAGCCGAGCGGCTGGGCCTGCCGGTCCTCCGGTTGGACGACTTCTACAAGGACGGCTCCGACCCCTCGCTCCCGCGGATCACCGAGGGCCCCAACGCGGGCCTGGTCGACTGGGACCACCCCGACTCCTGGCTTCCAGATGACGCGGTGAAGACGCTCGCCGAGCTCTGCGAGACCGGCACCGCGGACGTGCCGGTCTACGACATCGCCCACGACGGCCGCACCGGCTGGCAGACCCTGACCCTCGGCGACGAACCGTTCTTCGTCGCCGAGGGCATCTTCGCCCAGGACATCGTGGCCGACTGCCGCACCGCGGGGCTGCTGGCCGCCGCGTACTGCGTCACCCAGTCGCCGACGGTGACCTTCTGGCGCCGCCTCACCCGCGATCTCCGCGAACACCGCAAACCCCCGTTCGTGCTGGTCAAGCGGGGCCTGGCGCTGATGCGCGCGCAGCCGCAGGTGGTCGCGGACGCGGTCGCCAAGGGCTGCACCGCGGTCTATCCGAAGCACGGCTACGTCGCGATCCGGCGGCTCACAGCGCTGCGTACGCGTCCTTGATCTCGTGGATCAGGTCGACCCGCTCGTCGTAGGGGATGAACGCGGACTTCATCGCGTTGGTCGTCAGCCGCTGGAGCTCGGGAAGGCCCCAGTCGAAGGCCTCGACGATGCCGGTCATCTCCGATGTCATCGAGGTGCGTGACATCAGCCGGTTGTCGGTGTTGATGGTGACCCGGAACCCGAGGTCGTAGAGCAGGCCGATCGGGTGCTCGGCGATCGACTTCGCAGCCCCGGTCTGCACGTTGGAGCGCGGGCAGAGCTCGAGCGGGATCCGCCGGTCCCGAACGTACGCAGCGAGCCTGCCGAGCCTCGGCGCCTCGCCCTCCTCGACGGTGATGTCATCGACGATGCGTACGCCGTGACCGAGCCGGTCGCACCCGCACGGGTGCACGGCCTCCCAGATCGACGGCAGCCCGAAGCCTTCGCCGGCGTGGATGGTGAAGCGCATGTTGTCGGCGGCGAGCTGCTCGAACGCTGCCAGGAACCGGCTCGGCGGGAAGCCCTTCTCCGGCCCGGCGATGTCGAACCCGGCCACCCCGCGGTCGCGCCAGGTCACTGCGAGCTCGGCGATCTCGGCGGCGCGAGCGGCCTGGCGCATGGCGGTGAGGAGCTGGCGTACGACGATCTTCCGGCCCGTGGTCGCGACCGCCGCCATACCCTCGTCGAACCCGGCCTGGACGGCCGAGACGACCTCGTCCAGCTCGTGGCCGTTGGCCACGTGGAGCTCCGGCGCCCAGCGGACCTCGGCATAGACGACCCCGTCCTCGGCCAGGTCCTCGACACACTCGCGGGCCACCCGGGTCAGTGCGGGCAGCGTCTGCAGCACCGCCAGCGTGTGCGCGAAGGTGTCGAGGTAGCGCTCCAGCGACCCGGAGTCGGCGCTGGTGACGAACCATTCTTCCAGCGCGACCGGGTCGTCCTGAGTGCCCTCCGGGAGCTGGTGACCCACCTCGGCGGCGAGCTCGACGATCGTGGAGGGGCGTAGACCGCCGTCGAGGTGGTCGTGGAGCAGCACCTTCGGGGCGGCCTTGATCTGCATGTCGGACGGTTTCATGGGCCCATTGTTCCGCATCAGGCTAGATTCCGGGCTGTGCGCACATTCACCTCTCTCGAAGAAGTCTCCGCCGCCGCCGGTTCCGAGATCGGCACCGGAGAATGGCTCCAGGTCGACCAGGACCGCGTCAACGCGTTCGCCGACGCCACCGGTGACCACCAGTGGATCCACGTGGACGAGTCACGGGCCAAGGAGGGTCCGTTCGGGGGCACCATCGCCCACGGCTACCTCACGCTGTCCCTGCTCCCCTACCTCGGTGTGAGCGTCTACTCGCTGGAGACGCCCGGCGCGAAGCTCAACTACGGCCTCAACAAGGTCCGGTTCCCCACCCCGGTCCTGGTCGGCTCCCGCGTCCGCGCGGCCGTCGCCTTCGGTGAGGTCACCGAGCTCCCCACCGGTCTCCAGCTCGTCGTCAAGACCACCGTCGAGATCGAGGGCGCCGAGAAGCCCGCGTGCGTCGCGGAGTCCGTCGTCCTCCTCCTCGAGTCCTAACGCTGGTCGAAGGCCACTTCGTTCAGACCTCGGAGCCACTAGGCGGAGGCGTGTCGAGACCAACACAGTCGTATTCGAGCGCCGCTGGCACCGTGTTGGTCTCGACACGCTCGGCCGCAGGCGGCCTCCCGGCTCGACCAACGGCCGGCTCAGGAGTAGTCGGCCCACAGTCGCTGGGTCGTGCCGTCGACGGTCATCTCGCCGCCGTACGGCACGATCCACTGCGGCCGGGTGTGCCCGAACGGCGGGCCCACGACGACCATCGCGTCGGGGTTGTAGCGGGCGACGGTCTCGATCGCCGCGTCGCGCTGCTCGGCCCGCTTCGCGGCGCGCTCCTCCGCGCTGGGACGGCGTTCGAAGTCAGAGGTCGGCGGGCGCCCGACGACGACCGCGTCGACCGCCTCGAGCAGCCCGCGCTCACCTAGCGCGCGTGCGATCCACCCGAACTCGTGAGCCGGAATGAGCTCCTCGGAGGTCTCCAAGAGGAGTACGCCGCCCGCCAGCACCTCCGGGTCGGTCGGGAAGCGTCCGGCGGTCAGCACCCACTGGAGGATCTCGATGCAGCCGCCCCAGGTGCGGCCGGTGATCTTCCGTTCGGGGCCCGCCCAGGTCCAGGGCTCGGTCGCCTCACGCTCACCGTATTCGGTCAGCGCACGCGGGTCCTGCCAGTCGTGCCCGATGTCCTCGGACTCGCCCGGCTCGGTGATCTCCAGGCTGCCGCCGGTGAGGAGGGCGGCCTTGAGCGAGGCCTCGTGGATCGGGTCGAGCCCCGGCCCCGGTCCGAGGTGGACCTGGGTCGAGCCGCCGTGGAACGCGGCGACGCCGTTGGTCCACAGCCAGTTGAGCAGGTTGGTGTTGTCGCTGTAGCCGAGGAAGGGCTTCGGGTCGGCTCTCAGGAGGTCGGCGTCGAGATGCGAGATCACGGTGATCTGGTCCTCGCCCCCGATGGTCGCCAGCACCGCCCGGATCTCCGGGTCGGCGAACGCCGCGTTCACGTCCGCCGCGCGCTCCTGCGCCGTCGCGCCCAGCTTTCGGGTCGTCGGATACTCCACGGGCACCAACCCGGTCACCTCGGCCAGCCGCGCCATCGCCTGCTCGTGGATCGCCGGCGCCACCCCGGGCGCAGCGAACGAGGGTGACAGCACGGCGACCTTGTCGCCCGCGACGGCCTTGGGTGGCTTGACGATCTTCATGGCCGAAGTCTGGCTGCGCGCGGGCCTGCGATGCGAATGGTTATCCACCCGCTGCTGGGGCGGGCAGCACTTTCCTACCTAGGTGGGGAAGTGCGGCCGCGTCTGCGCGACTCGCGGAGCACTTTCCCACCTAGGTGGGGGAGGTGTCGCCGCGTTCCGGCAGGACGCGGAGCAGTTGCCTGCCCAAGCGGAGAGGTGCTACCGACACCACCCGGCGGAACAGTTTCCCGCCGCGGCGCGAAACTGCAGCCACCCCGACTCACGCTGCCGAGCACTTCCCCACCCGAGTGGGAAAGTGCTCGGTCGCTCCGGCATAACCGGCAGAGCACTCCCCCGCCCAGGCGGAAAGGTGCCACCGTTCCAGCAGCACCCACAGAGCAACTCCCCGCCCAAGCGGGAAGTGTCACCGCCTACACCCCGCAGAACACTTCCCCGCCACGGCGGGGAAGTGCCACCTCCCCGACAGCAAGAAAGCTCCGTCAGCCGATCCGGTCGAGGATCAGCGGCGTCGCCTCGTACGCCGCCCCGTCCCCGATCTCGTAGCCACCCTCGAGCGCCGCGAGCGCCCGGTCGAACCGCTCCGGCGTGTCGGTGTGGAGCGTGAACAGTGGCGCGCCTGCGGTCACCTCGTCGCCAGGGCGAGCGTGCCAGGTGACCCCGGCCCCGGCCTGGACCCGGTCCTCCTTGCGCGCCCGCCCCGCGCCGAGCCGCCACGCTGCGAGCCCGACGGCCATCGCGTCGAGCCGGGTCAGCACACCGGCGGTCGGTGCGGTGACCACGTGGGTTTCTCGCGCGACCGGCAGCGGTGCCGACGGGTCGCCGCCCTGGGCGGAGATCATCGCCCGCCAGGCGTCCATGGCCTTGCCGGAGGCGAGCAGGTCGGCCGGGTCCGGGCCGGAGACACCGGCTGCGGCGAGCATCTCCCGGGCCAGCGCGACGGTGAGCTCGACGATGTCGGCAGGGCCGCCGCCGGCGAGGACCTCGACGGACTCCGCGACCTCGATCGCGTTGCCCGCGGTCAGGCCGAGCGGCGTGGCCATGTCGGTCACGAGCGCGACCGTGTTGACGCCTGCATCGGTGCCGAGGTCGACCATGGTGCGCGCCAGCTCCTGCGCGGACGGCAGCGTCTTCATGAACGCCCCGGCCCCGACCTTGACGTCGAGCACCAGCGCACCGGTGCCCTCGGCGATCTTCTTGGACATGATCGAGGAGGCGATCAGCGGGATCGCCTCGACGGTGCCGGTGACGTCGCGCAGCGCGTAGAGCTTGCGGTCGGCCGGAGCGAGCCCTTCACCGGCCGCGCAGATCACCGCGCCGACCGACCCGAGCTGGGCCATCATCTCCTCGTTGGACAGCGAGGCCCGCCAACCGGGGATCGACTCGAGCTTGTCGAGCGTGCCACCGGTGTGGCCGAGCCCGCGACCGGACAGCTGCGGGACCGCGACGCCGCACGCGGCGACCAGCGGCGCGAGCGGCAGCGTGATCTTGTCGCCCACGCCGCCGGTGGAGTGCTTGTCGGCGGTCGGCCGGTCCAGGGAGGAGAACGACATCCGCTCCCCCGAGGCGATCATCGCGGCCGTCCACCGCGCGATCTCGCGCCGCGACATCCCGTTGAGCAGGATGGCCATGTTGAGGGCCGACATCTGCTCCTCGGCCACGTCGCCGGCCGTGTAGGCCTTGATCATCCAGTCGATCTGCGAGTCGCTCAGCTCGCCACCGTCGCGCTTGGCGAGGATCACCTCGACCGCATCATGTTCCGCCATGCGGACAGCGTAAGGCGAGGGACCCGCAGGTTCCCACCGGACGACCCCCCTGGCCCAAGACCGGCCGGAGAAGTGGTCATTCCGGGGCCGTCACCACCACTCCCGACGGCCCGAAGTGACCACTTCGATCATCGGCGGTTCACGGTCGCAACGCGTCGACGACCTCGACCCCGAGCTCCTCGAGCCCGTCGACATCGACACCGGCTCGGAGGATCGTCACCTGCAGGTACGCGCTGCCCCCGACGTGCTCCACCCGGTTGTGAACCGTGCCCGCACCCGCCGCAGCTTCGACGCTGTCGTCCTCACCGCTGCGAACCTCGGTGGCGGCACACCACTTGTCAGGAACCTCGTCGTAGCTTCCCTCAGGGATGCCAGGGGCCTGCGGAACCGTGGTGAACATCTTGAGCCCACCGCAACGCATTGAGACGAAGCGCTCCGGGTCCTCCTCCATCCGTTCGGCAGGCCCGGTTCCACCGATCGTGATGAGACTGATGAGGACCGAGGTCTCCCCGGTCGAGGTGGTGCCTCGGAACGAGCACATCGAAGTGCTGTCCGCCGAGTCCGTACGTCGAACGTCACCGACCTGGCTGAGCTCCGGCGGAATCACGCCGGACACGTTCGAGCAGATGTCGGCGGGAACGGCTCCCGCGTCGTTCTCGTCCGTCCCGAGCAGCGCGATCGCGCCACCGACCACCCCCGCGACCACAGCCAGTGCGACCGCGGTCCCGCCGAGCAACGGAAGCACCACCCGTGACATTGCCGAACCCCTGGATGTCATGACAGCTCGCTCTCCGCCGCGTCGAGGATCTCGACCAGGCGTACGTCGAGACGGGGATGCTCGCTCCGGTCGGGATCCACCGTGATGCTGAGCGAGTCCGCGAGCATCCGCCCGGCCCAAGCGGTGCCGCTCCCGGGCTTCACCGAGACGCAGGTGCGCTCGTCCATGACGCCACCACCCGGTAGCTGCTCGCCCGGCAGCGTCACCACGCCACCCGCCCGCTGACCGTCATGGCAGTCCCGTACCCAGTCGATGAGGGGATTGAGGTTGCGCAGCTCGATCTCGAAGCTCGCCTCACGGCTGTGTCCGTACTCGTCGGAGTCGGGGTTCGCCTCGGTGAGGGTGCAGCTGCCCCCGTAGTCCAGACCGAAGGTGTCCCCGGAGAGATCGTCACCGACGTAGTCCATGCCGAGCCTCTCGGCGATCCGGTAGCAGTAGTTCTCGCCGGCCAGCGCCGCGACGTTCGGCCGCTCGTCGTCACTGCCGGCCGCGCCCACGATCACGAAGATCCCGGCCCCGATCACGCCGAGGACCAGGCCGCCGGTGATCCCGACCGCGAACCAGGCCCACCGCCCCGGTCCGGACGACCGCTGCGGCGCAGGCGGCGGAGGGGCGGGCGCTGCGTACGTCATCGTGATCTCCGATGTGTGGCTGCCCGAACCTGGGCCGCACGGTTTGGTGACGCTAGGGGTTGATTAGGCGAGGTCCTCGGGACCGAAGGCGTCGGGGAGGACCTCGGACATCGGCTTCACACCCGAGACGGTCATCAGCAGCAGCTCCGGTCCGCCGTTCTCCCACAGCAGCTGGCGGCAGCGGCCGCACGGCATGATGACCTCGCCGGACCCGTTGACGCAGACGACGTGGGTGAGCGAGCCGCCTCCGGTCATGTGCAAAGAGGAGACCAGTCCACACTCCGCACACAGCGTCACGCCGTAGCCCGCGTTCTCCACGTTGCACCCTTGCAGCAGACGCCCGTCGTCTGCATAGCCGGCGACTCCGACGGGATAGTTGGAGTAGGGCGCGTACGCATGTTTTGCGGCGTCGACGGCGTGCGCACGCAGTCCTTCCCAGTCAAAGCCGTCTGCGGCGTACGTCTGTTTCTCGGTCATGGTCCGACCTTAGAGGCTGTCCAGATAACCGAATGCAACGTAGGAGGCTTAGGCTTCGCCGAGATCAAAAGTTGGTAACCGTTCACGTAATCCCTGGAATTGCTCGGTCATAGGGGAGAGCGTTCGGACCATGAACGTCCTTTGCGCCGCATTTCGCGGAGCAACGACCTGGAGGCACCAGTGAAGAACAACATCAAGAAGGCCGCCGCCGGCGGTTTCGTCGCGGTCCTGACCACAGCCGCGCTCGCCGCGTGTGGAGAGGCGCCGGCCGAGCGCGCCGGGGAGGGGAAGAGCGACTACCTTCCCTGCATCGTCTCCGACGAGGGCGGCTTCGACGACAAGTCGTTCAACCAGCTCAGCTACGAGGGCATCAAGGCGGCGGCCGACGAGCTGGGCACGAAGCCGAAGCCTGTCGAGTCCAACAGCCCCAACGACTACACCTCCAACCTGGAGAGCCTGGTCGGGCAGGGCTGCGACACCATCGTGACCGTCGGTTTCGCGCTGTCCGCCGCGACCATCGAGTCCGCCAAGGCCAACCCCGAGACCGAGTACGTCCTGATCGACGACGCGGCCGACGCCGACTTCGACGGCAAGACCGACGCCGAGAACATCAAGCCGATCCTCTACGACACCGCGCAGGCCGCGTTCCTGGCCGGCTACGTCGCCGCCGACTACACCAAGACCGGCGTCGTTGGCACCTACGGCGGCCAGCCCTTCCCGACCGTGACGATCTTCATGGACGGCTTCAAGCAGGGCGTGGAGTACTACGCGAAGACGAAGAAGAAGGACGTCAAGGTCGTCGGCTACGAGGGTGGCGAGAAGGGTTCGTTCACCGGTGAGTTCGTCGCCAACGAGAAGGCCACCAACACCGCCCGCCAGATCATTCAGCAGGACGCCGACGTGATCCTGCCGGTCGGCGGCCCGATCTACCAGGGCGCGCTCACCGCGATCGAGGACTCCGGCAAGGAGGTCGCCCTGATCGGTGTCGACGCCGACTTCTACGAGACCGACCCGAAGACCCAGGACGTCGTGCTCACCTCGATCCTGAAGAACATGAAGACCTCCACCACGGACGTCGTCAAGGCCGCCGGTGAGGACGAGTTCGACGCGACGCCGTACGTCGGCACCCTCGAGAACGACGGGGTCGGCCTGGCGCCGTTCCACAACTTCGAGTCGAAGGTCTCCGACACCCTTCCGGCCGAGATCGAGGAAGTCACCGCCGGGATCAAGGACGGCTCGATCAAGGTCAACTCCTACCTGGCGAAGTAACCCCCTCCGGGGTCTGAAACGAAGTGGCCCCCGCTCGTCGGGGTCCACCACGGCGAGGGGGCCGGCGAACCCGGCCCCCTCACCACGTACCTCTGGAATCTCTCCATCCCTGCAAGGAATGATCCGTGCCATGAGACTCGCGCTTCGCGACATCACCAAGCGCTTCGGCTCCCTGGTCGCCAACGACCACATCTCTCTGACCGTCGAGCCAGGTGAGATCCACTGCCTCCTCGGCGAGAACGGCGCGGGCAAGTCCACGCTGATGAACGTGCTCTACGGCCTCTACCAGGCCGACGAGGGCGAGATCCTCATCGACGACGAGCCGCAGCGTTTCAAGGGCCCCGGCGACGCGATGGCCGCCGGCATCGGCATGGTGCACCAGCACTTCATGCTCATCCCGGTCTTCACCGTCGCCGAGAACGTCATGCTCGGCCACGAGGCGACCGGTTTCGCCGGCAAGCTCGACCTCGACGCCGCCCGCAAGCTGGTCCGGGACATCTCCGAGCGCTTCGGGTTCGAGGTGGACCCCGACGCGCTCGTCGAGGACCTCCCCGTGGGCGTGCAGCAGCGCGTCGAGATCATCAAGGCCCTCTCCCGCGACGCCGAGGTGCTCGTCTTCGACGAGCCGACCGCCGTGCTGACGCCGCAGGAGACCGACGAGCTGATGGCGATCATGCGCCAGCTCAAGGAGTCCGGCACCGGCATCGTGTTCATCACCCACAAGCTCCGCGAGGTGCGGGAGGTGGCCGACCGGATCACGGTCATCCGGCGTGGCACGGTGGTCGGCGAGGCCTCCCCCGAGGCCTCCAACGCCGAGCTCGCGGCCCTGATGGTCGGCCGCCCGGTCGAGCTCAAGGTGCACAAGGAGCCGGCCGAGCCGGGCGAGCGCGCGCTGGTCGTCTCCGACCTCGTGGTCGCCGACGAGGACGGCCACGTCCACGTCGACGGCATCAGCTTCCACATCGACGCCGGCGAGATCCTTGCGGTGGCCGGCGTCCAGGGCAACGGCCAGACCGAGCTCACCGAGGCGATCGTCGGCCTGGCTCCTCACGTCGAGGGCTCGATCAACCTCGACGGCCGTGAGATCGTGGGCCGCTCGGTGCGCAAGGCCCTCGAGGCGGGCATCGGGTTCATCCCCGAGGACCGCCAGGTCGACGGCCTGGTCAGCAACTTCACCATCGCCGAGAACCTCATGCTCAACCGCAGCTATGACAAGCCCTTCGTCTCCCGCGGCTCGCTGAACCTCAAGAAGCTCGACACCTTCGCCAAGGAGAAGCTGGCGGAGTACGACGTACGCGCCCCCGGGGTCTCGACCCTGGCCGGGCAGCTCTCCGGTGGCAACCAGCAGAAGGTAGTCGTCGCTCGGGAGCTCTCCCGGGACCTGCGGCTTCTCGTCGCCTCCCAGCCGACTCGCGGCGTCGACGTCGGGTCGATCGAGTTCATCCACAAGCAGATCGTGGCGGCACGGGACTCGGGTGTCCCCGTGCTCGTCGTCTCCTCCGAGCTCGACGAGATCTCCGCTCTCGCCGACCGGATCATGGTCCTCTACCGCGGGCGGATCGTCGGCATCGTCCCCGCCGACACCTCCCGCGACAACCTTGGCCTGATGATGGCCGGCGAGACTCCTGAAGGGATTGAGTCATGAGCGAGCGCCAGCGAGCGACAACAAGCGTCAGGCCGTCGCTTCCGTATTCTTCGATCTGCCCAACGGAGGCGGCGGCATGAGTGAAAAGGGGCCGGAGCACCAGCCGGCCGACGAGCCTGCTGAGTCGACGCATGTGTCCACCGACGATCGCGTCGGTGAGGGCACCCAGGACTCGGCCTCCGACGCCGACCGGGTGCCCGAGGCGAGCCGTTGGCACCTGGCGCTGCGAGAGATCACCACCGGCAACGCGCTCGTCGCGGTGCTCTCGGTGCTGCTGGCGATGTTCTTCGGGTCGCTGATGATCCTCTTCACCGACGAGGACGTCCGCTACGGTCTCTCCTACTTCTTCGCCCGCCCCTCCGACACGTTCTTCTACGCGTGGGAGGCCATCTCCGGGGCGTACGTCTCGCTGTGGCGGGGTGCGGTCTTCAACGACCTGGGCGGCACGTTCGTCCAGCAGATCAAGCCGATCACCGAGACGCTGAAGTTCGCTGCGCCGCTGACCCTGGCCGGGCTCGGCATCGGCCTGACCTTCCGCGCCGGGCTCTTCAACATCGGTGGCCGCGGACAGATGCTGCTCGGCGGCGCCGCGGCTGCGTTCGTGGCGGTCAAGCTCGACCTGCCGATGATCGTGCACCTGCCGCTGGCGATCCTCGTCGGTGCGCTGGTCGCCGCTCTGTGGGGCGGTATCGCCGGCATCCTGAAGGCTCTCACCGGGGCCCACGAGGTGATCGTCACGATCATGCTCAACTACGTCGGCTACTACCTGGTCTTCTATGCGCTGACCCGCGAGTCGCTGCTTCAGGCGCCTGGCTCGGCCAACCCGAAGTCCGCACCGATGCCGGAGTCGGCGGTCCTGCCGGACCTGCTCGGGCCCCAGTTCAACCTGCACGCAGGGTTCCTGCTCGCGGTCCTGGCGACGTTCCTGGTCTGGTGGATCCTCAACCGTTCCTCGCTCGGATACCGGTTCCGCGCCGTGGGTGAGAACCCCGCGGCGGCGAAGGCGGCCGGCATCAACGTCGGCGTCGCCTACGCCAGCGCTTTCATGATCTCGGGCGCTCTGGTCGGCCTGGCCGGTGTCAACCAGGTGCTCGGCTCGGTGACCGACGGAGCGACCAGCGGCCTCGACGCCGCGATCGGCTTCGACGCGATCACCGTCGCGCTGCTGGGACGGTCTCGTCCGTTCGGCATCCTGGCCGCCGGAGTCCTCTTCGGCGCGTTCAAGTCGGGCGGCTTCTTCATGCAGGCCTCCGAAGGCATCCCGGTCGACATCGTCTTGGTGGTGCAGTCGCTGATCGTGCTGTTCCTCGCCGCGCCACCACTGGTGAAGGCGATCTTCCGACTCCCCACGAAGGAGGCCTGAGCACTGTGTCTGCTGTCGATCTTCCGGTCCAGGCCGACGCCAAGGGCGTCGCCGAACGCATCCCCGGCCTGTGGAAGCCGCCGATCGTCATGAGCGTGTTCACGATCCTGGTGGCGCTCCTCGTCCTGGTGAGCCCTCGCGAGGGTGACTCCACCTTCCGGTGGAGCCGCGAAGGCGACTGGTTCGCCATCCCGGACGTCTCGCTCCCCGCCAACGGCATCGTCTGGGCCGCTGTGCTGTTGTGCCTGCTCTGCACGGCGTTCGCCGCCTGGCGGTCCTACTCCAGGCTCAAGACTCCCCTGGTCGTGATCGCTGCCTTCGCGGTGTTCGCGGTGAGCGGCTTCCTGGCCTGGGCGGTCGCGGGCAAGACCCTTCCCGTGGTCGGTCTGCTCGCCGGCGCGCTCGCGCTGGCGGTGCCTCTGGTGTTCGGTGCGCTGGGCGGCGTAGTCGGTGAGCGCGCGGGCGTGGTCAACATCGCCATCGACGGGCAGCTGCTCTTCGGCGCCTTCGGCGCGGCGATCACCGCCTCGATCACCGGGTCGCCGTGGGCGGGACTGGTCGCGGCGATGGTCGCCGGCATGCTCGTCGCGCTGCTGCTCGGTCTCTTCGCGATCACCTACTGGGTGGAGCAGGTCATCGTGGGCGTCGTCCTCAACGTGCTGGTGATCGGGTTCACCAGCTTCATGTTCTCCCAGGTCCTCTCCGGGAACGCCGGCGCGCTCAACAACCCTCCGCACTTCCCGCGCCTGGAGATCCCGCTGCTGTCCGGCATCCCGGTCCTCGGCCCGATCTTCTTCCGCCAGACCGTGCTGGTCTACGTGATGTACGCCGCGGTCTTCCTGGTCGCCTGGGCGCTCTACCGCTCCAAGTGGGGCCTGCGCGTCCGTGCGGTCGGCGAGCACCCGAAGGCCGCCGACACCGTCGGCATCGACGTGATCGCCACTCGCTATCGGACGGTGCTGCTGGCCGGCGCGATCGTGGGCATCGGCGGGGCGACGTACACGCTCGTCTCGGTGCCGTCCTTCGGTCGCGAGATGACCGGCGGTGCGGGCTATATCGCCTTGGCTGCGGTCATCTTCGGCAAGTGGGACCCGATCAAGGCCACCCTGGCGGCGCTGCTCTTCGGCTTCGCGTCCAACGTCGAGTCGGTGCTCTCGGTCATCGGCTCGCCGGTGCCGTCGCAGTTCATGCTGATGCTGCCGTACGTGGTGACGATCTTCGCCGTCGCCGGCCTGGTCGGGCACTCACGTGCACCTGCCGCCGACGGCGTGCCATATCGAAAAGGCTGACCCGCCGAATACTGCACGTGTGGGCGACGAAAACTCCCGTTTCGTCGCCCACAGGTGATTTCTCGGCTCGCCGTTCCTACCGATTCGGCGGGGCGAGGGCGCGATGGGCGGCGGCGGCCAGGACCTTGGCGCCGACACCGACCGCGCGCTCGTCGATCCGCAGGTCGCCCTGGTGGAGGTCGTAGGTGGGGCCGCCGGGAGTGCGTACGCCGAGGCGGAACATCGACCCCGGGACCTGCTCCTGATACCAGCCGAAGTCCTCGCCACCGAGGCTCTGCGCGGAGACGACCGCGCCCCGCTCGCCGAGGAGGTCGCTGACCGTGTCGACGAGGATCTGGTGGGACTCCTCGTCGTTGCTCACCGGCGGGACGCCTCGTGTGTAGTCGACCGCAGCCGTCACGCCGTAGGGGGCGATGATCTCCGCGACGACCTCGCGCACCACGTGCTCGACCTCGCTCCAGGCGTCGCTGTCGAGGATCCGCACCGTTCCTCCGACAGAGCCGTGGGCGGGGATCACGTTGTGGGCCAGGCCGGCCGAGACCTTGCCCCACACCACGCTGATGCCGGCTCGGGGGTCCATCCGCCGGCTCAGGATCACAGGTAGCTCGGTGGTCACCTTGGCGAGCGCGAAGACCAGGTCACCGGTCAGGTGCGGACGCGAGGTGTGACCGCCGGTGCCGCTGAGATGCACATCGATCACGTCGGACGCGCTGGTCAGCGACCCGGAACGGAGCCCGACGCGCCCGACGTCCACGGTCGGGTCGCAGTGCAGCGCGAAGATCCGCTCCACGTCGTCGAGCGCACCCAGGCTCATCAGGTGAAGCGCACCGCCGGGCATGACCTCCTCGGCGGGCTGGAACAGCAGGCGTACGCCCCCGGGCAACGGTGACTCCCGGTGCAGGTCGGCCAGCGCCAGACCGGCGCCGAGCAGGGCTGTGGTGTGCACGTCGTGGCCGCAGGCGTGGGCGACCCCGGGGACGGTGCTCGTCCAGACGTCGGTGGTGACGTCGTCGACGGGCAGGGCGTCCATGTCGCCGCGCAGCGCGACGACCTTCGAGTCCGTCCCGTCCCCGCCCAGGTCGGCGATCAGCCCGGTCGTGGACGGCCGGTCGACCTGCCAACCGGCCTTCTCCAGCCGCTCGACGATCAGCTCGGTGGTGCGATGCTCCTGCCAGGAGAGCTCCGGGTGCGCGTGGATGTCGCGGCGCAGGTCGATCAGCTCGGCGTCGTAGGCATCGACTCGCTCGGCGAGGAAGGCAGCAGGCTCCAGCATGGTCCTGTCAGACTAATCCCTGTCGTAGGCGGCGAGGATCCGGTCCGCGGCGACGGTCGCCGGAAGCTCCCCGGAGAGCACCTCGGCACGCACCTGGTCGCGGATCGCCTTGACGCCTTCGGAGTGCTTGAGCCGCTGGTCGAGCTCGTCGCGGACGAGCGCCCAGGTGAAGTCGAGCTGCTGCTCGGCGCGCTTGGTGTGCAGGCCGTCCTCGCCGAGGTGCTCGCGATGGGCCATCACCTGCTCCCAGACCGAGTCGACCCCCGCGTCGTGCAGCGCCGAGGCGGTGACCACCGGAGGCGCCCACTCCTCGCGCGAGCGCACCAGCCGGAGCGCGCCGGCGAGCTCGCGCGCGGCCGCACGCGCCTCCTGGGCACGGTTGGGGTCATCGGGGTCCGCCTTGTTGACCGCGATCACGTCGGCGATCTCCAGGATGCCCTTCTTGATGCCCTGCAGCTGGTCGCCGGTGCGCGCGATGGTGAGGAACAGGAACGTGTCCACCATCCCCGCGACCGTCACCTCGGACTGACCGACGCCGACCGTCTCGACCAGCACCACGTCGTACCCGGCAGCCTCCAGCACCGCCATCGCCTGCACGGTCGCCCGGGCGACGCCGCCGAGCGTCCCGGCGGACGGCGAGGGCCGGATGAAGGCGTTGGGGTCCACCGAGAGTCGCTGCATACGCGTCTTGTCGCCCAGGACGGAGCCGCCGGTGCGTACCGAGGACGGGTCGACCGCCAGCACCCCGACCTTGAGGCCGTTGGCGGTCAGCCGGCTGCCGAGCGCCTCGATGAAGGTCGACTTGCCGACCCCCGGCACCCCCGAGATCCCGACCCGCACGGTGTCGCCCGCCGGGAGCTTGGTGAGCAGCTCGCGGGCGATGTCGCGGTGCTGCGGCTTGGTCGACTCCACCAAGGTGATCGCTCGTGACACCGCCGCCCGCTTGCCGTCGCTGATGCCGTCGAGAAGGTCTTGTACGTCGGGCCCTGGCATGGCCAGCACCCTAGCCAATCGGTCAGCGAGCGTCTCGCAGGACGTCGCGGACGGCACCGGGCAGCTGGTCCGCCCGCCCGTCGTCGAGGGGCATCCACGAGACGCCCACCTGCAGCGCGAACCAGGCGGCGGCCGCGGCGAGGATCGCCAGGGCGATGACGGCGACGATCCAACGCTGGGGTGGCGAGGACGCGACGCGGACGATCGGGCCGACGGTGTCACGGACCCGTTGCGAGGCGAGCCAGGCCGCGGACATGAAGGTCATCGCGGCGGCGTAGAGCGCGGCCGTCGGCGGCAGCCCGAGGACGTAGCAGCCCAACCCGACGGCAGCCGCGATCACCCCCGTCAACGCAGTCAGCACCACGGTTCCCGGGATGGCACGCACCAGGTCCCACGGTGAGCGGACGAGGGCCCACATCCCGTCGTACCACTTGCGCCCACGCGCCTCGCGGCGCTTCGACAGCTGGTCGGCGGCCAGCGACACGGCTCGCACCAGCCAGACCCCGGCGCAGAGCAGGGCCACACCCAAGAACGGGTACGCAGCCACGACCCCGGCGAGGATCGCGGCGAGCGCGACGAGGACCAGGAAGTGCCTCGGACCCGGCCAGCGTCTGAGGTTCTTGTGCTTGCTGGGCGGGCTCCACCCCGACTCGGGCTGCGGCGCCGGTGGCGGCGACTGCGGATCGAACCGGCGCACGACGACGGGCTCGGCCGGCGCATCCGTGGCGGTCACCGCGGTCGGCGGCACCTCCTCCACCTCGGTCAGGGCATCACCGGCGGCGGCCGGGTCGACCAGCGTCGCCTTCGGCTGCACGGCGTCCACCGGCGCGGCGGCCAGCGGCATCGTCACCGGCAGGACCTTGGTGACCGCCGCGGCGTCGCCACCTCCGGACCACGCCACCTCAGGCTCCATCAGCCACTCGCGCAGCTCCTCGAGGCCGGGTCGGTCCGCGGGATCGGTCGCCAGCGCCGCCGCCAGGACCTCGCGCATCGACCCCTCGACTCCGTCGAGATCGTGCTGGCCGCGGCGTACGCGATCCAGGACCGCCATCGAGGGACCGGTGCCGAACGGGGGTCTGCCTAGCAGCGCATAGGCCGTGGTGGCCGCCCACGAGTGCACATCGCTGGCAGCCGTCGCCGGCACCCCTTCCAGGATCTCCGGCGCCAGATATCCCGGCGTGCCGACCAGCCAGCCGGTCAGCGTGATCTTGGGATCGTCGGCGACCCGGGCCAGCCCGAAGTCGATGAGCACCGGCGTACGCCCCTCCATCACGACGTTGGAAGGCTTTACGTCACGGTGCAGCACGTCGGCGTCGTGGCAGGCCGCGACCCCGGCGGCCAGGCAGCGCGCCAGCCAGAACCGGTCCTCACCGCGGATCGGACCGTCGTCCTTGATCCGGTCGTGGAGGGTCGGCCCCGGCACGTAGCGGGTGGCGACGTAGGGATGGTCCCCATAGGGGTCGGCGTCGAGGATCTCCGCGACCCAGGGGCTGTGCACCTGCCCCAGCGACCGGACCTCGCGCTCCAGCCGGGCGCGAGTCTCCTCGTCTCCGACGACATGCGTACGCAGCACCTTCAGCGCCACCCGCTCGCCGGTCTCCTCGTGGCGAGCCAGATGGACGACGCCCATGCCGCCCTCACCGAGCTTGCTGAGGATCTCGTAGGCCCCGACCCTCATCAGCCCGTCCCCGTATGCCCACCCGGGGCGTAGGTCCGTCACACCTTTGAGGCTAGACGAGCCCGACGCCCCTGGCGTGGACATATTCGGGTACCCGCTGGTCGAGCCGCGAGCGTCAGCGAGCGTGTCGAGACCAACACAGCCCGCTGTCGCGCTCGATGGGACCGTGTTGGTCTCGAGGCCGTCAGTGATCGAGCTGCTCGCGCAGGCGTCCGAGCAGGTCGATGGCGGAGTCGGCGATCACCGTGCCCGGGAGGAAGACCGCGGCCGCGCCCATCTGCTCGAGCGTGGCCACGTCGTCGGGCGGGATGACCCCGCCGATGACGATCATGATGTCCGGGCGACCCTGCTCCTCCAGCGCCGCCTTCAGCGCAGGGAGCAGCGCGAGGTGACCGGCAGCCAGCGACGAGACCCCGACGATGTGTACGTCGGCGTCGACCGCCTGCTGCGCGACCTCCTCGGGCGTGGAGAACAGCGGGCCCACATCGACGTCGAAGCCGAGGTCGGCAAAGGCCGTGACCACGACCTTCTGGCCACGGTCGTGGCCGTCCTGGCCCATCTTCGCGACCAGGATCCGCGGACGGCGACCCTCGGCCTCCTCGAAGTCCTTGGTCGCCTCCAGCACCTCGGTGACCTTCGAGTCACCCGACGTCGTCGCCTCGTCCCGATACACACCGGAGATGGTACGGATGACGGCTTGGTGCCGTCCCCACGCCTTCTCCATCGCGTCGGAGATCTCGCCGACGGTCGCCTTGGCCCGAGCCGCGTCGACGGCCAGCTTGAGCAGGTTGCCGTCCAGGTTGCCGGTGCCGCTGGGCTCGCTCGTCGCACCGGCCGCGTTCGTGATGGCCTCCAGGCTGCGGCGTACGTCCTCGTCGTTGCGCTCCGCACGGAGACGCTCGAGCTTGGCGAGCTGCTGCTTGTAGACCTGGTCGTTGTCGACCTTGAGCACGTCGAGCCGGTCCTCGGAGGCGAGCCGGAAGGTGTTGACGCCGATCAGCTTCTGGGCACCGGAGTCGAGACGCGCCTGGGTGCGAGCCGCGGCCTCCTCGATGCGCATCTTCGGGATGCCCTGCTCGATCGCCTTGGCCATCCCACCGGCCGCCTCGGCCTCCTGGATGTGGGCCCAGGCCCGCTCGGCGAGGTCGTGGGTGAGCTTCTCGACGTAGTAGGAGCCGCCCCACGGGTCGATGATCTCGGTGGTGCCGGACTCCTGCTGCAGCAGCAGCTGGGTGTTGCGGGCGATGCGGGCGGAGAAGTCGGTCGGCAGCGCGATCGCCTCGTCCAGCGCGTTCGTGTGCAGCGACTGGGTGTGCCCCTGGGTCGCGGCCATCGCCTCGATCGCGGTGCGGCCGACGTTGTTGAAGACGTCCTGGGCGGTCAGCGACCATCCGGAGGTCTGCGAGTGGGTCCGCAGCGATAGCGACTTCGGGTTGGACGGGTCGAACTGCGAGACCAGACGGGACCACAGCGCGCGGGCCGCGCGCATCTTGGCGACCTCCATGAAGAAGTTCATCCCGATCGCCCAGAAGAAGCTCAGCCGAGGCGCGAAGGCGTCGACGTCGAGCCCGGCGGCGAGACCGGTCCGCAGGTATTCGACCCCGTCGGCCAGCGTGTAGGCGAGCTCGAGGTCGGCCGTCGCACCGGCCTCCTGCATGTGGTAGCCGGAGATCGAGATCGAGTTGAACCGGGGCATCTTGGCGGCGGTGTAGGAGAAGATGTCGCCGATGATCCGCATCGACGCCGCCGGCGGGTAGATGTAGGTGTTGCGGACCATGAACTCCTTGAGGATGTCGTTCTGGATGGTCCCGGCCAGCTGCTCCGGCTTCACCCCCTGCTCCTCGGCGGCGGCGATGTAGAGCGCCAGCACCGGCAGCACCGCACCGTTCATCGTCATCGAGACGGACATCTCGTCGAGCGGGATGCCGTCGAAGAGCGTGCGCGTGTCGTAGATCGAGTCGATCGCCACGCCCGCCATGCCGACGTCGCCGCGCACCCGCGGGTGGTCGGAGTCGTAGCCGCGGTGGGTGGCGAGGTCGAAGGCGACCGAGAGGCCCTTCTGGCCGGCGGCCAGGTTGCGGCGGTAGAACGCGTTGGACTCCTCAGCGGTCGAGAACCCGGCGTATTGCCGGATCGTCCACGGCTGCGTCGTGTACATCGTCGGATAGGGCCCGCGCAGGAACGGGCTCAGCCCCGGGAAGGTGTCGAGCGCGTCGAGCCCGTCGAGATCCGCAGGTCCGTACGCCGGCTGGATCTCGATGCCCTCGGGGCTCAGCCACGGCGTCCCACCGGAGGTCGAGCCTGTCGAGACCTCCTCGGGCGCGGAGTCGCCCAGAAGGGGGATGCCCTTGAAGGAGCTGGGAATCGTCATGAGAGCTTCTCCCTCGTAGCGGTCAGGAAGGCGAGCGCGTCGACGCCCATCGAGGCGGCGTCGTCCACCTCGGCGTCGACGGCGTCGGGCTTCCCGGCGATGATCACGTGCGTGGCACCCGCCTCACGGAGGGCTGCGATCGCGTCTGCACCCCATGCGGCGTACGTCTTGTCCGACCCGGCCAGGCAGACGACCGGCGGTGCGCCGGCCGAGCGGTACTTCCCGGTGAGCTCCTCGGCGTCGCTGGTCGCGCCGGCGACCTCGACGCCGATGCCGCCGGCGGCGAGCAGGTTGGTCGCGAAGGTCGCCCGGGCGGTGTGCTGGGCGACCGTGCCGATGGTGGCGAGGAAGACCTTGCCGGTGGCCGGGGCGTCGCGCAGAGCCTCGAAGGAGGCGCCGTAGCGCACGGCCCGGTCGTTCAGCGGGTCAGCGGGCCGCTCGGGGAGCGTCTCGGCGAGGTTGGGGAACTCCGTGAGCCCGGTGATCGGCCGCTTGCGCCGCGCGATCGCCTTCTCCCGCTCGGCCGCGACCGCGGCGACACGGTCGCGGAAGGGCGAGAAGTCGTGGCCGCCGACGGCGTTGGCCCCGGTCCACTCCTCCTCGAGCTGGATGAACGCCTCCCAGCCCGCGGCGGCCATGTCGGCGGTCAGCTTCTCGACGGCGAAGGAGCCACCGGCCGGGTCCGCGACGGCCGCGACGTGGGACTCGTCGATCAGCAGGTGGGACACGTTGCGGGCGATCCGGCGCCCGAACCCGTCCGGTACGCCGTTGGCGGAGTCGAAGGGCAGCACGGTCACCGCGTCGGCCCCGCCGACACCGGCGGCGAAGGCGGCGACGGTGCCGCGCAGCATGTTCACGTAGGGGTCGTACTTCGACAGCATCGGCCGCGAGCTCACCGCGTGGACACGCATCTCCACGCCCTCGCACCCGGAGAGCTCGAGCACGCGGGACCAGAGCTGGCGGGCGGCTCGAAGCTTGGCGATCGTGGGGAACTGCTCGTCGGTCGCGGCGTAGCGGAACTCGATCAGCGCAGCCGCCACGGCGGGCGAGAATCCCGCCTCGGTCAGCGCGCGCAGATACGCGACGCCCACCGCGATCGACCAGCCGAGCTCCTGGACGTCGGAGGCGCCGATGTCATGGGCGGCGGTGGCGTCGACCACGATCGCGCGCACCCCGATCCCCTGGGCCAGCCGAGCGAGGTCGACCAGCTCGGCAAAGGCCTCGTCGGGCGCCAGCGGCAGGTCGCGCAGCAGCGCACCCATCGGGTCAGCACCCAGGTTGGTCGCGGCGTGCAGGCCGGTGCCACGCTCGGCGATCAGGGCGAGCAGGCCCTGTGCGACCTTGACCGCGCCGATCGGCGCGTCGAGCACGATCGGCGCCAGGTCGAGGAGCACCTTGTCGAGGAGCACGGCGAGGTCGGTGGTCTCGTCGGCGGCGACCCACAGTGAGGAGACCCCACCGTCCAGGTCGACCAGGGCGGCCTCGTTGGCCGACTTCGCGTCGACCCCGGAGAGCCCAGAGAGCCCGGAGACGAGGGAGCGGATGTCCCAGGGGCCGGAGCGTGCGGGACGGGCCACGTCGGCGAAGGACGTGTCCGGCAGCCCGAGCGGGGCGATCCGGAGTCCGTCGAGCGAGGTGCGGGTCAGCTTGTCCCAGACGAGGGAGTCGGCGTCGTCGGACGTCAGCCGACCGCTCTTGCGGAGGACAGCAGCGGTCGCCGCCTCCCACTCTTCCTGGGAATGGGCGTCTGCCGGCTGGGCGAGGCGCAACGAGTCGTCGCGAACGGCGTCGTTCATGGATCGAACCTTAGGCCGACGGAGTGGCGGTGACCACAAAGTGTGAGGTTTACAACCGCTAACTGAGACGCGGCACTAGTTTGACCGCCGTGAAGGTACGCACTCCTGGCGGACAGGTCTACCGAGTCACCCGACGCTGGGTCCCATGGCAGCGGAAGTCACGCCAACTGAGTCTCGACGGATTCGACGTCCCCAGCCCGCCCTCAGGCGACGATCCGATCAGCGCGATCCTCATGGTGCTCTGGCTCGTCATCGCGCTGCCGCTCCTCGTCGTTGCCGTCATTGTAATGCTCCTGACCGGCATCGAGCTCCTCCTCCTGCTCGCCGTCCTCCCCTTCGCCATCGGCGCCCGGGTGGTCTTCGGCCGCCACTGGACCATCGAGGTGCGCCGCGGCTTCACCCCGATCCACGAGGAGAGCGCCGGCAGCTGGACCGCCAGCGGCGTACGCATCAAGGAGCTGGCGCGGGAGATCGAGTCGGGCAGCGTCCCCGCGGACACTCTCGCCAGGCAGTCCTAGTCCCGCCAGGGGCGCAGCAGCGGCAGACCCGTGTAGACCAACACCCACAGGGGCCAGAAGAACCCTCGGCCGGTGAGGTGCCAGACCACGACGGCGATCGCGCCGCTGACCAGAAACACCAGCAGATCGCGTACGGCGCGGAGCGCCTCCCGACCAGGCGGAGCCGGACCCTCGCCCAGATCGTCCACCACCGCGGCGAGCTCACCGGCCCGGACCGCACCCCACACCGCCGCAGCCCGCGACTCCAGCTCGGGCGCATCGAGCCGCCCGGCGGCGTACGCCTCCACGAGCCGCACCCGGGCGGCCTCCCGCTCCAGATCACCGACCCGCATCACAGCCGCTCCAGGTCGAGCGCCCGCCCGGCGGCGTACAGGTCCTTCGGGCAGGTCGACCCGGCGCAGGCCTGGTAGCGGTCGGCCAGCTTCGCGAGGGCCTTCACGGTCGCCCCGGATGCCGGGTCCGAGGCGAGGTTGTGCTGCTCATAGGGGTCCGAGGAGCGGTCGTAGACCTCGACCTGACCGGTGTGCAGGCGGGCGTAGGTCCAGGAGCCGACCCGGATCCCGGACCAGAGCCTGCGGCTGCCGTCGGTCACCCGCCAGCCGCCGACCGGGACCGCGCGCACCTGCTCGGGCGCGCGCAGCCACGGCATGATGTCGATCCCATCCGGCGCCCGAGGCGGCCGAGCCCCGGCCGCCGCCAGCAGGGTCGCGGCGAGATCCGGATTGGTGACCGGGGTCCGCACCGTCCGGCCGCGAGGCACCCCGGGGCCGCTCATCAGCACCGGGATCCGCAGCGACTCGTCGTAGTGCCAGAGCTTGCCGTTGAGGTTGTGGTAGCCGTTGGAGAAGCCGTTGTCGGAGGTGAAGACGACCAGCGTTCGCTTCAGCTCGCCGCTCTTCCGGAGCGATCCGATCAGCGAGGCGATGTTGCGGTCCAGGCTGCGGATGGCCTCGAGGCGTCGCTGGTAGGCGATCCGGAGCGCGTCCTTCTTCTGCTGGTCGAACCGCCCGCGCGCCGGCGAGCCCTTCGCATATCCGGAGGTGTCGTCGGGAAACAGGTTGGGCCGCGACGGGATCGGCACGTTGTCGTAGACACCACGATCCTGCTGGTCGGGCACAGTCACAGAGAGCGCGGCATCGGTGCCGGGGTAGACCTGCTTCGGATCGTCGGGACCGCTGGGTGCCCCATGGTGCGGCGCGACGTAGTTCACCCACGCGAACCAGGGCTTTCGGCTCGCGCGCCCGGCCGCGATCCCGGCTTTCGCGTGCTCGGTGATGACGGTCGAGGAGTAGCCCTTCGATTTGATGATCTCGCCGTTGACGTTGAACTTCGGCGAGCGGAAGTTGTAGGTCGACGGGTCCACGGTCGCGCGCCACTGGTCCCATCCGGGCGGTAGGTCGCCGCGGGTCTCACCCTCGCCGTAGCCGTTGAGGTACTTCCCCGCCAGGATCGTCGAGTAGCCCGCCTCCTGCAGCGAGGTGGCCACCGTCCGGGAGTCGTCGAAGGCTCGATATCCCCCGTGCGGCCCCTCGATCGTGCGCGCACCGTGGTTGTGGGCGTACTGCCCGGTCAGCAGCGACGCCCGCGCCGGCACGCAGATCGGCGTCGGCGCGATCCCCTCGGAGAAGGAGACTCCGGTCCGCTCGACCAGCTTCCGCACCTGCGGCAGGTGGTCCATGTCCAGATAGGAGAGGTCGTCGACCGTGACCATCAGCAGGTTCGGCTTCTCCACGGGCCGCTCGAGACCAGGCGTACGCGTCGGGGCGGCCGCCACGGCGGCCGGCTCGTGCACCAGGCCGGTCACCGCGAGGGCGCTCATCGCGGCCGTCGCCACAGCGGCCCGCCTGCGGCGGGTGAACAGGTTGCCGACCGGCATGACCAAACACTCCAAAGTAATATGAGTTATTTAGTCTACTTTAACCCGAGGACGTCACCAGCGACAGGGACACGACATCGGGAAGGTAACGATCGTCGCTGTACTCGAAGGAGCGACCGTCGGCGAATCGCGCGGTGCGGACGACTCGCAGCAGCGGACTCCCCCGCGATACGCCGAGCAGCCGACCGTCCATGGCCGTTGCCGCGAAGGCCTCGATCCGGTGCTCGGCGTGCCCGAGACAGACACCGAGCCGACCCTCGACGACATCGGCGATCGAGGGAGCATCGGCGGACAAGGACTCGATGGTCGCGGTGAGCCACCCTGGAAACACGGTGTGCTCGACCATGGCGGGCGACCCGTCGAGGGAACGCACACGTACGACCCGCAGCACCGGGCTGCCCGGCCGTTCGCCGAGCTCACGCGCCTCCAAGGACGTGGCACGACCCCGTGCCACGTCTACGAATCGGCCTCCCGGTCTCAGCCCGGACGCCACGGCCCACTGGGCGAACGAACGCACTCCGAGGCTCTGCAGACGCGTGACCGCGTGCGCATGCCAGCGCTGGCCATGGTGTGAGACCAGATGGCTGTCGCTCTCCAGGCGCGTGAGCGCGCGTTCCACGGTGCCGCGCGCGACCCCGAACTCCCGTGCCAGGCAGGACACCGTCGGAAGCGGCTTGCCGGGCGGGTATTCACCGGCGCGGATTCGCTCCTCCAGCGTGGCGGCGACCGCGTGGTAGCGACACGAAGGGCCCACCACCGCGCTGGCGGACCGCTGTCGTACCAGGCCCGTCTCGCCCATCAGGTCACCCGAATCCGAGGAGTCGTTGGACGAACCAGAACAGACCGACGAGGGCGACACCTGCGGCGGCGACGATGCCGAGCCACCGTCCGACCGCCGGCTGCCGATGCCGCAGGACCAGGAGCACCGGGAAGACCAGCGCGATGATCACGAGCTGCACGACCTCGATGCCGAGGTTGAAGACGAGCAGCGAGCCCAACAGCCCCCACGAGAACGGCTCGTCGATCCCGAAGGCGCCAGCGAAGCCCAAGCCGTGGATCAGGCCGAAACCGAAGACCACGGCGAGCCTGACCCTCTCCCCCGAGTCCAACGATCTCAGCAGACCAGGCGACCTCGGCTCGACCTCCGTCGAGAGCCGCGTGGGCGCCACCACGGTCGTGGCACCCCCGACCGGGCCGGTCGAGACGACGGGCACGTCGCCGTTGTCCGCGGGTCGGTCGCGAGACCCGGCGACGTCATCGCCGTTGTCGCGCCACGAGCGCCACACATGCCAGGCCGCCACCGCCGCGATCGACAGCGCGATCACGGGTTCGACGATCGAGGCCGGGATCGTCACCAGGCTGAGGCTCGCCAGGATGAAGGTCACCGAGTGAGCCGCCGTGAAGGCGGTTGCGGTCAGCAGGATGTCGCGCGGACGGCGGGAGCCGACGATCAGCGCGACGAGGAACAGGATGTGGTCGATGCCGAAGAGCAGGTGCTCGGCACCGAGGACGAAGAAGTCGAGCAGCCGGGTCGGCGTCGCCTCGTCGGTGGAGAAGCTCGGGTCCTCGACGGTGAGGACCGTGTTGCCTGCGGCCTCCGGCAGCGAGTAGTCGAGGATCGTCTCAGTGCTCCCCACGAAGCCTTCCGACTCCGGGAACAGCTCGCTGGCGATCTCGTACACCGCGTCGCTCGACACCTGGGGGCACGCGTGGTCGAGCGTGACGACGATGTGGGGCACACCGTCGCGCTCGGTGGCCCGGAGCTCGTCACCCACGGTCGGCGTGCAGGCCTGACCGTCGACAGAGATGCGGAAGCGGTCGCCAAGGTATCCCAGGACGGCGTCCCGGTGCTCCCCGATCAGCCCGATGTCAGCTCCGGAGGTCGGGAAGGCGGCCTTGGCCTGGCTCTCCAGCTCCGGGTCGCCCTCCGCCTTCGCCACCGACCTGACGAGGAGGACGTACTCCATCTCGAGCTCGGTGCTGAGAACGCCATCGGTGGGCTGGGTCAGCTCGGCGTAGACCGTCGAGGTGAAGCCGTGCGCGGAAGCCGGGAGCACGAGCAGGAACGGCGCGAGCGTCGCGAGCACGGCCGCGGCGAGAAGACGTACGCAGGGAGGAGCAATCATGAGGATCCTCGATCACGAGCGGGGGAAGGAGGCTCACCCGGCGAGCGCCGGGCGAGCCTCCCGCGGGTCAGTTGAGGATCGGCTCGGTGTCGAGTCGAACGTGGTCGATGGCCCAGTACCAGTCGTTCATGGCGTTGAAGAGCCGGAAGTCGACCTTCATCGAGGTCGCTCCGGCCGGCACGTCGACGGGCAGGTTGACGGTCTTGTTCCCCTGACTGAGATCGGGCGTGTTGGCCGCCGTCCAGTGGACCAGCCGCACCCTCTGACCGGTGTCGAACTCGACGGTGACCTCGGCCTCCTGCGGCTCCTCCTCGCGGTAGTGGTTGTCCCAGGCGAGGTAGACGCGCGAGGTCCCGGCCGGGATCGGCGCGCTGGGCGTGGTGAGCGTCGAGTCGAAGCGGCCACGGCTCTCCGGGTCGTTCACGTCGTCCCACTCGTCGGGGTCGGCCACCGCCACGACGTTGCGGCCCAGGGTGAAGCCGCTGCGGTCCTGGTCGTCACCGTTCTGCCAGAACGCCTTGGTCATCAGCGACCAGCCGTTCATCTCCCTGGTGCCGGTCGGCATGTCCGGGGAGTTGGTGATCGTCCAGCCCGCGGGCGTGGTCTTGGTCCAACCGAGGACGTTCGCGTTAGCCGGCATGTTGTGCTCGACGCCCGGCTGCAGCTGCGAGGCCACCGACTCGAAGTCCTGGTAGACGAGGTAGTCGGCAGGGTCGACCGGAGGCGGCGGCGGAGCTGTCTTGAAGGTGCTCGAGATCGCCGCCCCCGGCTTGCCCCAGGTGTTGTACGGGGTGACGCGCACCTCGTACTCCGTGTTGCCCTTCAGGTCCCGGACGGCGTGGCCGCGGGTTGCCGGCAGCGGGAGGATGTAGAAGCCGGACCACTGCTTGAAGTCGGCGACGGTCGCGCCGGTGGCCTTCTCGGTCACCTGATAGCGGTAGAGATGGACGATGTCCTGTACGTCGTTGGCCGCCGGCTTCGCCTGCGGGAAGGACACCTGGGCGGTGTCCTCCTTGACGTCGGAGACGGTCACGGCAGCGCCCGCGGGCCACTTCGGGCCGGCGGTCTCAGCGGCGCGGCGGTCGGTGTAGGGGAAGTTGCGCTGCGGGTTCTTGATCGCTTCCTCGACGTCCCACTTCCAGGTCTGGTCGATCCATCGGCCGGCCTGCAGGTCGTAGTTCTTGACGGTGACGACGCTTCCGGCGACCTCGACGACCGAGGTCTGCGCGTTGTTGCCCGCGTCGTTCGGCGTGGTGTCGTTGTCGACGCCGCTCTCCATCTCGAAGTAGGCCAACGGTGGCGCGTTCACCGTCGTGAAGCCCCCGTCCTGCCAGATCGAGGTGGAGATGTTGTTGGGCGTGTGGATGTGTCCGCCCCAGACGACGGCCTGGGGGAAGTCGTCGAAGACCGACTCGAAGGTGTCGCCGCAGCCCTCCGACAGCCCCGCTCCGTACCACTCGTTCGAGACGTAGTGCGTGCACTTGAGGGGGTGGTGCACGAGCACGAACACCGGACGGTCGGGGTGCTCGGCGGTGTTGGCGGCCAGACGGGTGTGCAGCCAGTCGCGTGCGTAGGCATAGTCGCCGGTGCTGCGCTGGGTCGGCCGTCCGGTCTCCTCGTCGAGCTCGCCGGAGCCGGGTGAGACCGTGATGAAGTGGTAGCCGTTGATCACGTAGTCGGCGTTGGGCCGCTGACCACCGGTCGCCTGGGTGAACAGGTCGTAGCCAGTCATACCCGAGCCGATGTCGTGGTTGCCCAGCGCCGCCACGAGGGAGATGTCGTCCTTGCCGTCACCGTTCTCGTCGAGACGGCGGTCCAGCACCTCCTTCAGACCGGCGTACTCACCCGCGGTGGCGTTGTTCGTCAGGTCGCCGACGAACAGCGACGCGTCGAGGTCCTGCTCGTGGTAGAGGTCGAAGGCCTTGTCCAGGTCGCGCCACTCGTTGTGGATGTCGCCGAGGGAGCCGAAGGTCACCTGCGGCTGGTTGTCGTTGGCGGCGCGTCGCGCAGCGGCGGCGCGGGCCTTCTCGACCTCGGCGTCGTCGCCGGCCACGACCTCGAACTCCTCGAAGTCGACGGTGCCGTCGTCACCGACGGCCGAGTAGTTGATCTTGTAGTCGCCGGCGATCTGAGGAGTGAACTCGTAGACCGGTGCGCTCTTGCTGCCGGTCGGAGAGATCTCGGCAGTCACGCCGTCCGGCGAGGCTACCGACACGGCGTAGTCACCGGTACGGAACGAGCTGCTCTCCTGGGTCGGCACCGGCTCGGGGATGCGGAAGCTCTCGCCGACCGCCGCCTTGGGTCTCACGGCGTCCTGCAACCGCACCTGTTCGGCGAGCAGCGTGAAGGCCGGACCGTCTGCCTCGGCTCGTTCCTGGGCGACGACGGTGCTGCCACCCGCGATCGCAACAGTCGCGAGGGCGCCGGCGACAAGCCGCGCACCCCACGATCGTCTGATGGGAATCATCGTTCTCCTCGTCTCGGACTGAGCCCCGGTCGGGCACCGGGCACTTGTCTGGACAAGTCCATCGGAGCGAGGTGGCGTACGGCTGTCCGACTGGAGCCTGAATCTGCGGCCGGCAGGTGAAATATCCGTGACGCGATGCGGCAAACCGCCATGGTTGCCACATCGGAGGCCTTCGGACGCGGCTCGGGGGCGCGGCGCCTACAGACCGGCGAGATCGAGCGGGCGGTCGGCCGCGTACATCTTCTTGGGGCAGCCGTCCCCGGAGCAGTCGCGATACTTGTCGGCCAGGCCCGCGAGGCGCGAGAGTGTCTTGGCGTGGGCCGGATCATCGGCGAGGTTGTTCATCTCATAGGGGTCGGCCACCCGGTCATAGAGCTCGATGCCGCCGCTGTTGAGCTCGACGTAGGTCCACCGGCCCACGCGCACGCCGGACCAGAGCCGCGAGGTCCCGTCGGAGGTCGGCCATGCCTCGATCGGGATGACGCGGGTCTGCTCGGGCGCACTCAGCCACGGGAGGATGTCGATGCCGTCGGGCTCGTGCGGGTCGTCGGCACCGGCCGCCGCGAGCAGCGTCGTGGCGATGTCGGGATTCGTGAGCGGCGTCCCCACCTCACGCCCCTTGGGCACCCCCGGCCCCCTCATCAGCACCGGGATCCCGAGGGTCTCCTGGTAGTACCAGAGCTTGCCGTTGAAGTTGTGGTAGCCGCTCGAGAACCCGTTGTCGGAGGTGAAGACGACCAGCGTCCGCGCCAGCTCATCGCTCGTCTTCAAACCCTCGAGGAGAGAGGCGATGTTGCGGTCCAGGCTGCGCGCCGCCTCGATCCGCCGCTGATAGGAGATCCGGTAGGCGTCCTTCTCGATCTGGGTCGGTCGCTTCCGCGACGGCGAGCCCTTGGGGAACTCCCGACGGTCCTCCGGAAACAGGTTGGGCTGCGGCGGGATCGGCTTGTCGGCGTACACGTCTCGGTCCTGCTCGTCCGGGACGGGAACACCGACCGAGCCCTTGGTGCCCGGGAAGCGCTGCTTGGGGTCGCCCTTCTCCGTCGGACCACCGATGTGCGGCGCGACATAGTTGACCCACTGGAACCACGGCTTCACCTGGCCCTCCGGGTCGACCCCTGCTCGGGCATCTCTCTTCTTGGCGTCCTTCAGCGCGGCTTGAGCCTGCTGGGTGATGACGGTGGTCGAGTAACCCTTCGGCTTGACCAGGCGTCCGTTGACGTTGAACTTCGTGCCCAGGTAGTTGTAGGTCGACGGGTCGACGGTCGCACGCCACTCGTCCCACCCCGGGGGTACGTCGCGCCGGGTCCCGTCCTGGCCGTACTCGTTGAGGTACTTCCCGGTGAACAGCGTGGTGTAGCCCGCATCCTGCAGCGAGGTGGCCAGGGTCTCGGAGTCGTCGAAGGACGGGTAGCCGCCGTCGGGACCGTGGATGGTGTGGGCGCCGTGGTTGTGGGCGTACTGCCCCGAGAGCAGCGAGGCTCGGGCCGGCACGCAGATGGGCGTCGGCGCGACCGCGTCGGTGAAGGTCACCCCGCTCTCGCCGACCAGCCGCTGCACGCTCGGCAGGTAGTCCATGTCGATGGAGGAGAGGTCGTCGACCGTGATCATCAGCAGGTTGGGCTTCTCGACCGGCATCTCGAAGGCCGGGGTCTTGGTCGAGGCCTGCCCAGCGACACGCTCGGCGGACGGCTTCTGCGTCGGCGCCTCACCGCAGCCCGTGATCCCCACGAGCCCGGCAACCGCGAGCGCAGCCGAGAATGTCCGGATCCGTCTGGATACCGCCACTGATAGTCCTCATCACCCTGGTCGTCGTCGCTGGGCCCGACCGGCCACCCGTAAAGCCTGCCACTATGCCGATGGTTCATCCCAGATCAACGCACGTGTCGCGCTCTCGCCACCCCGGAGCAGGACGCTGGTGGCATGAAGATGGCACTGGTCACCGAGAGCTTCTTTCCCACCATCGATGGTGTCACGACCACGGTGAAGGCCATCGCCGACCACATGATCGAGTCGGGCCACGAGGTGCGATTCATCGCGCCCGGCCCAGGCCTGCCGGTCTACCGCAACAGCCGTGTCGTCCGGGTCTCGCCGATCGCCAAGACGGGCCGTCAGGTACGCGACGCACTGGAGTCCTTCGAGCCGGACGTCGTGGTCAGCTTCGATCCGGGGCGCCTGGGCCGCAAGGCACTCTCGTCCCCGAGCGCGGCCGCTGCGACCACGCTGGTCGTCCAGCAGTCCCCCGTCTCCCCCAAGGCGGCGCTCACCTGGAACACCTCCATCGCCGCGTACGCCGACGAGATCTTTGTCACAAGCGAGTGGCTGCGCCGCGTGCTCGCCGCGATCGACGTCCGTGCCGAGATCTGGGAGCCCGGGGTCGACACGGCCGCCTTCTCCCCCAGCCTGCGCGACGACTGGCTGCACCGCCGGTGGTCCAAGGCGAAGTCCCGCCCCACCCCGCTGGTCGTGGTCGGCTACGCCGGCAACCTGGCCAGGAGCCACGGCGTACGCCGCCTCGCCGAGCTGACCACCGTGCCCGGAATCCGCCTGGTGATCATCGGGGACGGACCGCAGCGCGGATGGCTCAAGCAGCGCATCCCGCAGGCGAAGCTGACCGGACCTCTGGGCACCGGTGACATGGCCGTCGCGCTCGCCTCGCTCGACGTACTCGTCCACCCGGGCGAGGAGGAGGGTTGCGGTCACATCCTGCGAGAGGCCGCGGCTAGCGCCATCCCGGTGATCGCTCCGCGCGCCGGCGCGGCCGCCGAGATCGTCCAGCACATGGAGACCGGAGTGCTCTACGACCCGGCGCGCAGCCGCGAGCTCGCCGACGCGGTCGCCTCGGTGGTCTCCGACCCGCGTCGACGTCTGCTCGGCGACCGTGGTCGCGAGCTGGTCGCGACGCGCCCCTGGAGCGACGCCGTCGACGAGTTGCGGACCCGGCTTGTCTCGCTCGATGCGGCCCGCTCCTCACGACCTCACGCCACAGCGGCGAAGAATGCCCGGCCGCCTGTTAGGCTTGCCTAACTCAGCACGGCGATACTCGCCAGTAACCTCCCCCGCCCCGGCAGAGACTGAAATGTCACATACTCCCTGCGTACAAGTTCGGGTAGCGGGAGTAGTAGCGTGCGTGCCGTGGCAACCACGACTCTGATCAAAGGCGCGCGGTCGACGCGCTCGACGATCGCCCTGAAGCTCCTTATGGCGGCCAGCGGCATCGTCTTCATCCTGTTTGTGCTCCTACACATGTACGGCAACCTCAAAGCCTTCAGTGGCGAGCTGGCCTACAACGAGTATGCCGAGCACCTGCGTACGTTCGGGGAGCCGATGCTGCCTTACGGCGGCCTCCTCTGGATCCTGCGAGTGGTGCTGCTGGCGTCGCTGGTGGCTCACGTCGGTGCGGCGGTAGCGCTCTCGATGCGTGCCCACGCGCAGCGGCCGGTGAAGTACGCGGTGAAGAAGAACAAGGCTTCGTCGCTCTCCTCGCGCACCATGCGCTGGGGCGGCGTGGCCCTGCTCCTCTTCGTCGTCTGGCACCTGCTCCAGTTCACCATCGTGAAGATCAACGTGGGCGAGGGCGGACAGGCTGCGGACGTCACGGAGAACCCGTACCGACTGCTGACCGCGGCGTTCCAGCCCGAGCAGTGGTGGATGGTCCTCATCTACATGTTCGCGATGCTCGCGCTCGCCTTCCACCTGCACCACGGCACCTTCAGCGCCATCCAGACGCTCGGGTTCACCAACACCGCTGAGTCGCGTGCCAGGGCCCGCGTCGCCGGCTGGGTCGTCGCGATCGTGGTCGCCGGCGGCTTCTCGCTGGTCCCCCTGTTCACCGTCTTCGGCGTCATCTCGTAAGGACATCTGACACATGGCTGCTGGAACCCACTACCTGCCCGGCCTCACCCCGACCAACGAGGCACCGGTCCAGAAATCCGACGACGCCGCGGGCTACTACGTGCTCGGCGAGAAGCTCGTCGACCCGAAGACGCCCACCGGGCCGATCGCGGACCGTTGGACGACCCGCAAGTTCGAGAACCGGCTCGTCAACCCGGCCAACCGGCGCAAGCTCGACGTCATCATCGTCGGCACCGGACTCGCGGGCGGCGCCGCTGCCGCCACGCTCGGCGAAGCCGGCTACAACGTGAAGTCCTTCTGCTACCAAGACTCCCCGCGTCGTGCTCACTCGATCGCCGCGCAGGGCGGTATCAACGCCTCGAAGAACTACAAGTCCGACGGCGACTCCGACTACCGGCTCTTCTACGACACGGTCAAGGGCGGCGACTACCGCTCGCGCGAGTCGAACGTCTACCGCCTCGCCGAGGTCTCGACCAACATCATCGACCAGTGCGTGGCGCAGGGCGTCCCCTTCGCCCGCGAGTACGGCGGCCTGCTGGACAACCGCTCCTTCGGTGGCGTCCAGGTCTCGCGTACCTTCTATGCACGCGGTCAGACCGGCCAGCAGCTGCTGCTCGGCGCCTACCAGGCCATGGAGCGCCAGGTCGCTGCCGGCACCGTCGAGCAGTTCACCCGCCACGAGATGCTCGACGTGATCATCGTCGACGACCGTGCCCGCGGCATCGTGGCCCGCAACATGGTCACCGGCGAGATCGAGACCCACCTGGCCGACGCGGTCGTGCTGGCCACCGGCGGCTACGGCAACGTCTTCTACCTCTCGACCAACGCGATGGGGTCGAACGTCATGGCCGCATGGCGTGCGCACCGCAAGGGCGCCTACATGGCCAACCCCTGCTACACGCAGATCCACCCGACCTGCATCCCGGTCACCGGCGCGCACCAGTCGAAGCTGACCCTGATGTCGGAGTCGCTGCGTAACGACGGCCGCATCTGGGTCCCGAAGAACGCCGAGGACTGCACCAAGGACCCGCGCAACATCCCCGAGGCCGACCGCGACTACTTCCTGGAGCGGATCTACCCGGCGTTCGGCAACCTGGTCCCCCGCGACATCGCCTCGCGTGCCGCGAAGTACATGTGCGACGAGGGCCGCGGCGTCGGCCCGGAGGTCGAGGAGACCCAGCCCGACGGCTCCGTGAAGAAGTTCCGCCGCGGCGTCTACCTCGATCTCGGTGCCGCGATCGAGCGCCTCGGCAAGGACAAGATCGAGGAGAAGTACGACAACCTCCTCGACATGTACGAGCGGATCACCGGCGAGAACCCCTACGAGGTGCCGATGCGGATCTACCCCGCCGTGCACTACGTCATGGGTGGCCTCTGGGTCGACTACGAGCTCCAGACCAGCGTCACCGGCCTGTTCTGCACCGGCGAGGCGAACTTCTCCGACCACGGCGCGAACCGCCTCGGTGCCTCGGCGCTGATGCAGGGTCTCGCCGACGGCTACTTCGTGCTGCCGAACACCATCACCGACTACCTCGCCGACGGGCCGTTCGACAAGATCGACGAGTCCCACCCGGCTGTGGTGGAGGCTCTCGACGGGGTCACGTCCCGGGTCGAGAAGCTGATGAGCATCAACGGTGAGCGCTCCGTGGAGTCCATCCACAAGGAGCTCGGTCAGATCATGTGGGAATACTGCGGGATGGACCGCCGCGAGGAGGGCCTGAAGACGGCCATCGGCCTGATCCGAGAGCTCAAGAAGGAGTTCTGGACCAACGTCAAGGTCCTCGGCTCCGCCGAGTCGCTCAACCAGGACCTCGAGAAGGCCAACCGCGTCGCGGACTTCATCGAGCTCGGTGAGCTCATGTGCATCGACGCGCTCAACCGCCGCGAGTCCTGCGGCGGCCACTTCCGCGGCGAGTCCCAGACGGACGAGGGCGAGGCCATGCGTCACGACGACGAGTTCGCCTACGTCGCGGCCTGGGAGTTCGGTGGCGAGGACGGCGCCCCGATCCTCCACAAGGAAGACCTGATCTACACCGCCATCGAGATGAAGCAGAGGTCGTACAAGTAATGAAGCTGACGCTCAAGATCTGGCGGCAGGCCAACGCGTCCGACAAGGGTGCGATCAAGACGTACGAGCTGGACGGCGTCTCGCAGGACATGTCCTTCCTCGAGATGCTCGACCTGCTCAACGAGCAGCTCCTGCACAACGACGAGGAGCCGGTCGCGTTCGACTCCGACTGTCGCGAGGGCATCTGCGGCACGTGCTCGCTGATGATCAACGGCGAGGCGCACGGCCCGGAGGTCACCACGACCTGCCAGCTGCACATGCGCTCGTTCAAGGACGGCGACACGATCACCATCGAGCCGTGGCGCGCCTCGTCGTTCCCGATCGTCAGGGACCTGATCGTCGACCGCTCCGCGTTCGACCGGATCATCCAGAACGGCGGCTACATCTCGGCCAACACCGGCTCGGCCCCCGAGGCCAACTCGGTGCCGGCACCGCGCGACAAGGCCATGCGGGCGTTCAACACGGCCACCTGCATCGGCTGCGGCGCGTGCGTCGCCGCCTGCCCCAACGGCTCCGCCTCGCTGTTCCTCGGCGCGAAGATCACCCACCTCGGTGAGCTGCCGCAGGGCCAGCCGGAGCGCTACTCCCGCGTGCAGACCATGCTGGCCCAGCACGACGCCGAGGGCTTCGGTGGCTGCACCAACATCGGTGAGTGCGCCTCCGCCTGCCCCAAGGAGATCCCGCTCGACGTGATCTCGCAGCTCAACAAGGATCTGCGCAACTCGATGATCCTCGGCTGACCGTCTGGTCCCCAGATAGCGGAAGGGCCGCTCTCCCACGGGAGAGCGGCCCTTCTGCCATGCCGAGACGTCACGCCCGTCGGCCGAGACGTCACAGCCGTGCCATCTCGGCCGACGTAAGTGACGCCTCGGCAGGACTTCAGGCGACGGTGAGCTCGACCTCGATGTTGCCGCGGGTGGCGTTGGAGTAGGGGCAGACCTGGTGGGCCTGCTCGGCGAGCTGCTGAGCGGTCTCGGCATCGGTGCCGGGGATGGTCACCTCGAGCTGGACAGCGAGGCCGAAGCCGCCCTGGCCGTTGTCGCCGATGCTCACGTCGGCGACGACCTCGGAGTCGGTCATGTCGACCTTGGCCTTGCCGGCGACCAGCTTGAGGGCGGAGTGGAAGCAGGCGGCGTACCCAGCGGCGAAGAGCTGCTCGGGGTTGGTGGCGCCGCCGGCGCCACCCATCTCCTTGGGGATGCGGACGTCGGCGTCGATGAGGCCGTCGGTGGACTGGACATGGCCGTTGCGGGCGTCGCCGGTGCTGACTGCGGAAGCGGTGTAGATCGGTGTCATGTGCACAACCATATTGTGCACAACTTAATAGCGCAAGGGGGTAGACTCATGAATGTGTCCGGACGTACCTATCCGCAGCTCGCACTCGACCTGCAGCTCTGCTTTCCCCTGTACGCAGCGACCCGAGCCGTCACGAAGCGCTACGCGACGCTGCTCGAGGGGACGGGGCTCACCTATCCGCAGTATCTGGTGATGCTGGTGCTCTGGGATGGCGAGGAGCCGCTCTCGGTCACCTCCCTCGGCCAGCGCCTGCGGCTCGACTCCGGCACCCTGACGCCGCTGCTCAAGCGCCTCGAGGCCGCCGGTCAGGTGCGACGCGAACGCGACCCCGGCGACGAGCGTCGTGTGCTGGTCAGCCTGACCGAGGACGGCCGGGCTCTGGAGGAGCAGGTCTCCGGCGTCCCTCAGCAGCTCGGCGCATCGATGGGGATCACCCGTGACGAGGCGCTCGCGCTGCGCGACCAGCTCACCGAGCTGGTCGACCACCTCGACACGGCCGAGTCCGCCTGAGGATAGATCTATCCCCTGGTCAGCAGCCGCTGCACGCCCAGCTTGATCAGCAGGCCACCGAGGAGGACGTCGACCACCACGAGCACCGCGTGGGCGATGTAGTAGGGCTTGGGACGGGTCTGCTCCGGGTCCTTGGCGGTCTTGACGAGGTTGCGGCCGAAGTTGGTCCAGATCGCGATCGTCCAGATCCCGATCACCAGGAGGAGCGCGCCGTCAGTCTTCTCGAGCTTCATGATCCGACTCTCTCACGTCGGCGGGAGTCGCCCCGACATGGGCGAAGCAGGCGGCGTAGAGGATCACCATCGAGGTGTAGTGGATCCAGACCACGAGGATGAGGGCGATGCCGAAGGCCTGGAAGGCCGGCTGCCCCTGGGTCGCGTTCAGCAGGAGGGTCGAGGCCTGCTTGAGGATCTCGAAGCCGATCGCGCCGAGCAGCGCACCTGCCCACAGGGCTCGCTTCGGGGTGTCCTTCTGGGGCGCGAGGTGGAACATCGAGAAGAAGAGCAGGGTGTTGGCGGCCAGGCCGAGCACCAGGGTGAGCAGCACGATCAGCCAGCCGAAGCCTTCGTCGAGGCCGATCCACTCCAAGACGTTGACCGAGAAGGTCCGGATGAGGCCGGTGGCCGCGACCGCGACCAGCAGGATCAGGCCGAGCACGACCAGCGCGACCAGGTCACGTGCCTTCGCCGCCAGGAAGCCCGGCTGCTCCTCGTCCGGCACCATGAAGACCGCCTCCAGCGCTTTGCGGAGGCCGTCGACGAAGCCGAGCCCGGCGTAGAGCAGACCGAAGACACCGATGATCCCGACGGTGCCGGCGGCGCTCTCGATGTCGGCGATCTTCAGCTGCCCGGCACCGTCGCCGACGAGCCCAGGCAGGACTTGGTCGATCGCCTCGACCAGATCGCTCTCGGCACCGGCGTACACCTTGGCGATCTGTCCCACGGCGAAGAACGCGAGCGCCAGGATCGGGAAGGTCGACAAGAAGCCGAAGTAGGTCATGGCCCCGGCCTGCTGGGCCGCTCCGACCTCACCGTAGTGCTCCTGCGTACGCAGCACCCGGTCCAGTGCCGGAAAGCGCTCGCGTAGCTCGGCGATCTTCGCCTTGATCTTCTCCATGAGTACCCCCGAGGTCCCATCCGTTGATCGTGGGCGGGAAGCGAGCCCGCCTCAGCCGGTAAGTGCTGCTCTCAGTGCGAACTCCCGAGTCGGGCGCCAGCCGTCCGCGTCGTCGTGCACGTAGAGGTGGAACTCCTCGACCGTCCACTCGCACTCGAAGTCGGCCAGCTCACCGAAAGCCTTGTCGAGGCTAGCGTCGGGAAGGTCGTGAGCGATCGTGACATGCGGGTGATAGGGAAACGTGAGCTTCTGATCGAGCGGCCCCTGCCGGACGGTGTTGGCCAGCTGCTCACAGCCCGAGATGCCCTGCACCACGGCGACGAACACCACCGGCGAGACCGGCCGGAAGGTGCCGGTGCCGCGCAGGTGCACGCCGAACGGCGCGACTCTCGCAGCGGCGGACTCGAGGTGGCTCTCGACGTCCAGCAGGAGATCGTCGTGGATCTCCGTCGGCGGCACAAGCGTGATGTGCGTCGGGATCATGGTTGCCGTCGCGTCCCCGAGAGACGTCCGGTAGTCCTGGAGCTGGCTTGCCCATGGCTCCGGGATAGCGATGGCAACACCGATGGTGCGCATGCGCCGACCTTACTAGCCGAGCGGCGTCGCGGGGGCCACAAGACCAACCCGCTCGTAGACGTCGGCCAGAGTCCTGCGGGCGACCACGCCTGCCTTCTCCGCACCCTGCGCCAGGATGCCGTCGAGATAGGCCCGGTCCTCGAGGATCTGATGCGTCTTCTCCCGGAACGGCGTGACGTAGTCGACGACGACCTCGGCGAGATCCTTCTTCAGGTCGCCGTAGCCCTTGCCGGCGTACTTGCCGACCAGGGTCTCGATGTCGGTCCCGGTCAGCGCGGAGTAGATCCGAAGCAGGTTGGAGACGCCCGGCTTGGACTCCTCGTCGAAGCGGATCTCCATCTCCGAGTCGGTGACCGCGGAGCGGATCTTCTTCGCCGAGGCCTTCGGGTCGTCGAGCATGTCGATCAGTCCGCTCGGGCTCGACGCCGACTTGGACATCTTGATCGCCGGGTCCTGGAGGTCGTAGATCTTCGCGACCTCCTTGAGGATGTAGGGCTCGGGCAGCCGGAATGTCTTCTTGTAGCGGCTGTTGAACCGCTGCGCGAGGTCCCGGGTCAGCTCGAGGTGCTGCCGCTGGTCCTCGCCCACAGGGACGTACGCCGGGCGGTAGAGCAGGATGTCGGCGGCCATCAGCATGGGGTAGGAGAAGAGGCCGACGGAAGCGGCACCTTCACCACCCTTGGCGGACTTGTCCTTGAACTGAGTCATCCTCCGGGCCTCGCCGAAGGAGGTGATGCACTGCATCACCCAGCCGAGCTGGGCGTGCTCAGGAATGTGGGACTGGACGAAGATGGCGGACCGCTCCGGGTCGACACCGGCGGCCAGGAGCTGGGCGGCAGCCCGCCGCGTACGCTCCCGGAGCACCTTCGGGTCCTGCTCGACGGTGATCGCGTGCAGGTCTGCGATGAAGAAGAACGGCTCGTGCTCCTCCTGCAGCGTCACCCACTGCCGGACCGCACCGAGATAGTTGCCGAGGTGGTAGGAGTCCGCGGTCGGCTGGATGCCGGAGAGGACCCTGGGCCTGGTCGTAGGAGCGGTGCTGCCGGTCATGTGCGCATTCTGTCAGCCACCCGCCGAAAGGCTCGAAATGGTGGGAGGAAGTGTATCGAGGACCGATCTGTACGAACTGTGGATCCTGCCCGCGGCACCGATCTGCGTGCCGGCCATGGGCCTCGGCGCCCCCCGTGATCAACGTCGAGGACCATGGTCGCCCGCAGTCTTGAAGGCCGCGGGCAGGATCCGCATGACTCATCAACGACAGATCCTCGATGGGGTTATCGAACAGATCCAGCCAATTATTACGAGTTTGTGGACCTCTTGAGGGCCTCTACTCAGCCGGATTCGATGGCCCGTCAATTCCCCGTTCCCGCCGTGACACCATCCCCTGTTAACGTGTTGGGTCGACCCGCGGATCCTCCAAGGGGTCCGCAGCCTCGGGCCAGCTGCCGAATCGGCCTCGAGGCCAGGCGACCCTCGAGGAGACTTGTGAACCCCACGTCCGCTGCCAATGCACGCATGCTGCTTGCGACCGACCTGGATGGAACCTTCCTAGCCGGCGACCCCGAGGCGAAGGTCAAGCTGTATCAAACGTTGAGCCGCCGCGAGGACGTACTTCTGTCTTTCGTCACCGGTCGAGGACTCGAGTCGGTGCTGCCGTTGCTGGCCGACCCGACCATCCCGACGCCCGACTTCATCATCTGCGATGTCGGGGCCACCATCGTGACCGGACACGACCTGCTCGCCGTCGAGCCCATCCAGCAGGAGATCGCCGCCAAGTGGCCCGGTGAGCTCACCGTGCTCGAGAAGATCGGCGACCGCCCCGGACTGGTGCGCCAGAACGTGCCCCAGGACCGCCGGGTCTCCTACTTCTGCGACCCCGAGGCGGTCACCGACGACCTCGCGCCGCTGGTCGCACAGATCGGCTGCGACCTGCTCTACTCCGCCAGCCACTATCTCGACGTGCTCCCCGGTGGGATCAACAAGGGACACACCGTCACGAAGCTCGTCGAGCACCTCGGCATCTCCAAGGACCGCGTCCTGGTCGCGGGCGACACCCTCAACGACCTGGCGATGTACGACATCGGGTTCCCGGGGGTCTGCGTCGGCGAGGCCGAGGACCTGCTCCTGGAGGCCACCCGCGGCAAGGAGCGTACGTTCCACGCCACTGCCCCCGGCACCGGCGGGATCCTGCAGGCGATCAGCCATTTCAACCTGCTCGACGACGAGCACATCTTCGACCCGGAGAACGACGCCGACGACCCGGGCAAGTCCGACCTCGTCATGGTCTACCACCGCCTCCCCTATGACGAGGTCATCGAGGACGGGGAGGTCAAGCGCCGGCGGCCGAAGTCGCCCAACGGCATCATCCCGACGCTGTTGTCCTTCTTCACCGAACGGACCGGATCCTGGGTCGCCTGGTCGATCGACGACCCCAAGCGCGAGAAGTTCGCCACCCACACCGTGGTCGACCCCAAGCTCTATCCGGGCCTGGTGGCCTCCCGCCTGCCGCTGTCGAAGAAGGACGTCGACGTCTTCTACAAGCGCTTCTCCAAAGAGGCGTTCTGGCCGCTGCTGCACACCTTCTGGGAGCGCGCGAAGTTCAAGGAGGAGGACTGGCAGGTCTACTGCCGGGTGAACCGGGCCTTCGCCGAGCAGGCGGCGGCCGAGGCGGCGTACGGGGGCATCGTCTGGATCCACGACTACAACCTGTGGATGGTCCCGGCCTACCTGCGCGAGATGCGGCCGGACGTGAAGATCGCCTTCCTGCACCACACCCACTTCCCCGGCGCGGACGTGTTCAACGTGGTGCCGTGGCGCCGCGAGATCATCGGCTCGCTGCTGCAGTGCGACTACATCTCGTTCCACATCCCCCGCCAGGTCGAGAACTTCGTCGACGTGGCCCGCGGTGTAGCGCCGGTCGAAGTGATCGAGACGGAGGACTGTGCTCCCCGCTTCCGGACGTACGGCTTCGCGCTGGGTCTCGACGTCATGCCGTCGGTCATCGACGTCGGTGGACGGCGGGTGCACCTGGGTGCCAACCCGGTCAGCGTCGACACCAAGCGGATCGAGGACACCCTGGCCTCCTCGGCAGTGCAGACCTCGATCGCTCGGGTGAAGGACGAGTTCGAGGGGCAGCGGATCGCGCTGGCCGTCTCGCGGCTCGACTACACCAAGGGCGTGCTCCAGCAGCTCGAGGCCTTCGAACGGGCGCTGGTCGAGGACCCGTCGTTGCTGGGCGAGCTGTCCCTTGTGCTGGTCTGCGTGCCTGCGGCCGGCGAGATGACCGTCTACAAGACGCTGCAGAATCAGATCGAGCAGGCCGTCGGGCGGATCAACGGCCAGTTCTCGCGGATGGGCTGGATGCCGGTCCACTTCTACTTCCGGCCGATCCCGTTCGAGGAGCTGCTGGCCTACTACGCCAACGCCGACGTCATGTGGATCACCCCGCTGCGCGACGGTCTCAACCTGGTCGCGAAGGAGTACGTCTCCGTCCAAGGCCTCCTCGGCACGAGCGGCACCCTGGTGCTCTCCGAGTTCGCCGGGGCGGCCGCCGAGCTGCGCGGCGCGGTGCTGACCAACCCCCACGACGTCTCCGACATGGTCCGGGTCTTCCTGCAGGCGGTCGACATGGACGAGGCCGAGGCCAAGGACCGGATGCGCGGGCTGTGGGACACCGTGCGCCACCACGACTCCAAGGCCTGGGCAGACGGGTTCCTCGCAGCGGTCGAGAAGGCCACCGCCACCGATCCTGGTGACGAGGTCGAGCTCTAGCCTCTAGGCCCGGCGCCGGTGGATGCTGGTGCTCCACAGCAGCACCAGCATCCCGGCCACGGCCAGGCCGGCGCCGACCAGCGGAGCCTCGCGGGCGCTCCAGACGTCGAGCGCCACGCCGCCGGCGAAGGCGCCGAGCGCGTTGGCGATGTTGAGGCTCGCGTGGTTCATCGCGGCGCCGAGGGTCACCGCGTCGTCGGCGACGTCCATCAGGCGCACCTGCAGGTTGATCACCAGCACCGAGGCGATCGCCGTCGTCAGGAAGGCGACCGGCGCGAGCCACCACCCGGCCGGAGCGACCGCCCAGAAGAGCGTCAGCACCGCCACCATGCCGAGGCTGCTGGCGAGCAGCGAGCCCATCACCGACCATCGCGCCAGCTCGCCCGCGACCCAGGTGCCGACGACCATCCCAAGGCCGAAGGCGAAGACGAACCACGGCACCGCCCCCGCCGCGAGCCCGGCCGTGCCGGTGACGATCGGGGCGATGTAGGAGTAGGCCGCGAACATGCCGCCGAACCCGATCGCGCCGGCGAGCATCGTCAGCCAGACCTGCTTGTTCATGAAGAACCGGGTCGCCTCGCTGCGACCGGTCGCGTTCGGGTCACCCGGGAAGTGCGGCACCGAGAGCTGCACCAGGACCACGGTCAGCAGCGCGAGGCCTGCTGCGGCTGCGTACGGTGCCCGCCAGCCGGCGGTCTGTCCGAGCCAGGTCGCGAACGGAACACCGATCACGTTGGCGACCGAGAGACCCAGCATCACCAGGGCGACCGCCCGGCCGCGGTGCTTCGGTGCGGCCATGGACGTCGCGACGATGGTGGCGACGCCGAAGTAGGCACCGTGCGGCAGGCCGTCCAGGAACCTCGCGACCAGAAGCATCTGATAGTCGACGGCTACGGCGCTGAGCACGTTGAACAGCGCGTACGCCGCCATCAGCGACAGCAGCAGCCCCTTGCGCGGAAGGTGAGCGACGAAGAACGAGAGGATCGGTACGCCGACCACCACCCCGACCGCGTAGGCGCTGATCAGGTGGCCGGCCGTGGAGGTGCCGACGCCGACGCCCTCGGCGATCTCGGGCAGCACGCCCATGGTGACGAACTCGGTCGTGCCGATCGCGAACCCGCCCATCGCGAGAGCGAGCATGGCGACCACAAACCGGACCGGGGTCACAGGTCTCACGGCGGTCTCGGGGCTGGCGGTGTCGGTCACTACTGCTTAACCTTCGGCGATTTGAGGGCTATTCCACGAATCGGTGTGACGCGGGCCCCGTCGCCGCCGGTCACGGCGGACTTCGTCAACTCCAGTTGACACGCTCTGACTGTCAACCTATATTGACAACATGACGGATGCCAAAGATCTTGCCGAGTCGGCCGCGAGCGCCGACCCGAGCACAGGCCTACGTGCCGCGCTCGCACTACGCCGCCTCGCCGACTCGCTGGAGCGGCTACAGGTGGTGAACGCCCGCCGACAGGGGTGGGCCTGGCAGGAGATCGCCGATGCGCTGGAGGTCAGCCGGCAGGCGGTCCACAAGAAGTACGCGAAGGAGATGTGATGTTCGAGAGGTTCACCAGACCAGCCCGCGACGCGGTGACTGCAGCACAGACCTACGCCGCCGAGCTCGGTCATGAGCGCATCGGCGACGACCACCTGCTGCTGGCGATCGGCGCCGGCGCCGGGTCGACGTCCGCCCGCGCGCTCGTAGACTGCGGGGTCGACCCAGCTGCATTGCGGGCGGAGGTCGAGCGGGCCCACGGGCGTCTCGGGAACGACGACGCCGACGCGTTGTCCACGCTCGGGATCGACCTGAACGAGGTGCGCTCCAAGGTGGAGGAGGTCTTCGGCGCCGGCGCCCTGGACAGCGGGAAGCCACGCCGCCGCCTCGGTGGCCACATCCCCTTCACCAAGGAGGCGAAGAAGGTCCTCGAGCTCTCGCTGCGCGAGGCGATCAGGCTCGAGGACCGCACGATCGGCACCGAGCACATCCTGCTCGGCATCCTCCGGGCGGAGGGAGAAGGGCATGCTGCACTACGGGCGCTCGGCGTGGATGCTGCTGCGCTGCGCCGCACGCTCGAGCGCGACGAGGCCGCCTGAAGCCGAGGCGTCACCCCCGCGAACCGAGGCGTCACGTACGTCGTTCGAGTGGGCACCGAAGTGCCCACTCGAACGACGGGGGTGACGCTTCGGCAGGTCAGCCGGCCAGGTGGGACCACGCCGGGGACAGCTCGGCCCACGGACCCACGGCAGCGACCTCGCCGTTCACCATGACGACGACGCGGTCGGCCTGAGCTAGAGCCGCCCGCTTCGAGGTGGCTCCAATGACCGTGGTGTGCCGGTCGCGGAGCGCCCGCCAGAGCTCGATCTCGGTGGCCGCGTCGAGCGCGCTGGAGACGTCGTCGGCCAGGAGCAGCTCGGTCTCGGCGGCCAGCGCCCGTGCCAGGGCGAGGCGCTGGACCTGTCCCCCGGAGAGGCGTACGCCGCGGTGACCGACGATCGCGTGGGCGCCGCCCGCCTCCTTGACGTCGAGCTCGAGCCGCGCGTCGGCGACCGGGTTGTCGAACGGCCGGTCGTGGCCCAGGCGGATGTTGTCGGAGAAGGTGCCGGAGAGCACCCGCGGCACCTGAGCGACGTACGCGACCTGGCCAGGCCTCAGGAAGGACTGGGGGTCCTCGACCAGCTCGTCGTTCCACCGGATCGTGCCGGTGTGCTCGATGAGACCGGCCATCGACGCCAGCAGGGACGACTTGCCGGAGCCGACCTGTCCCACGAGCAGCACCAGCTCGCCGCGCGAGATGGTGAGCGAGACGTCCGAGACACCGATGGTGCCATCGTCGTGGACCGCCGACAGGGCCGAGAGCTCCACAGACTGGAGCGGAACCCGCTCGACCGGCTTCGGGGTCGGAGCCTCACCGGAGACCAGGTCGACGCCCGGGGGCAGCTCCATCAGGTCACGGCCGCCGGAGAAGCGGCTCGTCTCCTTCTGCCACGCCCGGGTGCCGGGAGCCTCGGTGACGACCATGCCGGCCACCCGGCCGAACCAGTCGAAGCCCGAGACCGCGTTGGCCACCAGCAGCGCAGTGGCCAGACCCCAGCCGCCGCCGAAGTAGATCGCCCAGGCAGCCACGACGCCGCACTGCACCATGAGCGCAGGCACGCCGTCGAGGAACGCCTGCACCCGGTGCTCCTTCACCGCCGCCTCGACCCTCCCTGCGTCCACGTGCTGCAGGTGAGCGTGGACCTGCGGGGTGGCCGCGGCCAGCTTCACGGTGCGCACGGACTCCAGCGCGGAGACCACTGCGCGGCCGAACCGGGCGCGAGCAGCGGAGGAGGCCGAGGCCGAGCGGCCCGCGATCGGTCGACCGACCGCGGAGGCCAGCGCGGAGGCGATCATGACGACCAGGAGCACGGCGCCGGCCAGCGCGGTGCCGGCGAGCAAAGCGGTGATCGTCGCGATCACGAGGCCGTTGACGAAGTCGACCCAGCGGTCGGCGTAGCGGGCGTACCGGTCCGCGTCCATCGACCGCGCGACGACCTCACCCGGCGGGGTGCGCGTCAGACGGTGCTGGCTGGTCTGGCCGTAGAGGACGGCCATCCGCGCCCGCAGCATGACCTCGATCCACCAGCGTGGGTAGCGGTAGAAGGCGTCGGCGAGCATCAGCGGTGCGGCCAGCAGGCTGACCACCAGCAGCCCCGACATCACTGTCGGAGTGCCGCCGTCCTGCAGCGACTCGACGATCAGGCCCCACAGAAGCCCGGTGAAGGCACCCTGCGCGCCGGTCATCGAGGCGAACAGGAAGAGCAGCGCACCCGCGACACCCCACTCGGGGCGGATGAACAGTGCGTGCAGGATCCCTCGGGCGAGCGACGGCCCGTTGCCGACGTCGGCGATCTCCGGCGGCGCGCCTGAGCGGCGCTTGCCGCCCACGTTTCCCTGCGCGACGTGGTCGAGGGTCGAGTGGTCGACCGGCTTGGTTTCAGGAGAGGGCGAGTCGTGGTGATCGGTGCGGCTGGCTTCGAGCAGGTCGTGGAACGGACCCGGCGCGGTCGCCAACGAGGCCCGCAGCCCGTGCTGGATCACCCGGCCGTGGTCGAGCACGGCGACGTGAGGCGCCCGCTCGATCGTGGAGAGCCGGTGGGCGATCAGGATGCCCGTACGCCCCGTCAGCAACCGGTCTGCGGCCGCGACGACCCGACGCTCGGTGAGCGGGTCCATCCGTGCGGTCGCCTCGTCGAGGACGACGACGCGCACGTCGCGCACCAGCAGCCGGGCGAAGGCGACCAGCTGCTCCTCCCCCGCCGACAGCGACGTGCCACCGGGGCCGAGCAGGGTGTCGAGGCCGTCCGGAAGACCCGCGACCCACTCGGAGAGCCCGAGCCGGGCGACCGCCCGCTCGATGTCCTCGCGCGGACGCAGGTCGTCGAAGAGAGAGATGTTCTCGGCGAGCGTGCCGGCCAGGATCTCCGTACGCTGCGTCACGACGCCCACGGAGGCCCGCAGCTGCTGCAGATCGAGATCGCGCACGTCCACGCCGCCCAGGAAGACCGAGCCGCGCGGCGGCTCGACTGCTCGGGAGAGCAGCGAGGCGAGCGTCGACTTGCCGGAGCCGGTGCGGCCGACCAGGGCGATGGTGTCGCCCGCGGGCACCGTGAGCGAGATGCCCTGGAGAGCGAAGGTGCCCTCGGCGTAGGAGAAGGTCAGGTCGCGCAGGTCGACCTCCAGCGCTCCCCCGTCGGGCACCGGCGCCCCGCCTTCGGGCTCCGGCTCGGAGGCCATCATCTGGCGCAGCCGGATGACCGCACCCAGACCTGCCTGGATGTCGGGGAGGTGGTTGGCGAGCATCGCGATCTGGCCGACGAAGGTGCTCGTGACCAGGAACAACGTCACCAGCGCGCTGATCCCGAGCCGGTCGTTCGCAGCGAGCGCCACCCCGGCGAGACCGATCCCGGCCAGCAGGGAGTGCAGCAGGATGCCGGCGCGCCGGCCGACCTTCGCCTCGACCGTGACCACGGCACGGAACTTCTCGTGGACGATGGCCGAGAGCCTCGCGACCCGGCCGACCACGTGCTCCTGGCCCAGGCTCGTACGCAGGTCGTCCCGCCCGGCGATGCCCTCCTCGAGCGCGGCGGCATGATCGGTCCAGGAAGCCTCCTCGATGACCTTGAGCCGGGAGATCTCGCCCAGCAGGCGGCGGATGACGAACCAGGTCACCGCCGCGAGCAACGGGAACAGGAACGCCGCCGGCCACCAGGTGAAGCTGGCCACGATCCACATCGGCAGCGCCGCGAAGATCGAGCGGAACAGCATCCAGAACTGCCAGCGCAGCAGGTTGCCGACTTCGTGGGAGTCGTCGTCGACGCGGTCGAGGATCTCCCCGACAGCCTGCTCGCTCAGCTCGGAGAGCGGCTGTCGCATGGCAGCCTGGAGAACGTCCTCACGCAGCTTGCCCTCGACCCGGTCGGCGACCCCGACCCAGCCGATCTTCGCCGTCGAGTCGATCAGCGAGGCGCCGATCACGCACAGCGCCAGCCACCCGACCAGGCTGGCGGTCGGGTTCTCGGCCAGCCGGCCGGCCACGACGGTGCCGATCGACTGGGCGACCATTGCGACCGCGAGGGCGATCAGCGCTGCAAGCGTCACCGGCCCTTTGAGGCGTCGCCAGTCGACCTGCCGGCTCGGGTCGGCAGGGCTGGCGGGGACTCCGAGAGCCGTGCCCGAGGTGGGCGCGGGCGGAGTCGAGAGCGTCGCAGTCATCAGAGGATCACGGTATTCGTGACCACCGACACTTACCTAAAGGTTTTCCGCCGTTCACCGACGATGAACACACCGCTGACCTGCATCTATAGGAATCAGAAGAATGTTTTGGAGAGCAAGGTCACCCCTGCCGGGAAGGTGTCCGGACGCACGTCGGCCCAGCACGGAGTCCGTGCCGGGCCGACGTCTGATCGATCAGAGCGAGTCGATCGCCTCGTTGAGCGTCGCGGAAGGACGCATCACGGCGGTGACCTTCTCGGCATCGGGCAGGTAGTAGCCGCCGATGTCGGCCGGCTTGCCCTGGACCGCGAGGAGCTCCTCGACGATCTTGGACTCGTTGGCGGCGAGGGTCTCGGCGAGAGGCTTGAAGGCCGCGGCGAGCTCGGCGTCCTCGGTCTGCGCCGCCAGCTCCTGGGCCCAGTAGAGGCCGAGGTAGAAGTGCGAGCCGCGGTTGTCGGTGGTGCCGAGCTTGCGGCCCGGGGAGCGGTCGTTCTCGAGGAACGTCGCGGTCGCCCGGTCCAGAGCAGCCGCGAGCACCGTCGCCGCCGGGGCGGAGGCCTGCTCGGCGTACTTCTCGAAGGCGGGCACCAGCGCGAAGAACTCACCCAGCGAGTCCCAGCGGAGGTAGTCCTGCTCGACCAGCTGCTGCACGTGCTTCGGCGCCGAGCCGCCCGCGCCGGTCTCGAACAGACCGCCGCCGGCGATCAGCGGGACAATGGAGAGCATCTTCGCCGACGTACCGACCTCGAGGATCGGGAAGAGGTCGGTGTTGTAGTCACGCAGCACGTTGCCGGTGACGGAGATCGTGTCCTCGCCGTTGCGCAGGCGCTCGAGGGAGTACGCCGTGGCCAGCTGGGGCGAGAGGATCTTGATCTCGAGCCCCTCTGTGTCGTGCTCGGTCAGGTAGGTGGTGACCTTCTTGATGAGCTCAGCGTCGTGGGCGCGCGACTCGTCCAGCCAGAAGATGGCCGGGGTCTTGGAGTCACGGGCACGGCTGACGGCGAGCTTGACCCAGTCGCGGACCGGGATGTCCTTGGTCTGGCAGGCGCGCCAGATGTCGCCGGCCTCGACGTCGTGCTCGATCAGCACGTCGCCGGCCTTGTTCAGCACGCGCAGGGTGCCGGCGGCCTCGAGCTGGAAGGTCTTGTCGTGGGAGCCGTACTCCTCGGCCTTCTGCGCCATCAGACCGACGTTGGGGACGGTGCCGATCGTGGCCGGGTCGAGCGGGCCGTTCTTCTTCATGTCGTCGATGACGGTCTGGTAGACGCCGGCGTAGGAGGAGTCCGGGATCACCGCGAGGGTGTCGTCCTCGCTGCCGTCGGCACCCCAGAGCTTGCCGCCGTTGCGGACCAGGGCCGGAATGGAGGCGTCGATGATGACGTCGGAGGGGACGTGCAGGTTGGTGATGCCCTTGTCGGAGTTGACGTAGGACAGGCGGGGACCTTCCGCGATCGCAGTCTCGATCGCCTTCTGAATCTCGGCGCCCTTCTCCAGCCCGGAGAGACCCGACAGGATCCCGCCGAGGCCGTCGTTGGCGGACAGGCCGGCGGCCTCGAGGTCGGCGCCGTACTTCTCGAAGACGTCCTTGAAGTAGGCCCTCACGACGTGACCGAAGATGATCGGGTCGGAGACCTTCATCATCGTGGCCTTCAGGTGCAGCGAGAAGAGCACGTCGTCGGCCTTGGCCTTGGCGAGCGCGTTCTCGAGGAAGGCGTGCAGGTTGGCCACGGACATGTACGTCGCGTCGACGATCTCGCCCTCGAGCACCGGCAGCTCGGCGAGCAGCGTCACCGTCTCGCCGTCGGTCTTCTCGAGCACGATGGAGAGCGTGTCGTCGGCGGCGAGCGTCACCGACTTCTCGTTGGCCTTGAAGTCGTGCGAGCCCATCGTCGCGACGTCGGTCTTGGAGTCGTCGGCGAACGGCTTGTTGGTGTGCGGGTGAGCCTTGGCGTACGCCTTGACCGAGCCCGGCGCGCGACGGTCGGAGTTGCCCTCACGCAGGACCGGGTTGACCGCGGAGCCCTTGACCTTGTCGTACTTGGCCCGGTTCTCCTCTTCCTCGGGCGTGCTGGGCGCCTCGGGGTAGTCAGGGATCTCGTAGCCCTTCTCCTGCAGCTCCTTGATCGCGGCCTTGAGCTGCGGGATGGAGGCGGAGATGTTGGGCAGCTTGACGATGTTGGCTTCCGGCGTCTTCGCCAGGTCACCGAGCTCGCCGAGCGCGTCGTCGGCGAGGCCGAACTGCGCCAGGATGCGCGAGGCCACGGAGATGTCACGCGTCTCGACCTCGACGCCCGCCTTGGCCGCATAGGCCGCGACGATCGGAAGGAAGGAGTACGTCGCGAGCAGCGGCGCCTCGTCGGTGTGGGTGTAGATGATTCGTGCGGCCATTGTCGTGGCTACTCCTGACAAGTTGCGGTCTGCGGTGCTGCTGACTGAGGTCGGGGACCCGGGCATAAGGGAAAGTGCCTTGACGTCAAGATACCTGATACCCGATGCGACACCGCCCCGCCCTACCTAAGCACCACGATGTGCCGTCGCAAAAGAGTTACTGTGTGTCAACACCTCCATGTTGTTCAGGTGACTGCTGATGCCTGAGAGGTTCGCCCGCCGGTCGGACCAGCTTCTCCGGGATCGAAGGCTCTGACCGACGTCAACCGACATTGAAGGGCTTAAGGGGACATGACCGAGGAATCTCTGTCGGCAGCTGAGCCGACCTTCATCCAGAAACTCGCAGCCGAGGTCATCGGGACATTCATCCTCGTGTTCCTCGGCTGTGGTTCAGTCGTCGCGGTCTTCGCCGGCGTCTCCCACGCCGGGTTGCGCAACTCGCCCTGGCGCCTCGAGGTCGCGGCCGTCGGCCTGGCCTTCGGTATCGCCGTCGTGATCGGTGCCTACACCTTCGGTCGCATCTCCGGCGGCCACTTCAACCCGGCCGTGACCCTCGGTGTGGCCTCGGCCGGCCGGATCGGCTGGAAGGACGCGGGCGCCTACATCGGCGCTCAGTTCGTCGGCGCCACCATCGGCGCGATCGTGCTGTTCCTCATCGCGCTCTCGTCCGGCTACAACTCGTGGAACGACGGCGGTCTCGGCGCCAACGGCTTCGGTGACGGAGCCGGCACCGGACTCATCGGCGCGATCCTCGTCGAGCTCGTGCTCACCTTCATCTTCGTCTTCGTCATCCTCGGTGTCACCGACCAGCGCGCGGGGACCAACGCCACCGCAGCACCGCTGGCCATCGGTCTCGCGCTGGCCGCGATCCACTTCGTCGGCATCCCGCTGACCGGCACCTCGGTCAACCCCGCCCGTTCGTTCGGGCCCGCCCTCTTCTCGGGCACCGACGCGCTGATCGCCCTCCCGGTCTTCCTGATCGTCCCCGCGATCGGCGGCGCCGTCGCCGGGTTCGCCTACCCGCTGCTCTTCAACAAGGACGGCTCCGAGATCGCCGGAGCGGGTCTCGCCTTCGGCGGCGACAGCATGGCGCCTGCCCACAGCTTCCAGTGGGACCAGTCTGCAGCCCCGGCGGCACCCGCCGCGGCGGCCACCCCGGCTGCTACGCCCGCAGCACCCGCTACCCCGGCCGCAGACCCGACGGCCCCGGCTGCTCCCGAGACTAGCGACCGAACCATCGTCTCCGGCGGAGCAGGCGGCGCCGGCACCGGCGGTCAGCAGGCATGGCAGCAGCCGACCCAGACCACCGAGGGCGACCTGCCGGTCTACGAGCAGGACGGCTGGCGCTGGGACTACGCCAAGCAGGAGTGGGTCCCGATCGAGCAGTGATCCCAGAAAACCCAGGAAGGCCGTCCCTCTCGGGGCGGCCTTCCTGGTTCTGTGCGAAACGTCCTAGTCCCCCGGGACGGACACCGCGAGGATCCACAGCGCGCCCGCGGCCAGCGCCAGCAGGACCACGTCGAACCAGCGGCTGCGCACCGCCAGCATCCCGGCATCCTTCGTACGCAGCACCGCACGCGCCAACGACGCTGCCCCCACCCCGGCGGCAAGGACGATGATGCCCACCCGCCAATGGCCGAAGCCGACGAGACCGAGGCCCGCGAGCGCCGCCGTCAGCACCCCGAGATAGACGAACCCGCCGATGGTCGAGGGGAAGCTGCGTACGTCTTCGGGGTCCGCCTTCTCGTGCTCAGCGGCTGCTGCCACCGGGGCGGGAGCCTCCGGCGTAGCCGGTGTCGTGCTGAGCGGGGGGTGGACGGACACGGTCAGAGCCTTTCGAGAGCCTTCTCGGCGCTGAGGACGATATTGGAGAGCAGCATGGCGCGTGTCATCGGACCCACCCCACCCGGGTTCGGCGACACCCAACCAGCCACGTCCCACACGTCCTCGGCCAGGTCTCCTGCGATCTTACCGTCGACTCGGGAGACGCCGACGTCCAAGAGCGCCGCGCCGGGCTTGACCATGTCCTTCGTGATGATGCCGGGCACTCCCGCGGCGGCGACGACGATGTCGGCGTTGCGGGTGTGCGCGGCGAGGTCGCGGGTGCCGGTGTGGCACAGGGTGACCGTGGCGTTCTCGCTACGGCGGGTCAGCAGCAGGCCCAGCGGGCGGCCGACGGTCAGCCCACGACCGACCACGACCACCTCGGCGCCGTTGAGCTCCACGCCGTGGCGGCGGAGCAGCTCGATGCAGCCCACCGGGGTGCAGGGCAGCGGACCGTCCTCGCCGAGGACCAGCTTGCCGAGGTTGTACGGGTGCAGCCCGTCGACGTCCTTCTCCGGGGCGACGCGGGAGAGCAGCGCGAACTCGTCCAGGCCGGTCGGCTGCTGCACCAGGAAGCCCGTGCAGGCCGGGTCGGCGTTGAGGCGGTCGATCTCCGCCTCGACCTCGGCCTGGGTCGAGGTCCCCGGCAGGTCCACACGGATCGACTCGATGCCGATCTCGGCGCAGTCCTTGTGCTTGGCGTTGACGTACCACCGGCTCCCCGGGTCGTCACCCACCAGCACGGTGCCGAGGCCCGGCGTCACGCCGGCGGCCTTCAGCTTCGCCACCCGGTCGGCCAGCTCGGCCTTGATCGTCTTCAGGGTGGCGGTGCCATCCAGCTTCTGTGCTGTCACGATGTCAATCCTGTCACTCGAGTCCGTCTATTTCTTGGTACGCGACGCCGACCCGGCTCATCTTGACCAGATCCGAGGCCGAGTCGGCTCGTCCTGACATGTTTGCCCGTCGAGTCGGCGCGTCATGACGAGCCGACTCGGCGAACTCTGGTGAAGATGCGCCGACTCGGCGGGGTTCTGTCAGTGCGCGAAGTGCCTGGTGCCGGTGAAGTACATCGTCACCCCGGCCGCCTCGCAGGCCTTGATGGTGAGCTCGTCGCGGATCGAGCCGCCGGGCTGCACGATCGCCTTGACGCCGGCATCGATCAGGATCTGCGGGCCGTCCTCGAAGGGGAAGAAGGCGTCGGAGGCGGCGACGGCACCGCGGGCACGCTCGGTTCCCTCGGCGAGGGTGTTGGCCCGCTCCACCGCGAGCTTGCAGGAGTCGACACGGTTGACCTGGCCCATCCCGATGCCGACCGAGGCACCGTCGGAGGCGAGCAGGATGGCGTTGGACTTCGCCGAGCGGCAGGCCTTCCAGGCGAAGGCCAGGTCGGCCAGGGTGGCCTCGTCGGCGGCCTCACCCGTGGCCAACGTCCACGAAGCCGGGTCGTCGCCCTCGGCGTCGACGTGGTCGACCTGCTGCATCAGCAGGCCACCGGAGATCGGCCGGGTCTCGACCGCAGCGCTCTCGTCGGCGGCCGCGACCAGGATGCGGATGTTCTTCTTGGCCTGCAGGATCTCGACGGCACCGTCCTCATACCCCGGAGCCACGATGACCTCGGTGAAGACGTCGGCGACCTGCTTGGCCATCTCGACCGAGACCCGCCGGTTGGCGGCGATCACGCCACCGAAGGCGGAGACCGGGTCGCAGGCGTGCGCCCGACGGTGTGCCTCGGCGATGTCGGCGCCGACGGCCAGGCCGCACGGGTTGGCGTGCTTGATGATCGCGACGGCCGGCTCGGCGAAGTCGTTGGCGGCCCGACGGGCGGCGTCGGTGTCGGTGTAGTTGTTGTAGGACATCTCCTTGCCGTGGAGCTGCTCGGCACTGGCCAGCCCGGCCGGGCCGTGGCCGTTCAGGTAGAGGGCAGCCTTCTGGTGCGGGTTCTCGCCGTAGCGAAGGACGGTCGACTTCTCGTACGTCCCGCCGACCCACGCCGGGAAGCCGGTGCCCTCGGAGGTGTCGGTGAGCACGGAGCCCATCCAGGAGGCCACGGCCACGTCGTACGTCGCGGTGTGCACGAACGCGGCCGCGGCGAGCGCCTTGCGCTGGTCATAGGTGAACCCACCCGCGGCGGCAGCAGCGAGGGTGTCGGCGTACTGCTCGGGCGAGGTCACGATCGCGACGGAGGGGTGGTTCTTGGCGGCGGCGCGGACCATCGAGGGCCCGCCGATGTCGATCTGCTCGACGACCTCGTCCGGGCCGGCGCCGGAGGCGACGGTCTGCACGAACGGGTAGAGGTTGGAGACGACCAGGTCGAAGGGCTCGACCTCCAGCTCCTTGAGCTGCTCGACGTGGGACTCGAGGCGGCGGTCGGCGAGGATGCCGGCGTGCACGCGCGGGTGCAGCGTCTTCACCCGGCCGTCGAGGCACTCGGGGAAGCCGGTCAGGTCCTCGACCTTGGTCACCGGCAGGCCGAGGTCAGCGATCAGCTTGGCCGAGCCACCGGTCGAGACGAGCTCGACGCCGGCCTCGTGGAGGCCTTTGACCAGGTCCTCGAGACCGGTCTTGTCGTAGACGGACACGAGCGCCCGCTTGATCGTGATCTGGTCCTGCACAGCCAAACTCCCCATCGGTCGATGAATTCGATGAGGGGCACCCAGGCGGTCGATGCCGTCTCTTCACACTCCCCGGTGGTCCCCCACCTGCGCCAGTCGTGTGCTCGTCACTCTAACCGCTCAGGCGGACCCGAATCGAACTCGCCGGTCCTCGACGGTGTAGCCCTCGCGGGCGATCCGTCCGACCGTCTCGACCAGCATCGAACGCTCGACGACCTTGATCCGCTCGTGCAGCGTCTCCTCGGTGTCGTCGTCCTCCACCGGCACCGTCACCTGGGCCATGATCATCCCGGTGTCGACCCCGGCGTCGACGATGAACAGCGTCGCCCCGGTGACCTTCACGCCGTAGTCCAGCGCGTCCCGCGCACCGTGCATCCCCGGGAACGACGGCAGCAGTGCCGGATGGGTGTTGAGCGTCTTCCCCCCGAACCGGTCGAGGAAAGCAGCGCCGACCAGCTTCATGAACCCCGCGGAGACCACCAGATCAGGCTCGTACGCAGCGACCGACTCGGCCAGCGCCGCGTCCCATTCCTCGCGCGACCCGAAGTCCTTGACCCGGTGCACGAAGGTCGGGATCCCGGCGTCGGTCGCCCGGGTCAACCCCTGGATCCCGTCGCGGTCAGCACCGACCGCCACCACCTCTGCCCCGTACTCCGGCGACGCGCAGGCATCCAGCAGGGCCTGGAGGTTGGTGCCCGAGCCGGACACGAGGACGACAAGACGAAGAGCCACGCTGCGAACTCTAGGCCGATGCGTCGGCGGGAAGAGAACGCCGGTGCCACCAGGTCATGGTGAGCCCGGCGAGCAGACCGGCGAGACCGAAGAAGGCGATGGCGTTCACGAGCACCTGCCCGGCGTACGGCCCGACGTCGAGCATCCGACCGGGGCCGACGGCGCCGCCCGCGATGCCGGACAGGACAGCGAGGAGAAGGCCGGCGACGACGCCGGCGCTGACGCCGCGGAGCGCGCCCTCGGACCAGCGCAGGGTCGGCCGGTGGCGCTGCGCGCGGCAGACCGCGACGAAGGCGGTCAGCGGGCCGAGTGCCATCACGGCGGCGACCCAGGCGGGCGGGGCTCCGTTGTCGGGCAGTGCGGCGAGCATCGGGAACATCGGCAGCGGGCCGAGGGTCACGGCGGTCGGGGTGACGGTCGTTCCAACACCGACCGAGAACCCCGGCCCGAGGGCGTACGAGCTGGAGAAGAGCACGGCGTTGGGGAGCACCAGGACGGCGAGCAGGGAGTAGAGGATGATCCCGCCGACGTCGAGGTGGAGCTGGGAGACGACGTTGATCGAGGTGGTGAAGTCGGCGAAGAGGGCCGCGAAGAAGAGCAGAGTGCTGACCGCGAACCACCAGACCAGGATCGACCTGACCATCACCAGCACGTCGACGGCCGCGCGCGGCAGCAGGGTGATCCACAACGCCGCGCGGCCGGAGCCGACCGAGATCGCGGGCAGGGCCACGACGAGGCAGAGCCCGACCGACCACGTGAACACGCCGAGGATGCTCGGCGCGGTCTCCGGCGTGCCGGCGACGATCGCGGTCGTCACCGCGGTGGCCGTGTAGCCGAGCGTGAAGAGTCCGGCCACGACGGGGACGGTCAGGTCGCGTTCACCGTCGGCGAGAGCATTGGCGTCGGGACCGTGCAGCGATACCGAGTCGCCGACCCGGATCGCGGCCTGCCACATCGTCCAGGCGAGGACGAGGGTCAGCCCGAGCGGGACGAGGGTGACCGCGACCCCGGAGACGAGGACACCCGAACCGTGGCCGAGCAGCCACCCGAGCGCGGCGACACGCAGAGCATCCGACGGCTCTCCGTGGGCCCCCATGTCGCTGATGAACCAGCCGAGGATGCCGATCGCCAAGCAGACCACCAGCGTGGCGGTGGCCGTGCCGATGCCGCCCAGCAGGGCGACCGCGACCAGCGGACGGCGGTGGCGGAGATCATGGAGATCGTCCGCGACTCGCCCGCGGTCAGGGGTGCGTGGAGGCAGCAGAGACGACATCGTCCATCATCCTCCCAACCCACGCCGCCTCGATCTCGGCGACGCGCCGCCAGAATCGGTCCCCGGGTTGGTCACAGCCGTTGATACCCGCCTGTGCATCTGCGGGTATTCCCGTTCATTCGACCGAATCACCTAGAGTTGACCGCTGACATGGGCATGACCACGGCAGACCACGAGACCTTCGAGGCGTTCTATCAGGACGTCCGTGGACGCCTCCTGCTCCAAACCTGGTCGCTGACCGGGGACCTGGAGGCTGCCAAGGCCGCTGTGCGGGGCGCGATGGTCATCACCTGGCACCACTGGCGCAAGGTGAAGCCGATGGACGACTTCGAGCGCGAGGACTGGGTCCGGCCGATCGCGTGGTCCAAGGCGATCCGCAACCACTCGGTGCCCCTGCTCCACCGCGACCAGACGATTGCGCCGGAGGCCCGCAGCACCCTCTCCGCGCTGCGCAGCCTGCCGCTCCACGACCGCAAGGTCTTTCTGCTGGGCCATCTCACCAGCGTCGACCTCGCCCAGCTGGCCCGCGAGGTCAGCACCCCGATCAGCCGCACCGAGACCGATCTGCAGGGCGCCAACGCCGCCATCTGCGACCAGCTCGGGATCGCCCCTGAGCATCTGCAGTCCATCTTCGACCCGCTCGTCGACGTGCTCACCGAGCAGCCCTGGCCGAAGACCTCGGCGATCACCACCGCCGGAGCAGTGCGCCGCCGGGTGCACACCGCCATCGGCGCCGCCGCGGCCATCGCCGCCCTGGTCGGCACCGGCTTCTTCGTCACCCAGGACGCCGAGACCGCGCCCCGGCTCAACACCCTCTCGATGAAGTCGGCCGTCGAGGAGTTCGAGGTCGAACCGAGCGAGATCCCCGGCAAGAAGCTGACCGCCAAAGACCTGATGACCGAGGAGAACGTGGCGAAGATCTACGGCGGCTCCTGGGCCGTCGACATCTCCTCCGACAACCTCGAGGGCACCGGCCTCACCATCCCCTGCCAGGCCGAGCCCTCGGCCGACAAGCGGCCCGTGGCGAGCCTGGCGCGCACCTTCGCCGCCAAGGCGAAGGCGACCACGGCCGGCACCACGATCGAGTCATCCGTCGACGCGAAGGCTGCGGCTGCGGCGTACAAGAAGATGCAGGGGTGGTACGCAGCGTGTGCCGAGCCCCGCTACCAGCTGATGTTCACCGAGTCGGTCAAGGGCATCGGCGATGAGGCGACCCTCTTCACCTACCGCGACTGGGAGAACAACCGGGCCGTGACCTACGGGGTCGCCCGCACCGGTAGGCACACCGCCGCGGTCACCGTGAAGGTCGACGGCAAGTCCAGCGCGACCGCAACCAAGACCTCGACCATGCTCGGCACCGCCGTCCACAACCTCTGCTCGATGCCGGACGCAGGTGCGTGCGTGGAGACCAAACGACCGCGGGAGACCCTGGTCCCGCTCGCCACCGGCACGGCGCCCGGGCTGATCAACGAGACCGACCTTCCCCCGGTCAGCACCATCGGCGACCCGTGGCAGGGCACCGAGGCGAAGCCGGCCAAGACCAACCCGGCTCAGACCCGCTGCGACAACACCGAGTTCAACGTCAAGGGCATGTCCGGGGCGCAGACCCGCGACTTCGTGATCCCAGAGACCAAGAAGAAGCTCGCCGCGACCTTCGGGCTCACCGAGACCGTCGGCAAGTTCGGCTCCGCCAAGGAGGCGCAGGCGTTCAACGTCGCGATCAAGACCCGGCTGAGCAAGTGCAGCGACAAGCAGCTCGGCAGCCACGTCACCCAGCTCGCGACCGAGCCGATCAAGGACGGCGCGATCACGGTCTGGGACATCCGGGTCGAGCTCGAGAACTCCTCGGTCTTCTACCGGATGGCCGCGATCCGGCGGGGCGCCAACGTCGCCCAGATGAGCTTCGTGCCCGACGGCGCCGCTGACATCAGCAAGTCCGACTTCGTCTCGCTCGCCAAGCGCGCCGCCTACCGGCTCGACTACCTCTGACCTCGGATACAGCGGTCTCGGCTGAGACTTTTCCCTCCGGATGCAACCGGACCTGCCCTTCACGCATCTGACCCAGTGGGACTGGCGTAGAGCCAGATCAGGCACGGCCAGTCTGGGAGGCAGCGATGGACGAGAACGAGTTCGACGCGTTCTACAACGCGTCCTACCGCCGCGTGTGCGCCCAGGTCTACGCCATGATCGGCGACTTCGACGAAGCCGCCGAGTGCGTCCAAGAGGCCTTCGCCCGCGCCTGGGCGCACCGACGCAAGATGTCCTCGGTCGACTACCCCGAAGCCTGGATCCGCACCACCGCCTACCGACTCGCGGTCGGCCGCTGGCGCCGCAAGAAGTACGCCAGCCGGGCCACCGACAGAGCAGTCGGCGCTCGCACCGAGATGCCTGCCGTCGACGAGACCCATGTCGCCCTGGTCGAAGCGCTCAAGAAGCTCCCCGAAGTCCAGCGCCAAGCCATCGTCCTGCATCACATCGCCGATCTACCGGTCCACCAGGTGGCCACCGAGGTCGGCGCCCCCACCGGCACCATCAAAGCCCGCCTGGCCCGAGGACGAGCCACGCTGGCCGAGCTGCTCGCCGAAGAGACACCCGGCGCCGTCTGGAAGGAGGCCTGAGATGAGTGACCCGATCTCGCGCCTGGACCAGTTCCGCGCCGACACCCCTGGAGCACCGATGAAGTCCGCAGCCGAGGTACGCCAACGGGGGGATCAGATCCGACGCCGCCGTCGCGCGGTCGTCGTCGCCGGTGCCGCGGCCTTGGCCGCCATCGTCGCCGGACCGATCATCTTCCTCTCCGCCGGAGTCGGCGAACGCGCCTTGGACCCGGCACCGCCTCCGAGCGAGACACCGAGCACCATCACGCCCGGTCCGTCCGGATCCGCAGGCCCGTCCACCATCACCCGTGCGAACCTCCCGGTCGCCGAGGACCTGATCGCCCCTCTCGAGGCTTCCTGGGGTGAGACCCAGACCTATGACGGGGAGGGCAGCGATGCCTACAACCCGTGTCTCACCAAGACGTTGGGCGAGTCAGCTGCCGATGCGACCTTCCGCCGCGACTTCGCGATCGGTCCGTCGCTGAACGCCGGGGTGGACGACTACGGGATGATGAGCGCGGTGGTCGCCGAGTTCCGGTCTCCCGAGGCCGCCGAGGACGTCCGCGCCGACCTCTCGGCGACGGCCGCCTCCTGTCCCCCGCTCGACGCGACTCCGGCCGGTTCACTACCGGTCGCGGGCGGCGTCGTCTCGCGCGGCGACATCAACGTCGTCACCTACGTCTCCAACGCTCCCGGAGCGAACGCTCGCCCCGAGATCGCGACGGCTGTGGTCGTCACCGAAGACCGGGTGCTGGTGCTGACGCGTCAGCGTGGCGCGAAGGAGCAGGTCTCGTCCGAGTTCCTTCAGACCTCCCTGCAGACCTCCGCGGTCAACGCCGCCCACCGGATGGTCGGCGCCGAGCCGCCTGCCCCGCCTGACTCCCCTGCGTCATCTGCGTCGGGCGCGGCATCCTCGCCGGCATCCTCGTCCGCGCCCGCGGCGACCCTCAGCGACGCCCATCTCGTCGTGGCCGAGTCGCTGCCGGGGCTGCCGATGGAGGGTGAGTCGTCGGCGGCGTGGCAGCAGATCGCTCCGCAGTCGACCCCGACGCTCTACTGCCAGGGCGCGTGGCTCTCCTCGTTGAAGGCTGCGGAGTCGGTCAGTCGGGAGTTCCGGCTCGAGAACCCGAGCGAGATCGGAAAGGTCAACGTGACTGTGCTGGAGTTCGCTACCAAGTCTGCCGCTGACGGGGCGTACGACATGGTCTACGGCTGGCTCGACAACTGCCCGGCATCGATGCACGACGCGAAGCTCTTCAGGGCCGGGACGGTCGAGTCCGTCGAGATCGACACGGCCCCCGCGGTCGACCGCGCCGCGCAAGCGCTCGCCGAGTACGCCGGTGACTGCGGCGGCGAGGCCTGCGACTCCACCTGGTACGACCACCAGACCGTCGCCCAGATCGGGACCCGACTGGTGCTGGTCACTCACGCCGAGGCCGGTGGCCCCTGTCCGCCGACCACGGTCTGCCCTCCGGAGGAGGCCTCGGACTACGCCGAGTGGGACAGCCGGGTCGCGCAGACCGTCGAGGCCACCGTCGACCGAGTCGTCCGGGACCTGCCCTGATGGCGAGTCAGGTGCAATTGAACTTTACGCTCATCCATGTCACCGCGGACACTGACGCTCGGGCAGGTGTCGGTGAAAGCCAGTCGGGGAGGCGAACGATGGACGAGGACGAGTTCGACGCGCTGTACAACGCGTCGTACCGCCGCTTGTGTGCTCAGCTGTACGCCATGATCGGCGACTTCGACGAAGCCGCCGAGTGCGTCCAAGAGGCCTTCGCCCGCGCCTGGGCGCACCGACGCAAGATGTCCTCGGTCGACTACCCCGAAGCCTGGATCCGCACCACCGCCTACCGACTCGCGGTCGGCCGCTGGCGCCGCAAGAAGTACGCCAGCCGGGCCACCGACAGAGCAGTCGGCGCTCGCACCGAGATGCCCGCGGTCGACGAGTCCCACGTGGCCCTCGTCGCGGCCTTGAAGAAGCTCCCGGAGGCCCAGCGCCAGGCCATCGTCCTGCATCACATCGCCGACCTGCCGGTCCACCAGGTGGCCGCCGAGGTCGGCGCCCCCACCGGCACCATCAAAGCCCGCCTGGCTCGAGGGCGAGCCGCCCTCGCGGAGCTGCTCGCCGAGGACGATTCCGGCGCCGTCTGGAAGAAGGCCTGAGATGAGTGACCCGATCTCGCGCCTGGACCAGTTCCGCGCCGACGCTCCCGGAGCGCCGATGAGCTCCGCAGCCGAGGCACGGAGGCGGGGTGATCAGATCCGTCGGCGGAAACGCGCCGTGGTCACCGCAGGCGCGGCGGCCGTGGCTGCCGTCGTCGCCGGGCCGATCATCTTCCTCTCCACCGGAGTCGGCGACAAGGGCATCGATCCCGCACCCGCGCCGAGCGACAGCGCGGCCGCACCCAGTGCGTCTGCCTCTACCTCCGACCTCAGCCGGGACAACCTGCCGACCGAGGGCGACCTCGTCGCCGACGACCCCTATCCGGCGTGGGTCCAGGAACAGACCTACGACGGCGAGGGCACCGACACCTACAACGACTGCCTCACCGAGTCGCTGAGCGACTCCGGCGCGGAGGCGACGTTCCGCCGTGACTTCGTCGCGAAGCCCGGGGAGGAGATGGCCGACGCAGCAGGCACGCTGAACGCCGTCGTCGCCGAGTTCGGCTCTGCCGACGAGGCCGAGAAGGTACGCACCGAGCTGGCCGACGCCGCCGCCTCGTGCCCCGCCGTGGACGGAGCGGAGAAGGCCGGCTACCTCCCGGTCGAGGGCGGCGTCATCTCGGACGGGAGCGTCGACGTCGTCACCTACCTGCCTGACGACCCCGCGATGAACGCTCGCTGGGAGGTGGCGACGGCTGTCGTGTCCGCCGAGGACCGGGTGCTGGTGATGTCGCGGAAGCGCGGCGTGCAGGACTACGTGTCGCCGACCACCCTGCAGACCTCGGCCGTCAACGCCGCCTATCGGATGGTCGGTGCCAGGCCGCCGGCCGATCCGTCCGCCGACCCGACGGAGACAGGATCGCCCGCGACGGACGGTCTCAGCGCCGTCAACCTGATCGACGGCAGCACCCTCCCCGCACTCGACCGCTTCGAAAGCCCTCTCGGCTGGAACCAGTACACGCCGGCTTCCGACGTGCCGACCCTCGCCTGCCAGAAGGAGTGGCTCTCCTCGCTCGGCGCCTCGGCGAAGGTGACCTCCGACTACCGCTGGGACACCGACAGCGCCATGGTCGGCCAGGTCCACATGGCGGTGATGGAGTTCCCCGACGAGAACGCCGCCGCGGCTGCATACAACGAGGTCATGGAGTGGCAGGAGGTCTGCCCGGCCAACAAGCTCGGGGTCGACCCGGAGGTCACCTCGCTGCCCATCGATGTCAGTGCCGACCTCGATGCCGGGCCGAAGCGCGCGGCACGATCTCAGGCGACGTATCCCGGGCCGGACGGCAACGACAGCATCTGGTTCGAGACCGAGCTGGTCGCCGAGTACGAGACCCGGCTGGTCCTGGTCGGCTACGCCGAGCTCGCCGGGCCGTGCCCGCCGAGCACCGGCGACAAGAACGACCCGTGCTACCAGCCCGACCAGCCTGACTCGTGGCCCGACCGGATCCTCGCGATCGAGAAGGCGGCGGTGACAGCCGGCATCAGCGACCTCCGCTGACAGGGGTGAGGGGTGACTCCGGTCACACCGCACGGCCCCGGGGAAGACACGTACTCGTCAGGGCGTTCGAGCCCAACAGAGCCCCGAACCGCGTCAACCCTGGAGAAGCCCTCGTGTCCACCACCCCCACCGCCCGACGGCGACTGCCGCTCCCGTCCTTCTCGGTCCAGATCATCCTGGGCCTCGTCCTCGGCGTCGCGCTCGGCGCGGTCGCGCGAGCGATCGGCCCGGGAGCCGGCGACGAGGCCAACTGGCTGACGACGACCCTGTCCACGATCGGCGACTCGTTCGTCTCGCTGTTGAAGGCCGTCGTCGTACCGCTGATCTTCACCGCCATCATCGCCTCGATCGCCAACCTGCGTACGGTCAGCAACGCGGCCCGGCTCGCGGGCCAGACGCTGCTGTGGTTTGCGATCACGGCGGGGATCTCGGTCGTGATCGGCATCGGGCTGGGGCTGCTCTTCCGGCCCGGAACCAACACCGCGGTCAGCGCCTCTGACGCGGCCGAGACCGGGGCGTCCGCGTCGTGGCTCGACTTCCTCCAGGGTCTGATCCCCGGCAACTTCCTCGGACTCGACGCGTCGACCAGCATCGAGCAGGTCGGTGGGAGCCCGATCGCGGAGACGGCGCTGAGCTTCAACGTCCTCCAGGTGCTCGTGGTGGCCCTCGCGATCGGGATCGCGGCGCTCAAGACCGGCGAGAAGGCCGAGCCGTTCCTCGCCTTCAACCGCTCCTTCCTCGCCATCGTGCAGAAGGTGCTGTGGTGGATCATCCGGCTGGCCCCGATCGGCACTCTCGGCCTGATCGGCAACGCGGTCGCCTCCTACGGCTGGGACTCGCTGAGCTCGCTGGCCTGGTTCGCGGTGGCCGTCTACGTCGGTCTGGCACTGGTCCTGTTCGTCGTCTACCCCGTGCTGCTGCGGGTCAACGGCCTGAACCCGCTGGCGTACTTCCGCGGCGCCTGGCCGGCGATCCAGCTCGCCTTCGTCTCGCGCTCCTCGGTGGGCACCATGCCGGTGACCGAGCAGGTGACCGTCAAGAACCTCGGTGTCCCGCAGGAGTACGCCTCCTTCGCGGTCCCGCTGGGCTCGACCACGAAGATGGACGGCTGCGCGTCGATCTACCCGGCGATCTCGGCGATCTTCGTCGCCCAGATCTTCGGGATCGACCTGGGCCTCACCGACTACCTGCTGATCGCCTTCGTCTCGGTCGTCGGCTCGGCCGCGACCGCCGGTCTCACCGGTGCCGTCGTGATGCTGACCCTCACCCTCTCGACCCTCGGTCTGCCGCTGGCCGGTGTCGGCCTGCTGCTCGCGATCGACCCGATCCTCGACATGGGCCGCACCGCGGTCAACGTCGCCGGCCAGGCGCTGGTGCCGACGATCGTGGCCAAGCGCGAGGGCATCCTCGACGTCGACCGCTACCGCTCCGCGTCGGCGGCCGGGCTGCTGGCCGACGACGAGCCCGCCAAGGAGACGGCCGTCGCCTGAGGTCTCCCGGACGTACTCGGACGAGCGCCCCTGACAGCCGTCGGCTGCCGGGGGCGCTCCGTCTCATCCGGGGTAGGGCGTCTCGCCGCGCGCAGCCTTCAGCACCTCGCCCCACCAGCTGAGCTGGGCGAGCATCGCCTTGGCGTAGACGGCAGACTCCGGGTCGTTCGGCCGGCCGTCCTCGTCGAGACGCTCCCAGTACCTCGGGAAGGCGAGGCGAGCCTGGACGGGGTGGGCGTGCAGCTCGGTGAGCACGTTCTCCAGGTGCAGCGCGGCGTGGCGGCCACCGCTGTCGCCGCCGTAGGAGACCAAGGCGACCGGTTTGGCCTGCCACTGGGTGAAGTGCCAGTCCAGCGCCGACTTCAACGAGGCCGGATAGCTGTGGTTGTACTCAGGCGTGACGATGACGAAGCCGTCTGCGGCCTCGAGCGCCACGGTGAGGTCGCTCTGGCCCTCAGGCCTCGGGTAGTCGGCGCCAGCCGCCTTCGGTGACTCGGCGGGCAGGGACAACGGGATCTCGTGGTCGACCAGGTCGACCAGGTCGACCTCGAGACCGCCGTACGCCTCGGCCTGCTCCGCCATCCACGAGCCGAAGATCGGACCCCCTCGGCCTTCCCGGACGCTGGCGGTGATGACTGCGATGCGTAGTGGTGTGTTCATGCCATTCAGGTTTGCCCGGATCAGCGGCAGGCGGGAGGCCGAGCCGAGGCTGGCCCCAGCAGGGCCACCATCACCCGCCCGGCCGCGCCGTAGGCTTGGCAGCATGCCAGCCAACGCGGGAGCCCTCGGCTCGTTCATCCGGGACCGCCGCGACCAGACCACGCCGGAGAGCGTCGGCCTCCCGGAAGGCGTACGTCGCCGGGCCCCCGGTCTACGGCGGTCCGAGCTGGCCACGCTGGCCGGGATCAGCGTCGAATACCTGGTCCGGATCGAGCAGGGCCGCGACCGTCACCCCTCGCCCCAGGTCCTACGGGCCATCGGTGACGCGCTCGGCTTCGACGCCGCCGCCCACGAGCACCTGCGCACCCTCGCGATGGCGTCCGGCGGCCAGTGCGTCGGGCCCTTCTCCTCCGGGCGCGACGTACGCCCCGGGGCGCGTGCCCTGGTGGAGCAGTTCGAGCCCGGTCTTGCCGTGCTCACCAACCGGCTCGGCGACCTGCTCGCCCACACCTCCACGTTCGACATGCTCGTCCGGCCCCTCGGGATGCTGGGCCACGCGGAGCCCAACCTCACCGCGTACGCCTTCCTCGACCCGCGCGCCCGTGAGGCGTTCCCCGACTGGGAGCGGGTGGCCGACGACCTGGTCTCGAACCTCTACCGAGGGCCCAACCCCGTCGCCGCGCGGATGATGATCGAGGCGATGTCGGAGCAGGTGGGGCCGGAGTTCACCGACCGGCTGAACCGCCACGACCCACCGCACGGTGGCGTGTGGCGCTGGCTCCATCCCGACGCCGGCGAGCTGCGCTTCGATGTCGAGGAGCTCGAACTGCCGGCCGCCGACAACCAGCAGATCCTGGTGCTGATGCCGGCCGACGAGGCGACCGCCGATTCGCTCGACGCGATGCGGCGCCGCCGCTCGGGTGCCCTACGGGCCGTCTGACCGCATCCCGGCTTCGCGAGCGCGGTCAGCTCGATGGGATGTACAGCCTGTACCCAGGAGGCAGCTTGTCGGGTGACCTGGTGCCGTTGTAGCTCCGCAGCGCCTCCTCGGTGATGCGGAACCTCTTGGCAACACTTGCATAGGTGTCCCCGGCAACGGTCGTGTAGACCGTCTCGCCCGTGCCGGGCTGGGGTTTCGGCTTGGGCTTGGGCTTGTCCGCCTTGGCCGGGATCTCGATCGTCGTGCCGGCGAGCAGCTTGGTGGGGTCCTCATATCCGTTGTGCGCCATCAGCTTGTCCGCGGCGACGCCGAACTTCTCACCGATGCTGAAGAACGTGTCACCGGCGACGACCTTGTACTTCTTCGGCTTCGGCTTTGCGGCAGGGATCTTGATCTCGCTCCCCGCCAACAGCTTGGTGGGATCCTCATAGCCGTTGTAGGCCATCAGCTCGCCCACCTCGACGCCGAACTTCTTGGCGATTCCGGAGAAGGTGTCACCGGGCGCCACGGTGTACGTCTTCCCGGCCGGCTTCGCAGGTGGGCTCACCACGAGCTTGGCCCCCGCTCGGATCTCGGCCGGATCGGCGATCTGGTTCCAGGTCGCGAGGTCACCGGCTTTGACGCCGTACTTCCTGGCGATCCCGGAGAGCGTCTCCCCCGGCTGGACAGTGTGGGTCTTCCGGGCGGGCTCCGCCTGAGCCGTCGATGACGCCGCCACCGGCGTCAAACCGACACCCAACGAAGCGAGCGAGATCGAAATCCCGATACCGACCACACCCGAGATCAAACGTGCCATTCGCTTGGCCACGGTTGTCACATTAATCCGTGCGGACGCTCGAGAGTGCGCATTTTTGAGCAACGCCCTCAGAGACGACGACCGCCCCGCGACCATGACGGTCGCGGGGCGGTCGGATCTGACGTAGGTCAGAGGGACTGCAGGATCTCGCGAGCGAGAGCAGCGGTCTCCGACGGGGTCTTGCCGACCTTGACGCCGGCAGCCTCGAGGGCCTCCTTCTTCGCCTGCGCGGTGCCGGCGGAGCCGGACACGATCGCACCTGCGTGACCCATGGTCTTGCCCTCCGGAGCCGTGAAGCCGGCGACGTAGCCGACGACAGGCTTGGAGATGTTCTCCTTGATGTACGCCGCGGCCCGCTCCTCGGCGTCGCCACCGATCTCACCGATCATGACGATGACCTTGGTCTCGTCATCCTTCTCGAACGCCTCGAGGGCGTCGATGTGGGTGGTGCCGACGATGGGGTCACCGCCGATGCCGATGGCGGTGGAGAAGCCGAAGTCCTTCAGCTCGTACATCATCTGGTAGGTCAGCGTGCCCGACTTGGAGACGAGACCGACCGGGCCCTTGCCCGTGATGGTGTGCGGGGTGATGCCGGCCAGCGACTCGCCCGGCGTGATGATGCCGGGGCAGTTCGGGCCGATCATGCGGGTGGCCTTGCCCTGCAGGTAGGACCACACCTCGGCGGTGTCCTGGACCGGGACGCCCTCGGTGATGACCACGATCAGCGGCATCTCGGCGTCGATGGCCTCGATCGCGGCGGCCTTGGTGAAGGCCGGCGGCACGAAGAGCACCGACACGTCCGCGCCGGTCTCCTTCATCGCCTCCTCGACGGTGCCGAAGACCGGGAGAGTGACGTCGTTACCCTCGTGGTCCTTGTGGGTGACCGTGGTGCCGGCCTTGCGCGCGTTGACGCCACCGACGATCTGGGCGCCCGAGTCGAGCATCAGGGCGGTGTGCTTTGCACCCATGCCGCCGGTGATGCCCTGGACGATGACCTTGCTGTCCTTGTTGAGGTAGATGCTCATGTTTCTCTCTCCTGACCTCAGGCGTTGGCCAGCTCGGCGGCCTTGTCGGCGCCGCCGTCCATGGTGTCGACGATGGTGACCAGCGGGTGGTTGGCCTCACTGAGGATCTGGCGGCCCAGCTCCACGTTGTTGCCGTCCAGACGCACGACGAGCGGCTTGGTCGCCTCGTTGCCGAGGATGTCCAGCGCGCCGACGATGCCCTTGGCGACCTCGTCACAGGCGGTGATGCCGCCGAAGACGTTCACGAACACGGACTTGACCTGCTCGTCGTTCAAGATGACGTCGAGACCGTCGGCCATGACCTGCGCGTTGGCGCCGCCACCGATGTCGAGGAAGTTGGCGGGCTTCACGCCGCCGTGTGCCTCACCGGCGTAGGCGACGACGTCGAGGGTCGACATGACCAGACCCGCGCCGTTGCCGATGATGCCGACCTGGCCGTCGAGCTTGACGTAGTTGAGGCCCTTGTCCTTGGCCTTGGCCTCGAGCGGGTCCTCCTCGTCACGGATGACGAACTGCTCGTGGTCCTCGTGACGAACCTCGGAGGCGTTCTCGTCCAGCGAGACCTTGCCGTCGAGGGCCTCCAGCTTGTCGCCCTCCAGGCGAGCCAGCGGGTTGACCTCGACGAGCGTCGCGTCCTCCTCGGTGAAAACCGTGTAGAGGCTCTGGATCATCGAGACAGCCTGCTCGAAGACGGGCTCCGGGAAGCCACACTCGGTCGCGATCTCGCGCGCCTTGGCCTCGTCGACACCCTCGCCGGGGTCGATGCCGATCTTCTTCACGGCGTCGGGGTTGGTCTTGGCGACCTCCTCGATCTCCACACCACCCTCGACGGACGCGATGCAGAGGTACTGCCGGTTCGACCGGTCCAGCAGGAAGGAGAAGTAGTACTCCTCCACCGGCGGGGTCGCCGGAGTGATCAGCACCCGGTTGACCTTCAGGCCCTTGATCTCCATGCCGAGGATGTTCGAGGCGTGCTCGAACGCCTCATCCGCGGTCTTGGCCAGCTTCACGCCGCCGGCCTTGCCTCGGCCGCCGGCCTTGACCTGCGCCTTGACGACGCAGAAGCCGATCTCCTCGGCGGCCTTCCGGGCTTCCTCGGCCGTCTCGACGACGACACCTTCGGTCACGGCAACGCCGTGCTTGGCGAAGAGCTTCTTCGCCTGGTACTCCATGAGATCCACTGATCCACCTGGTCTGTGTGTTGCGGTACGGGGCGGCATTCCGCAGGGATTCAGCGGTGACGCCCTCGTCTTCAGATGTGTCCGTCAAGCACCTTAGACCCCGCTGACGTCGGGTTACGAGCCCAGGGGGCACGACGTGACGTACGCCACTAGCGGTCGGCCAAGCGGACACACCGGACATATACCAACAGATCAGCAACGTTGAGTAACAGCCCGTAGCGCCACCTAGCGGGGCGCGTTTGCCCACGTACGGAGCGGTTCTCTGCCCGCGGGCCGGCCGATTTCGACACCGCATGGAGGCCCAAATGGGCCGATGACACGCGTTTCGCGACACACGAGGAATCCGCAATCCGGTTCCCGATCTGGCGGATTCACGCAGATCAGCGACGGAATCCGTGGTTGCCGAAGGTGAAATCAGCGACACGAGCGCCCCACATTTCTTGACCGCGCCCTCCGGTCCGTTACAGTCATGGCTCGCCGTCTGAACCCCGAACAGCGGAGATATGAACTGATGGGCAACCACCGAGCCGACGTCACAAGTGACAGTCCGCGTTCGGTCACCCCTTCCCCCGGAGCAAGCACGAGCAGCAGCGGCTACGTTGGGAAGCGGCGCGCAGCGCCGGCGACCGACAGCCCTGCCCCCAGGCCTGCCCCGCGAGCGACCGGATCGACCTCCTACGTCGGGAAGCGACGCGCCGCGCCGTCTCCCGCCGTCGGGACCGCGAAACCATCCCCCGCCCCTGACACTCCTGAAGAGCCGGTCGCCAAGGCCCGGCCCAACCGAGTGGTCCTCGAGCAGACCGGCACGCTGCCGGTCGTCGGGTCACCCCGCGCCGAGGCCCCCTTTGACGACGAAGGCGACGACGGTCGCATCTCGACAGGAGAGCTGCGTGCTCTCGTCGAGGGCGACGGCGGACCTTCGTTCCCGAGCTCGTTCCCGACGCGGCCTCCCGCGAAGGTCGCTCCTCGGCAGATCGTGCCGCCGCAGCGCCGTGCCGTCCAGATCGACCCGGTCCTGTCCGACCTGCTCTCCTCGATGGGCATCGACCCGGACAAGGTGACCCCCGAGGTGCTCGAAGACCTCGGCGTCGGTGGCATGACGACCTCCGAGCTCACCTTGTTCCTGACCCAGCCGACCAGGCCGGCGCCGGTGAGGACCGCGTCGAGCGCGGCGGTCTCGACCAAGACCCCGCCGCGCGGCATCCCGGCAGCTCCGGCGCCGGTGCTTCCCGAGCCAGTGATCCCGGTGACCCCTGTTGCGCCGGTGGCCCCTGTTGCACCCGTCGCTCCCGAGCCGACCTTCGAGGCGCCCGAGCCGACGCACACCCCGAAGCCGCTGCGGATGGCCAACACGTTCGCGCCGTTGACCGGCAAGGTCCGCGCCGTGCGTCAGGCCCGGCAGATCCCGGCTCCGCCGGTGGCCTCGCCGGCCTACGAGCCGGAGGTCCCGGAGGCCAAGGAGCCCCGCGGGTTCCAGGAGGCGTTCGACGCGCCGCCGACCTCCTTCAAGATCGACACGACCACGTTCCCGGCCCCGCCGGTGTCACTGCCTGAGCAGATCGACTTCGACTCGATGGCGATCGAGCTCCCGGCCGAGACCTACACCGTCGACGCGCCCTACTACGAAGAACCGCAGGCCGACGAGGCGTTCTACCAGGACGACTACTCCTACGACCACGACTCGCACCAGGCCGAGGCCTACTTCCGCGCTGACACCGGCAGTATCGATCTGCCGAGCATCAGCGAGATCGCGACCTACCGGCCCGAGCTGCACGACCTTCCGGCGGTCGAGACCACCGGCACCATGGTCGGCATCGGCGGCCCCACCCGTCCGCGCACCCGCCGCGCCACCGCCGCTGCGGCCGCCGGTGGTCGTCCGACGGTCCCGCTGACAGCTGGTGCTGCCGCCCTCGCCGCCGCCATCGGTGGCATCGCGCTGACCGGCGGCCCGACGATGGTCGCCGCAGACGACGTACGACTCGTCGGAGCCACCGCGCTCGGTGGTGACAGCGAGATGGTCGTCGTCGGCGACCGCTCCGCGACCGTGACCCGTAACGACGAGCGCTCCGAGGCCGACACCGCGGCGAGCGACCGGGAGAAGGCGCTCCAGGGCGTCGACGTCCAGGCCGACAAGCAGGACAAGTTCCTCAAGTCCAACATGTGGGAGCTGCCGATCGCGGCCGGCACCTACCGGATCACCGGGACGTTCGGTTCCTCCGGCGCCAACTGGTCCAGCACCCACACGGGTCTCGACTTCGCGACCTCCTACGGCACTCCGATCCACTCCGTCGCCCGCGGCACGGTCACCGAGACCGGCTGGGGCGGAGCGTACGGAGAGCGGACGATCGTCACCCTCGACGACGGCACCGAGATCTGGTACTGCCACCAGAGCGACTACGGCGTCGAGGTCGGTCAGACCGTCTCCCCCGGCGAGGTCATCGGCTACGTCGGCTCCACCGGTAACTCCACCGGCAACCACCTCCACCTGGAGGTCCGCCCCGGTGGTGGTGACGCCGTCGACCCCGACAGCGCACTCAACGAGCACGGCGTCGACCCGAGTTGATCAGGTCCTGAACTAGGACCAAGCAAGCGCCGCCCGGCCATGGCCGGGCGGCGCTGCTGATCTCAGAGCTTTTCTACGGGGGCGTACCGCAGCAGCAGCCGCTTGACGCCGATGTCGCCGAAGTCGATGCTGGCGACCTGCTTGTCGGCGGTGCCTTCGACGGTCACCACGGTGCCGAGGCCGAAGGAGTCGTGGGTGACGCGGTCACCCGGGTCCAGCGATGGGATCTCCCGGGCCGGCTTCGACTTCGACGCGGCGTCGGCACGCAGCGCGGCCGAGGAGAAGTTGCGGCGTCCGGCGGCGGTCGGCTGCCCGAGTCGCTGGCCGCCGCCCCAGGTGTCGTTGGCGAGGCTCGGCCGGCCCCAGGAGGTCATCTCCTTCTCCGTACGCCGCCAGTCGACCAGGTCGACGGGGAGCTCGTCGAGGAAACGGCTGCCGGGATTGTGCGAGGGCGCACCCCAGGCGGAGCGGACAACGGCACGCGAGATGAAGAGCCGCTTCTCGGCCCGGGTGATGCCGACGTAGGCCAGCCGGCGCTCCTCCTCGAGCTCGGTCCCGTCGCCGAGGGCCCGGGAGTGCGGGAAGACGCCGTCCTCCATGCCGGTGAGGAAGACCGCGGGGAACTCCAGGCCCTTCGCGGTGTGGAGGGTCATCAGGGTGACCACGCCGTCCTCGTCGTCGGGGATCTGGTCGGTGTCGGCGACCAGGGCGACCCGCTCCAGGAAGTCGGGCAGGCCGGGTACGACGGTGCCTGCATCGACATCGACCGGGTCAGCGCTGGGCGCCGCGATCGGGTCGTCTGAGAACTCACGCGCGACCGCGACGAGCTCGGCGAGGTTCTCCACGCGGGTCTCGTCCTGCGGGTCGTCGGACTGCTCCAACGAGGCGAGATAGCCCGATCGGTCGAGCACGGTCTCCAAGATGACGTCGGCACGTTCGCCGGCGTCGACCATCTGAAGCAGCTCCTCGAGCATCGCCACGAAGGCCTTGATGTTGGTCAGGCTGCGGGTGGCCATGCCGGGGGCGTCCTCGGCCTTCTGCAGCGCTTCCCAGAAGGTCAGGCCGTCGCGGTCGGCGAGCGCGTTGACGCAGGCCACGGCGCGGTCGCCGATGCCTCGCTTGGGGGTGTTGAGGATCCTTCGGAGCGAGACCTGGTCGTCGGGGTTGGCCAGGGTGCGCAGGTAGGCCAGGGCATCGCGCACCTCCTTGCGCTCGTAGAAGCGCACCCCACCGACGACCTTGTAGGGCTGGCCGGTGCGGATGAACACCTCCTCGAAGACGCGCGACTGGGCGTTGGTGCGGTAGAAGACGGCCACGTCGGCGGCCTTGAGCCCGCCGTCGACGAGCTTGTCGATCTCGTCGGAGACGAACCGGGCCTCGTCGCGCTCGTCGTCGGCGACGTACCCGACGATCCGCTCACCGTTGCCGGCGTCGCTCCACAGCGCCTTCTCCTTGCGGCCCTTGTTGTGCTTGATGACCGCGTTGGCGGCGGTGAGGATCGTCTGGGTGGAGCGGTAGTTCTGCTCCAGCAGGATCGTGCTCGCGTTGGGAAAGTCCTGCTCGAAGTCGAGGATGTTTCGGATGTTGGCGCCGCGGAAGGCATAGATCGACTGGTCGGCGTCACCGACCACCATCAGCTCGGCGGGGTCGCTGCGAGGGGCCTCGTCGGCGTAGGAGTCGGTCAGCGCGGTGTCGTCCATGCGATCGGCACACAGCTCGTGGACCAGGGCGTACTGGGCGTGGTTGGTGTCCTGGTACTCGTCGACCAGCACATGACGGAACCGGCGCCGGTAGACCTCGCGCACCTCCGGGTAGGCGCGGAAGAGCTCGACGGTGGACATGATCAGGTCGTCGAAGTCGAGGGCGTTCGCCTGCCGCAGCCGCTTCTGATACTCCTTGTACGCCGCCACATAGGTCTGCTCGAGGTGGTTGCGCGCATCCTTCTCGGCCGCCTCGACGTCGCGCAGCTCGTTCTTCTGGTCGCTGACCCAGTTGAGCACCTGGCCGGGCTGGTAGTGGCGCGGATCCAGGTCGAGATCGCTGAGCACCAGCTGCATCAGCCGCTTCTGGTCCTGGGCGTCGTAGATCGAGAAGTTGGACTTCAGCCCGACTTTGTCGATCTCCTTGCGGAGGATCCGCACGCAGGCGCTGTGGAAGGTGGAGACCCACATGATCCGGGCGCGCTTGCCGATCAGGGCCTCGACACGCTCCTTCATCTCGGCCGCGGCCTTGTTGGTGAAGGTGATCGCCAGGATGCTGCCGGGGTGGGCACCTCGCTGGGAGATCAGCCACGCGATCCGCCGGGTCAGCACCCGAGTCTTGCCCGACCCCGCACCGGCGACGACCAGCAGCGGCGCGCCGTGATGCTGCACGGCCGCCTTCTGAGGCTCGTTGAGCCCGTCGAGGAGCTCCTCGACGCTCGGGCCGCGTGGTTTCGTACGCGGCTCGTCGGCCGGCTGCGCCGAGGCGAAGGCCTCGAGGCCCGGGATGGTGGCAACAGGGGTCTGGTCAGGCGTACTCATGCTGGCTCCAGCCTAGGGCCCAGCACCGACAATTGACGGGTTGGCGATCCCGAGGTGAGGGTTACGCCGCGACGTGCGCGGAGGACCAGAAGACGGCGACGCAGACGTTGATGATCGTCAGGCCGAAGATGGTCCAGTAGAGCCCGTCGGCGATCTTGGGCTTGCGCAGCTGGGACATCACCAGGCCGAGGATGACCAGCCCGATCACGAGCTTCACACCGACCTTGGCGTGGTCGACCGGACCGTCGCCCATCTCGAGGACGCCGACGAGCAGCAGACCGGCCAGGAAAGCGGTGCCCGAGCCGTCCCGCATGAGGCCGTTGGCGACCTTGTCCGGGGCCTTGATCTGCACCAGCAGGCCGCCGAAGAGCGCGGCGAAGCCGAGCAGGTGAATGACGAGCAGAATGTGCCGCACGATCTCCATGCGCTCAGCCTAGATCCCCGCTCTGAGCGGCCTCCAAGCGGTACCGCCCGGGGCACCTATTCGAACGATCTCGCGATTTTGGTCACATCCGTCTTGGGGAATTCCCCGACATCTGCCTAGTCTCACCGTGACCGCCACTGTCGCTCTCGGCTCCGTATGGAGGATTCTGACGTGTCATCACCCAACCCACCCCTGCCCACCGGCAGGTCCCGACCGCTCGACCAGCTTCGCCACACCATTCGCTTCGACGTACCTGCCTCTCTGGTCGTCTTCCTCGTCGCCGTGCCGCTCTCGCTCGGCATCGCCGTCGCCTCCGGTGCGCCTGTCGCCGCGGGCCTGATCGCTGCCGTCGTGGGCGGCATCGTCGTCGGCCTCCTCGGCGGCTCCCCGCTGCAGGTCAGCGGCCCGGCCGCCGGCCTCACCGTCGTCGTGGCCGAGACGGTCGCCGAGTTCGGGTGGGAGGCGACCTGCGCGATCACCCTGATGGCCGGTCTCCTCCAGGTCGTGCTCGGGGCCACCCGGCTCGGGCGCTACGCCCTGGCGATCTCCCCGACTGTCGTCTGCGCGATGCTCGCCGCCATCGGGATCTCGATCGTCCTCGGCCAGCTCAACGTCGCCCTCGGCGGCCGCTCGCAGTCCAGTGCGATCGAGAACGTCAAGCACATCTTCGCCAACGCGCAGGAGCCCAACATCCACGCCGCCCTGGCGGGACTCGGGGTGATCGGCATCCTGCTCGCCTGGCCGCGGCTGCCGCAGCGGGTCCGGGCGGTGCCGGGCCAGCTCGTGGCCATCGTCGCGCTCACCCTGCTCGCGGCCGCCTGGCTCCCGGGCGCCGAGCGGGTCGAGCTCGGCGGCGACCTGCTCGACGAGATCGGCTCGGTCGCGCTGCCGGAGGGCACTCCGCTCGCCGTCGCCGGAGCGGTCCTGACCCTCGCCCTGATCGCGAGCGTCGAAAGCCTGCTCTCGGCGGTCGCGGTGGACAAGCTGCACGGCGGCCCGCGCAGCAACCTGGACCGCGAGCTCGTCGGCCAGGGGATCGCCAACACCGCCTCCGGGGCGCTCGGCGGACTCCCCATCACCGGTGTCATCGTGCGCAGCTCGACCAACGTCGCGGCCGGAGCACGCACTCGCGCGTCCGCGATCCTGCACGGCGTCTGGGTGCTCCTCTTCGCCCTCGTCCTGGTCGGACTCGTGGAGCAGATCCCGCTCGCTGCCCTTGCCGGGCTGCTGATCATGATGGGGACCGGCCTGGTCAGGCCCGCCGACATCACCCAGGCCCATGCCCGCGGCGAGCTGTGGATCTACGGCCTGACCATCATCGGCGTGCTCACGCTCAACCTCATCGAGGGTGTCCTGATCGGCCTGGTCGCGGCTCTCGTCCTGGTGCTGTGGCGGCTCGTCCACGTGCGGATCGACGTACGCTCCCCCGGCCAGGCAGCCGACGGCCGGGAGAAGTGGCTGGTCGAGGTGCACGGCAGCCTCTCGTTCCTGGCGACGCCGAAGCTGGTGAGCCGGCTCGACGAGATCCCGGAGGGGCAGGTCGTCGAGCTCGACCTTCTCGTCGACTACTTCGACCCCGCCGGACGCGACCAGCTCGACCACTGGCGTGCTCGCTACGAGGCCGCCGGAGGCACCGTGCTCGTGGAGCACTCCGGTCCGCACGGCACCAAGGCGCCGCGTCAGGAACGCGCGCTGAAGGCGCCTCCGATCAGCCCGCGGGCGCTGCTGCCGTGGAGCGCCTGGCAGGACGTACGCCCCGACCGCATCGATCCGCACCACCCGCTGGCCCTCGGCGTCCGCGAGTACCACCGCCGGCACGCGGAGCCGCTGCGCCCGGTCTACGAGGGCCTCGCCGAGGGCCAGGAGCCGCACGCGGTCTTCCTGACCTGTGTCGACTCCCGGGTCGTTCCCAACCTGATCACCGCCAGCGGCCCCGGCGACCTGCTCACGGTCCGCACGATGGGCAACCTCGTACCCGAGCCCGGCAGCCCGGACAGTTCGGTCGCGGCGCCGATGCTGTTCGGCGTGGACGACCTCGGCATCGACACGGTCGTCGTCTGCGGTCACTCGCGCTGCGGCGCGATCACCTCTGCGCTGGAGAACACCCGTGCCGGTGAGGTGCCCGCGGGCCCGGTCGGCGACTGGCTGCGCCATGCCGCGCCCGCGCTCCAGGAGTGGCAGGCCGGGCACCCGGTCGGCCTCGCCGCGGCAGCGGCCGGTCGGAGCGAGGTCGACCAGGTGTCCCAGGTCAACGTCGCGGTGATGATCGACCGGCTCGGACAGATCCTGGCCGGCCGGCACGTACGCCTCGTGGGTCTGTTCCTGGACATCTCCGACGGCACGCTGCAGATCCTGCGCGCCGACGGGTTCGCGACGTTGACCGACGCCGAGACCGACGAGCTCGCCCACCTCATGGAGGCACGCCCGCCCGAGCCGGCCTAGGAATCTAGAGCAGTCGCCGGTCGTTGGCCCAGCGGGTGAGCTCGTGACGGCTCGACAGCTGCAGCTTGCGCAGCACGTTGGACATGTGGGTCTCGACCGTCTTGATCGAGATGAACAGCTCGGCGGCGACCTCCTTGTAGGAGTAGCCGCGAGCGATGAGGCGCATCACCTCGCGCTCTCGTTCGGTCAGGCGGTCGAGATCCTCGTCGATGTCGGCGATCGCGATGGTGCCGGCGAAGGCGTCGAGGACGAAGCCCGCCAGGCGCGGCGAGAAGACGGCGTCTCCCCCGGAGACCCGCTGGATCGCGGCGACCAGCTCGGAGCCGGTGATGGTCTTGGTGACATAGCCGCGCGCGCCGCCGCGGATGGTGCCGATGACGTCCTCGGCGGCGTCGGAGACCGACAGCGCGAGGTAGCGCGGCGAGCCGTCGACGGCTGGAGCCTTGCGCATCACCTCGACCCCGCCGCCACCGGGAAGATGGACGTCGAGCAGCACCACGTCGGGCTTGCCCTCGGCGATCGCCTTGACCGCGGTGCCGACGTCCTCGGCCTCTCCGACGATCCGGATCACCGGCGAGCGGCTCAGCTCGGCGCGTACGCCGGTGCGGAACATCGCGTGGTCGTCGACGATGACGACCTTGACCTCACTCATCATTGGCCTTCTCTCCAAAGTAGGTTCCGCCGGTCTCAGCGGTGCGCGGCTGCTTCAGCCGCACCTCGGTGCCCTCGCCCGGAGACGATCTCACCACAGCGCTGCCGCCGTGGCGCGACATCCGGTCGATGATGCTGTCGCGGACGCCATGTCGGTCGGCGGAGACCTCGTCCACGACGAAGCCCGCACCACGGTCGCGGACGAAGACCTCGAAGGCCTCCTCGGTGGCCTCGGCATAGACGTCGACGCGTCCGGTGCCGGCGTGCTTGGCCGCGTTGGTGACCGCCTCGCGGCTGGCGGCGACGATCACGCGGACCGAGTCGTCGTAGGGGCCGTCGCCGACGACCACCACGTCGACGGTGACTCCGTGGGAGTCCTCGACCTCGGCGGTAGCGGCCTTGAGGGCAGCCGCGAAGGTCTCGTCGGGGGCGACCGGGTCGGAGAAGAGCCACTCGCGCAGGTCGCGCTCCTGGGCGCGGGCGAGCTTCTGCACCATCGCCGGGTCGTCCGAGTTGCGCTGGATCAGAGCCAGGGTCTGGAGGACCGAGTCGTGCAGGTGGGCCGCCATGTCGGCGCGCTCCTGCGTCCGGATCCGCTCCTCGCGCTCGCTGCCCAGGTCGCTGGCCAGCTGGTGCATCCACGGCCCGGCGACGAGGAACCCGGCACCGAGAACCAGCACACCGGCGATGATCACGCCCGAGGCGTTGCCGAAGTCGAGCTGGCCACCTGCCAGGACGACGGCGACGAGCAGCAGGCCGAGACCGGCACCGACCCGGAGGTACGCCGGCCAGCCGCCCTTGCCGAAGATCATCCGCACCAGGTCGAGCCGTCCGGTGCTGTTGATCCAGCGCTCACGCTGGGCCTCGTCGGCCTGGCGCCACAGCAGCGCCACCCCGGCGACGCCGAGCATCAGCGGCCAGACCAGGGCCCCGGGGCCGAGCAGCGTGTCGAAGAGGACGATCCCGCCGACGCCGAGCGCCAGCAGGGCGATCGCCGGACCCATGTCGACACCGCCACGCCGGGCACCGGGACGGCGGCCGCCGCGGGTCGCGCTCTCGGCGCCCGGGGTGGACTTCTCCAGGTGCGGTGCGGCGGGGATGAAGATCCACAGCGCTGCGTACAGCAGGACGCCGATGCCGTTGAAGATCGCGGTGACCACGAAGAACGCGCGTACGGCCAGCACCGGCAGGCCGAGGTGCTCGGCGAGGCCGGCTGCGACGCCACCGATCACGGAGGCGTCGGTGTCGCGGTAGGCGCGGCGTACCGGTGGCCGTGCTTCGGTCGGCCCGGGAGCCGGAGGGACAGATGTCGTCATGGTGACTCCATCGTCACACCTCGTACGGGCAGGCACCATGAGGATTCCCCCTGATCCTTGCCGAGCCGGATCTCAGGGCCGTCCCTGATGGGCTAAGGGCACCGGATGAGTCAGAGTTGAGGCGTGACGATCCCGCCCGAGGCGCCCGAGCCTCCCACGACCGAGTCGGCTCCTGCTGGCTCCGATCCCAGTCCCCGCCCGTCGCGCGACCAGCTGCGCAACCTGGGCGCGCTGCGTCGTACCTCCAGCACGGCCCCCGAGGGACGGCACATCGCCGGTGTCGCGGGTGGGATCGCACGCCATCTCGACGTCGACCCGCTGCTGGTACGGATCCTGCTCGTGGTGTCGGTGTTCTTCGGCGGCGCCGGGGCGATCGTCTACGTCGCCGCCTGGCTGCTCGCACCCGAGGACGGCCACGAGGACGGCTTCATGCCCGTCGGGCCGCCGACGCGGAACCTGCTGCTCTGGGTCGCGACCGGCATCGCGACGCTCTCCCTGCTCGGCGACGCCCTCGGCGACACGAACATCCCGTGGTTCTGGCTGCTGGTGCTCGGCATCGTGGCGGTGTGGTGGATCAACCGTGACAAGAAGAAGACCGGTACGCCGCCGAACGCCCCGCACTACCCGAACGACCCCGGCGACCCGGGCACCGCGGCCGACCCGGGCAACCCGAACACGGCCGTCCTGCCGGTTCAGCCGAGCCCGATGCCCGCCCCGTGGACCTCCGTGCCACCCCAGATCCATCTGCCCCGTCGGCCCAAGTCGCCGCTGCTGTTCGGTCCGGCGATCGCGACGGCGGCGCTGGTGGCCGGCCTGCTCGGCCTGGCCGACGTCGCCAACTGGTTCCCCGTCTCCGGCAGCGCCTACCCGGCCGCTGTCACGGCGGTCTTCGGCGCCTTCCTCGTCCTCGGTGCCTTCTGGGGTCGCGCCGGTGGTCTGATCGCGCTCGGCCTGGCGTCCCTCCTCGTGCTGGCCGGGACCACGGCCTTCTCGATGGTCGACCGCACCGGCCTGCAGTTCACGAGACCCCTCGACGCGCAGCCGCAGACCGTGGCCGAGCTCGAGGAGACGTACTCCTTCAGCGTCGGTGCGGCGCGGATCGACCTCGGTGAGCTCGACGCGGACACCCTCGACGGTGAGCGCGTCGAGATCCGCGGCGAGGTCGGCGAGATCACCGTGATCGTCCCCTACGACGCCTCCGTCGCGGTCGACGCCCGGATCACCGGCCCCGGCGAGGCGAAGGTCTTCGAGACCACCGCCGGCGACATCGACGGTGCTCACCTCGAGCGCACCCTCGAGGCCAACGCCAACACCAGCTCGAAGGGCGAGGACCCCGAGGCCGACCTCCACATCACCGCATTCACCGAGGTCGGCGCCATCAATATCTTCCGGGAGAGCGACCCCAAGGCCGAGGACGTACGCGACGCGATCGAACGGAGCATCCGATGAGCTACGACTACGCCCGGCCCTTCCCGGAGAACGACCCGGCGTCGGCGAAGCGCTCCGGCCGCCACCCGGTCAACATCGGTCACCTCGTGATGGGTCTGGTGTTCCTGACCTTCGTCGGCGTCTGGGCCGTGATCGAGACCGACACCTTCGTCGTGAACACCGTGGAGGACCTGCGCTGGCTGCTGCCGCTGCCGTGGATCATCGGCGGCGGGGCCGGACTGGTCGCGACCCTGCTCCGCTCACGCAGATGAGGGATCTCCGGTCCAACGCCCGATGAGCTCGCCCTCGTGCGGAGGCGGGCCGGGAAGGCGGCGGCTGGCCGCCTCGGCGCGCAGGCCGTCGCAGACGAGGGCCAGATAGCGGCGGCGCAGGCCGGCGCTGCGTACGTCGTCTCCTACGTCGAGGCGAGCGATCTGCTCGAGGAGCACGGTGATGTCGGCGCGGGTGACGTCGGCGCGGAGGATGCCACTGCCGCGGGCAGCGCGCAGGAGCCGGTTGGTGGTGTGGACCGCCAGCCTGTCCAGGTCGTGCAGACCCTGGTCGAGCACCACTTCGCCACGCAGCGCGAGAGTGAGCCTCGGGAGCCCGTCGTCGAGGACCTGGCTCAGGAAGCCGGTGAACGCGTGCCACGGGTCGTCGGTGTCGCTCAGCGCCGCCTCCGCGAAGGCGATGAAGCGGCGGTAGTTGTCGGCGGCGACCGCGCGCAGCAGCGCCTGCTTGTTGGCGTAGCGACGGTAGAGGCCAGCGACCCCCATCCCGGCCTCCTCGGCGACCGCGGCCATGGTCGCGCGAGGGTCCTTGAGCAGCACCTCACGGGCTGCGATCAGGACCGCGCGGTCCGCGTTCAGGGGCGGCATGCGCCAACCCTACGTGGAGGCGCCAGGCTCAGGCGGTCTGTGCCTGTGTGATGTCCGCCAAGGCCGCGATCGGCCGGTTCGGGTAGTCGGCGAACACTCCGTCGACCCCCGCCTCGAAGAGGCGATCTGCCTGGTCACGACCGGCTTTCAGAGTCCAGACGAAGACCTTCAGACCGTGCCGGTGGGCCTCGTCGGCCAAGCCGGTCGGCGGCTGCCCCTTCTTGCGGACCATCGACTTCTTGGGGCCGATGGCCTGGGCGTACGTCGCGATCTCCGCACAGTCGACCGCACCCCACTTCTTGTCGATCAGCTGCACCAGCGGCAGGTCCGTACGGGTGCTCATCTCCCGCACCCAGGCCTCGTCGAAGCTCTGCAGCCACACCCGTTGGGTGGGCAGGCCGGGGAGGCTGTTCCAGGCGTCGACGCCGTGGTCGGCCAGGGTCTGCAGGAGGACCTCGGTGATGGGCAGGCCGATGGACGCGAAGTACGTCGGGTGCTTGACCTCCACGTGCAGCCCCACCCGCCGTCCGCGGCGCTGCGACTCGTCCGCGACGAGCAGCAGCAGCGTATCCAGCGTGATGATCGGCTGGCTCTCCGTCGGCGCCCCGAGGCTGAGCAGCTCGGGGAAGGTGAAGTCCTCGGTGAACCAGCCCGTCCACTTCTTGCCGCTGACGACCTTGGTCGTACGCCGCTGCGCGAACTCCGGACGCGAAGCCACGTCCGTGGTGCGAGTGAGCTCGTTCTCGTGCCTGAGCACCATCACGCCGTCCTTCGTCATCACGACGTCGGTCTCGAGCGCGTCCACCCCCTGGCGCAGCGCCAGACGGTAGGACTCCAGGGAGTGCTCCGGCAGATAGCCGGGTGCTCCGCGATGGCCGATCACAAGAGGGCGGTGGGCCGATGCCATGACATCAAGCGTGCGTGCCGGCAGCGACGCCGCGGCGGGCGGAATGTGAATAGGACGTTACGAGCGGCAGGCCGTTCGGGACGCGGTGGTCGAGCTTGTCGAGACCCCCGGTGGTCGAGCTTGTCGAGACCTCCTGCGTCACGGTCGACCCTGAGAGGCTTCTCTCGTCCGGGGTCGGACTTATCGAGATTTCCGCGTTGCGGTCGGCTGAGCGGCTTGGGTGCCTGTCCGGGGGCCGTAGGGCGGGTGGGGCCTAGTGCCTGACCGGGTTGGGAGATTAAAGACCAGGGTGTCCGGCCGGGGTGCCATTTGACTGTCTTGCGGACTTCCAGCCCTGTCCTGGGGTGGCGTCGGGATACCTGTCCCTGACTGGGTTTTGAGAGGTGAAGGCGTGTGCCGGTTGGGTGATGTTGTTGGGGGTCGTCAAGCCGCTTCGTCTTGGGCGACGTCGTTCACCATGGGTGGTGCTGTAGTGGGGCCGAGGTCGGTGGTGCCCTCGGGGCTGGTGAGGAACTCGTAGCCGTGGGGGGATCGCCATCGGTAGTGGCCGGGGGCGAGGCGTTGGTAGGTCCAGCCGAGGTGGGTTTTGGCGCGGTGGTGGTGTCGGCACAGGCAGGTCAGGTTGGAGGTGGTGGTCTTCCCGCCCTGGTCGAATGGGATGCGGTGGTCGAGGTCGCAGTTTTCGGCTTTGACGTTGCAGTTGGGGAAGGCGCAGGTCTGGTCGATGAGCTGGATCTGGGTGCGTAGCTGTCTCGTGGGGGTGTAGGCGTCGGTGGTGATCTCTTCGTTGAGGTCGATGACCGTCATGGGTTTGATGGTCACGCCGGGCATGGTGGCCCATCGGTCGAGCTGTTCGATGGTGGCCAGGCCGCGGGTGTTTCCGATCCGGATCAGGCCGGTGGTGGCCAGGTCGCGGGTGTCGGTGTGGATCTTGAGGTCGATGACCCGACCCTTCCCCGGTGGGACGCCCGCACGCTCGGTGTCCAGGGTGCCGGTGTTGTAGGCCCGGGCCAGGACCCCCAGGGCAGCGGCGCGGCGGGCATCGAGGGGCAAGTCGGTGGCGTCGTGGTCGAGGAGCCCGTGGGCGATCGCGGAGACCGCGGCTTCGAGGTCGAGGGCGTCGGCGGCGTCGAGGGTGGCGGTGACCTGAGCGGTTGCGCCGGCGGCTTGGCCTTGTTCGGCACCGACCGGGGGCAGGAACAGGCTGGGGTCGGTGTCGATGTCGCAGCGGCGGTGGTCGACGGCCTCTTCGGCGATCGCGGCGGCCAGGTCGGGCTCGAACAGGGCGGCTGCTTCTTTCGCGGTGCGTTCCAGTTGGGTGAGACCGATCTTGTGGGCATGCGCGGCCACGTGCGTGTCGACCCAGGCGGCGACCTCGGGGTCGAGGTGGCGGGTGACGTCGGCGACCCGCCGGGCCCGCCACGTGGTCAGCGACCCGTCGAGGATCCTGGCCCAGGTGCGGGGCAGCCGCCAGGCCAGCTCGACCGCGTCAGCGAGGTACTTGCGGCCGGTGTAGGTCGAATACCCCAGCACCGCAGCGAACTCGATCACCGCGGCCTCGGAGATCAACGGGGCACCTGCCCCGGTCAACAAGACCGCCCGATCCCCGTAGGTCTCGACCTCAAGGATTGCTGCCTCCCCGACCGTCTCCACGACGTTGGCGGCCGCGTACTTCGCCGCTGCGATCAGGGTGTCGCGGGCGGCTTGGTCCTCGACCGCACGCGAGGCCCGCACCGTGGCCAGCAGGCCGGGCGAGGTCTCGGGATCGAAGGAGATGTTCATGCCCATATGCTACCAAATTTGCATGTTATGCACAGCCTTTTTGGGGAATGTTTTCGCAGATCAGACGGCCTTTTGGTGTCACCGGCCACATCGGGACAGGTGGTCGTAAACCCGGACAGGGACAGGTATCCCGACGCACCCCCCCGGACAGGGCTGGAAGTCCGCAAGACAGGCAAATGGCACCCAGCCCGGACACCCTGGTTCTAAATCTCCCAACCCGGACAGGCACTTGGCCCCACCCGCCCTACGGCCCCCGGTCAGGCACCCAAGCCGCTCAGCAGACCGCTGCACAGAAATCTCAATGAGCCCGACCCCGGATGACACAGGCCTCTCAGGTCGACCGCTACGCGTGGGGAGGTCTCGACAAGCTCGACCACCGGAGGTGGGCGAGGCCTCTCAGTCGACCGCTACGCGTGGGGTGGTGTCGACAGGCTCGACCTCCGAGATCCGAAGCGTCAGGGGGTGTCTTCGCCAGACCAGACGACGTTCTCGCGGATGAGGCGAGCGGGGACGCCGGCGACGGCGGTACGCGGCTCGACCTTCTGGTTGCGGACCATGCTGCGCATGCCGACGACGGCACCGTCGCCGACCTCGGCGTGGCCGGTGACGATGGCGTCGCGGCCGAGCCAGACGTGCTCGCCGAAGCGGATGTGGGCGCCGTATGGGTTGATGCGCCGGCCGGTGTCGCCGTCTTCGAGTCGGTGCATGTCGTCGGTGGCGACGTAGACGTTGGCGGCCCAGAGCTGGTCGGGGGCGGCGAAGATCGAGCCGCCGTTACGGGCGTCGATCTGCGCGCGCGAGGTGGCGACGAGGCCACCGGAGAGGACCACCGAGGAGCCGCCGCCGCAGTAGATCTCGCCCCAGACCATGCTCGTGTCCGGGCCGATGAAGATGGTCGGCGAGTCGCCACCGACCAGGAGCGCCTGCATCGAGGTGATGTCGGTGGCCACCACGATCAGCGCGTCGGAGAACGGGTAGAAGCCGAGCAGGTCGATCAGCCGCACGTCGAGCGGGTATCCGTCGCGCAGGTAGAGCGCGTTGCCGCCCTCGTGCCACCACTCCGGCAGCGGCCCGGTGATCTCGCTCAGCTCGAGCCCGACGAGCACCTCCGGCTCGAGCCCCGCCGCGATGAGCCGCTCCCGATGCGCGTCGGTGAGCCGCTCACCCCTGGTCCATGACATGCCGCGAACCATAACCCGCACGGCTCGGCCGTAAGGAAAACAGTTCGCGGTGGCGCCCCGGAATGCTGATAATCGGCCAAGTGCGCAGACTCCCTCTAGACGATCCCGGGGTCGCGGACCATCGGTCCCCCGACCGCTTCCTGTGGTGGATGGCGAGGAGGCAGTGGCAGACACTGCTCGGCGGGATGTTCTTCGGGGTCATCTGGATGAGCGCCCAGGCGGTGATGCCGCTGGTGATCGGACGGGCGATCGACGAGGGCGTCGCGACCAAGGACGTACCCACGCTCGCCGTCTACGCGGCCATACTGCTCGGCGTCGGTCTCGTGCAGGCGGTCGCGGGAATCGTGCGTCACCGGTTCGCGGTGACCAACTGGCTGACCGCCGCCTACCGGGTCGTACAGCTGGTGACCCGGCAGTCCGTACGCCTGGGCTCATCGCTCCCCCGCAAGGTCTCGACGGGCGAGGTCGCCGCGATCGGCACGTCCGACCTGTCCCACATCGGTCAGGTCATGGACGTCTCGGCCCGGTTCGCCGGCGCGGTGGTCTCCTTCTTCGTCGTCGCCGTCGTCCTCCTGCAGACCTCGGTCACGCTCGGGCTGGTGGTGCTGATCGGCGTACCTCTTGTCGTGCTTCTCGTCGGTCCTCTGCTCTCGCCGCTGCAGAAGGTCTCCGCCGACCAGCGACACCTGATGGGCGAGCTGTCCAACACCGCGTCCGACATCGTGGGCGGCCTGCGGGTGCTGCGTGGGATCGGCGGCGAAGACGTCTTCAGCGCGCGTTACCGGCGCCAGTCGCAGGACGTACGCCACGCCGGGGTCCGCGTCGCCCGACTGCAGTCGGTGCTCGACGCGATGCAGATCCTCCTGCCCGGAATGTTCGTGGTCGCCGTGGTGTGGCTCGGCGCGCGGATGGCGGTCGCGGGCGAGATCACCGCAGGGCAGCTGGTCGCGTTCTACGGCTACGCCGCGTTCCTGATGCTTCCGCTGCGGACGGTGGTGGAGTTCGCCAACAAGCTCATCCGTGCCCGGGTCTCGGCCAAGCGGATCATCAAGGTCCTCGCGCTGGACCCCGACAACGCCTCGCTCGACTCGCCGCTGCCGATGCCACCGGCGGGGTCCGAGCTCCGCGACGACGTCTCGGGACTGCGCATCGAGACGGGGCGGTTGACCGCGCTGGTCTCCGAGCAGCCCGACGACACCTCCCACCTCGCCGACAAGCTCGGTCGGATGACACCCGACGACCCGACAGACCGGTCGGTCACCCTCGGTGGCGTCCCTCTCCTCGATCTCCCCCTGGAAGACGTACGCCGCAGGATCATCGTCTCCGACACCGGCTCCCAGCTCTTCTCGGGCGCGTTGGGCGAGGTCCTCGACGTCACCGGCCGGGCGGGCCGCGAAGGGGCCGAGGCAGCCGTGCACACAGCGTCGGCCGAAGACATCCTGGAGGCGCTCCCCGAAGGCTACGGCGCCCAGGTGACCGAACGCGGCCGCAGCCTCTCCGGCGGCCAGCGCCAGCGCCTGACGCTGGCCCGGGTGCTCACCGTCGACCCCGAGATCCTGATCCTCGTCGAGCCGACCTCCGCGGTCGACGCACACACCGAGGCCCGGATCGCCTCGCGGCTGCGGGCCCGCCGCGCCGGGCGTACGACGGTGGTCACCACCACCAGCCCGCTGCTGCTCGACACCGCCGACGTGGTCGTCTTCCTCGAGGAGGGGAAAGTCGCCGCCACCGGCACGCACCACGAGCTGCTGGGCAGCTGCCCCGGCTATCGCCGCGTGGTCGTGCGAGAAGTTCAAGACGTACAGGAGGTCACGGCGTGACGACCGCGCTCCCGGTGGCGACGGACAAGGACGTACGCGCCTATGTCGGCACCCTGGCCCGCCGCCATCCGCGGATGCTCTGGGGTGCGCTGAGCCTGCACCTGCTCGCCGCCGGCGCCGCGCTGGCGCCGCCGCGGCTGATCGGTGACCTGGTCGAGTCCGTCGAGACGGGCACGACGACCGGACACGTCGACCTCCTGCTGGCCCTGCTGGCCGGGTTCCTCGTGGTCCAGGTGCTGCTCACCCGCTATGCCCGGTTCCTCTCCCAGGTCCTCGGCGAGCAGGTGCTGGCCGAGCTGCGCGAGGAGTTCGTCGACAACACTTTGGCGCTCCCTCTGGGCACCGTCGAGGACGCAGGCTCGGGCGACCTGCTGACCCGCACCGGCCGCGACGTCGACCAGCTCAACTGGTCGATCCGCTACGCGCTGCCGGAGTGGACGATCGCCTGCCTGACCGCGATCGCGACGCTCATCGCCGCGCTCACCATCGGCTGGTGGGTCGCGTTGCCGTGCCTGCTCGGCGTGCCGGCGCTCGTGATCGGCCTGCGCTGGTACCTCCGCCGGGCCAAGGGCGGCTACCTGCGCGAGTCGGCGACCTACTCCCAGATCAACTCGACGCTCACCGAGACGGCCGAAGGCTCGCGTACGGTCGAGGCGCTCGGTCTCCAGCGCGGCAGGATCGAGGCCGCCGACGCCGACATCGCGACCTCGTTCCGTGCCGAGCGCTACACGCTGTTCCTGCGTACGGTCTTCTTCCCGGCGATGGAGCTCTCCTACCTCGTCCCCACGGTCGCCACGCTGATGTTCGGCGGCTGGCTCTACACCCAAGGGGTCTGCTCGCTCGGCGACGTGACCGCGGCGACGCTGTACGTCCAGATGCTGATCGACCCCGTCAACCGGATCGTCTCGATCCTCGACGAGCTGCAGATGGGCAACACGTCCCTGGCTCGCCTTCTCGGTGTCGCGCACGTCCCCGACGACCGCGTGGCCACCGGCGCCGAGCCCGCTGACGAGAAGATCGCGGCCTCCGACGTGAGGTTCTCGTACGTCGAGGGCCGCGATGTCCTCCACGACATCTCGATGGACGTCGGTGTCGGCGAGCGGGTGGCCATGGTCGGCCCCTCCGGCGCCGGCAAGTCGACGCTCGGGCGGCTGCTCGCGGGCATCCATCCGCCGCGCTCGGGAGCCGTGACGGTCGGCGATGTGCCGCTGGTCGACCTTCCGCTCGACGATCTGCGCGGCCACGTCGCGCTGGTCACCCAGGAGCACCACGTCTTCGCGGGGTCCGTGCGCGACAACCTCGTCCTGGCGCGTCCCGGGGCCTCCGACACCGAGGTGCTCGATGCCCTGGCGGCGGTGGACGCCCGCGAATGGGTGGAGACGTTCCCCGAGGGGCTGGACACCGAGGTCGGCTCGGGAGGCCGTGCCCTGACCGCACCTCAGGCCCAGCAGATCGCCCTCGCCCGGCTCGTCCTCGCCGATCCGCACACCCTCGTGCTCGACGAGGCGACCTCGCTGATCGACCCGCGCGCCGCCCGGCATCTGGAGCGGTCGCTGGCCGCGGTGCTGGAGGGACGTACGGTCATCGCGATCGCCCACCGGCTCTTCTCCGCCCACGACGCCGACCGCGTCGCCGTGGTCGAGGGCGGCCGGATCACCGAGTTCGGGCCCCATGACGAGCTCGTCGCCGCTCGCGGCTCTTACGCGAGGCTCTGGGACTCCTGGCGCACCTGACCTGCGGGATCCAGCTCAGCTGGGGTACATCCCGCTGCTCACGTTGAGCCAGGTGCCGGTGATCGCGCCGGCACCGTCGGAGGCGAGGAAGGTCGCGGTATCGGCGACCTCCTTCAGCCGCGGCGACCGCTTGGTCATCCGCATTTCGTCGAGGTTGGCCCGGATCCCGTCGAGGGACTCCTCCGGGAGCCGGGTCCCGATGACCCGCTCGAACTTCTCCGCGGTGAAGGTCTCGGTGATCCCGGCGGTCCAGATCCCGACCACACGTACGCCGGAAGGCCCGACCTCCGCGGCCAGGTCGCGCACCAGCGCGTCGAGCGCCCCGTCTGCGGCGCTCGTCCCGCCCATGCCGGGCGCGGAACCGCGCGCGGAGCCGGAGTCGAGGGCGAGCACCACGCCGCGGCCCTGCGCCACCATCTGCCGGGCGGCCGCACGGGAGGTGTGGAAGGAGCCGGTGATGCCGCGTACGACGGGCTGGGTGTAGTCGGCGGTCGAGATCTCCAGCAGCGTCTGCCCCTGGATGTCGCCGCGGTCGGCGACGTTGAACGAGATGTCGAGCGAGCCGGTCTCGGCGACGACCCGCTCCACGAAGGCGACCACGGCGTCCTCGTCGAGGACGTCGACCACGCCGAAGCCGGCGGCGCCGACCTCCTCGGCCTTGGCGGCGAGCGCGACCTCGGTGCGGCCGGCGAGATAGACCTTGGCGCCGGCCTCGGCGAAGGTCTTGGCGGTCGTCGAGCCGATGCTGCCCGCGCCGCCCCAGACGATGGCGGTGCGGTCCTGAAGCTGTGCGTTCACGATGTCTCCTGAGCTGTCCTCACGCACCTGGTGTGCGTGATCTGCCCTTAGGACGTACGCAGGCAGAGCTACTCATCGGGTAGCCGCGAAGTATTTTCAGGAATCGTCTCAGGAGAGCGCCTGCGGGAGCCCGAAGGCAGGGAAGAGATGCGGCTCGAAGGTGGTGATCTGGGCGATCCTGCCGTCGACGACCCGGAGCACGTCGAGCACCTGCGGCCGGTAGATCGTCGTGCCCGGGCGGCGTACGTAGCCAGCGACCGCCGGCATCCGGTTGGCGGCGGCCGGGATGAAGCACCACTCGCCGAGGTAGGTCGGGGACGACGGGTCGAGGTTGGGCAGCACGAAGTCCAGCACTGCCTGGCGGGTGGAGAACCAGAACGGGTTCGGCGGCATCGTCAGCACGGCGTCGCTCGTCAGCAGGTCGGCGATGCCCTCACGCCAGTTGCTCTCCCCGGCCGCGATGTAGGCGTCGATGACCTTGCTCTCCTCCTCGGTCGGCCCCTCGGTGCGCCAGGTCGACCGGTCCTCGGGCAGGTGCCGGCGCAGCGCCGGCTTGGCCCGCTGCAGCAGCGAGTTCACGGTGGCGTCCGTGACGTCGAGCGCCGCCGCGGTGTCCGCGGCCGACCAGCCGAGCACCTCCCGGAAGACGAACACCGCCCGCTGCTGCGGGGTCAGATGCTGGATCGCGGTCAGGAAGACCAGCTCGATGGTCTCCCGCGCCACCGCCTCGTCCTCCGGCCGCTCCGGCTCCAGCAGGGCGTCGGGGAACGGCTGCAGCCACTCCAGCAGCTCGGGGGGCTCACCGGTGCCGTGGTCGAAGCCCGGCAGCGCGGCGTACGTCTTCGGGCGCCGCTCGTTGCGACGCAGGAAGTCGAGACAGGTGTTGGTCGCGATCCGGTAGAGCCACGCCCGGACGGCCTCCGGGTCGGTCAGCTGGTCGCGTCGCTCCCACGCCTTGACCATGGTCTCCTGCACCAGGTCCTCGGCCTCGTCGAAGCTCGCCACCATCCGGTAGCAGTGCACCCTCAGCTCGCGTCGGTGCTTCTCGGCAGCGTCCACGAACGGGTCGACCATCAAACTCATGAGAGGTGAGCGTAGGGCCTAGAGCCCCTCGCGCCCGTCACGCACACCGGAGACGAAATCGGCAACCGGTCTCAAACAGGTGCAACACAACTCGTCTACGCGGCGTATGGCGTATGTGGGGCGGTCCTCCCAGGGCCCCGGCCTGAGTCTGCCGGCCGGGGCCCTGGTTCTGCTCAGACGAGAGCGCGGAGCTTCGGCAGGATCTCCTCGCCGTAGAGCTTCAGGAACTTCGCCTGGTCCGGGCCCGGGGCGTGGAAGACCAGGTGGGTGAAGCCCATGTCGAGGTATTCCTTGATCCGGGCGACGTGCTCGTCGGGGTCGGTGGACACGATGAACCGCTTGGCGGTCGCCGAGGTCGGCAGCGCGTCGGCGAGACGCTGCATCTCGACCGGATCCTCGACCGAGTGCTTCTGCTCCGGCGTCAGCCCGAGGGCACCCCAGAAGCGGGTGGCCTCCATGGCCTGCTCCAGGTCGTGGTCGAAGGAGACCTTGACCTCGATCATCATGTCGACGTCCTCCGGCTTGCGCTCGGAGAGCTCGATGCCGGTCCGCACGGCCGGGAGCAGGGTGTCGGTGTAGAGCTCGGCACCCTTGCCGGACGTGGTGATGTAGCCGTCACCGGCACGGCCTGCGTACTTCGTCGCGGCCGGACCGCTCCCGGCCAGGTAGATCGGGACCGGCGTGGCCGGCTTGTCGTAGATGGTCGCCCGGTCGAGCTGGTAGTAGTCGCCCTCGAAGGTGACCCGGTCCTCCGACCAGAGCTTCTTGATGACGCGCACGGCCTCACGGAACCGCGCGAAACGCACCTTGCCCTCGGGCCACTCCACACCCAGCGGCGCCTCGTTCATCGCCTCACCGGTGCCCATCCCGAGCACGACGCGGTCGGGGAAGAGCGAGCCGAGGGTCGCGAACGACTGCGCCACGATCGCGGGGTGGTAGCGGAACGTCGGGGTGAGCACCGACGTCCCCATGGTGATCCGCTCCGTGCGTGCGCCGAGCGCACCCAGCCAGGTCATGGCGAACGGCGCATGCCCGCCGTCGTGCCGCCAGGGCTGGAGATGGTCGGAGATGAAGACCGAGTCGAAACCCTGCTCCTCCGCCATCACGCCGTAGTTCAGCAGCTCCGTGGGTGCGAACTGCTCATTGGACGCCTTGTATCCGAACCTGATCTCCGTCACACGATCACGGTAGCCTCATCGGCATGAAGCTTGCGATGCCCCTGACCTACTTCGGCAACCCGCGGGACACCGCAGACCAGGTCGTCGGCCTGGAGAAGGCGGGCCTCGACCAGCTGTGGGTCGCCGAGCCGTACGGCTTCGACGCGGTCTCGCTGCTGGGCTACCTGGCCGCGAAGACCGAGACCGTCGAGCTCGGGGCAGGCATCCTCAACATCTACAGCCGTACGCCGGGAGCGCTGCTCCAGACCGCGGCCGGTCTCGACAACGTCTCCGGCGGGCGGGCGATCCTCGGCCTCGGCGCGAGCGGGCCCCAGGTAATCGAGGGCTTCCACGGGGTGGCGTACGACAAGCCGTTGACCCGCACCCGCGAGATCATCGCGCTGCTGCGCGCCGGGCTGCGTGGTGAGCGACTGCAGAGCGACGGGCTCTACAAGCTCCCGCTCCCCGCCGACCAGGGCACCGGCCTCGGCAAGCCGCTCAAGCTGCTCAACAAGCCCGAGCGTCCCGACACTCCGCTGTGGGTGGCCGCGCTGGGCGACAAGAACGTCGCGATGACCGCCGAGGTGGCCGACGGCTGGCTGCCGTTCCAGTTCCTGCCCGACAAGGCCCGCGACGTCTGGGGCGACGCCATCGACAAGGGTCTGGCCAAGCGCTCCTCCGACCTGAAGCCCCTGGAGATCTCCGCCGGCGGACTGCTCGCGATCACCGACGACCCCGACGAGGCCAAGCGTCACCGCGACACGATGCGCGGCCTGCTCGCGCTGTACGTCGGCGGCATGGGCGCGCGCGGCAAGAACTTCTACAACGACATGGCCGTCAAGTACGGCTTCGAGGCCGAGGCCAAGAAGATCCAGGACCTCTATCTCGACGGGCACAAGCGCGACGCCGAGGCCGAGGTGCCCGAGGCGTGGCTCGAGGCCGGGAACCTGGTCGGTCCGGAGTCGTTCGTCAAGGAGCGGATCGCGGCGTTCAAGGAGGCCGGCGTGACCAGCCTGCAGGTGACTCCGGCCTTCGGGACGGACGCCCCGGCGGCGATCAGCCAGGTCAAGGAATGGCTGGCCTGACGGTCTGCGGACAGCCGCTGGGAAGCGTTCCCAGATTGGTACCGATGTCTCGGCTGCGAATTCGGCGAAGTGTCTTTACGATGTGCTTAGAGATCGCGTGGGTAGGGGCGCCGTCGCGAGCGTCGCGAGACGGGTGTGCTGGCAAGGCGGAGCCTCGAAGGCGGTCTGGTTGCACCGTCGAGAGGCGACAACGCAGCCAGCGCGCCCGTATCGCGACGCGGAGCAGGTGCCCCTGCCCGCGCGGTCTCTAACGACTCGGGTCGCTCGGCCCGGTCGCTCCACTTCACTGACATGCAGGACGTGCGACATGGGGCCAGACGACCAGGACAAGACGAGACCCGGTACGCCGCGGCCCACGCCACCTCCGGCGTCTGAGCCGGCGAACCCGGTCGACCCTGACGCGACCCGGATCCCCGGCTCCAGCCCCGCCCCGCCTCCTCCGCCGCCTCCCCCGACGACACCTGCAGCGACCCCGCCCCCGCCGCCGTCCGGACCGCCGACCCAGCCGCCGCCGTCCCGTCCGCCGGGCCAGGCTCCGGCGGCACCGCCCCCGCCGCCACCGACGATGGCGATGCCCGTGGCACCGGCCGGCGGCTACGGTCCGCCTCCAGGACAGCCGCCGACCGCGTACGCCTCGGGTTATGGGCTCCCGCCGCACCACCAGCCGAAGAAGAGCAACAAGGGACTGCTGATCGGGCTGGGCGCCGCCGGCGCGCTGGTGCTCGTCGCGCTGCTCGGGACCGGCGCTTGGGCGTTCTTCACCGGACGCCTCGGGTTCGGGCCGCTGAGCGCCGAGGACAAGAAGGCGGTGGTCGCGATCTCCGCGGACGCCCCGAAGCCGGCCTGGGCGTCGGCGGGCGACGCCAAGTGCGCCGCCGAGCAGCTGGTCAAGGACGAGCGCAGCGACGCCCTGAGCAAGGCCGGGCTGATCAAGGTCACCGGTGAGACCGTGACCTACACCGGCGCGTGGCGAGGACCGCAGGCGACTGCGTACTCCGAGGGTCTGCTCTCCTGTTCGGGCGACTGGAGCAAGACGATCGGCAAGGAGTGGGCCCTGGCCGACACCGACTGCCTCGGTGACGTCGACGAGGCGGCGATGGCCGGTCTGATCGCCACGCAGACCATGGAGATCGAGGACGCCGGCGTCACCAAGCAGGCCGACAAGGCCGTCTCGGCGCTGGACGAGTGCTACGTGAGCGACGAGCTCACCGCACCGACCGCGACCGCGACTCCCGCCGTGCTCGGCGTCGAGTTCGCGGTCAAGGCGCCGGCCGTCGCGGGCAGCGAGGTGGTCGTGCGGGCGAAGTCCGCCGACTCTCCGGAGTGGAAGCCGGTGACCGGCGGAAAGGTCAACATCCCCGTCCGTGAAGGCGGCCAGGAGGGCTGCGCCACCTTCGAGGCCTCGATCAGCTATCCGTGGGGCACCACCAAGACCAGCGAGGACGAGGCCTGCGGCAAGGCGAAGGACCGTCGGCTGTGGTGGACCAAGGACAAGTCGTGCGCCCAGCCGAGGTACGCCCCGTGTAATTCCTGGACGCTCCGCTACGAGGGCTACGAGCTCCTGTCCAGCGTCACGATCAAGCTGAAGCTCAACGGCGGCGACTGCCGATCGGCCTCCGGATCGTGCTCGGACAGGGCCTTCGTCACCAAGCCGAGCGGCACCTGGACCAACTGGACCGCACCCAAGGGCTGGAAGGACCGCTTCACCGCCGAGGTCGACGGGCTGACCGCCAGATTGCCCAACTAGCACCCCAGGGAATTGATCAGCACAATCGGTCTCGACCGTGGCGTTGCCGCACGACGTTCGTTGACGGGACGCTAGGGTTTCGGCAGAGGTCGAATCGGGTAAAAAAATCAGGGCGAGGTTCTAACGATGGTTGCGTTCCCCCAGGAAGGCGAAAAGTTCGGTCGCTACGTGATCGAACGGGTCCTGGGTCAAGGTGGCATGGGTGTCGTCTACCAGGCGAAGGACCCGGCGCTGCGCCGAAAGGTGGCGCTCAAGCTGGTGCTGCCCTCGCTCACCGTCGACAAGGACTTCATCACCCGCTTCGAGCGGGAAGCCAACATCCTGGCCAAGCTGCGCTCGCGCAACATCGTGCAGATCATCGAGTACGGCGAGGTCGAAGGCACGGTCTACCTCGTCACCGAGTACGTCCCCGACGGCGACCTGCACGGCTGGCTGAAGACCAAGGGGCCGCTGGAGACCGTCCATGCGCTGCGCCTGGTGAGCGACGTCAGCGACGCGCTCTTCGACGCCCACCGCGTCGGTGTCGTCCACCGCGACGTGAAGCCGTCCAACGTGCTCCTGTGGGAGCGCCAGGAGGGCGAGCTCGTCCCCTACCTGACCGACTTCGGCATCGCGACCGAGGGCGACTCCAACGTGACCCGGGCCGGTTCGGTGGTGGGCTCGCTGCCCTACATGTCCCCCGAGCGTCACATGGGTGAGCAGGCGACCGCGTCGGGCGACATCTACGCCGCTGGCTGTCTGCTGTGGGCCTGCCTGACCGGCAAGGCGCCCTACACCGGCAGCGACTTCGAGCTGATGAGCGCCCACATCAACAACCCGGTGCCGCGGCTGCCCGCCTCGACACCGGGCGCCGACCTGCTCAACCCGATCATCCAGCGGGCGCTGGCGAAGAAGCCGGAGAACCGCTACCGCACCGCCGCCGAGCTCGCCAAGGCGCTCGACAAGGCCGCCGACCGGCTCGAGGAGTCCGGTCTCGGTGGTGGTGTCGTCGGCGGTGCCGCCGCAGCGGCCGCGGCCGACCTCGGCTCCCGCCCCGGGGTCACCTGGGACACCACCGCTGACGGCACCTCCGGAGCCGGCAACAAGGCTCCCGAGGCCGAGGCACAGCCGACGATCGTCAAGCGCCCGGGCGAGGGCACCCCGACTCCCGCCCCGCTCGCCAACGAGACCGACTCCACGGTCGTGCACAGCGGCAAGGGCCTGCCCAAGACCGCTGCCGCGACGAACGCCGGCGCCGCCGCCGGAGGCGGCCAGCCCGAGTGGCTCCCGTCGCACCACTCCAGCGCCGGCCAGGGCGGCGACGACGGCGACAAGAAGAAGCGCTACGCCATCATCGGCGGCGGCGTCGCCGCGGTTCTGCTCCTCGGTGCCGGCATCTTCACCCAGGGCTTCGGCATCTTCGGCCTCCACGGCGACGATGCCAGGGCTGCCGAGGCGATCGCCAGCGGCGTACCCAAGCCGGGGTGGGCTACCGAGGACCAGATGACCTGTGCGTCCGAGTCTCTGGTCGAGAAGGTTCCCGCCGCCGAGCTGCGCTCCCACGGCGTCGTGGACGCGGGCGACGACTGGACCTACACCGGCGAATGGCCCGCGGACGACGCGATGAACTTCGCCCAGGGCCTGCTCGACTGCACCGAGTCCTGGTCGACCGAGATCGGCGACAACTGGAAGGTCGGCGACACCCGCTGCATGGAGAAGGAGGTCGACAAGACCTCCATGGCCGGCCTGATCGCGGTCACGGACCTCCTCAAGGACGGCGACCCCGGCGCCGCCGGCCCGGCCAAGGAGAAGGCCGTCGAGGCCCTCGACGCGTGCTACGTCAAGGCCGACGCGCTCGGCGCCAAGGTCACTCCCAAGCCTGCCTACATGCAGGTCGACTTCGACGTGCAGGAGCCCACTGCTCCCGGCGGGGAGTCGGTGATCGGGATCGCCAAGAAGGGCAGCAGCAGCTACGAGGAGCTCAAGGGCTCCACCTACGAGCTCCCCGTCACCGAGGGCGGTGTCGAGGGCTGCGTTGCGGTCAAGACCACCGTCGCCTTCGCCTGGGGCACCGAGAAGGCCACCGACGCCGACGTCTGCGGCAAGGCGGCGCCGAAGAAGCTCGAGTGGGTCAAGCAGGACAAGTGCACCGACCCGACCTATACGAGGCAGAAGGTCGAGTGCAACACCTGGCGGCTCACCTTCGAGGGTTTCCAGTCCGGCAAGCAGTTCAACGTGAAGCTCACCCTCAACGGCGGCAAGTGCTCGGAGGCGAAGAACGCCAAGTGCGTCTGGCCGGGCACCCCTGACGGCCAGGGCAAGGGCGCCGTCGTCGACTGGTCGGGTCCCAAGGTCTGGAACGACAGGTTCGTCGCCAGCGCTCCCGGCGCGAGCGCCCAGATCGACAACTAGTTCGACAATTGGACGGCGCCTACTAGGCTGCTCGTGATGAGCGAGCAGCCGACACCCCAGCAGATCCGCCGGGCGCTGGCCCGGGCCGAGCGTGGCGCAGCCTTGGACGTGGCGGAGGCTTCGGCTCTCCTGGCGGCCCGGGGCGACGACCTCGACCGGCTGACCACCGCCGCAGCGAAGGTACGCGACGCCGGGCTGGTCGCCGCGGGGCGACCGGAGACGGTGACGTACTCCCCGAAGGTCTTCATCCCGATCACCAAGCTGTGCCGGGACCGGTGCCACTACTGCACGTTCGTGGAGACGCCGGGACAGGCGGAGCGAGAGGGACGCGAGCCCTACCTGAGCCCCGACGAGATCCTCGAGATCGCCGCCGAGGGCGCGAAGCTGGGTTGCCTGGAGGCGCTGTTCACCCTCGGCGACCGGCCCGAGGACCGGTGGCCGGAGGCGCAGGAGTGGCTGGAGAGCCGCGGCTACCAGTCGACTCTCGACTACGTGCGGGCGATGGCGGTCCGCGTGCTCGAGGAGACCGGGCTCCTCCCCCATCTCAACCCTGGCGTGATGTCGTGGGAGGAGATGAACCGGCTCAAGCCGGTCTCCCCGTCGATGGGGATGATGCTCGAGACCACCAGCCGCAGGCTGTTCGAGACGAAGGGCGAGGCCCACTTCGGCTCACCCGACAAGGACCCGGCGGTACGGCTGCGGGTGCTCGAGGATGCCGGTCGCCTTTCGATCCCGTTCACCTCCGGACTCCTCGTCGGCATCGGCGAGACGCTCACCGAGCGCGCCGAGACGATCTTCGCGCTGCGCAAGGTCCACAAGGCGTACGGAGGGCTGCAGGAGGTCATCGTCCAGAACTTCCGGGCGAAGCCGTCGACCGCGATGCGCCATGTCGACGACCTGGGGCTCGACGAGTATCTGGCCGCGATCGCCGTCTCCCGGATCGTCCTCGGGCCGAAGGCCCGCGTCCAGGCGCCGCCCAACCTCGTCGACCTCGACGAGTGCCGGGCGCTGCTCGGCGCGGGGATCGACGACTGGGGCGGGGTCTCGCCGCTGACACCCGATCACGTCAACCCCGAACGGCCCTGGCCCTCGCTGGACGCGCTGCGCCAGGTGAGCGCCGAGGCCGGCTTCACGCTGCGACCGCGGCTGACCGTCCACCCGGAGTACGTCACGGCCACCCTGCGCGACGGTCAGTCCTGGATCGACCCGCGCGTCCTGTCCCATGTCGAGGCGCTCGCCGACGAGGACGGGCTGGCCACTGACGGCGTCCGGCCCGAGGGCCGCCCGTGGCAGGAGCCCGACGGCGGTTTCTCCGCCTCCGGGCGAGTCGATCTGCACGCCTCCGTCGACACCACCGGCCGCACCAACGACCGCCGTGACGACTTCGAGACGGTCTACGGCGACTGGGACGAGGTCCGGGAGGCGGCCAAGACCACCTCCGCTCCCGCTGGTCGAGCCGCGAGCGCCAGCGAGCGTGTCGAGACCAACACAGTCCCATCGAGCGCGGCAGGGGACCGTGTTGGTCTCGACACGCCTCCGCCTAGCGGCTCCGGCGGCTCGACCAGCGGGGGACGCTCGACCAGCGAAGGTCTGGCGGCGCTTCGGGCGGCCGAGAAGGACCCCGGCAACCTCTCCGACGAGCACGCGCTGACCCTGATGACCGCCGAGGGCGACCTGCTCCGACAGGTCACCGCGCTCGCCGACGACCTGCGCAGAGAGGTCAACGGCGACACCGTGACGTACGTCGTCAACCGCAACATCAACTTCACCAACGTCTGCTACGTCGGCTGCCGGTTCTGCGCCTTCGCCCAGCGGAGGACGGACGCGGATGCGTACTCCCTCGATCTGGACCAGGTCGCCGACCGCGCCGAGGAGGCGTGGAACCTGGGCGCCACCGAGGTGTGCATGCAGGGCGGCATCGATCCCGAGCTCCCCAGCACCGCCTACTTCGACCTCGCCCAGGCGGTGAAGCAGCGGGTGCCGGAGATGCACGTGCACGCGTTCAGCCCGATGGAGATCGTCAACGGCACCGCTCGCACCGGTCTCTCGATCGAGGACTTCCTGATCAAGGTCCGCGAGGCCGGGCTCGGCAGCCTGCCCGGCACCGCCGCGGAGATCCTCGACGACGAGGTCCGCTGGGTGCTGACCAAGGGCAAGCTGCCCGCGAAGACGTGGATCGAGATCATCTCCACCGCGCATCGCGTCGGCATCCCGACGACGTCGACGATGATGTACGGCCACGTGGACAACCCACGCCACTGGGTGGGCCACCTCCGTGTCCTCGCCGGCATCCAGGACAGGGCCCGCGAGCACGGAAACGCGGAGCTCACCGAGTTCGTGCCGCTCCCGTTCGTACACACCAGTGCGCCCATCTACCTCGCCGGGGCGGCCCGTCCGGGCCCGACCATGCGCGACAACCTCGCCGTCCATGCCCTCGCCCGGATCATGCTCCACGGCCGCATCGACAACATCCAGACGAGCTGGGTCAAGCTCGGCGTCGACGGCACCAGGGCGATGCTCCAGGCCGGAGCCAACGACCTCGGCGGCACCCTGATGGAGGAGACCATCTCGCGGATGGCCGGCTCCGAGCACGGATCGGCGAAGACGGTCGCCGAGCTCGAGGAGATCGGGGCCGGCATAGGCCGGGACGTACGCGAACGGACGACGTTGTACGAAGGTCGATGACACACCGTGAACCGTCCCCTGGCGAAGCCCCGGAGATCGTGATGCACGTTGTGTTCTACAGGAACCTCAATCTCGGTCACACCGGGTCGCCGAACCGGGAGCAGCTGGAGGGTGCGCTCGATCGGGGCGGCGCGTCGCGCGTGAAGTCGTTCCAGACGAACGGGACGGTGTTGTTGGAGGCCGAGAACCCCGAGCGAGTTGTGGCTCAGGCAGCCAGCGAGCTGGTGGCCGCGGCGGGGTACGACGACGCAGCCATCGTGAGGCCGCTGACAGATCTGGAACGCGTGCTTGCGCTGGGGGTGTTCGAGAAGCACCAGTCCCCCCATACGTACCGCGAGACCGTGACGATCTTCCAGGGCGGCAAGGAGCCGAGTTGGTCATTGCCGTGGACCAACTCCAAAGACGACGTCGACGTGCTGCACATCGGAGACGGGATCGCCCTGTGCCTGATCCGCAAACCCCGCAACTCCGCGGGGAGCCCCACCTTCGAGATGGAACGGGCCACCGGTGGCGTGGCGACGACGAGGACCCGCGGCTCCATCGACCGGCTGTTGAATACCGCGGCGAGGTGGAAGCAGTAGTCCGCGTCGTCGAGACCCCTGGAGGGAGTGGCAGGGCTATTCGGCAAAGGGCCACCCTCTACGATCCTCGCTGACCCTTCTCGAGGAAGAGTGAGATGTCCGACCCCACCGGAAACACCGCTCAGCAACGCCCGAAACCGACCGAGCTCGCCAACGCGGCGGCCGAGGACGCCCGCCGGCGACGGCTCGGGCTGCCGCCAATGCCGCGGCGGCGGCGCGACCGCGGCCGGGCCGTACGTCTGGCGCTGCGCTGGTTCGTGGTCGTCGGCACGCTCATGGCGGTCGCCTTCCTCGCCACGACGGCTTGGGCCTATCTCACCGGCGTCATCGGCCCGCTGCGCGGTGACGACAAGGAGGTGGCGCGTGTCCTCAGCCTCGCGGGTGACACTCCCGCCTGGGCCGACCCCGAGCAGATCCGGTGCGCTGCGCGGGCC